>NZ_JARANY010000002.1 GCF_029889885.1 Chromohalobacter sp. 296-RDG
CGCGCCGCGATGCCTGCCAGCGTCTTTTCCAGCGCGCCGCGATTGGCGGCTACCACGGCTTCGCCGGCGGCACCCAGTCGGCGGCGCTGGTCGGGGTCGTCGGCGAGGGTCGCCAAGGCTTCGCCCAGGGCCTCGGCAGTGTCGATCTCGCACAGTGCCTTGGCCTCGCGCAGGGTCTCGGCAATGTCCTGAAAGTTCTCCAGATGCGGCCCGGTAAGCACAGGCATGCCGAGTGCGGCGGGTTCGAGCAGGTTGTGCCCGCCGATGGGTACCAGGCTACCGCCCACGAAGGCGGCGTCCGCTGCGGCGTAGAAGCGCATCAATTCGCCCATGGTGTCGCCCAGCAGGATACTCGTCTCGGCGCTGGGCGTTTCACCTTGCGAACGCCGCGCGAGACGCTCGCCGCGTGCCTCGCAGAGCTCGGCCACCGCCGCAAAGCGCTGCGGATGGCGCGGCACCAACACCAGCAAGGCATGTGGGTCGCGTTCGCGTAGCCGGGCATGGGCATCGAGCACCTGCTCATCTTCTCCCGCATGGGTCGAGCCTGCCACCCACACGAATCGCGTGCCCCACTGGGTATGTAAGCGCTCACCATCATCACGCAGCTCGGCATTGATGGGTAGATCGAACTTGATCGAACCCACGACCTCGCCGCGCTCGGCGGGTAAGCCCAATGCCGTGAAACGTTCGAAATCCGAGGACGACTTGGCCGCCAGCCAACTGACCGTGCCCAGTGCGCCACGCAGCAGCGGCGCCACCTTACGATAGCCTTGGAAGGCCTTGTCGGAGAGTCGAGCGTTGGCGACGATCACGGGCACGTGCTGGCGTTCACACGCTGCCAGCAGGTTGGGCCATAGCTCGGTTTCGACGATGATCGCCAGGCGCGGACGCAAACGCGCGATGAAACGTCGCGCCGTGCCCGGAAAATCCAGCGGCAGGAAGTAGTGCGTGAGCGCATAGCGCTCGGCAGGAAACAGCGCCCGCACGCGCTCGGCGCCGGTGGCGGTCATGGTGGTGACCACCAGTCGGTGGTCGGCGTGACGCTCGGCCAGGGCCTCGATCAAGGGCCGTGCCGCCAGCACCTCACCGACGGAGGCGGCATGCAGCCAGATCGTCGGCGGGCCATCCGCCGCGTCGGCGATCAATCCCAAGCGCTCCGCACGCTTGTTAGTAAGCGCATGCTCACGCCATATCCGCCACCAGATAAGGGGCGAGAGCAGATACAACAGCGCGCTATAGAGACCGCGTGCGGCACCCGATGCCATCATTGCGCCGCCTTTTCGTACATAGCCTTAACCTTCACGGTCGAGAATGGTGCCGATCATTGCCGTGGTGGAGACGCCATCCTCGAAGTTGAGCACCTGGACCTCACCACCATCGTCGATGACCGCCTCACCACCGGCGATGTCCTCGGGCCGATAGTCACCGCCCTTGACCAGTACATCGGGCAGTACCTCGGCGATCACGCGTGCCGGGGTTTCCTCGGCGAAGGGCACTACCCAATCCACCGCGCTCAAGCCCGCCAACACCTGCATGCGGCGTTCGAGGGCGTTGATCGGCCGCTTGGGGCCCTTGAGACGTGCCACGGAGGCGTCGTCGTTGACGGCCACGATCAGCCGATCTCCCAACCGTTTGGCCTGCTCGAGATAGGCCACATGGCCGGCATGCAGGATGTCGAAACAGCCGTTGGTCATCACCACGCGCTCGCCGCGCAGCTTGGCCGCGCGCACCGCGTCGACCAATGCACCTTCCTCGATGGGGCCGAACTCAGCGAGCTTGTCGCCATGCAGCGCCGTGTAGAGCTCGGCGATGGACAGCGTCGCGGTGCCCGGCTTGGCAACCACCAGCCCCGCCGCCAAGTTGGCGAGCATGATCGCTTCGGGATAACCGTGGCCCGCCGCTAGCGCCAACCCCAGCACACCGATGACGGTATCCCCGGCACCGGTGACATCGAAGACCTCGCGCGCATGCGTCGGTAGATGCAGCGGCGCGTGGCCCTCACGGATCAAGGTCATGCCCTTCTCGCTGCGCGTGACCAGCAGCGCTTCGAGCTGCAAGTCGGCACGTAGCTGCTCGCCCTTCTCGGCGAGCGTGGCATCGTCGGGACACGGCCCGACGACCGCTTCGAACTCGCCCAGATTGGGGGTGATGATGCTCGCCCCGCGATACTTGTCAAAGGCATGGCCCTTGGGATCGACCAGCACACGCTTACCTGCCTGACGCGCGATGGCGATCAGCGTTTCGACGCGATTGAGACTGCCCTTGCCGTAGTCGGAGAGGATCATCACGTCAGCGTCGGGCAACGCCGCCTCGACGCGCTCGGTCAGGCCTTGGGTATCGATCTCCCACAGCGATTCCTCGAAGTCGAGACGCAGCAACTGCTGGTTGCGGCTCATCACACGCAGCTTGGTGATCGTGGGAATCTCAGGGCTGTGATGAAAGTGAGTGCTTACATCAGAAGCTTCAAGACTCGCCTTGAGCAAGGCGGCATTGTCATCCTCGCCGACCACGCCCGCCAGCGCGGCGTGCGCGCCCAACGCGGCGATATTGAGCGCCACGTTGGCGGCGCCGCCGGGACGGTCTTCCGATTCACCGACCTTGACCACCGGCACCGGCGCTTCCGGCGAAATGCGCGAGGTGCCACCATGCCAATAGCGATCGAGCATGACATCACCCACCACCAGTAGGCGGGCCTGTTCGAGGACGGTCAGATCAAGCTTCATGGTCGGGCTCCGAGCGGGGCGAAGCGGACGGCGTGGCATCCAGCAAGGCATCGAATTGGGCAATGACGTCGTCGGCATGGATCAGGCTCATGGCATCGGGGTGCCGCACACGCGTGCCCCACGGAATGGCCTCCGGTGACTTGTGCAGATAACGACGCACGGCATCAGGATAACGGTCGACCACGAAACGCCGCCAGCAATAGGGCGCCGCGCGATCGGGATTGGTGGTGGCATAAAGCCCCAGCGTTGGCGTGCGCAGCGCATTGGCCATGTGAACCGGCCCGGAATCCGGCGCGATCACCATGCGCGCGCGGTCGAGCATGGCCAGCAGCCCCTTGAGTGAAGTGCCGCCAATGGCATCGATGACCGCCCCTTCCGCGCACAGGGCGCGAATGCGCGCGCCCATTTCCTGCTCCTGGGCGCTGCTGCCCCCAGTCATCACCGTGCGCAGGCCATGCTCTTCCCAAGCATGCGCGATCATCGCCGCATAACCCTCGGCGGACCAATTGCGGAAATTGCGCAGGCGCGGATTGGCGCAGGGGCTGATCACCACGTAAGGCACTTCACCGGTGACGCGCACGGCTTCTTGGTAGGCGCTGTCGGGGATCGCCAGATCCCAGCGCAAGGGCTCGGCGTCGACGCGCTCCTCGCCACCCAGCAAGCGCGCGAAGTCGAGAAACGATTCCAGCACATGCGCGTGAGCATGCGGCGTCAGCTGACGGTGGGTGAACCAGTGCTGCCAATCCTTGGCCCGGGCCTTGTCGTACCCGATACGCAGATCCGCCTTGAGGCCCAGAGAAAGCGCGCTGGCGCGCAGCGCTTGTTGCATGTGCAGCAGCACATCGAAGCGTGTGTCGCCGAGCCGACGCCAGATCTCACGCATGCCGGCCAAGCCTGAGGTCTTGTCATAGACGATGAACTCGACCCCTGATAGACCGGCCAGTAAACTATGCTCGCCCTTGCCGATGATCCAAGTGATGCGGGCGTCAGGCCATAGGCGCTGCAGCACGCGAATGGTCGGGACAAGGTTGCAGACATCGCCCAGCGCGGACAGTCGTAGTATACAAATATGCGCGGGACGGACGGGCAGAGGATGCTTCATGCGGTTGGCAACATTCCAAACGGGACAGGCATTCATTCTATATGATGCCGACATTCTATGTGACGCCGGCCAAGGGCCACAAATCGACGCGCGCTGGCTAAGCCCGGACTTCTGGCGAGAGCGCGACGCAGTACTCGGCGAAGCGCCGGGACGCGGGGCGAGTCTTTTCGTCGCCTGCGGCGAGGAGCGCTGGGCGCTGCGGCCCTACCGGCGAGGTGGCTTGATCGCCCGGCTCAGCGACGCGCGCTATATGTGGACCGGTCTCGAACGCACTCGTGCCTTTCGCGAGATGCGCCTGACCGCCGAACTCAAGCAGCGTGGCCTGCCGGTGCCCGCGCCAGTGGCCGCTGGTGTGTGGCGACACGGCCCAAGCTACACCGCCACGCTGATCACGCGGCTGATCCCCGATGTCGTGGCCCTGGCCGAGCGCCTGCCGACGGCGTCACCCGCCCTGTTGCAGCGCGTCGGCCGAACCGTGCGCCGCTTTCACGATGCCGGTCTCGACCATGTCGATCTCAACACCCGCAACCTGCTCGTCGACGCCGATGACCGCGTCTGGCTGATCGATTTCGATCGCTGCCGGTTGCGCGCCCCGGGGCGCTGGCAAGAGAACAACCTGGCACGGCTCGAACGTTCGCTGATCAAGTTCGACGCCCCCGAGGCCATGGCCTCGGTGCGCCTCGGCTACGCGGCATCCGCATAAATCTCGCACAGTCCGGAGACGTGTCGGGCCAGCGTGAAGCGTGCATTGACGAAGCGGCAGGCGTTGGCACCGAGGTGCTCACGCAGCGCGGGGGCCTCGCGTAGCTCGCCGAGTATCGCCGCCCAGGCCGCCGGATCCTGCGGATCGGCGAGCCGACCGCCCTCACACCCAATCAGCTCGGGAATCGCGCCGCTGTCGGCACCCACCACGGCCTTGCATGCCGCCATGGCCTCGATCACCGTGAGCCCGAAGGCTTCGTTACGCGATGGCACACAGACGATATCCACCACCTCGAAGAGCCGTGCCAGATCCCGCCGAAACCCCGTGAACGTGACGCGCTCGTCAAGGCCCTGTTCACGGACCTGCTGTTGCAGGGAGGCGATGAAGGTGGGGTTACCGCCCTCGTTCGCCTCCAGCCCACCGATCAGCACCAAATGAGACTGGCTATCGCCCGCCTCACACAGCCGAGTGAAGGCATCCAGCAGGACTTGCTGCCCCTTGCCGGGCGTCAGGCGCCCCGGCAAGGCCATCGTCACCGCCTCGCGCGGAATGCCCAAGGCGTCACGTAGCGCTTGGCGTGCGGCGGTGTCGAGTCGAGGAACGTACTCCGACGTATCGATACCCAGATACAAACGAGTGATCCGCGACGCGGGTAGCGGGAAAGCCTGGCGATTACGCGTCAGCGTTGCCTCGCTGATCGACAACACGCGATCGACATGCCGGTAGACCCAGCGATGATAGGCGTCGTGTTTGGGCCGCGTGACGCCCATGTGGTCGGTAAAGACAAGACGCAGCTCGGGACACAGCCACTTGAGCAACGCGCCGAGGCGCAAGTCACTCGATTTATGACAATGCACGACGCCGATACCACGACGTCGCAGCCAGCGCACAAGTGCCGGCAATTGCCACAGCGCACGCGAGGGTGAGCGCACACTACGCACTTCGGTCGCCTCACAGTCGACTAACGCTCGAGCCAGACGCGTCTCTTCGAGCGTCAGTACGTAGGCACGCCACCCCTGGCGGGCCAGCTCGGGTATAATGCGCGCAGGGTACATTTCCAGCCCGCCCCAGCCGCGGGATAAACAGATATGCAAGACCTTGTGCTGCAAGGCAAGCTCCTCGGACAATGTTCGACTCACGCGTCGACGCCACCGGGCACAGGAGACTCGATGACCCAGTCGCGCCCACAGCGCATCCTCGTGGTACGCAACGACAAGCTCGGCGACTTCATGCTCGCCTGGCCGGCCCTGGCCTGCCTGAAGAGTGCCTATCCCGACAATCATGTTGCCGTGCTGGTGCCCACCTATACAGCACCCCTGGCGCATGCCTGCCCATGGGTCGACGAGGTAATTCTCGACCCGGGCGGCGCCGCGCCGCGACGTCAGCAAAAAGACTTGCTCGTGCAGCTTCGCGCCGGGAAGTTCGACGCCCTGCTGACGCTGTTCTCCACGCCACGTACCGGGTGGCTGGGTTGGCGGGCCGGCATTTCCCTGCGCATGGCGCCCGCCACCAAGTGGGCCCAGATATTTTACAACTTTCGCATTAAACAGCGTAGGTCGCGATCCCAAAAACCCGAGTACGTCTACAACCAGGACCTGGCCGCCGCCCTACTGCAAACGCTCGGTCAGGACGTGCCGACGCCGACGCCACCTTACTGGCCCCTGCCCGACGCGACGCGCGACGCCCAGCGCCAGCGCCTGAGCGATGAACTGTCGCTTTCTCCGACACGCCCCTGGTGGTTTCTGCACCCCGGCAGCGGCGGTTCGGCGGTCAATCTCAGCGTGGCGCAATATGCGGATCTCGCCCAGGCAATTAGCGCCAACCTTCTCGCTCCGCCGAAGTGGGTGCTCACTCATGGACCTGGCGAAGAGGCTGTAGCCCAGCACCTGGTGGAAACGCTCAACGCACGCGATATCGATGCAGTGCTCATGCCCCCACGCGCGAGTCTGACCGATTTCGCCGAAACCCTGGCCGCCGCCGATGTCTTCGTTGCCGGTTCGACCGGGCCCTTGCACATCGCCGGGGCACTCAATCGCCCCACGATCGGCTTCTATCCTGCCAAGCGCTCGGCCACGCCATTGCGCTGGCAAACCTGCAATGCCGAGATACGCCGCCTGGCCTTCAGCCCGCCTGCCGACGACGCCTCCGCCAGCGACATGTCGCGTATCGACATCGCGGCAGTGGCGCGCCAAATCGCCGACGCCTGGCCAACGCCAACGGCCACCGAGGAAACGCCATGCAACCGCTGACCGGAATCGTCATCACCCTCAACGAGCAAGCCAACATCGCCGACTGCGTACGTTCGCTGTCACGCGTCTGCAACGAGGTCATCGTCGTCGACTCGCTGAGTAGCGACGACACCGTGGCTATTGCCGAGGCCGAGGGGGCGCGGGTGATCACGCAGACTTATCTCGGCGACGGGCCACAAAAGGCGCACGGTGTACCGTTCGCCAAGAATGCCTGGATCCTGGCCCTGGATGCCGACGAGCGCCTCGACGACGATGCCGTGACCCTGATCGAGTCGCTCGCCCTCGACGACCCGCAGACTGCCTATAGCTTCCGACGCAAGAACTACGTGGCTCGACACTGGATTCGTGCCGCAGGCTTCTACCCAGACTCGGTGGTACGCCTTTACAACCGCACCACCGCCGGCTATCTGCCCAAGAAGGCACACTCGTCGGTCGAGGCCCCCAAGGTCGAGGCCACCACTGCGCACCTGCGACATTTCACTTACGAGGACATGTCGCACTGGATTCGGCGCATCGATGCGCTCTCGAGCCGCGATGCCTGGGCGATGAAAGAGCGCGGCGTGCGCCCCTCACGACTGCGCCCGACGCTGCACGCCGTTAATGCGATGCTGCGCAAGCTGATCTTCAAAGGCGGCCTGCTCCAGGGAATGGACGGCATGACGGTCGCTCTGACCACGGCGTTTCATGCTTACATGAAGTACGCCAAGCTCAACGAACTCTACGAACTCGAACAAATGCCACAACGATGAGTCAGATAGGCTTCTTCGCTGTCATACTCTAGTCATAAAGACAAGGACGCGTTCTTATGATGAAGCTGTCACCCACCACCCTCCGCTGGAGCGTGCTTACCTACCTCGGCTTATGCCTGGGGTATCTCTTCACCACGCTGACCATCATCAGTCACTGGTTTTTATTCCCCGTCGCGGCGGTGTGGGTCGCCATCGCCTGGTATTTTCGCTGGGGCCATCCCACACAACGCACCAGCACGCGACGCGTCTTGCCCTGGTCGTCGATCCCGCTGGCCCTGTGGTGGGTCTACCTGTACCTGGACGATAGCTTCGGCAAGGTGGACCTGGGCGCGGTGATTTTTCATTTGCAGGCCGGGATGACCGAGCATGGCGGTGCCAGCCGCGTCTTCGCCGCGGTGATTTTCACCCTATGCGCCATCGTCATGCTCATGGCCTTCACCTGGCTGGTACGCGCCGACCACCGGTGGCGGCTGTGGGAGCGTGTCGGCGCGCTCTTCTTGCTGGCCTTCAATCCGCTACTGTTCGGCCTGTCGCAACGTGGTGCTTCGGTGGTCACCGAGGGCGATTGGTTACGCGATCACTACCGCGTCCCGAGTATCGAAAGCGAGCCGCAAACTCGCCCCAATCTCATCTATCTCTATCTAGAGAGCACTGAGCGGACCTACGCCGACCGCGACACGTTCGGCGACGCCTATGAAGATCTCGCCGCGCTCGGCAAGCGCGGCACCGTCTTCGAGGGACTCAAGCAGCTCGACAATACCGGCTGGACGACCGCCGGCATGGTCGCCACCCAGTGTGGTGTGCCGCTGATGCCCGCCGGATTGAAACATGACAACCAGTTCGAGCCGCTCGACGAGGTACTCCCGCATACCCAGTGCCTGGGCGACCTGCTCAATGCCAAAGGATACGATCTCACCTACATGGGCGGGGCCAGTACGCGTTTCGCCGGCAAGAAGGTGTTCTACGAGGGACACGGCTTCGATCGCGCGCTAGGCCGCGACGAGCTTGAGGATCAGGTCACGCCGCCGGACTATCTCAACGACTGGGGCCTTTACGACGATACCCTGCTCAACATGGCCACCGAGCGCATCCGCAAGCTTGCCAAGAATGACGATCGCCAGCCTTATGCCATGTTCGCCTTGACTCTGGCGGCCCACCCGCCGTTCGGCAACCCGGCTCAGGCGTGCCTGGACAATCAGGGGGAATTCGATGGAGTCAACATTCTGTATTCGGTGAAATGCACGGGCTGGCTGGTACGCCGCTTCCTGCAGCGCCTCGACCGGGAAGGCCTGCTCGACAATACTCTGGTGGTGATCTCCAGCGACCACCTGAGCATGAAGAACTCGGAGTGGCCACAGTTGGTCGACGCCGAGCGCGAAAACACCTTCATGATGCTTGGCGAGGGTGTCCCTGCCGGGAAGCGTATACAGCGCCAAGGATCGATGGTCGATGTCTATCCGACGGTACTCGAAGCCATGGGCTTCACGCTGGACGCACGCGCTGCCGGGTTGGGACGCTCACTATTCGCCAAGGATCCCACGCTGGTCGAAGAATACGGCCTGGAAACCATCAACGACCACATGGCGGAGGAAGACGCACTGCAAACCTACATGTGGAAAGGGGTCAACTGAGCGCCGCGTGCCGGATCGACGCCAATAGCCGCGCCGGTTCGAGATGGCGCAGACAATTCGTGTGCCCCAACGGGCAGTCACGCGCGAAGCATGGCGAGCAAGACAGCTCGAGATCGTGGATCTCAGCGTTTTCGGTCAGAGGCGGCGTGTAGGCCGGCGAAGACGAGCCGTAGATGGCCTGCACACGCGTGCCTACCGCTGCCGCCACGTGCATCAGCCCCGAGTCGTTGGTGACCACTTGCTGGCAGTCGGCGAGCAGATCCACCACCTCGGTGAGCTTGGTACGCCCGCACAGGTTATGCACGCCGTCCAGTCCTTGGCTGATCGTCTCACCGGCGTCAGCGTCCTTGGGGCCTCCCATCACCCGCACCTCGAAGCCCTCGGCCACCAGGCGTTCCGCCAGGCTGCGAAAATGCGCTAGCGGCCACTGCTTGGACGGTCCAAACTCGGCGCCCGGCATCATGCCAATGGCGGGACGATCCGAGAGCCCCAGCGTCTCGTGCAAGCGACGTTGTTCTTCGGCATTCACCTCGAGGCGCGGCGCGGGAATCGCAAAATCCCCGGCTTGCGCCTCGTCCTCAGGCAGGCCCAACGAGACGAAGCGCTTCACGGTTTGATTCAGCACGCTTTTATCGAGCTCACGGCGCGCATTGAGCACCATGTAGCGCTGCTCGCCCCGGAAACCCAAGCGCTCAGGGATGCGGGCCAGGAACGGCACCAGCGCCGATTTCCAGGAGCGCGGCAACACGATCGCCCGGTCGAAGCGGCCCTTCAGCGTGCGCGCCACGTCACGCCGCGTGGCCCAGCCGAATTCGCCGTGCTTGACGTCCAGCGCGACGGTCTCATCGACCTCGGGCATACGCGCCAGGACCGGCAGCGACCAGCCCGGGGCCAGTACGCCAAGGTAGGCATCCGGATAACGCGCCTTGAGCGTCATGAATAGGCTCTGCGCCATGACCATGTCACCGACCCAGGAAGGGCCGACGACGAGCAGGCGTGGAGAGGTGGCAATGTCGTCAGCCATTCAACCAATCCAGGTAGGCGGTGACGCCTTCGCGCACGGTCTTGAACTCCGCCGGGTAGCCCGCCTCACGCAGGCGTGAGATATCCGCTCGGGTGTAGCTCTGATAGCGTCCCTTGAGCTCCTCGGGGAAGGCGATGTAGTCGATCTTGCCGGTGGCGTAGTAATCGATCACCGTCTCGGCGATGGCCTTGAACGGTTCGGCACGGCCGGTGCCCAGATTGAAGATGCCCGATACCTCGGGGTTGTCGAGGCACCACAAGTTGACGTCCACCACGTCGCCGACATAGATGAAGTCACGGCTTTGCATGCCGGCTTCATAGCCTTCCCAAGCACCGAACAGCTTGGGGTTCTCACCACGCTGCACCTGCGTGTGATGGTGATAGGCGACGCTGGCCATCTTGCCCTTGTGCTGCTCGCGCGGGCCATAGACGTTGAAGTAGCGGAAGCCCACCACCTGAGTCTCGAACTCCTCCCAGTGGACGCGTACGTACTGATCGAACAACAACTTGGAATAGCCGTAGACGTTGAGCGGCTTCTCATGCTCCGGTGCCTCCACGAACACCTCGCTACCGCCGTAGGTCGCCGCCGATGACGCATACAGAAAGGGAATGCGCTTGTGCTGGCAGAAGTGCAGCAGCACCTTGGAGTACTCGAAGTTGTTCTCGAGCATGAACTTGCCGTCCCACTCGGTGGTATCCGAGCAGGCCCCTTCGTGGAAGATGGCCTCGATCGGCGGCAAGGCGCTCGGTTCGCCACGCAGTTCGGCCTTCACGCGCGCCAGGAAGTCATCCTTATCGAGATAGTCACCCAGCGTGCAGTCGGCGAGATTGACGAACTTGGTGCCGTCGGAGAGGTCGTCGACCACGAGCACATCCTCGTGGCCGCGTGCATTGAGAGCCTTCACTAGATTGGCGCCGATGAAACCGGCACCGCCCGTCACTACAATCATGTCGTCGATTCCTTCAAGTCGTGCACCCACGCGCAAGCGTGCTTTTCGTCACGGTGCCTATAACCGATTAACCGCTAATTGTATACTTGGCAGTTCGTGAATTCATGGGCCAACGGTACTTCACCAATGACACAGTCGACGCCAGACGTGAAAACCTTCCAGGGCCTGATCCTTGCCCTGCAACAGTACTGGGCCGAACAGGGCTGCGTAATCATGCAACCCCTGGATATGGAAGTCGGAGCCGGCACCTTTCATCCCGCGACCTTCCTGCGTTCCATCGGCCCCGAGACCTGGAATGCCGCCTACGTGCAACCATCGCGCCGTCCCACTGACGGACGCTATGGCGAGAACCCCAATCGCTTGCAGCACTACTATCAGTTTCAGGTGGTGATGAAGCCCTCCCCCCTGGAACTGCAGGCGCTGTATCTGGGCTCGCTCGAGCGTCTCGGCATCGACCTGCAGGTCCACGACATTCGCTTCGTCGAAGACAACTGGGAATCCCCTACCCTAGGTGCCTGGGGACTCGGCTGGGAAGTCTGGCTCAACGGTATGGAAGTGACCCAGTTCACCTACTTCCAGCAGGCCGGCGGCATCGAATGTTATCCGGTCACCGGCGAACTGACCTACGGCCTGGAACGCATCGCCATGTACCTGCAGGATGTCGATAGCGTCTACGACCTGGTATGGACCTACGCCCCCGATGGTTCATCCGTCACCTACGGCGATGTCTACCTCCAGAACGAACGCGAACAGTCGGCTTACAATTTCGAACACGCCGATGTCGACTATCAGTTCTCTGCTTTCGACCACAGCGAAGGCGAATGCCAAAAGCTCCTCGACGCGGAGTTGCCCCTGCCCGCCTACGAGCACGTGCTCAAGGCATCGCATACTTTCAACCTGCTCGACGCCCGGCATGCCATCTCGGTCACCGAGCGTCAGCGTTACATTCTGCGTGTGCGCACCATGGCCCGTGACGTCGCCCACGCCTACTTTGAATCGCGCAAGGCAGCCGGGTTCCCCATGGCCCCCGAGGCTATCCGTCAGGAACTGCTGAGCCGAGAAAGCAACGAGGGAGACGCGTAAGAATGGCATCCAACACTCTACTGGTCGAACTCGGCGTCGAAGAGCTTCCGCCAGGCGCCATCGAATCCCTCGCCAATGCCCTGCGCGATGGCATCGCAAATGGTCTTGCCGACGCTGAGATCCCTTTCGAGGCAGCTCACGCCTACGCCACGCCACGCCGCTTGGCGGTCAGCATCGAAGTACTCGGCGACAAGCAGCCGGATCGCGAGATCGAGCGTCGCGGCCCGGCCCTGGCCGCCGCCTTCAAGGACGGCGAGCCCACCAAGGCCGCCGAAGGCTTCGCGCGTTCTTGCGGCGTTGATGTCGCGGACCTGATCCATCTGGAGACCGACAAGGGTACCTGGCTTGGCTATCGCTATCAGGAACCGGGCGAAGCCACCACGGCGCTGCTGCCGGCCATACTCAGGCGTGCCGTCAACGCCCTGCCGGTGCCCAAGAATATGCGCTGGGGCGCCTCTCGGCTCGAGTTTTCGCGCCCCGTGCACTGGTTGGTCATGCTCTACGGTCAGGACGTGGTACCCACCGAAGTGCTCGGCCTCGAAGCCGGCCGTACCACCCGAGGGCATCGCTTCCATGCCCCACAGGCCATCGAGTTGGCGCACGCTGACGACTATCTGAGCGTGCTCGAAGATGCCTTCGTACTGGCCGATAACGACCGCCGACGTGAGCGCATCCGCGAACAGGTGCTGGCCGAAGCCGAGGTCAACGACGCCACGGCAGTCATCTATGACGACCTCCTCGACGAAGTCAACGGTCTGGTCGAATGGCCGGTGGCGCTGACCGGCCGCTTCGACGAGCGTTTCCTCGAAGTGCCCGCCGAATGCTTGATCTCGTCGATGAAGGCCAATCAGAAGTACTTCCACCTGCTCGACGCCGAGGGACAGCTCAAGCCTGCCTTCATCACCGTCTCCAACATCGAGAGCCGCGACCCGCAGCAGGTCATCGAGGGCAACGAAAAAGTCATCCGCCCGCGTCTGGCCGATGCCGCTTTCTTCTACGATACCGACCGCAAGCAGACATTGGCCTCGCGCCGCGACGCACTGGATAACGTGGTCTTCCAGAAGTCATTGGGCACGCTGGGTGACAAGGCGCAACGCATGGAGACCATCGGCGCGTTCATCGCCGGTCGGGTCGATGGCAACGTCGATCATGCCCAACGTGCCGCACAGCTCGCCAAGTGCGATCTGGTCACGGAGATGGTGCTGGAATTCCCCGAGCTCCAGGGCATTATGGGCACCTACTACGCCCGCCAGGACGGTGAGCCGGAAGAGGTCGCGCAGGCACTTCACGAGCAGTACCTACCGCGTTTCGCCAGCGACGACGTTCCCAAGACGCATACCGGCTTGGCCCTGGCATTGGCTGACCGCCTGGATACGCTGACCGGCATCTTCGGTATCGGCCAGCGCCCCACAGGCACCAAGGATCCTTTTGCCCTGCGCCGCGCCGCCATCGGTGTTCTCAACATCTTGATCAAGGGTGAGCTCGATCTCGACCTGCGCGAACTGCTCGAACTCGCCGCTGCTCAGCATGACGAACTACCCAAGCCTGATGGCCTGATCGATACCGTACTCGATTACATGCTCGACCGCTTCCGCGCCTGGACGCAGGACGAAGGCATTCCCGTCGAGGTCTATCTCGCGGTGCGCTCTCGCCCGGTCACGCGTCCGCTCGATTTCGCACGCCGGGTTCGGGCCGTGCATGCCTTCAGTCATCGTGAAGAAGCAGCAGCGCTGGCGGCGGCCAATAAGCGTGTCTCGAACATCCTCGCCAAGCAGCAACATGACGGCTCGACCACCGTTGATGCCTCTCTGCTGCAAGCCGAAGCCGAGACGACGCTGAGCGAAGCGCTCGAACAATGCCATCAGGCGGTACGTCCGCTACTCGGTGCCGCTCGCTACAGCGAGGCGCTGGATGTGCTGGCTAAGCTTCGCAGCCCCGTCGATGCCTTCTTCGATGACGTCATGGTCATGGCGGAGGATGACGCCGTACGCCGCAACCGCCTTGCTTTGCTGGCCAGCCTCCAGGCCCTATTCCTGGAAGTCGCGGATATCGCCCAGCTACAGCAATAAACACGCACGCGTTGCAGTTCAAAGGGTGACCCCACTGGGGCCACCCTTTTTTTGTTTCACGTGGAACATCGTGCCTACCGGCATTTTATCTTCCTCGCCGGATCGACTCCCCTTGGGCAACAATTGGATTTGTTTCACGTGAAACATGGCGCTCCAGGTTTAGCGCCGAGAATATGCCTCTTCTCTCTTCTCTCTTCTCTCTTCTCTCTTCTCTCTTCTCTCTTCCGCTCGTAGCTCGTAGCTCGTAGCTCGTAGCTCGTAGCTCGACGATTGTTCCACGTGAAACAATCTCACAGGAACATCGCGCCGGTTGCAGTCGTTCCGTGCTCTCTGCCTATCCTCGCCTGCCTTCCCCGTCGGCCTCACGGAACCACTGCTTGAGCCAAGCCACCAGGGCCTCCAGCCGCTGGGGACGATAACGGTCCCGTGCCATCAGCGCATGCATCCCCGAGGACAGCGGCATGAAGTCATCCAGCACGCTTTCCAGCGTGCCCTCCGCCAGCGCCTCGCGGATATCGCCAGACGACTTGAGGATCACCCCCGCCCCCTCCATCGCCCAGCGTCTCAGCAGCGCGCCGGAGTTGGAACGCAGCAAGCCGCTCACCGGCACGCTCAGGGCTCGGCCGCCTTCCTGAAACCGCCAGGGGAGCTGCGGCTCGCCGTCCCGCGTCAGCACCAGGCAGTCGTGTTCAAGCAGGTCCCGGGGGTGCGCCGGGCGTCCGCGGCGCCCCCAGTAGTCCGGGGAGGCGACCACTCGTCGCTCATCATCGCCGAGCGGCACGCCGATCAGGGCGCTATCAGGTAGCGGGCCGACCCGGATCGCCAAGTCGATGCCCCGCCCCACCCCTCGCGACAGGCCGTCGCTAAGATGCAGTTCGAGCGACACTCGCGGATGTCGGCGCTGGAAGGCCAGAAGCGCCGGCCCGATGCGACGCTCGCCGAGATCGTGGGGCGCCGTCACCACGATCTCGCCCGACAGCGCCGCCTGGCGGCGATGCATGCGATCCTCGGCCTGCTCCATCGCCGCGACGGCCTCGCGGCAGCCCTGCAGGAAGGCCGCGCCTTCTTCGGTCAGCGACAGCACCCGGGTGGTGCGGTTGAGCAGAGTCACCCCGAGGCGCTGCTCGAGCCGCTTGAGCCGGTGGCTGGCCGACGACAGGGCCATGCCCTGCTGATGGGCAGCCGCCGACAGGCTGCCGGACTCGACGGTGGCGATGAAGAGCCGGAAGGTAAGCAGTTCGTCCATTCTTCGCCTATTTCGAAGAGTGATTTCGTCATGCGAGTGTATATTGAACAGCCGCCACCGGCGAAGATGAGCGTAGACTCATCGTCAAAGGAGGCAAACAGATGCAACACTTCGCCAATCAGACCCTCTCATCGTGGGCGGCGGCCGCCGCATCGCCCTGAGCGATACATGACCCGCCCATGGCACACAACCCGCTGATCGCCATTCTGCTACATGACATGGAGGCTCCATGAGCCAGCCCATCAAGGCCCTGATCGCCGGTGCCAGCGGCATCATCGGCCACGGCGTGCACCGCGCCCTCGACGCCTCGGACAACACGGTCCGGAGCCTGGCACGCCATCCGATCGAAGGTATGGAGACGCTGTGCGTCGACCTGACCGATCCCGAGACCACGCACCGGGTAGTGGCCGAACAGGCCGCCGACACGACGCATCTGTTCTACGCGGCCCTGTCTCCGGACGACGACCTCGCCGTGGAGGCCGAGCGCAACGCGGCGATGCTCGAGAATTTGCTGGACGCCCTCGAGGCCGCCGGCGCGCCGCTGACCCGCGTGGTCATCTACCAAGGCTTCAAAATCTACGGCATCCACCTGGGCGCCAAGGTGCCGACACCCGCCCGGGAAGACGATCCCAGTCACCTGCCACCCAACCTCTATCAGGCGCAGGAGGCCATCCTCACCGAACGTGCCCGGAAGGCCGACTGGGATCACGTCGTCCTGCGCCCGGACCTGATGATCGACGGCAACGTGCACGGCAACCCCATGAACATCGCGGTGGTCATCGGCGTCTTCGCCGCCCTGTCTCGCGAGCTGGGTGTGCCGATGCGCTATCCCGGCACCGAGGCCGCCTATCGCGTGTTGATGCAGTTCACCGACGCCGACCTGCTTGGCGATGTCAGCGCCTGGGCGGCGACTACCGAGGGCATCGCCGGCGAAGCCTTCAACATCACCAACGGCGACGTCTTCCGTTGGGAACGTCTGTGGCCGGAGGCCGCCGCCCACCTGGGCCTCGACAGCGCCTCGCCGGTGCCAATCCCTATGGCCCAGCACATGGCCGACAAGCAGGCGGTGTGGGAGCGCATCGCCCACCGCCACGGCCTGGTGGAGGATCGTCTCGACCGGCTGGTGGGCTGGGGCTTCGGTGACTTCATTTTCCGCACCGAAACCGACGTCATCTCCGACGTCAACAAGATCTATCGCTACGGCTTCACGCCGCGCTGCGACTCCCGGGAGCGGCTGCTGCATGCCCTGGATCGGCTGCGCGAGCGGCGGGTGATTCCCTGACGCCTCGCCGGGCCCCTCGCCCGCCGCATGGCGAATCGACGACATGTTCCACGTGAAACACGGGGCCGGATCTAACGTCCGGCCTCGCTCGCATCATGCCTCCCCTGCTTGGCAACGGATGTTCCACATGAAACACTACCGCTCCCGACCTATACCGGAGCGCGCCATGACGCCCGCCGTGACGCTCGTCATCCTCGATCGCGATGGCGTAATCAATCAGGACTCCGACGACTACGTGAAGTCGCTCGACGAGTTCCTCCCCTACCCTCAAGCCATCGAGGCCATTGCACGTCTGTCGCAAGCCGGCTGGACAGTGGCGGTAGCCACCAATCAATCGGGTATCGCACGTGGTTATTTCGATGTAGCCACCCTCGAGGCGATGCATGCCAAGATGCAAGAGCTGGTGAACGCCGCAGGCGGGAAAATCGATCACATCGCCTATTGCCCGCATGGGCCCGATGACGGCTGCTCTTGCCGCAAGCCCCTGCCAGGACTTCTAAACGGCATCCGCGACGTACTGAAGTTGGAAACACTTGAGGGTGCCTGGATGGTGGGCGATAGCCTACGCGATCTACAGGCCGGCGATGCTGCGGGATGCCAAAGCTCGCTGGTACGCACGGGGAAGGGAGCACGCACCGAGCAGAAGGGTGAAGGGCTCGATCATGCACGTGTTTTCGATGACCTTGCCGCCTTCACCGACTGGCTTCTCTGCTGAGAAAAAATCGGCTTCTTGCCGCTTACCCTGAGCGCGTCGGCATAAATGCCCGCCGCCCCACAAAAAAGCTGGCAACGTCGCTTGACGTTGCCAGCCTCTCGTACACCTGCTCATCGAGTGCAAGGACGCTTCATCATGAATGTTCCACGTGAAACATCGCCTACCCGGTATTTCCGTTAAATATCCAAATTGGCGACCAGCGCATTGCGCTCGATAAAGTCACGACGTGGCTCAACTTCATCGCCCATCAAAGTGTTGAACATCATGTCAGACGCCACGGCATCCTCGATGGAAACGCGCAGCATCCGGCGAGAATTGGGATCCATAGTGGTTTCCCACAGCTGCTCGGGATTCATCTCGCCCAACCCCTTGTAGCGCTGAACGCTCAAGCCACGCTGGGCCTCGCTCATCAGCCATTCGAGCGCTTCGTAGAAGGTTTCTACCGAACGCTGACGCTCACCACGTGCGACGTAAGCCCCGTCGTCGAGCAATCCATCCAGCGTTTCGCCCAAAGCGGTCATGGCGCGGTAATCGGCGCTGCGGAAGAAATCGACGCCCCACACGTAGTCGGTCGTAACCCCATGCGCCGTCAGTGATACGCAGGGTAGATAAACACCGCGCTCGCCGTCTTCCTGAAGATGGAAGGAGTAACGCGGGCCGCCCTCATAGGCGATGAGATCGTCCATTTCGCGTTGCAGATGATCGATCCAGTGCTGCATGGTCTCGCGGTCCTTGAGGCTATCGCTCTCAAGCCTTGCGGTATGCACGATCTTACGCAGCACGAAGTTGGGGTAAACCCGCGAGAGGCGGTCGATACGTCGCATGACATCGCGATATTCACTGACCAGGGCCTCGAGCTGCTCGTTGGCGATACCTGGCGCGTCGGCATTGACGTAAAGGCGCGCTCCATCCAGCGCTGTCGTGGTCAAATAATCCGTCAGCGCCTGTTCATCCTTGAGATAGGTTTCCTGCTTGCCACGCTTGATCTTATAAAGCGGCGGCTGGGCGATGAACACATGGCCACGTTCGATCAGTTCCGGCATCTGCCGGAAGAAGAACGTCAACAGCAGCGTGCGAATATGCGAACCGTCGACATCGGCATCCGTCATGATGATGATCGAATAGTAGCGCAACTTGTCGGGATTGAACTCCTCGCGCCCAATGCCACACCCCAATGCCGTGATCAGCGTGCCTACCTCCGCAGACGACAGCATCTTGTCGAAGCGCGCTTTCTCGACGTTCAGGATTTTGCCCTTGAGCGGCAGGATCGCCTGGGTGCGTCGGTCGCGCCCTTGCTTGGCGCTGCCACCGGCCGAGTCGCCCTCGACCAGATAAAGCTCCGACAAGCTTGGATCTTTCTCCTGGCAATCAGCCAGTTTGCCCGGTAGCCCGGCGATATCCAATGCGCCCTTGCGGCGTGTCATATCGCGCGCCTTACGTGCAGCCTCGCGAGCACGTGCGGCGTCGAGCATCTTGTTGACGATGGCCTTGGCCTCGTTGGGCCGCTCCACCAGATAAGCGCTCAGCTGACGCCCCATCTCCTGCTCTACCGCCGTCTTGACCTCGGATGACACCAGCTTTTCCTTGGTCTGCGACGAGAACTTGGGATCAGGCACCTTGACTGACACGATCGCCGTCAACCCTTCCCGCGCATCGTCACCGGCCGTGTTGACCTTGGCCTTTTTCAGCAGCCCTTCGGTTTCGATGTAGTGATTGAGCGTACGTGTCAGGGCGGCACGGAAACCGGCCAGGTGCGTGCCACCATCGCTCTGCGGAATGTTGTTGGTGTAGCAGAAAATATTCTCGGAGAAGGTATCATTCCACTGCAGAGCCATTTCAACGCCAATGCCATCTTCGCGCTGCGTTTCGAAGTGGAAAACGGGGTTCAACGTCGCCTTGTTGGTATTCAGGTGATCGACGAAGGCCCGCAGCCCCCCTTCGTAGTGGAACAATTCTTCCGCGCCTGAGCGCTCATCGGTCAGCCGAATCGCCACACCAGAGTTGAGGAACGACAGTTCACGCAAGCGCTTGGCCAGGATATCGTAGTGAAACTCGATATTGGCGAAGGTTTCGGTCGACGGCTTGAAGTTGACCTGGGTCCCGCTCTTCTCGGTCTTTCCCACTACGTCCAGGGGTGACTCGGGCACACCATGATGATAGATCTGTTCATAAACCTGACCGGCGCGCCACACCGTGAGCTTGAGTTCTTCGGAAAGCGCGTTGACGACGGAAATGCCAACGCCGTGCAGACCACCCGAGACTTTATAAGAGTTGTCATCGAACTTGCCGCCGGCATGCAGCACCGTCATGATGACCTCCGCCGCCGAGACATTCTCCTCCGAATGCATATCAGTCGGAATGCCACGCCCATTATCACTGACGGTGACAGACTCATCGGGGTGGATCACCACGCGAATCTCGCTGCAGTGTCCCGCGAGCGCTTCGTCGATTGAGTTATCCACCAGCTCGAAGACCATATGATGCAGGCCCGTGCCATCATCGGTATCGCCGATGTACATGCCGGGGCGCTTGCGTACTGCATCCAGGCCTTTGAGAACCTTGATGCTCGATGAGTCGTAAGCTTGTTCGCTCATTGCCTACTCCGTCGTGAAGTCATTCCGTGAGCAGTCGCCCGTGTTCCACGTGAAACATCGCGACATCCGTTTCCGACTGCCATGCATTCTCGAGCGCACTGCGCTCGACTCCGGTAATAAAGACCTGGCAGTGCAAGCGCGCCAGCCAATGACAAAAGATCTGCCGATGCGAAACATCAAGCTCGGCAGCCAGGTCATCGATCAGGTAAACGCAGGTACGCCCCGTCAGTTCCTCCAGCAAGCGCCCTTGGGCTAATTTCAGCGCACTCACTACCAACTTTTGCTGCCCGCGCGATAGTTCTTCCACTGCAGCGCGCTTGCCAATACGCAAACGCAAGTCGGCACGTTGTGGCCCCTGCTGGGTAAAGCCCATTTGCCGATCGGTATCCCGACCGTTTTCGAGCACGTCCAGCAACCCACGTTGTTTATCCCATCCGCGGTAATAGCGAAGAGATAAACCGGAAAGCGGCAACAACTCATGCAATGTCGCTTCGAATGTCTTGGCGAATTGCGCCATGTAGTCGCTGCGCAAGAGGTCGAGTTGTTCACTCCAATGCGCCAACTCTTGCTCCCAGACACGCATCGATCGTAAGTCGATTCTATCATGTCTGAGCAGGGCATTCCGATGTTTCAGGGCGCGTCTTACCCGCCGCCATGCTTCGAAGAACTCATGTTTCACGTGAAACACACCCCAATCCAGAAACTCACGCCGAGCCGCAGGCGCACCCTCCAACAGGCGAAATGCATCGGGGTTGATCAGTTGCAAGGGAAGCGTTTCCGCCAAGCGCGCCACGCGAATACCGCGCTCGCCATCGAGACGAATTTCCAACTCGGCGGCATCGCGTGCTCGACGAACGCCCAACGACACCGGCGGATCACCCGCCAGGCGACCATGCAAGGTGACGGCATCGGCGTCGTGGGTGATCGCGTGCTTGAGCTTCTGGGTGCGGAACGAGCGCGCCATCCCCAGCATGTGTACGCCTTCCAACAAACTGGTCTTGCCACTGCCATTGGCACCGGTCACCAGATTGATCCCCGGCGCGGGGCGCATATCGAGTGCTGCCAGGTTACGCAAACCTAGGAAATTGAGGCGTTCGAGGGGCATAAGGGGATCGGAGGCAGCATGCCATCTCGGACGCGGTTAGCAATGCCGGCGTGAACCGACCGCGCCCGAGACGTACTTGAGTGAAAGAGCAGCGCAGGCGATCAGAGGCGCATCGGCATGACCACATACATGGCATCGCCACCGCCCGGTTCTTCCAGCAGCGCACTGCTGTTGGGATCGGAAAGCGTCATTTGTACGCGATCGGCATCGAGCACGCCGAGCACATCCACGAGATAGCCGACATTGAAACCTACTTCCAAGGTGTCGCCCTCGTATTCGATGGCCACATTTTCCTCGGCTTCTTCCTGCTCGGGGTTGTTGGCCGTCACACGCAGATTGTGCTCTTCAAGATTGAGCCGGACCCCACGATATTTCTCGTTGGAGAGAATCGCGGTACGCGACAACACCTGACGCAACTCGCCACGCTCGGCGATAACGACCTTATCACCACCCCGCGGGACAACTCGCTCGTAATCGGGGAACTTGCCGTCAACCAGCTTGGAGGTAAAGGTGAAATCCCCGGTCTGCGCACGCAGATGAGTGCCACCGATGGTGAGTTCCACCGGTTCATCGCTGCCATCCAGCAAACGCGCCAATTCGAGAATGCCCTTGCGCGGCACGATGAGCTTCTGCGACGGCTCGACGTCGACCTCGGCGCTACGTGCACACACCGCCAAACGGTGACCATCGGTCGCCACCGTACGCACCAAGTGATGACCGAACTCGAGCAGCATGCCGTTCAGGTAGTAACGCACATCCTGCTGCGCCATGGCGAACGAGGTCGCATCGATCAAGTGCTTGAGTGTGCCACGCGTCAAGGTCAAGGTCGTATCGCTTTGACTTCCCTCGATATTCGGGAATTCCGCCACCGGCAACGTCGACAAGGTGAAGCGTGAACGCCCTGCACGTAGCACCGCACGCCCCTCTTCGAGCGTAAAGGTGATATCGGTCCGCTCGGGCAGTGACTTGCAGATATCCATTAGTTTGCGCGCCGGCACTGTCGCCGCCCCCGGTTCGTCGACGTGATGCGGGGCCGTACGACCGATCAGTTCGACTTCGAGGTCCGTCCCGGTCAGTGCCAGTTGCGTGTCGCGTACCTCGAGCAGCACATTGGACAGCACCGGCAGGGTCTGACGACGCTCAACGACGCCGGCGACCAGCGACAGTGGACGCAAAAGGTCTTCGCGGGTGATGGTAAATCTCATGGGCTCCACTCTCGTCCTGGGGTCCAAGGGAATATTCTGGCCGCCATGCTCAACTGGTCAGCAGCCGCAACAGGTTCTTGTAATCCTCGCGGATATCCGCGCTTTCTTCCTTGAGTGTTTCCACCTTTCGGCAGGCATGCAGCACCGTAGTGTGATCGCGCCCCCCGAAAGCATCGCCGATCTCGGGCAAGCTGTGGTTGGTCAATTCCTTGGCCAAGGCCATGGCGACCTGGCGCGGACGCGCCACTGAACGCGAACGACGCTTGGAGAGAAGATCGGCCAGCTTGATCTTATAATACTCCGCCACCGTGCGCTGAATGTTGTCGACGCCGACCTGTTTGTCCTGCAGGGCCAGCAGGTCCTTGAGCGACTCACGAATGAAATCTTGGGTGATCGGCTTGCCCATGAAGTGCGAGTCGGCGATGACCTTCTTCAACGCCCCTTCCAGTTCACGCACGTTGGAGCGGATCTTCTGTGCGATGAAGAACGCTGCATCGTGCGGCAAGTCGACCTTGGCCTGGTCGGCCTTTTTCATCAGGATAGCCACGCGAGTTTCCAGCTCAGGCGGCTCAATGGCCACCGTCAGTCCCCAGCCGAAGCGCGACTTGAGGCGTTCTTCTACCCCGCTGATTTCCTTGGGGTAGCGATCCGAGGTAAGGATCATTTGCTGACCGCCCTCAAGCAACGCATTGAACGTATGGAAGAATTCTTCCTGCGAGCGCTCCTTGCCGGCGAAAAATTGGATGTCGTCGATCAGCAGTGCGTCCACGCTGCGATAGAAACGCTTGAAATCGTTGATGGCGTTGAGCTGCAGCGCCTTGACCATATCAGCCACGAAACGCTCTGAGTGAAGGTAAACCACCTTGGCTTTGTCCCGCTGGCCGGCCAGATGATTGCCTACCGCATGCATGAGGTGCGTCTTACCCAAGCCAACACCACCGTACAGGAACAACGGATTGTAGGCACCACCGGGATTTTCGGACACCTGGCGCGAAGCAGCACGCGCGAGCTGGTTCGATTTACCCTCGACGAAGGTTTCGAAGGTAAAATTAGGATTGAGCCCACTCTGGTGCTTGAGGCTCCCTTCCACCTGCACCTGACGTTCGCCACCATCCCGGCGCGAGGAATCCTCGCGCTCACGCATGCGATCGATTTCCTGTTCATCCGCATAATCGCCCTGGGCTCTCGGTGCATGCACGGCGGGCGGCGTCTCGGGGGGACGCGAGGTATTCATGGACGCCGCCGATACCGGTGCCCCCAGATCACGCGGCGATGACATCGCCACGTTGCGGCGGCTGCCGACCGTCAGCTGCACCTTGGGCGGCTTGCTGGAGGCAAGCTCCCTCAGCAACTCATTGATACGCTTCAGGTATTTATCATTGACCCAGTCACGCACGAAGCGGTTGGGCGCCAGCAGACACAGCTCGTTGGCGTCACCGTCCTCCGCCTGCAAGGGGCGAATCCAGGTGTTGAACTGCTGAGAGCTCAACTCATCCTGAAGAAAGTTGAGGCATTGCTGCCAGAGAGCGACCGACACACGACCTCACCTAGCGTTGATGAATGGCCGACTATTGTATCGTTCGACGCCCGGGTTATCCACATGGATGCCGAGTCTCTTTTCCTGTGGAAAACCCTATCCCTAACTCAGCGCACAACGTGCCTGTGAAACATGGAGATATCGCAGGGTGTGGAGAAACCATCACTTACCCACAATGCTACCGACAGCTTCTCCGCCTTTTCCCCACAGATTCAAGAACATCTCATGTTATTGTTAATAAATGTACAAATATAGTTATCCACAAACAAGCCCTACTATTCATAACAACATCAGTTAGTAAGATCTTAACAATTATGATAGCTATATCGTTTGTCCAAGGGCAGGCCGACAAGTGACGAGCGTACAAACAAACATCCGCTCGGACCGACTACCTCAGCACATGCCGAGGCCCCGCCGCCGTAACAAAACAGGTGTGGACAAAAGCGCCGGAAAAATTGCACCTGCCCCTGGGATTCACTAGAATTGCCGGTCTTGAGCCGAATACCGCCTGGTGCAAGCGTACCGGGCTCTTCAGTTTCAAATCGTTTCCAAACAACCACGTGAGAATTCGCAGCTATGAAGCGCACTTTTCAACCGAGCGTCCTAAAGCGCAAGCGCATGCACGGCTTCCGTGCTCGCATGGCCACCCAGAGCGGCCGCCAGGTGCTGGCACGTCGTCGCGCCAAAGGTCGCAAGCGTCTGAGCGCCTGACTGGACAACGAATGTCCGATCAGGGCTTTCCCCGGCGGCGGCGACTGCTAACCGCCGGGGACTATCAGCACGTCTTCGCTCATGCGTCCTTCAAGGTGCACGGCAAGGGCCTTTTGATGCTTGCGCGTCCCAATGCTCTCGGTGAACCGCGAGTGGGGCTCGTATTCAGCAAGAAGAACGTACGTCGTGCTGTCGATCGTAACCGTCTGAAACGCCTCGTCCGTGAATCCTTTCGTCTCCAGCAGCACCATCTCCCCGCCGTAGATATCATCGTTCTCGCTCGGCGTGGGGCTCATGAGCTGGATAACGATACCTTGCATCGCCAACTGCACGGCATGTGGCGACGCCTGGAAAAAGACGTACGCAAGCAGTCGGTCTCGTCCACGCCATCCCCTTGATCGGCATTTCTCCGCCACGTTTCACCGTGGCCGCAGTGCCGGTCGGGACGTGACGTCAGAATGTATCACCGGGCAGAATCCTTATGGACGTAAAACGACTCCTACTCGTCATCCCGCTCGCGGTACTCGCGTATCTACTGGTCATTCAGTGGAACGGAGATTATGGGCAAAACAGCGTCGAGCAACGCGCACCTGAAAGCGTTACCCAGGATACGTCCGAGAGTAACGCCGACAGCGACAGCCTCTCGGTTCCCACGTCCAACAGCGGCGGTAACAGTGCCTCATCGCAAGAGGCCGCCGACATGCCTGGCGCGGACGGGCAAACCAACTCGGACAGCTTGATCGAGGTACGCACCGATACACTGGATATTCGCATCGATCCTAGTGGCGGTGATGTCGTCTATGCTGCGCTACCCAAGCACCATGAGTCCTTGAATAGCGAGCAACCCTTCGTGCTCCTCAGCGACAACAACGTGCGTAGCTACGTTGCCAAGTCGGGGCTCCAATTGGAGGGGCATGATGGGCGCATCGATTTCTCTTCCGAGCAAATGCAATATTCGCTCGGCGACGATCAAGACAGCCTGAGCGTCGACCTCACAGCCGAGGTCAATGGCGCGGACATCATCAAGCGTTATACCTTCGATCGCGATAGTTACGCGGTCAATGTCGAGTACCTGCTCGATAATCAGAGCGAAACGCCTATCACCGCGCGTTTCGTCGGCCAGCTTGCTCGCGACAATAGCGCCGACCCCAGCCAGGGCGGCGGCCCTATGAGCATGAAGTCGTTCCTCGGCGCGACCTTCTCCACGCAAGAAAGCAATTACGAGAAGATCGACTTCGATGACATTCGTGAAGGCAACTTCAAGAATGTCGAGTCCGAGGGTGGCTGGGTCGCCATGATTCAGCACTACTTTACCTCGGCGTGGGTTCCGGTGCAGAGCCAAGAGAATCTTTATTACGCCAATATCGATTCCCGTGATCGCAATGTCGCCGCATTTGCCGGCCCCTCTCAGCAGCTCCAGCCCGGCAATGAAACCACTCTGGCCGCGACGCTCTACATGGGTCCCAAGATTCAGGACCGCCTGGAATCCATCGCGCCGCACCTGGAACTGACCGTCGATTTCGGTTGGTTATGGTTCATCGCCAATCCGCTGTTCTGGCTGCTGGCGAAGATCCATGGCCTGATCGGTAACTGGGGCTGGTCGATCGTACTGCTCACGGTCGTCGTGAAGATCGTGCTCTTCCCGCTCTCCGCCAAGGCCTACAAGTCGATGGCGAAGATGCGCAAGATGGGCCCGGAGATGAAGCGCATCAAGGAGCAGTACGGCGACGATCGACAGAAGATGTCGCAGGAGATGATGAAGTTCTACCAGAAGGAGAAGATTAATCCTCTGGGGGGCTGCCTGCCCATCGTCGTGCAGATGCCAGTCTTCATCGCCTTGTACTGGATGTTGCTGGAATCCGTGGAATTGCGTCATGCGCCCTTCATGCTGTGGATAAATGACCTTTCAGCCCAGGATCCCTACTTCATCCTGCCGATCATCATGGGCGCCTCGATGTTCGTTCAGCAGTTGCTGAATCCGACACCGCCGGATCCCATGCAGGCCAAGATCATGAAGATGTTGCCCGTGGTCTTCACGTTCTTCTTCCTGTGGTTCCCGGCCGGCCTGGTGATCTACTGGATCTGCAACAACGTCATTTCGATCCTTCAGCAGTGGATCATCACGCGCAAGATCGAAAGTGACGGCGAAACGGGAAAAGCCAGTAAAGCCAAGAGCTGACGGCCCTTTCCGTTTACCACCCGATCAGACCCCCGCCTCGGCGGGGGTCTGGCGTTTTGGGTCTACCATCGGGACAATACCGGCAACCAGTCGGAGAACGACATGACCGCCACGCCGCTCTATCGCCAGGACACCATCGCCGCCATCGCCACGCCCCCCGGACGTGGCGGGGTCGGCATCGTACGCATCTCGGGTCCCGCCAGCCGTAAGCTGGCCGAGGGTTTCCTCGGCCATTGCCCTGCGCCGCGTTACGCGCAGTACGGCCCATTTCGCAACGCTGACGACGGTGTCATCGACGAGGGCATCGCGATCTTCTTCCCCGGCCCCCATTCCTTTACCGGTGAGGATGTTCTCGAGCTGCAAGGACATGGCGGACCAGTGATCATGGATCTGCTTCTCGAGCGCTGTGTCACGCTGGGCGCTCGCCTGGCGCGTCCCGGCGAGTTCTCCGAACGCGCCTTCCTCAACGACAAGCTCGATCTGGCCCAGGCCGAGGCCATCGCCGACCTGATCGATGCCAGTTCCCGCGCCGCCGCCGAAAACGCCCTGCGCTCGCTGCAGGGTGAATTTTCGACGCGCGTCGCAGCACTCGTCGACAAGCTGATCGAGTTGCGCATGTTCGTCGAAGCCGCCATCGACTTTCCCGAGGAGGAGATCGACTTCCTCGCCGACGGCAAGGTGGCGGCGATGCTCGACGACGTGTACACCATACTCGGCGAGGTACGCGCCGCCGCCGGTCAGGGGGCACTGATGCGCGAAGGAATGAACGTGGTCATTGCCGGACGCCCCAATGCCGGCAAGTCGAGCCTGCTCAACGCGCTGACCGAGCGTGACAGCGCCATCGTCACCGACATCGAAGGCACTACCCGCGACGTACTGCGCGAATACATTCATCTGGATGGGATGCCACTGCACGTCATCGATACCGCCGGGTTGCGCGACACGCCGGATGCCATCGAGAAAATCGGGGTCGCCCGAGCCTGGGAAGAAATCGAGAAAGCCGACCGCGTACTGCTCTTGGTCGATGCGGCGACCACGACCCAGACCGACCCCATGCAGCTCTGGCCGGAATTCGTCGCACGCCTCCCCCACCCCGAACGCTTGACGCTGGTGCGCAACAAGATCGATGAAAGCGGCGAGGATGCTGCGAGTGATTTATCCACAACCCCACCACTGGTGCGCATGTCCGCCATTACCGGAATGGGTGTGGATAACCTGAAGGATCATCTCAAGACGGTGATGGGCTTCGATGCCACCACCGAAGGACGCTTCTCGGCTCGGCGACGCCATCTCGACGCCCTCGACCGCGCCGGTCAGGCACTCGACAACGGCATCGCCCAGCTACAGGGGCACGGGGCTGGCGAACTCCTCGCCGAGGACCTCCGTGAAGCCCAGAATGCGCTCGCCGAAATCACCGGCGAATTCACTGCCGACGACCTGCTCGGCGAGATCTTCGGCAGCTTCTGCATCGGGAAGTAAGACCGCACGGCGCCTACCTGGCGATGGCCACGCAACTCACGCCGCTACTCGAACACCAGGCGCCGGATGTCCTGGAAGGCCTGCAGGCACCGCTCGCCAGACTCCAGCAGGGCTTGCCGGAGAAGAGCAGCACTGAGCCGGGAGCGAAGGTCAGCAACAGTGCCGACCGCAATGCCTTGCTGACCAACACCCAAGCCCTGGCTGACACCCTGGACAGCCTCGACCGCACGTTGGCCCTTCACGCTGGATCGCCGTCGCTTTCTACAAGGGCTGGGGGCGGCCGGCGCGTTGCCACGGCGACCTGTCGTTGCAGATCTGCGCCCACACGCGTGATACGACCATTCACGCCATGCGCGACATCATCAAGCATACCCCTGGCCTTCTCATGGTGCGCTGGAAACAGGAAGGTACCGTGCCGGTGATGCCTCCCAGCCCCGATACCCCCGCACCCAGCGCGCGCAATTATCTGGGCTTTCGCGACGGCACCGCCAACCCGAACACCGACGACGATGCCCTGATGAATGCCTTGGTGTAGACCGGCACCGATCCCGAAGAGCCCAACTGGGCCCACGGCGGGAGTTACCAAGTGGTACGCATCATCCGCAACTTCGTCGCGCGCTGGGATCGCACGCCGTTGGCCGGTGAACGTGCTTGCCGAGGATCTCGCGACCCTGCACGGCAAGCTGGGTCTATAAGTCACCACGCATCGGTACCGGCCGTCAGCCGGTGCCGCCTGCCAGGCTCACTCCGGTACCCACCACTGCGATGCATGCGTCGCTTCGCCTCCCAGGCAGCGTACGACGCGCGCCAGGCTGTCATCGAGCTGCGTGTCCACACCCCAGGGCGGATTCAAGATCAGCATGCCACTACCATACATGCCATGCGTGGCATCAGCGGGCGGATGCATCAACAGCTCGCTGCGCCAGATCTTGCGTACGCCGCTGCGGCGGACGGCATCCAGCAACTCATGATGGCGTCCGCTGGGCAATAGCGGATACCAGATCAAGACGATAGCATGGCGCACCTTGGCGGCTACGGCCTGCAACGTCGCGGCAACATCAGCGTATTCTTGCTTGAGTTCATAGCTGGGGTCGATGAGCACACAAAGGCGCGGCGTCGCAGGCGGCAAAAAGGTACGCAGGCCTGCCAGCCCGTCCGCGTGGAGGCGTCGTGACTGGTCAGGCAACGCTTGGGCCTCGAGATGGCTTACCTCGCCTGGGTGAAGCTCGTATAGATCGAGCCGATCCTGCGCCCGACATGCCTGGGACAGCCACCAGGGCGAGCCCGGATAGTGGCTGAGCCGAGACGACGCTTGCACCGCGCCGAGACACTCGCACCATGGGCCCAGCAATGAGTCGTCGGCAAGGTGATCGCGTGCCGCCCAGAGGCTCGCCACGCCGTGGCGATACTCCTTGAGGCGCTGCGTCTCCTCGGCATCGAGGGAATACATCCCGCGTCCGGCATGCGTATCGACATACGTAACGGGCGAAGGTTTACGCAATAGATGGCGGAGAACGGCAAACACGGCGAGATGTTTGTGAACGTCGGCGAAATTGCCGGCGTGGTAGGCGTGCTGATAGGCGAGCATGAAAGGGTCCAAAACGACGTGAAGCGCGGGGAAGCCCACGTCAGGGGCGCTGATGAACCTGGCAAGCCAGGCCGGCACGAACCGGCCTGGCGCGATGCCGTGGTCGCTTAGCTCTGCTGAGTAACAGGCGTCAGCGTGATTTCGACACGCCGATTCTGGGCGCGGCCACTTTCGGTATCGTTGCTGGCGACGGGTTGGCTTTCCCCGTGGCCGACCGTGGCGATACGATTGCCGGCGATGCCTCCCTGGCCGAGATAATCGGCCACGGACTGCGCGCGACGCTCCGACAGGCGCTGGTTGTAGTCGGCGCTACCGGTGCTGTCGGTGTAGCCTGCCACATTGATCCGTGTCTTGGGATACTCGCGCATGACGGCGGTGGCATCGTTGAGTGCCTGCCGTGCGGGCGTTTTAAGGTCGCTGGAGTCGACATCGAAGGTCACGCTGCTGGGCATGTTGAGGACAATGTTGTCGCCTTGACGATCGACCCCGATACCGGTTCCGTCGAGATCCTTGCGCAGCTTTTCTTCCTGGGCATCCATGTAGGCACCCACACCACCGCCGATGGCTGCCCCAGTAGTAGCCCCAATCAACGCACGATCACGGGTGCTGCTGCCGCCGTCCCCGGTCAGCGCCCCGGCAATCGCCCCCACGGCAGCGCCGATGCCCGCACCACCGAATGTCTTGCCATGATCACTCTGTTGGCCGCCAGTTTGCGCATTATTGCTCGCACAACCCGTGACACCCATCACCAGAGCCAGCGGAATCGCCATCCATATCGAGCGTTGCATGCGTCCTTTCTCCTTAACTATAAATGCGTTCGAAAAACGTTGTAGCGTTCCTGCTATCGCAGCGTTTTATCACTGCTCATCGCACAGCGCGAGCAGATCGTTCAAGAATAACAGCCCGTGAGGCGATGCCTGTAGGCGCTGCGCCGAGTCGCGCAGCAACCCTTTGGCCTGGGCTTCTTCAAGTCGAGCGTCGAGAAGTGTATCAGGCAAACCGCTTCGCTCGCGCCAATAATGTCGCGGAACGCCCTCGGTAAGACGCAGGGCATTCATCAAAAACTCCAGCGGCAGATCCTGCGTTTCGAGAGCACGTCGCCCAGCGACGAAACCGCGCGGATCCTGTGCACGGCGCAGATAGGCTTCCGGTTGACGCACCTTCCAGCGTCTCTCGATGGCCAAGCTGCCATCGGGCTGCCAAGCGCTCAGCTTGCCGTGCGCCCCGGCCCCGATGCCGAGATAGTCGCCGAACGTCCAGTAGTTGAGGTTGTGGCGCGCCTGGCGATCGGGACACGTGTAGGCGGAAATCTCGTAGCGTTGATAACCCGCGGCCTCGAGCCGCGCATGCCCAGCTTCCTGGATATCGCACAGAACGTCTTCATCGGGCAAGCGCGGAGGCTGTGAATAGAATTCGGTGTTGGGCTCGAGCGTGAGCTGATACCAGGAGATATGCTCGGGCGCCAATGCCAACGCCTGATCGATATCTGCTAGAGCATCTTCCAGACCCTGCTCGGGAAGACCGTGCATCAGATCGAGATTGATGTTATCGAACCCCGCCGCACGCGCGTTGCGCAGCGCCTGAGCGGCTTCATCACCGCCATGAATGCGCCCCAGGCGCTCGAGCTGGCGAGACTGGAAACTCTGAACCCCCAGTGACAGGCGATTGATGCCCGCCTCGCGATACGCCGCAAAGCGGTCGTGTTCCACGGTGCCGGGATTGGCTTCAAGGGTGATCTCGATATCCGAGGCGAACGGTAAGCGTGATTCTATCGCCTGCAACAGACGCCGATACGCCGCACCGCTCAGCAGGCTGGGCGTGCCACCACCGATGAAGATGCTCACCAGCTCGCGGCCGCAGGCCAGCGCCAACTCCGCATCCAGATCGGCGATCAGGGCATCGACATAAGCGCGTTCGGGAAGCGTTCGATCATAGCCCACGCCATGCGAGTTGAAATCGCAATATGGGCATTTGCGCACGCACCAGGGCACATGCACGTAGAGCGACAAGGGAGGCAGGGTCGTCATGAGTCGGCAGACAATTGAGCGAGCAGCGCGGTCATGGCACGGCCTCGATGGCTGAGTCGGTTCTTGTCCTCGGCGGGCATCTCCGCAGCACTCATGCCGCGTTCCGGCACCCAGAAGAGCGAATCGTAACCGAATCCGCCCTCACCCCGCGGATGCGCCAGGATTTCTCCTTCCCAGGCGCACTGCACGATATGCGGCACCGGGTCCTCGGCGTGACGCAAGTATATCAGTACGCACCAGAACCGCGCGGTGCGCTGTCCTTCCGGTACCGCGTCGAGGACATCCAGGAGCTTGCGATTGTTGGCGGCATCATCCTTGGGTTCGCCCGCGAAACGCGCCGAGTAAATCCCCGGCGCCCCATGCAAGGCGTCGACCTCCAGTCCCGAATCGTCGGCGAGAGCGGGACATCCGCTTACCCGCGAGGCTTCGCGGGCCTTGAGCAGGGCGTTCTCGACGAACGTCAGGCCGGTTTCCTCGACCTCGGTCACGGCGAAGTCGTGTTGGAGGCGTATTTCCAGCCCCAAGGGGCCCAGCAAGTGCTGGAATTCACGCAACTTGCCGGCATTGCCACTGGCCAGTACCAGGGTCTTTCGATCCGCCATCATGCATACTCCTTGTCGCTCGGCCACTCATTCTACGGGCCGCTCTACGGTCAGGAAACCACTCTGACCATTAATTCATATATGTTTGAAAACAATATGTTAATGACGCAAATGATATTTCTCATACTTTTGAGCTACTCTTTGTCTAATATAAATTAGCGGCATGACTGAAATTTCTCTTCCCTCATCCATGCCGCGCTCATCGAGAGATCTACGAGCCTCGCCCAACCACTTGATGAGACTCTAGAATTATAAAAAGTTATAAAAAATAAAGGACCATATTCTTTTAAGCTTTAAGATACCGGGATTACTATCTATTTACAAAGGGCATATCTCGGATAAGGCTTGAAGGCAATTCGGCATGAAATCGGCCATGAGAAAGTCGGGAGATGCCACTGATAATGTCTCACACAACACCGGGATGAAACGCATGAGCATGGAAAATACAAGGGTTCTGATGGTCACCGACTGCAATCCGCAGTCGCAGCTGTTCATCGATTACATTCGCCAGCAGCTCGATTGCCAGGTCTCGGCATTGAGCACTCAGGAAAGCTTCGAGCCGCCCACGGACTGCAAGGTCGTGGTATTGCTGGATGCCGACCATGTCGACGAAAACTGCATGCATCTATGGAACAGCCGCGCCAGCGAAAGTCCGGAAATGATCCTGGCAGCTTTCAATCTGCGTGACGACGAGCATGCGGCGGAGTTACTGATCAGTCTGCATCTACAGGGCGTCTTTTACCGCCAGGACAATCTGCTGTTGATCTGCAAAGGCATCGCTAAGCTGCTCGATGGCGATCTATGGATGTCGCGCAACCTCATGACACGCCTGATCGACTTCTATCGCCGCCAACAGCTCAATGCGTATCGTCCGGTATGTGGATTGACCCACCGTGAGCTGGAGATCATCGGCTTGCTGGGCACCGCGAAATCGCCGATCAGCTTTTCGTCAGCGAGCATACCGTCAAGTCGCATCTCTACAATATCTTCCGCAAGATCAAGGTTCACAACCGCATTCAGGCCATGAACTGGGCGCGCCAGAACCTCGGTGCGCCGCCCATGGTCTCGCTGCGCAGCACCCGCAAGGCGCGCACGTCTTGACCTCCAGCAGTACCGAAAAAAGCGCCGCTCCAGAGAGCGGCGCAATATCACGAGACGCACATCACCCACACGCCATGCGGCAACGTGACGACCCTAACCACCCCTTGAGCATAAAGGGAGTACATGACAGGCCCATGACGCAGCCACGACAGAAAGTTAACGGCGTCTCAATTGAGCTGGATACGCTCCTGAATCATCGACACCAGGGTACGATTGGCATCCGGTGCCGTGGTATCGAGATGCACCAGGTGGCTCAATTCATCGTCGGCGAAGGGTTCGAAGCGTTCCAACTGGCGCTCGAGCACCTCAAGCCCCGCCTCGGAGGGATCTCCACCGCGCTGGGCACGCCTCTCGATGCGCGCGCGCAGAGTCGCGTCATCCGCTTCGAAACTCACCAGCAACACCGGCAGCCCACGACGTTCGGCTTCGAAGCACAGTAACGTACGCTGGGCGCGCGTCAGGCAGGTAGCATCGACACAAGCCGGCAGCCCTGACTCCAGCAAGACCCCTGCCAGTTCGGCGAGACGCTCATAGGTACGCTCAGTGGCCTGGGACGTATAGATATCGGCGCCATCGGCGGTGCTGGCTTGGGCCTCGAAGCCGTACAGTCGCTTGCGTTCGATGTCGGAACGCACCCGCACACCGCCCAGCCGCTGCACCATCTCGCCGGTGAAACGGCTCTTGCCACTGCCCGAGACCCCCACGCCCACGATCAGATACGGGAAGCGAAACTCGCTGTAACGCTCAGCCAGAGCAATGTAGTGCTGGTACTCAGCATATACTTCCTGACGTTCATCAGACGTCAATTGTGGTTGGTGGTAATGCAGCATCGCCACCTTGGCTCGCACCAGCGCCCGATAAAGCTTGTAATAGGCAAGCAGGCGCACCAACTCGTAATCGCCGGAGAGTTCCAGATAGCGATTGAGCACGTGGTTGGCGAAGGCCTGTTCGCCGCGCGCCTCGAGATCCATCAACAAGAACGCCAGCTCGCAGCCGACATCGTTCCAGCGCAGTTCGGCGTTGAACTCCAGGCCGTCGAACAGCAGCGCGCGCCCCTCGAAATGCACTGCATTGCCAAGATGAATGTCACCGTGAAGCTCGCGCACGTAGCCTTCGCGCCAGCGCCGCTCGAATTCATGTTCGAGCCGCGCGAAGCTGTCCAGGCTCCAGGTCTCGAGTCGCGAGAGGCGTTCGCGTGCCTGGGTATCGTCGAGCCGCGTCTCGATCAAGCGAAACTCGCGGTCCAGCGTACGGCGCACGGTATCCGGCGAGCCCAGCGGACTATCGCCGCTGATACGCGGCGCGTCTTCGTGAAATGCCACCAACTGATCGACGAGGTCGTCGAGCAGTTCTACCGAAAGCTCGCCACTGGCCTGCAGGGTGCTGAACAGATGACGGTTGCTGAACTGGCGCATCTTGACGGCATATTCGAACGGCGTGCCACTACCATCCAACCGTGGTGTCTCGGGCCTACCACTGATAGGCACCGTCTCCAGATACAACGCCGGGGCGAGCCGCCGATTGAGGCGCACTTCCTGTTCGCAGAGCCGGCGCCGCTTTTCGAGGGTGGAAAAGTCCAGAAAGCTGCCGAAATCCAGCGGCTTCTTGATCTTGTACGCATAGTCACCGGTAAGAATGACCCAGGAAATATGGGTCTCGAACACCTCGACCTCGCCGATCGAGCGTCCAAATTCCTGGCCTTGGCGCAATGCTTCGATCAATACCTGGCTCATTGAGCGTTCTCCCGCATCCTGTCGTTGCATCGCATCGTTCACTTGCCGTGTCAGGCCTGACCGAGGGTCGCCAGTACCCGTTCGGCAGCGTCCAAGGTGGCCTGGATATCGACCGCCGTATGCGCACTCGACATGAAGCCTGCCTCGAATGGCGAAGGTGCCAGATACACGCCCTCCTTGAGCATGCCCAGGAAGAAGTGCCGGAAGGTATCGGCATCGCAGGCAGTGGCCTGGGAGAAATTATCGACGCGCCGCTGGGCCGTGAAGAAGACCCCGAACATGCCGCCCGCGCGCTGGGTGATCAAATCCACGCCGGCCGCCTCCGCACGGGCTTCCAGACCATCGCACAGCGTCGCCACGCGTTCGCCGAGCGCATCATGGAAGCTCGGTTCACGAATCTTCTCGAGCAGCGCAATCCCCGCCGCCATGGCCAGTGGATTGCCGGCCAGCGTACCCGCCTGATAGATCGGCCCTAAAGGCGAGACTTGCTCCATCAGCTCGCGCGCCCCGCCGAAGGCACCGACCGGCATGCCACCACCGACTATCTTGCCCAGGCACGTTAGGTCCGGGGTCACGCCGAAATGTGCCTGAGCACCGCCCAGTGCGACGCGAAAACCGGTCATCACCTCATCGAAGATCAGTACGCTGCCATGGGCATCGCACACCTCGCGCAGGCCCTTTAGGAAATCGGGCTGCGGCGGGATGCAGTTCATGTTCCCCGCCACCGGCTCGACGATGATACCGGCGATTTCATCACCCAGACGCGCGAAGCAGTCGCGCACCGCCTCGAGATCGTTATAGGGCAACGTCACGGTATGTTCGGCGAGAGAGGCCGGCACGCCGGGCGAACTGGGTTCGCCATGCGTCAGCGCACCGGAACCGGCCTTGACCAGCAGCGAGTCGGTATGCCCGTGGTAATTGCCTTCGAACTTGACGATCTTGTCGCGCCCGGTATATCCACGCGCCAGGCGAATCGCCGACATGGTGGCCTCAGTGCCCGAATTGACCATGCGCACCATGTCGATGGACGGCATGATCTCGCAGATCAGCTCCGCCATGCGTGTTTCGATGGCAGTCGGAGTGCCGAAGGACACCCCATCGTCGAGTCGCGCGCGTACCGCGCCCAGCACGTCGGGATCGGCGTGACCGGTAATCAACGGCCCCCAGGAACCGACATAATCAATGTAGCGCTGGCCTTCGACATCGTAGAGATAAGCGCCCTGGGCGCGCTCCACGAATACCGGTGCGCGCTCCATACCCTTGAAGGCACGCACGGGTGAATTCACACCGCCGGGGATGTGACGGCAAGCCTGCTCGAAGAGTTGTGCGGACGTGGTCATGACTTCCTCTGGCTGTGTCTGGCTAGAAATGTGGATAACTCTCTGGACAGGTCGAACAACTCTCCGCTCGAGCCTGTGGATAATTTATCGGTGTGCCGCATCGCCGAGACTCGCCTGCAATCCCTTGATGGCGATGGAAGGATCGTCGGCGCCGAAGACCGCATGCACCGTGGCCAGCAACTCCGCGCCGGCCTCCCGGGCTAGACGCATAGTGTGGACGTCGAGCCCGCCGATCGCCACACGCGGCAGGCCGAAACGCGCTGCGTCGCCGAGCAGCGTCAAGGGCGCTGGTGGCGCCTCGGGCTTGGTGCGCGAGACGAAGAAACGCCCGAAAGCCAGATAACTGGCGCCTTCGGCCGCCGCGCGCTCGGCCAGATCCAAGCGTGCGTGGCAGGTCGCGCCGATGATCGCTGTAGGTCCCAGGGCCTCGCGCGCAGCATCCAACGCGCCATCCTGCTGCCCCAGATGCACCCCGATAGTGGTGCCGAAACGCGCGCCCAGTCTCACCGCCAGGGCAATATCATCATTGACGATCAGTGGGACCCCGGCATCGTGGCAATATCCCGCCAGGGTCGCGGCCTGGCGCCAGCGCTTGTCGGCATCCACCGACTTGTCACGGTATTGCAGAAGCGCCGGCTCTGCGCTCAAGGCGCGCTCGCACGCCGCAAACAAGCGCTCATCGTCTGGCAAAAGCGTCGCATCGGTAATGGCGTAAATGCCGCGCGTCCAGTCCGCCGTCATGTCGCCTCGCTCTCGAAGGGCGGCAATCGCCACAAGCGATCGGGTAACGCTTGGCCATGCCCGGGACGTTGCGCATGCACCAGGCTATCCCACGCCACTCGCTGGGCCTGGCTGCAAGCCTCAATCAAGGATTCGCCACACGCCAGGCGCGTAGCAAGCGAAGCTGCCAGGGTACATCCCGACCCATGATAGTCACCCGCTAGCCGCGGCCAGCGCCATTGGCGACTATTGTCGGGGGTATACAGGGTGTGGACAACCTCATCGCGCACGAACGTCTCATCTTCCCAAGCATCAGCACCAGTGACCAGAATCGTCTGCGCGCCCAATGACATAAGCTCCACCACCCGGTCGACCTCGCTGCCGGAAGCCGTACTCAGACACGCCAGTTCCTGGCGATTGGGCGTCAGGATATCCACTAGCGAGAGCAGACGTTCACGGAACATCGGCACGCCGTCGTCGGGCGCCAGTGCGCTGCCACCACCGGCACGCATCACCGGATCGACGACCAATGGTAAATGGGGATGCGCGCTCACCACGGCGATGACCGCCTCGAGGGACGCACTATCGGCGATCAGCCCCACCTTGATGGCGCTGATTTCGATATCCGCGAACAAGGCCTCGCAGGCGCTTTCGATACTCTCGCGCGAACATGGCATGACGCGCTGTACGTCACGCGTGGTCTGCACCGTCAGCGCGGTGGGTACGGTCAACGGCCAGCCTCCGCAGGCGCGGATGGCTTCGGCATCGGCGGTAAGCCCCGCCCCACTGGTGGGATCATGCCCCGCAAGCACCAGCACCGCCGGCAATCTTGGCGTCGCCATCAAAACGGCTGGAACACGACGAGCAGGACGATAGCCAGCAGCAGCACAATGGGAATGCCATTGAAAGCCTTGAAGAATGACGCGCTCTTATGACAGCGCGAGGCCGCGAATCGCTTGAGGTAGGCCAGACACACATGATGGTAGCCGATCAAACATGCCACCAGTAGAAGCTTGACATGAAACGAGCCATTACTCATGACGCTCGGCACCAGATAGATCAGCAGCCCGCCCAGAACGATCACCGCGATCATCGCCGGCAGCATGATGCCCTTGTAGAGACGCTGCTCCATGGTCAGAAAATAGCCTATTGCCTGTTCATCGCCATGATCACGCGCCTGGGCGTGATAGACGAACAATCGGGGGAGAAAGAAAAGCGCCGCGAACCAGGTCATGACGGCAACCAGATGCAGCGATAAGATCCAATGATACATGGCGATTCCTTAATGCGAGTCCGATATTCTTGCTGACAATGCCCCGGAGCAATGCAGGGGTCATTTATTACGGTAGTAGTTCTCGATGGCGTCGCGGGTGATGATACCCGAAATCTTGCGGATCAGCGGCGCCGTGGTATGTTCGACGTAGAGCGCATCGACGCCATATTTATTGAGTTGCTCGAAGGCCTCCGAGAGCGTTGCCTGCAAGGAAATGGGCGCCAGATCGACACGCTGACCAGGGATTTCCAGCAGGTCGAAGCGGAGTTCATCCTGCCATTTTTCGTCGAGCATGAGCCTCGCCAGCCCGGCGGCCTTGAGCCCCACCGGGGGTTTGTCGTTCTCGCGCGAGACCACCAGCCAAGTAGGTTTGCCGGCCAGCAGTTCCTGAGCCTGGGCCCGCGACAACACGCGCGGTGCCCGCGCCACGCTACGTTCCATGACGGCGGGCACCGCGATCCTTGACAAGGCTTGCATCAACGGGCGCTGCAAGGGATGCAGACCCTGACTATCGAGCGTGGAGATGAAAAAACCCGAGCAGTGATACCCCTGACGCGCCACCAGCACCGCAATGACCACCGCCAGCATGCCCGGCAGCAAGATGCTCGAATTGTGCGTCAACTCCAGAAGCGCCATCAACGCTGCCAGGGGCGCCTGCAGAATGGCGCCCATCATGGCGGCCATGCCCAGCAGCGAGAACACCGCTGGTGACGAGGCCAGCTCCGGCATCAGCGTGGCCCACAACAGCCCGCACAACGTGCCCAGAGCCGCCCCCGCCACCAGAATCGGCCCAATGATACTCACGGGGATCCCGAAGGCGATGGCCAGTGCCGTCAGCGCCAGCTTGCCGAGCGCCACGGCGATCAGCACATCCAGCGCCGGCTGGCCGACGAGCATGCGCTCCAGCGAGTCGTAGCCCATCCCCTGAACTTGGGGATACCAATAAGCCAGTGCCGCTACGGCCACACCCACTGCCAGGAAGCGCCCCCACATGGGTAGGCGTACTTTCCACGCCGCAGGCCTGGCAAGACGCACGAAGCCGCCGGCCACCAGCCCGATCAACAAGGCTGTAACGGCAATCCAGGGCAAGTCGAACAACGAGGCCAGTTGCACGCTAGGCACCGAGAAAGCGGGTTGGGAACCGTAGACCAACTGCGAAACGACGGCACCGGTGGTCGAGGCCAGAATAACGGGCATGAAACCGGTGATGGTGTACTCCATCATCACCACTTCCATGGCGAAGATGACGCCGGCAATCGGCGTATTGAACGATGCGGCAATGCCCGCCGCGGTGCCGCACCCCACCAATACACGCAGGCTGTTGTGGGGCAGCCGCATGATCTGGCCGATCCAGCTCGACGCCGCCGCACCGAGATGAATGGCGGGCCCCTCGCGCCCTGCGGACAGACCACCCAGCAGGGCCACGAGTCCTACCCACCACTGGGTGATCCAGTTGCGTAGCGGCATCTTGCCCTGATGATAGGTCAACCGTTCGATGACATGACCGATGCCGATCTTGCCGGCGCTCGTCGGCATGCGCCACAGCCACAGGCCAATCAGCGCCACGGCGATCAACGGCAACACCACGCGAAGCGGTACTGCGAGTCGCTCGAAGGCCTCGGGGTCGCCATCAGGCATGAAGGCCAACGCCCCAAACTCCAGTGCTCCCCGAAAGACGACCATCAGGCCGCCGGTCAGAAGCCCCGAGAGAACACCCAACACACATAACTGTGGCAACGCATCAACACTTGCCAAGCGGCGACGAAAAGCTTCCATACTGGGCCACTTGAACGGTGGTCGAAACCGACGCGAAGGCACACCGTATCTCCCATGAACGGATAATTTCACCGAGGTCGTGGCACGCGGCATGGCCACACCCCGGCATCGCCATGGCAACCTGACATGGCGTATTTCCTATCATACACCTTAGCGAAGGACGGTAGGCAGCACTCCAGCGCAATATAAAGTTGACCGTTTTGCTTGGTTTTCACGATAATGGGAAGCCATATGCCACACGATGGATTTAAGGAGGTCACCCATGAGCGGGGCTGAATCGTTCGTCCCGGTACCCATGTACTTGACCGATACCGCTGCCCAACGTCTGGGCGTATTGGTCGAGGAAGAGGGCAAGCCGGGTCTCAAACTGCGTGTCTATGTCACCGGTGGAGGCTGCTCGGGCTTCCAGTACGGCTTCGATTTCGCCGAGAATGTCGGCGACGAGGATACCGTCATCGAACATGGCGGCGCGTCGATGATCATTGATGCACTCTCGTATCAATACCTGGTCGGCTCAACGGTAGATTTCGAGGAAAGCCTCGCCGGAGCGCGCTTCATCATCAAGAATCCCAACGCCACGTCCACCTGCGGCTGCGGTGCCTCATTCGCCGTCTGAGCAGTCCTGCAGCGCCTCGGGCGTCCGCCACGCGGATGCCCCCTCTTTGCTCCCTTTCGCGTTCCCCTTCCTTCACTTGACGCCCCCACTGGGACTCGTCAATGTAGGGTCGGTCCCATCAACAACAGCAAACGGGGAACGCTATGAAACACTTGCCACTATATCTACCACTACGTCTTTCCGCCCTGGTTCTGGCACTCGGTACCAGCGGTGCCGCCCTCGCCCAGGATACGCCTACGCTCGCCGTGGCGACCGATCCCAGCTTCGTGCCCTTCGAGATGATGGACGAAGATAGCGGCGAAATGGTCGGTTTCGACATCGACATCATCAACACCATCGCCGATCGTGCCGGCTTCGACATCGATCTCAACACCATGGACTTCAACGGCATCATCCCCGCCGTGCAGACCGGTAACGTCGATATCGCCATCGCGGGTATCACCATTACCGACGAGCGCGGTGAGATCGTTGATTTCTCCGATCCGTACTACGACAGCGGTCTGCGCATCCTGGTCCCCAGCGGCAACGACGACGTCGAGGAACTCGACGACCTCGAAGGCATGCGTATCGGCACCAAGATCGGCTCCACGAGCTACGACTACCTTCAGGAAGAACTTGGTGACGACGCCGAAATCACCCCGTATCCCGGCAGTTCCGACATGTACATGGCCCTCATGGGCGGCAGTGTCGACGCCGTATTCTACGATGCGCCCAACGTCGGCTACTTCGCCGAGACCAAGGGCAAAGGCAAGGCCAAGGTGGTCGGGCCACTCTATGAAGGCCAGCAATACGGCATCGCGTTCGCCAAGGGCAGCGAATGGGTAGAACCCGCTAACGAAGCCCTCAGCGAGATGCGTGAAGACGGCACCTACGACGATATCTACGAAAAGTGGTTCGGCAAGGCGCCTGACGCCGAATAAATACGACGATCCTTCAGGGGCCGGGTGATCCATGCACCCGGCCCCTTTTCATGGCTCATCATCCACCGTAAGCGTCGTCGCCTCAGCGCGCACGTACGTCGAGGCACGGCCCTGGAGACACCTTCGTGGACGTCACTTTCCAGTTCGACTGGCAGGCAGCCATCGCCTCCCTCCCGCATCTTCTCACTGGTATTCCCTGGACCTTGCTGATCTCGTTCGGCGGCCTCGCCATCGGCTTTCTGATCGGCATCATCTTTGGCCTTCTACGCATCAGTCCGCTGCGCTTGCTACGTTGGCCAGCCACGGTCTACATCGAGATCTTCCGCGGCACGCCGGTACTCGTGCAAGTGCTGTTCATCTTCTATGGCTTGCCGCAACTCCTCGGCGGCCCGATCAACGCCGTGGTTGCCGGTATCGCTGCCATCGCCCTCAACGCGGGTGCCTATATTTCGGAAATCGTGCGTGGCGGCGTGCAATCCATCGAAAAGGGCCAGCGCGAAGCCGGCTTGTCGCTGGGCCTGTCGCGAACCGATACCTTCCGCTACATCATCTGGCCCCAGGCGCTACGCCGCATGATCCCGGCGCTCGGCAATCAGGGCATCGTCAGCATCAAGGATACCTCATTGTTCTCGGTCATCGGCGTGGGCGAGTTGGTGCGTCAGGGCCAGGTCTATATCGCGACCACCTTCACCGCGCTCGAGGTCTATTTGATGGTCGCCTTGCTCTATCTGGCGATCACCCTGAGTCTCTCTTTCGCCTTGCGCCTGCTCGAGCGCAAGGGCCTGGTTGGACAATGAGGCGCCTATCATGAATGACAGTCAGCAAGATGCCACCGCTCCGATCGTCACGATGGAGAAGGTCAACAAGTATTTCGGCAGCCTGCACGTAATGCAGGATATCGATCTCGAGATCACCGCCGGCGAGGTGGTTGTCATCGTCGGTGCCAGCGGCTCCGGCAAATCGACACTCATCCGCTGCATCAACGGCCTCGAGGAGTTCCAGTCAGGGCGCATCGTCGTCGATGGCAACGAACTCACACCGCACGGCAAGGGCGGGAAATCGTTGCAGACCATCCGCACCGAAGTCGGCATGGTCTTCCAGCAATTCAACCTGTTTCCCCACTTGTCGGTGCATGCCAACGTGACACTGGCCCCGGAGAAAGTACGCGGGCTCGACAACACCAAAGCCTGGGAAATCGCCGATCGACTGCTCGAACGCGTGGGTATCAGCGATCAAGCCGACAAGTATCCCGGGCAGCTTTCCGGAGGGCAGCAACAACGTGTCGCCTTGGCTCGCGCATTGGCCATGGAACCGCGTCTGATGCTGTTCGATGAGCCCACCTCGGCTCTCGACCCGGAAATGATCGGCGAAGTACTCGATGCCATGCGTGAACTGGCCAACGAGGGCATGACGATGATGATCGTGACCCACGAAATGGGCTTCGCACGCGAGGTCGCTGACCGCGCCATCTTCGTGCACGGCGGCCGTATCGTCGAACAAGGCACGCCACAGGAAGTCTTCGATCGCCCCCAACACGAACGCACTCAAGCTTTTCTCTCTCGCGTTCTCAAGCATTAGCTTTTTGTTCAGATAGCGCTCCCACCTCACGATCATGCGGCGACCTCCAAGGGTCGCCGCGCTTCATTCTGTCTTCACAGGGCAATTTTTTTCCTGTGCATAACTTCGATGTCACAACCCCCTCATTTTTGTCACCAGCCCCGTCATGCTGGGATTAAGAGACAATACCGCTAAATGTTGACCAGTATGAGCAGGAATCCGGTATGCGCCTGGGGATAAGTGGTGCACGATCTGACGTGTGGATAAGCCCCACTTCCATCCACAGGCCATCCCCCGCTCCCGCGCAAGCTATTTGTGTTTTTTCCGACCAGGGATGAACAGCGTAAAAAGCTATCAATACTCGATTTTTTTCACTTATCCCCAGATTTCGCCGAGACCAGTAATAACAACAACAACAGAACTTCTTTTAAATTCTATATTGTTATTAATAAGAGACCCGATGACGAACCAATCCACTGGCAATCCATGTGTGGAAAACCCTGACGGTTACTCACAAGGGGTTTATACTGTCCGACTATTTGCCAAGCTTCATCGCCTGACGATGAGACTTGCCGACATGCACGACCGCAGTCATACGCTGCGATTCGAGGTGTAACGTGGATTACCCAGACCGCTTTGATGTCATTGTCATCGGCGGGGGCCATGCGGGGACCGAAGCCGCATTGGCTGCCGCTCGCATGGGCTGTCAGACGCTATTGCTGACGCATAACATCGAGACGCTCGGCCAGATGTCCTGCAATCCCGCCATCGGCGGGATCGGCAAAAGCCATCTGGTCAAGGAAATCGATGCCTTGGGCGGCGCCATGGCGCATGCCACCGATCTCGGCGGCATTCAGTTTCGTGTACTCAATTCCCGCAAGGGTCCCGCCGTGCGTGCGACTCGGGCCCAAGCCGATCGCGTCCGTTACAAGGCTGCGATTCGCAGCCAACTGGAAAACCAGTCGCATCTGACACTCTTCCAACAGGCCGCCGATGACCTGATCGTCGATGGCGACACGGTCCGCGGCGTCGTCACTCAGACGGGGATTCGCGTCTTCGGCGAAAGCGTGGTGCTATGCACCGGTACCTTCCTCGGCGGTGTTATCCACATCGGGTTGGATAATCACTCCGGCGGGCGTGCCGGGGATCCGTCTTCCAACGCTTTGTCACAACGCCTGCGTGCCCTGCCGTTCAACGTCGATCGGCTCAAGACCGGTACGCCACCACGTCTGGACGCCAAAAGCGTGGATTTCTCGGTACTCGATACCCAGCCTGGCGATACGCCGACGCCGGTGATGTCGTATCTCGGCAATCGCGAGCAGCATCCGCGCCAGATGAACTGCCATATCGCGCATACCAATGCCCACACCCACGAGATCATTCATGCCAATCTCGAACGCTCGCCGATGTATTCCGGCGATATCGGGGGGGTCGGACCGCGCTATTGCCCGTCCATCGAAGACAAGGTGAACCGCTTTGCGGACAAGTCGAGTCACCAGATCTTCGTCGAGCCCGAAGGCCTCGATACCCACGAGCTCTATCCCAACGGGATTTCGACCTCGCTGCCCTTCGACGTGCAGTTCCAGGTGGTCCGTTCGATCAAGGGGTTCGAGAACGCACACATCACCCGTCCAGGTTATGCCATCGAGTATGATTTCTTCGATCCACGCGACCTGCGTCATTCGCTGGAAACCAAATTTATCCACAACCTGTTCTTCGCCGGTCAGATCAACGGCACCACCGGCTACGAGGAAGCGGCTGCCCAAGGCTTGCTGGCGGGACTCAACGCTGCACGACGCGCCCAAGGACAGGATGCCTGGACGCCGCGTCGCGACGAGGCATATCTCGGGGTACTGGTCGATGACCTGATCACCATGGGCACTCAGGAACCGTACCGCATGTTCACGTCGCGGGCCGAACATCGCCTGTTGCTGCGCGAGGACAACGCCGATTTGCGTCTCACCGAGATCGGGCGGGACCTGGGACTCGTCGATGACGAGCGCTGGCAGCGTTTTTCCACCAAGCGCGAGGCCATCGCCCGAGAATCCGAACGTTTACGGGACACTTGGGTGCAGCCCCAAAGCGAACTTGCCAAGCGTCTCGCTAGCAAGCTCGACAAGCCCTTGGCACGTGAATACCGACTGGCGGATCTAATCAAGCGGCCCGAACTGACGCATGCCGACCTCGACGACGACGCCCCCACGCTCGATCCCAGCGTCGCCGACCAGGTTCAGATCCAAGCCAAGTACCAGGGATACATTGCGCGCCAGCAAGACGAGATCGAGCGTCTGCGTCGCCATGAGACACTGCGTCTGCCTGAGGATCTGGACTACGCACGCATCGATGGCCTATCCAACGAGATCCGTCAGAAGCTCGAAGCTGCGCGGCCTGAGACGCTGGCACAAGCAGGACGTATCTCTGGGGTCACCCCGGCGGCCGTGTCACTCTTGCTGATTCATCTCAAGAAGCGTCGCCTGATCGATGAACAGTCCCTCCAGGCGGCCAATGCATGACCCCAGCTTGTGAAACGCGTCTCGATACCGGCCTCGCTGCGCTCGGGGTCGAAGTCGATGCGATGGCCCGTAAGCGCCTGTTGGCGTTGCTCGCGTTGTTGCACAAGTGGAACCGTGCCTATAACCTCACCGCGGTACGCGATCCTGAGCAGATGGTCACCCGCCATCTGCTCGATAGCGCCAGCATAGCGGCGACCGTGCGCGGTCCTTCGTTGCTTGATGTTGGTGCGGGCGCCGGGTTGCCTGGCCTGGTATTGGCGATACTCGATCCACGCCTGGCGGTGACCATGCTCGACGGCAATGGCAAAAAAGTACGCTTTCAGCGCCAGGCCGTTCTAGAGTTGGGGCTAAATAACGTCACGCCGGTGCAAGCGCGGGTCGAAAACTTCGAGCATGGCGGTTTCGATCAGATCGTGTCGCGGGCCTTCGCCGATCTGGCGACCTTCCTCACGCTGACGCGCCCCTTGTTGGCCGAGGATGGCGAGTGGTTGGCGATGAAGGGCCGTGATGTGGAGGTGGAGCTTGCCGCCTTGCCGAGCGAGGTGACACTCGTCGAAAACCGCCTGCTGGCGGTGCCGGGCGATGAGGCGCAACGTGTGCTCGTGCGCCTGCGACATAGTTGAATGCCACCAGCGCTGCCGTTTTCGGGCGTTGTCGATAATGGGAGTCGATCGTGACCAAGATAATCGCCTTGACCAACCAGAAGGGTGGCGTTGGCAAGACCACCACCGCAGTCAATCTCGCGGCCTGTCTCGCCGCGCTGGACCGGCGAGTCCTATTGGTCGACCTCGATCCCCAGGGACATACCACCATGGGCAGTGGTGTCGACAAACATGAGCTCGAGGGGAGCGTGCTTGAGGTGCTTCTCGATGGGCGCCGTGCTAGCGAAGTGATTCTCGATTGCCCCGACGCCGGCTATGCCCTGCTGCCCGGCAATGGCGACTTGACCGCTGCCGAAGTCGATCTCCTCGAGCGTGACGGACGTGAGCGCTGCCTGGGCGATGCTCTGGGAAGCGTGGCCGACAGTTACGATGTGGTGATCATCGATTGCCCACCTTCGCTCAACATGCTTACCGTTAACGCCCTGACCGCCGCAGACGGAGTGCTAATTCCTCTGCAATGTGAGTTTTATGCACTGGAAGGGCTCTCGGCACTGCTGGATACCGTCGAGCAGATTCAAACGAACGTGAATCCGGAACTGAGCATTTTTGGCATCGTGCGAACCATGTACGACGCGCGCAACAGCCTGACGCGCGATGTCAGCAAGCAGTTGAGCCAATATTTCGGCGATACCCTGCTCAAGGCATGCATTCCGCGTAACGTACGCGTTGCCGAGGCACCTAGTCACGGCCTGCCGGTAACCAAGTATGCGCGCCTTTCGCGGGGGAGCCAGGCCCATCGGGTGTTGGCCAAGGAACTGATCCGCCGCCTGGCGCTATGATGCGTCCCTGGCGAGTGGGAGACGAATCGAGGAAATACTTATGACGCGCAAACGCGCACTGGGACGCGGCCTGGATGCCTTGATCGGTGCAGGCGCGCGTCAACGCGATGCACTTGGCGATGACGCCATCGATGGCGACGTCGATGGTAACGTCGTGCTGGAACCCGCTCAGGCCTCGGCTGCCAGCGAGGAACAAGAGCAACTGAGGCGCTTGCCGCTGGGACAATTGAGCCGGGGCAAGTATCAGCCACGGCGCGATATCCAGCCCGAGTCGCTCGAGGAACTGGCCGATTCGATTCGTGCCCAGGGCGTTATGCAGCCCATCGTGGTTCGACCGATGGGCGAGTCTCGCTATGAGATCATTGCCGGCGAACGACGCTGGCGGGCGGCGCAGCTCGCAGAGCTCGATGTCATCCCTGCCGTGGTGCGCGAGGTCAGCGACGAAGCCGCCCTCGCCTTGGCGCTGATCGAGAACATCCAGCGCGAAAACCTCAACCCGGTGGAAGAAGCCATGGCGCTGAAGCGTCTGCTCGACGACTTCGAACTCACGCAGCAGCAGGTAGCCGATGCGGTAAGCAAATCGCGCGCGCAAGTGGCGAACCTGCTGCGCTTGTTGAGCCTCGACGAGGAAGTGCAGACATTGCTCGAACGTGGCGATCTGGATATGGGGCATGCGCGTGCTCTGTTGACCCTGCCCGCCGCGCGCCAGCGCAGCATTGCGCGTGAGGTCGTCGAGCGCGATCTAACCGTGCGCCAGACCGAAACGCTGGCCAAGCAGAACGCCAGCGGCAAGGAGGCCGCCAAGTCCACGCCGAGCGCGTCGGGCAATACCGATGTGGCGCGGCTCGAAACGCGTCTCGCCGAACTGCTCGGCGCACCGGTCAAGATCCAGCATGGGGCCTCCGGCAAGGGGCGTGTCACCATTCGCTACACGAGTCTAGATGAACTGGACGGCATCCTGGGCCATATCCAATGACGGGATACCGCCGCGGGATACGCGGCTAGTGTGACAAAATGCCGCAGTCAACGTTTAGCGCGTTAACGTTATTTATCGTCTTTTCGTGCCCCTTTAGTGGTAACGAACTGTCAGATCGCGCTAAATCGGCCCATATTCTGTTGAAGGCCACTAGGCCCTCCCCTATAATCCGCCAAGATTTGTCAGGGTGACGACACCAGCAATAAGAGGACGGCAAGACCGACGCCATGCATAAAACGGCACCGGCCAGGCTCAAGGGCCCACGACTGTTTCCCTTGCTGATGTTGCAGTTGTGCATGGCACTGGGAATGTCGGCACCCACGTTGATCTGGCATACGCCTGAAGCGGCGTTATCGACATTGTCGGGCGGTCTGGTTGCCTGGTTGCCCAACGTCTTTTTTGCCTGGCTGACCTTTCGTCATCAGGGAGCATCGCAAGCGCGCAACATCGTAAACAGTTTCTACCGAGCCGAGGCTGGTAAGTTCGGTTTGACGGCGGCATTGTTCATCGCGGTATTCGTAGCCGTGCCTCCCTCAAACCCCGCTTTCTTCTTTGGCGCTTACGTGGTGACGCAGTTGGTGCACTGGCTGGGACCCTGGCTGTTGCATCGACCGTCGCGCACTTGAACTCGAGGCTTACTCAATGGCAGGCAACAATCCGACGTCTTCGGAGTATATCCAGCACCACCTGCAGAACATGACCTTCGGGTTGCATCCGGAGCATGGGTTGGGACTGGCACATTCCGCGCAGGAAGCCCAGGAAATGGGGTTCTGGGCCATTCACCTGGATACCATGGCCTGGTCGATCGGCCTGGGGATCTTATTCCTGTGGGTATTCCGCATGGTCGCCAAGACCGCGACCACCGGTGTACCGAGTGGCCTGCAGAACTTCGTCGAGATGATGGTCGAGTTCGTCGATAACTCGGTCCGCGAGACGTTTCACGGCAAGAGCAAGTTGATCGCGCCGCTGTCGCTGACGATCTTCTGCTGGATTTTTCTGATGAACCTCATGGATCTGGTGCCGGTGGACTTCCTGCCGATGCTGGCGCAAAAAATCGGTGCCTGGTTCGGGGCCGATCCCGCGCATGTCTATTTCAAGGTCGTACCGACCACCGACGTTAATGCCACGCTGGGCATGTCGCTGGCGGTATTCGCCCTGATCATCTTCTACAGCATCCGTGAAAAGGGCTTATCCGGCTTCGTGGCTGAGCTGACACTGCACCCGTTCAACGCCTCCAATCCGTTCGTCCAGGCCTTGCTGATTCCCGCCAACTTCCTGCTGGAAGCGGTGACACTGCTGGCCAAGCCCGTGTCGCTGGCACTACGGCTGTTCGGCAACCTCTATGCAGGCGAGCTGATCTTCATCCTGATCGCCATGATCGGCTTGTGGCAGTTGCCTCTGCATTTCGCGTGGGCGACCTTCCACCTTCTGATCATCACTCTGCAAGCGTTTATCTTCATGATGCTGACGATCGTCTATCTGAGCATGGCGACGGAAAAGCATTAACCGGTTTTCTCAACCCCAACCCCTTAAACTTTAAAATAGACTGGAGTCAATCATGGAAGCACAAGTTCTGGGCATGACCGCTATCGCCGTCTCCCTGCTGATCGGCCTGGGTGCATTGGGCACCGCCATCGGTTTCGGCATCCTCGGCGGTAAGTTCCTCGAAGGTGCGGCACGCCAACCGGAAATGATTCCGCAACTGCAGGTGAAGATGTTCATCGTCGCCGGTCTGCTCGACGCTGTGACCATGATCGGTGTGGGGATCGCGCTGTTCTTCACCTTCGCCAATCCGTTTGTCGGTTAACTTTGCCGTCTGGCCCATGGGCCACGGTGACATTAACCCCAAACTTGTGATGCGAGAGGTGCTGGCGTGAATCTGAACCTAACCCTGATCGGTCAGGCCATAGCCTTTGCGGTCTTCGTCTGGTTCTGCATGAAGTTTGTATGGCCACCGGTCATGCAGGCGCTGCAGGAGCGGCAAAAGAAGATCGCCGATGGCCTGGATGCGGCCAGCCGTGCGACTCGCGACCTTGAACTGGCTCAGGAGCAAGCAGCTGAGCAGTTGAAGGAGAGTAAGGAGCAGGCGGCCCAGATCATCGAGCAAGCCCATAAGCGGTCAAACCAGATGATCGAGGAAGCGCGTGACAACGCTCGTCTTGAAGGGGAGCGCATGATTGAAAGCGCTCGCGGCGAGATCGAGCAGGAGACGCAGCGTGCTAAAGAAGAGTTGCGGACCCAGGTGGCGACACTCGCCATTCAAGGGGCCGAGCGTATCCTCGACTCCTCCATTGACGAAGCTAAGCATCGTGAGTTGGTCGACAAGCTCGCGGCTGAGCTCTGAGGAGGTGAGGCATGGCTGAAACGTCTACCGTAGCTCGTCCGTACGCCAAGGCGGCGTTCGAATATGCGCGTGATCAAAAGGCGCTTGAAGCCTGGTCCGGACACCTGGCGTCGGCGGCGCAAGCGGTGGCTGACACCGCTTTCAACGCCAAGGTGGTGGGCAACCCGAAACTGTCCCGAGGACAGAAGACCGAGTTGTTGCTCGAGGTTTGTGGAGAACTCGATGAGTCTCTTCGCAACTTTCTCCGTACCGTTGGCTCGCGAGGACGGTTCGCCGCCCTCCCGGCGATCGCCGAGCAGTTCGAGGCGTTGCGCGCTCGAGAAGAGAAGCGGGTGGATGTGACCATCGTCTCCGCCTTCGATCTGGATGCCGCACAGCAGGACAAGCTCGCGACTGCGCTTAAGAAGCGTCTCAACCGCGAAATCTCCATTACCACTCAGGTGGACCGTGCGCTGATGGGCGGCGTGATCCTGCGTGCCGGCGATACCGTCATCGACGGTTCGGTACGCGGTCGATTGAACCGTCTACGCAACGCACTTTCCGCTTGAGTTCGAGGGACATGGCATGCAGCAACTGAATCCTTCCGAGATCAGCGACATCATCAAACAGCGTATCGAAAAGCTGGATGTCGCATCCGAAGCCCGCAACGAAGGTACCGTGGTTAGCGTTTCCGACGGTATCGTGAAGATCCATGGTCTCGCCGACGCGATGTTCGGCGAAATGATCGAGTTTCCCGGCAGCATCTTCGGCATGGTGCTCAACCTCGAGCGTGACAGCGTAGGCGCCGTGGTGCTCGGTGACTATCTGCAGCTCGAAGAGGGCATGACCGCGCAGTGTACCGGTCGTATCCTCGAGGTGCCGGTGGGCCCGGAACTAATCGGCCGTGTGGTCGATGCGCTGGGTAATCCCATCGATGGCAAGGGTGAACTCGGCACCAAGATGACCGACGCGGTGGAAAAGGTCGCGCCGGGCGTCATCACTCGTCAGTCCGTCGATGAGCCGATCCAGACCGGTCTCAAGTCCATCGACGCCATGGTGCCGATCGGTCGTGGCCAGCGCGAGCTGATCATCGGTGACCGCCAGATCGGTAAATCGGCGATCGCCATCGACACCATCATCAACCAGAAAGGCAAAGGTGTTACCTGCGTCTACGTCGCCATCGGCCAGAAGCAGTCGACCATTGCCAACATGGTGCGCAAGCTCGAAGAGCACGATGCCATGGAGCATACCATCATCGTTGCTGCCGGCGCCGCCGATCCAGCGCCGATGCAGTTCCTGGCGGCCTACTCCGGCTGTACCATGGGCGAGTATTTCCGCGACCGTGGCGAAGACGCTCTCATCACCTATGATGATCTCTCCAAGCAGGCCGTGGCGTATCGCCAGGTGTCGCTGCTGCTGCGCCGTCCACCGGGCCGCGAAGCTTATCCGGGGGATGTTTTCTATCTTCACTCTCGCCTGCTCGAACGTGCAGCACGCGTCAATGCCGATCATGTCGAGAAACTCACCAACGGTGAGGTTAAAGGCAAGACCGGTTCATTGACCGCATTGCCGATTATCGAGACCCAGGGCGGCGACGTCTCGGCCTTCGTGCCGACCAACGTGATCTCGATCACCGATGGTCAGATCTTCCTCGAGACCAACCTGTTCAACTCCGGGGTGCGTCCGGCAATCAACGCGGGGCTTTCGGTATCGCGTGTGGGCGGCTCGGCGCAGACCAAGATCATCAAGAAGCTTGGTGGCACCGTGCGTCTAGCCTTGGCGCAGTACCGAGAACTGGCGGCCTTCTCGCAGTTCGCCTCGGATCTCGATGCAGCAACCCGCAAGCAGCTTGAACACGGCCAACGCGTCACCGAGCTGATGAAGCAGAATCAGTATTCGCCGATGTCGGTGGCCGAAATGGCGGTGACGTTGTATGCCGCTAACGAAGGCTTCCTGGAAGATGTCGAGGTCAACAAAGTGCTGGATTTCGAGAAAGCGCTGCAGGCGTACATGAAATCCGAGCATGCCGAACTGATGGACAAGATCAATCAGAGCGGCAAGTACGACGACGATATCCAACAGGGCCTCAAGTCCGGCCTCGAGACGTTCAAGTCCACTCAGACCTGGTGATACCAGATCCGGTGAAAGACCGGGTCGGCAATCCTAGCTGAGCGGCTCGCAAGAGGGTGATATCGAGATGGCAGCTGCAAAAGAAATTCGCTCCCAGATCGGAAGCATCAAGAACACGCAGAAAATTACCAGTGCCATGGAGATGGTGGCTGCGTCGAAGATGCGCAAGGCGCAGGAACGCATGACGGCCAGCCAGCCATACGCCCAGTTGATTCGGCGCGTGGTAAGCCATATTGCCAAGACCAATCCCGAGTATCGTCATGAGTACATGATCGAGCGCGAGGTCAAGCGCGTAGGGTATATTGTGGTCTCCAGTGACCGTGGTCTGGCGGGTGGCCTGAACGTCAGCGTGTTCAAGGCCGTGACGCGTGAAGCCAAGTATTGGCACGAAAAGGGCATCGAGGTCGATTATGCGGCCCTTGGTTCTAAAGCCAATGTGTTCTTTCGTAACCATGGCGGCAATCTGGTGGCGGGCAAGAGCGGTCTGGGTGAAGCCCCGGCCGTCGATGATCTGATCGGGAGCGTTAGCGTCATGCTGAAGGCCTTCGATGAGGGACAACTGGATCGGCTTTATGTGGTGCACAACGAATTCGTCAACACCATGACCCAGAAGCCGGTCGTACGTCAGTTGCTCCCTCTGCAGGCGCCAGCGGACGACGATGAAGAAGAGACACGTGCCAGCGGCAGCTGGGACTACCTGTATGAGCCGGACGCCAAGACCCTGCTCGATCATTTGCTGGTGCGCTATGTGGAATCACAGGTGTACCAGGCCGTGGTCGAGAACGTGGCCTGCGAGCAGGCGGCGCGGATGATCGCGATGAAGAACGCGACCGACAATGCCGGCAATCTGATTGATGATCTGGAGTTGGTCTATAACAAGGCCCGTCAGGCCGCGATCACCCAGGAGATTTCAGAGATCGTCGGCGGCGCCGCCGCCGTATGACGACGCAGGTCCCACCGAGGCTGCCCACGCGGGTTGCCTCGGGGCCCAGGCGAAGCAGGTTTCATTTGCAGGTATTAGAGGAACCAACATGAGCGGACGTATCGTACAAATCATCGGCGCGGTGATTGACGTAGAGTTTCCGCGGGACGATGTGCCCAAGGTCTACGACGCGCTGAAGGTCTCCGACACCGAGACCATCATGGAAGTACAGCAGCAGCTGGGTGACGGCGTCGTGCGTGCCATTGCCATGGGCACCACCGAAGGCCTCAAGCGTGGCCTCGACGTCGCCAATACGCAGGCGGCGATTTCGGTACCGGTAGGCACGGCCACGCTGGGACGCATCATGAACGTGCTTGGCGAGCCTATCGACGAAGCCGGTGAAATCGGTGAAGACGAACGCATGCCGATCCACCGCAAGGCGCCGGGCTATGCTGATCAGACAGCTTCCGAAGAGCTGCTGGAAACCGGTATCAAGGTCATTGATCTGGTGTGCCCGTTCGCCAAGGGTGGCAAGGTCGGCCTGTTCGGTGGTGCCGGCGTCGGCAAGACTGTCAATATGATGGAGCTGATCCGCAACATCGCCACCGAGCACAGTGGCTATTCCGTCTTCACCGGGGTGGGGGAGCGTACTCGCGAGGGTAACGACTTCTACCACGAGATGCAGGAATCCAACGTTCTCGACAAGGTCTCGCTGGTCTATGGCCAGATGAACGAGCCGCCCGGGAACCGTCTGCGTGTGGCCCTGACCGGCTTGACCATCGCCGAGAAGTTCCGTGATGACGGGCGTGACGTGTTGTTGTTCGTCGACAACATCTATCGTTATACCCTGGCAGGCACCGAGGTGTCGGCGCTGCTGGGCCGCATGCCGTCCGCGGTGGGCTATCAGCCGACGCTGGCCGAGGAAATGGGCGTCCTTCAGGAACGCATCACCTCGACCAAGTCAGGCTCCATCACCTCCGTGCAGGCGGTTTACGTACCGGCGGATGATTTGACCGATCCGTCACCGGCGACCACCTTCTCGCATCTGGATGCCACCGTGGTATTGGCGCGTTCCATCGCCGAGTTGGGTATCTACCCGGCGATCGATCCGCTGGATTCCACCTCGCGCCAGCTCGATCCGCTGACCGTGGGCGAACAGCACTACAACACCGCGCGCGGTGTGCAGGGCGTGTTGCAGCGTTACAAGGAGCTCAAGGATATCATCGCCATCCTGGGGATGGACGAGTTGGCCGATGAAGATAAGCTGACCGTGGCACGGGCGCGCAAGATCCAGCGCTTCTTGTCGCAGCCGTTCTTCGTCGCCGAGGTGTTTACCGGGGCACCCGGCAAGTACGTCTCTCTCAAGGAGACTATCCGCGGCTTCCAGGGTATCCTCGACGGTGAGTACGACGAACTGCCTGAACAAGCCTTCTACATGGTTGGCACCATCGACGAAGCTGTCGAGAAAGCCAAAAACATGAAGTAAGGTCACGCCCATTCGGGAGTGGTAGGGACGGCGCTATTGCGCGCCGTGCCCGACGCTTCCATGAACGAGGAGATAGCGATGGCTAGCTTCCAATGCGACATCGTCAGCGCCGAGAAGGCCATCTTCTCCGGCAACGCCGAGCAGTTAGTGGCGGCCGGCGTGTCGGGCGATCTGGGTATTCTGCATGGTCACGCACCGCTGCTTACCGAGCTCAAGCCGGGGCCGATACGCGTGACGCGCGAAGATGGCGAGGAAGAAGTGTACTTCGTCACCGGCGGTTTCCTGGAGGTTCAACCGGAGGTGGTGTCGGTACTGGCCGATACGGCCACGCGGGCGCACGATCTCAATGAGGCTGCCGCCGAAGAGGCTCGTCAGGAGGCCTTGAGGGCCATGGGCGACAAGCAGTCCGATCTTGACTACACCCGGGCGGCCGCCGAGTTGGCGGAAGCCGTGGCACAGTTGCGGACCATCCAGCAGCTGCGTGAGAAGGGCGGTCGAGGCTAGGCGTCGCACGAGATGCCGCAATCATGAAGGCGACCCTTGGGTCGCCTTTTTCGTGGGCGGCACCGAGACATGACGCATGTCGCTTGGTAGCGCCTTCCGCCCGCCGTAGAATACGCCTATCTTCTTCAAGAGATGCATAGGGACGACAGCGATGACGTTAGACGTGGTGATACTTGCCGCCGGCCAGGGAACGCGGATGCGTTCGGCCAAGCCCAAGGTCCTGCATCCGTTGGCGGGTAAGCCGATGGTGACGCATGTGCTGGATACCGCTGAGCAATTGGGTGCGACGCGTACGCACGTGGTGATCGGCCACGGTGCCGAGCAGGTCGAGACCGAGCTCGGCGGCCGCGAGGTGCGTTTCGCCCTGCAGGCCGAACAGAAGGGCACCGGTCATGCCGTGGCCCAGGCCCTGGAGAACATGGGCGACGGCAAGGTGCTGATCCTCTATGGTGATGTCCCGCTGATCCGGGCTGAGACCTTGGCGGCATTGCTTGCCGAGGTGGATGAGACCCGCCTCGGCCTTCTGACTGTTGAATTGGCCGATCCCAGCGGTTATGGGCGGATCGTGCGCGATGAAGAAGGTCGTGTTACGGGCATCGTCGAACACAAGGAGGCCAGCGAGGCCCAGCGCGCTATCACCGAATGCAACACCGGCATCGTCGCCGCCACCGGAGCGCAGCTCAAGCGCTGGTTGCCTCGGCTCTCCGCCGAGAACGTTCAGGGAGAGTATTACCTGACCGACATCTTCGCCATGGCAGCGGCCGAAGGTATCGATATCGCCACGGCCGCGCCTGCTTCGGCGCTGGAGGTCGAAGGCGTCAACAACCGTGTGCAGATGGCGGCCTTGGAGCGCGCCTATCAGCGTGACCGGGCCGAGCGTCTTCTGACTGAAGGCGTGGCGCTGGCCGACCCCGCGCGTTTCGATGTGCGTGGCCGCCTCGATTGCGGACATGATGTCTTCATCGACGTGGGCTGCGTGTTCGAGGGTGAGGTAACGCTCGGCGATGGCGTCAGCGTGGGCCCCTATACGCTGATCCGCGACAGCCATATTGCGGCGGAGACGGTCATCGAGGCGCATAGCATCATCGACGGCGCCGAGGTGGCATCACGCGCCCACATCGGGCCCTTCGCGCGCTTGCGTCCCGGCACGCGCCTGGCCTGCGACAGCAAGGTGGGCAACTTCGTCGAGACCAAGAACGCTGACGTTGGTGAAGGTAGCAAGATCAATCATTTGAGCTATGTCGGCGATGCTCGGCTGGGGCGTGGCGTCAATGTCGGTGCGGGCACCATCACCTGCAATTACGACGGCGCCAACAAGCACCGCACCGAGATCGGCGACGATGTCTTCGTGGGCTCCAATACCGCCCTGGTGGCACCGGTATCGCTGGGCGATGGCGCCACGGTCGGGGCCGGCTCGACCATCAACAAGAATGTCGATGCCGGGGCCCTGGCGGTAGCACGCCCGCGTCAGACTACGCGTGCGGGCTGGCAGCGGCCTCGTAAGCCTTCCTGAGTATCGAACGGCGGCGCTCGCGTCCCAGGGAGCGTCGCCCTTGGCATGACGTTGTTCATCGCGGGTGGAGGATTTTTCTCCTCGCCGCCGGGCGGCGCTTGACCGAAGATATTAAATCGCGTTTTATAAGCGTATTGTTTCGTTTCGGAAGATATATCTTTCGTGAATAAGGATGATATGCCCAAACGCGATACTGCCCAGCGTCGCCATGCCATGCTGGCCTACGTGAATGAGCAGGGTGAAACCAGCGTCGACACGCTCGCCCGCCACTTCGTAACCTCCGAAGTCACCGTGCGTAAGGATCTCGCTACTCTGGAGAAGAGTGGCCTGCTATTGCGCCGCTTCGGTGGTGCCGTACCCCTGCCCAGCGAGATATTGACCGAGGCCAATTCTCCGCTTTCGCCTCGAAAGATAGCGATCGCGCGGGCGGCGAGTGCGCGTATCCGTGCTCACAATCGCATCATCATCGACAGCGGTACCACCACCTCAGCGATGATCCCCGAACTGGGCGGACGCGAGGGGCTGGTCGTGATGACCAATGCGCTGTCGGTCGCCAATGCCCTGCGCGAGGTGGAGCCCGAGCCGGCGATCCTGATGACCGGCGGTACCTGGGACCCGCACTCCGAATCCTTCCAGGGTCAGGTCGCCGAGCAGGTGTTGCGTTTCTACGATTTCGATCAATTGTTCATCGGTGCCGATGGTATCGACCTGGGGCGCGGAACCACCACCTACAACGAATTGCTGGGGCTATCGCGGGTGATGGCCGAAGTCGCGCGCGAAGTCGTGGTGCTCGTCGAATCCGACAAGATCGGTCGGCGCATCCCCAATCTGGAACTACCGTGGGAACGGATTCATACCCTGATCACCGACGAGGGACTCGATGCGGATGCCTGTCGACACATCGAGGCACAGGGCATCGCCGTCATCCGCGCCGCGGTCAACGAATGAAGACAAGGAGTTCAATATGTGTGGAATCGTAGGGGCCGTCGCCGAGCGTCATGTGCAGGAAATCCTGCTTGAAGGTTTGCGTCGTCTCGAGTATCGCGGCTACGACTCGGCGGGCATGTCCGTGCTTTCCGACGATGCGCGCCTCAATCGTCAGCGTGCGGTGGGCAAGGTAGCGGCCCTGGAAGAGAAACTCGCCGACACGGCGCTCAAGGGGACCCTAGGTGTCGCCCACACGCGCTGGGCCACGCACGGTCGTCCCAGCGAGCAGAACGCGCATCCGCATCAATCCGGCGATAGCCTGGCAGTAGTGCATAACGGCATCATCGAGAACCACGAGGCGCTTAAAGCCGAGCTCGAAGCCCAGGGTTACGTCTTCACCTCCGAGACCGACACCGAAGTGATCGCGCACCTGTTGTCGCGTGAGTTCACCCTTTCTCAGGACTTGCTGCAGGCCGTGCAACGCAGCGTGGCACTGCTGGAAGGCGCCTACGCCCTGGCGGTGGTGCACCGTGCCGAGCCCGATGCAATCGTCGGTGCACGCAAGGGCAGCCCTCTCGTGGTAGGCGTGGGTATCGGCGAGGCGTTCCTGGCTTCCGACCCGCTAGCGTTATTGCAGGTCACCGACCGTTTCATCTACATGATGGAAGGCGATGTGGTGCGCCTGGCTCGGGGCGGTGAGATCGAGCTCTTCGAGGCGAGCGGCGATCGAGCCGAGCGTCCGGTGACCATCTTCGAGCATGGCGACAGCGTGACCAGCAAGGGCGGCTATCGTCACTTCATGCTCAAGGAAATCCACGAGCAGTCCCAGGTGATCGCGGCCACGCTGGAAGGACGTCTCGGCGATCATCAGGTGCTGGTCAACAGTTTCGGGGCGGAAGCCGCGTCGCTGTTCGAGGGCGTGCGCCAGGTGCATATCATCGCCTGCGGCACCAGCTACCATGCGGGCATGGTGGCGCGCTACTGGATCGAGAAACTGGCCGGCGTGCCCACTCAGGTCGAAGTGGCCTCGGAGTATCGCTACCGCGAGGTCGTAGTGCCCGAAGGCACGCTGTTCGTGACGCTGTCCCAGTCCGGCGAGACCGCTGATACTCTGGCGGCGCTGCGCTTCGCCAAGCAGCGTGACTATCTCGGCAGTCTGGCGATCTGTAACGTGCCGGGCAGTTCGCTGGTGCGGGAGTCGGATCTTACTCTGATGACGCAGGCAGGCCCCGAGATCGGCGTCGCCTCGACCAAGGCCTTCACCACCCAACTGGTGGCGCTGATGCTGTTGGCCCTGGCGCTGGGCCGTGTGCGGGGCGCCAATGGCGAGCATGCACCGCTGGTCCAGGGACTTCGCGAGCTACCTGGAGTGATCAACCAGGTGCTGGCCCTGGATGGCGAGATCGAGCAGTTGTCGATGGCGTTCGCCGAAAAGCACCATGCGCTGTTCCTAGGACGCGGCGCGCATTTCCCGATCGCCCTGGAAGGGGCGCTAAAGCTCAAGGAAATCTCCTATATTCATGCCGAGGCCTATCCAGCGGGCGAACTGAAACACGGTCCCCTGGCGCTGGTCGATAGCGAGATGCCGGTGATCGCCGTGGCGCCCAACGACGAATTGCTCGAGAAGCTGAAATCCAACTTGCAGGAAGTTCGCGCGCGCGGTGGCGAGTTGTTCGTGTTCGCCGATGAGGGCATTCGCCTCGAAACATCCGAGCATCTGCATGTACTGCGTGTGCCGGCGGTCAGCGAGGCGTTGGCACCCCTCGTCTACACGATTCCGCTGCAATTGCTGGCTTATCATGTCGCCGTGCTCAAGGGCACCGACGTCGATCAGCCGCGCAACCTGGCGAAGTCGGTGACGGTGGAATGATGCGACATTTTGTCGGCTGGGCTATTGTGAGATGAAAACCTGAATTCAACTAATAAGTGCAGCACCTGCGGTATCCAGGGCCCCTGAGTATTCCCCCAGGAAAACCTGTGCCGGTGTCCGATAGCCGAGCTGTTTTCGGGGACGATCATTCAGCTTATTGACGGTTCTTCTCAGCTCGACTAGCGTGACCAATCTGGACTGCTTGTGTCCCTTGAGCACCGTATCGCCTTCCCAGTGGCCAATCGTGAGTCGATCATCCACCTCAGCGCAGCGGTGCTCGATACCGACTCGGTTCGGAATCTTGCCGAGTCCGGCGCTCTTGGTCTGTGCACGGTACTTGCTCCGCCGCTTGGGCTGTCGCAGGCATCGCCACAGGTCGTCACCCCGCGCCTTGTCATCCCAGATCAACGAATAGATCCACTGATGACTCACATAAGCGCCGTTGGCGTTGGCCATGAAGCCACTGATTTGCTGAGGGCTCCATTCGTTAGCCAGTTGATCAGTCACCCAGCGCATGAGGCTGGGGAGTCGCTTTGTCACTTTCCAGGTAGTGCGCCGCCGCCGATCACTGAGGCCCTGAGCCTGGCGGGGATCGTAGCCATCGGGAGAGGCATTACGGCGCAATTCGCGACTGACGGTGCTGTTGTGAATGCCAAGCGCTCTGGCGATCTGCCGCTGGCTCATACTGACACCTTGTTGGGCGTGAATCTGGTATCGTTGGGTCTGGGTCAGCTGTCGGTATCCCATGCTCTGCTTCACTTTGGTAGGTAAGGTCGAGAAGGGTACCGGCGCTGACCCTCCTTTCTCTACCTGGCGGTCCAAAGTGCTGCGGTTATTCTATGAATCCAGGTCGCGAAGCCTACAGGTACACACCAAACTCTCCCGCCATTTCCGCAAGCTTGTTGTGCAATGCCGCTAGCAGTTCGGCCTTAGCCGAGCCGGCACGATGGATCATGCCGATCTGTCTGAAGACCTGGGGCTCGCCAAAAGGCAGGGTCAGCATGTCGCGACCGTTCTCGCGCACCGCGATATCCGGCACGATGCTGGCGCCGAGCCCGGCCGCTACGCATTCTACGAGGGCAGGTACCGTATCGATCTCGGCGATATCCTGAATGGCAATGCCGAGACGAGCTAGCTCGTTATTGATAAGCGCTCCGAGCGGTACGTTGCTGCCGAAGCGCACGAAGGGCAGGGTTTCCAGCAGCTGTTTGACCGGCATCGGCGGCGTGCTAGGTGGCGCGATCACTACCAGCGGCTCGCGAATAAACGGCGACCATAGCAGGTCGCGTGAGACCCCCGAGTGCTCAGCGACCACCGCCAGGTCCAGCCGGTCGGCGTTGACATCGCTGATCAGCGTCGACGACATCCCCACCCGCAGGTTCACGTTCAGCTCCGGAAACTCTTGGCGTAGCGCCACGATGGCCTTTGGCAGCAGCCCGATGGTGCTGGTGCGCACCGAGCCAATATTGAGGGTACCGGTCATCTTTTTTCCGGATAGCACACCCCGGGTCTCATCCACCAAAGCCCGCACCTGTCGAGCTGTCTCCAGCATCTTCAGCCCCTGCAGATTGAGCGTCGGTGGGCGCGACTCTCGATTGAACAGCTTGGTGTCGAGCTCCTGCTCCAGTGCATAGACCTGCTGGCTGACTGCGGAGGGCGTCAGGTTCACCACCGCGGCCGCTCGCGCGAATGTGCCGTGTTCGGCGATCGCGATGAAGGTACGAAGCTGGCGAGTATCCATGCATTTTACCGATATATGAAGTTATTCTTCACATAAGAGCAAAATATATTCGCTTTTGTAAACCTATCTTTCCTGTAACATAAAAACAGTTCAAAAAAAGATAGCAACCAGCGATGCCACGCCGAGCTACTCCCGGTGCGGCTCGACGCTGATTAGGGAGGATCTAACTTGGCGACGAACCCGACGATTCTGGTAACAGGCCCTTACCTTGCCAAGAGTGCGAAGGACATGGCCGAAGCCGCGGGATTTACCGTGGTCCATACCCCCTCGTATCCCTCCGAGGATATGCTTGTTGCATTTATTGAGCGTCACGATCCGCTCGGCATCGTCTCTCGTATGGGGCAGTTCACCGCTGGCGCCATAGCGGCAGGCCAATCCTTGCGCGTGATCTCGAAGCACGGGGCCGGTGTCGACAATATTGACGTCGATGCGGCTACCCGGCACGGCGTTCAGGTCATCCGCGCCGCTGGCGGGAACGCCGTATCTGTCGCCGAACACGCTGTCGCGTTGATCTTCGCCACCGTCAAGCGATTGATGCCGCTGGACAAAGGCATGCGTGCGGGGCGCTGGGAGAAGGCCGAATTCCTCGGTCGCGAGTTGTCCGGTATGCGCCTGGGCCTGATCGGCGGCGGTGCCATCGCCGCCGCCGCGGCTAAGCTAGTGGAGGGCATGGGCCTAGATGTGATGGTCTACGACCCCTACGCATCCGCGGACGCCATCGAGTCCATGGGTGCCTGCAGCATCGAGCGTCTCGAAGACATGCTTCGCCAGTCCGACATCGTCAGCCTGCACTGCCCGCTGACCGAGGACAACACACACCTGCTCAACGCCGAGACCCTCGCCCTGATGCCGGTCGGCAGCTATGTCGTCAACACCTCTCGCGGTGGCCTGATCGACGAGGCTGCGCTTCTGTCCGCTCTGGAAAGCGGCCACCTCGCGGGCGCGGGACTCGATACCTTCGAGCAAGAACCCCCCTCCGGCGTGAGTTCCTTGGCTTCCTGCGAACAAGTCATCCTCACACCGCATATCGCTGGCGTCACCGAGGAAGGGGGAACCCGCGTCGGAGAGCTGGCTATCAAGGGTATTGTCGACTTCCTCGCCGGCAATGTTCTTTCAAAAGCGCGCCAGGTCAATGCTCTGGTAGCCGCTACCGGATCCTAGGCAGCCCAATCAACACAAGAAACCCTCTTCAGGTGTTCATCTCTCGGAGGAGTGATGCAATGACAGTCGGAAATAGAATTCTTCAGCGCACGCGTCGTGTCAACGTCGAAATCGTGAAAGCTTTCTCGGAACTACCCGTTGCAGTGGTTAGTGATAGCATGTCCCGCGTATTCGCTGGCGGCTCAGGCCTTCGTCCCATGCATCGCGATGGAAACTTAGCCGGAGTCGCGCTTACGGTCCGTACTCGCCCCGGTGATAACCTGATGCTGCATAAGGCGATCGACATGGCGGAACCCGGTGACGTCATCGTCTGCGATGCTGGCGGAGACACCACGAATGCCTTGATGGGCGAGCTGATGCTTGCTTACGCGGTCAAGAAGGGTGTGGCAGGTTTCGTTCTTAATGGCGCGCTTCGCGACCTGGACGGTTTCCGCGAGACCAATCTACCTACCTTCGCCTCTGGAGTGACTCATCGTGGCCCTTACAAGAACGGCCCTGGTGAGGTCAATACACCGATCAACCTGGGGGGCATGGTCATCGAACCGGGTGACCTGATTCTCGGCGACGCCGATGGCGTAGTGGCGGTGCCCTACGACGCCGCCGCGACAGTGCTCAAAGCCGCACAAGCGAAGCAAGCCGCCGAAGATAAGCAGATGGCTGTTATCCAAGCGGGCCAAAACGATCGCTCCTGGGTCGACAAGGCTCTCGAAGCTACTGGCTGTAACCTAGGGGGCTAAAATTGCGCCTGCCGAAAGCCGCAATACCGCTGATCAATGCTCGCCTTCGTATGTACCTCGTGGGCAACGCGGCTTCGGCAGTTGGCACCTGGGCACAACGTGTGGTTTTGCTATGGCTCGCTTGGGACATCACACAATCCAGCTTCATGCTGGGGTTAATGGCGATGGCCGATCTTCTACCATCGGTTATCGTAGCCCCCTTTGCAGGTTCTCTAGTCGATCGACAAGATCGAATTCATCTAGCACGTCGACTACAACTCCTATCGACGGCTCCCTCTTGTATAATGCTGATGGCAACAATGGCCGGGCTTGTCAGCCCGGCATTATTGCTTTTGGCAGCAGGGTTGACTGGAATTCTGAACGGCTTCGACCACCCAACACGCATGGTCGTCGTCGGCAGCATCGTTACCAAGGAAGATGTGCCAGGTGCGGTGGCGATCAACTCGATGGTGTTCAACCTTGCGCGAATGCTGGGGCCGGCAGCAGCTGGTCTAGCCCTGACATGGGGAGCACTCTGGTCGATCTTCATATTCAATGTTATTAGTTACCTTCTTTTCTCACTGATACTGTCACGGCTTGCCTGTCAGAAACCCTCTGGAAACGGGCAAGAGGACAACGTTCCGGACAACCCGGCTGGTGACAATCCCCAAAGTTCGTATTGGTCGGCGATTCGTCATGGCCTGACGGGACAGCATAAGCTCTTGTTGTTGTTCTTCGCACTCATGGCGTTGATCTACCGGCCCATCTTCGAACTGTTACCCGCGTTTGCCGATCATGTCGCCGTAGGGGACGCCAGCGCAAGGGCCTTTTCTTGGATGACTTCGGCTCAAGGACTGGGGGCGATGATCGGAGCGCTGTTGACCTCAATACTCCTGACAAGAGGCACGCCACTTTCATTGACCATAGGTTTCGGCCTCTCGGCAGCCCTGGCATGCGGACTCTTTTTGATGAGTAACGTGCTGTGGACAGCATTATTGAGCCTTACCTTATTGTCGGGAGCTATCCTTGCGAATGGAATCTGCACTCAAGTTGTTCTGCAAACGCAAGTTCCAGATTCGATTAGAGGCAAGGTGCTGTCACTTTACACAATGATTTTTCGTGGCCTACCAGGCTTGGGAGCTATGGCAGTCGGGGTTTTCTCCGACGAGTCATCTGAACGAATCATCTTTGCCTTGGGCAGCCTACCGATACTGATAATGTTGCTGATCCTCCTCTCGGCTCTTCGGAAAGAAAGCAGAAGAACATCACGTTGCCATCCCCACGACAATTTCAGGCATTAGAAAAAGCTTTACAGTAAGGAGAAAAGAATAAATCAGTTGACAGTCCATGGAGCATCTTCATGCACAGGAAAAGCTAAGACCCTGAGATAAATCAAACTAGCTGCGGCCAGCGAAACCCTGCCTTAGGCGCATACTCTTGGTAGCCCATTCCGGGATGCGAGGCTTAAATTCCACTCAGGTGATACCCGCCTCATGGCCCAACTACCAACAGACATCTCTAACACATCTCCTCGCTTTAAAGCTTCAGCCAGATCACAAGCTCACAAAGAAAGACTAAAGTCGCATATACAAAATCGACAAAAACCGTTCCGCGAATAAAGAATTCCTGCATCTTTCTTCAAGAAAATCGCGCTTTATACAGAATGTCTTTTCATGTTCAATTATTTACAGAGCACGCTTGCCGGCGTTGCAAAGGCCCGCAGCACGCGGCTTTCCGGTCTTCGACCAACGTCTAGTGATCCGTCAAAGCGTGAATCCAACGTCACATCCTGCTGTAACGCCAACCCTTCGAACGACAGCCACATCAACAACGATTAATGAGATAGGGACATGAAAAACGTCACGCACACTCTGGCCTCAAGCCTGATCATCATGAGCGCCGCCGCGGCAGGCAGTGCCCAGGCCGCCGACTGGACGGGCTACACCTACTCCTCGGTCTCCACCACGGCAGCCGTGCAAGGCATGGAGCGCATCACCGAGCGCGTCGATTCCGAGACCGACGACCTGTCGATCACGCTGCACCTGGGCAAGACGCTGCAGATCGCCTCCAGCGACATCACCCAGGCGGTGGGCGACGGCTTCATCGACTTCTCGGCCGACCTGTTCTTCTCCGGCAACGTTCCCATCGCCCGAATCCTCAATCTGCCGATGCTGATCGAGAACGACGAGGAGTGGGACAAGGCCTACGCGGCTATGACGCCCTACCTGGAGGAAGGCTTCGAGGAGCAGGGAGTCACCTATCTGGGCGCCTACCGCTACCCGCAGCAGGTCATCTTCACCTCGTTCGAGATCGACTCCCTCGACGACCTGGAGAACCACAAAATCCGTGTGACCTCCCCCGAGCAGGGCGCCTTCGTCGAGGCCTTCGGCGGCTCGCCGATCACCCTGTCCGGCTCCGAGGTGCCGACTGCGCTCGAGCGCGGCGTGATCGACGGCGTGCTGACCGCCAGCGCCGGCGGCGCCAAGAACTGGCACGAGTTCCTCGACTACAACTATCGCCTGCCGGTGAACTACGCCTACAGCGCCGTGATCGCCAACACCGATGCCTACGAGTCGCTGAGCGAGGCCGACCAGGAGACCCTGGCCACCATCGTCAGCGAAGAGACCGCCAACATCACCGAGGCCTTCCTGATCAACGAGCAGGCCCAGAAGGAATCCCAGGCGGAAGCGGGCATGACCATCATCGAGCCCAGCGATGCAGACATCGACAAGGCTCAGGACGCCCTTGCCTCCTTCTGGGAGCAGTGGGCCAACGACGCCGGCCCGGAGCATGAGCAGGCGCTGCAGGACGTGCTCAACGCACTCGACAAGTGATCGAACCGTCAGAGGACCGCAACGTGTCTGACTCCCCGCATGAAACAAGACAAGGGCCGACCTCCGCCGGCCCCGTCTTTGACGCCCTTGCCGCTTTAGTGCGCCTTCTTGCCGGCCTGGGGCTGATAACCCTCACCACCCTGATTGTCGCCGAGATCGGCTCGCGGCTGTTCTTCAGCAGCTCCCTTCAGGTGGTGGAAGAACTCTCGGGTTACCTGGTCATCGCCACCACACTGTTCGGCTCCAGCCTAGCGATCCGCAACGACGCGCTGTTCCAGGTCAGCTTCCTGTACGGCGTCCTGCAGCCTCGGGTTAGGCAAGTGCTCGGCCTTCTCTACATCGCGCTCGCCATCGGCATCTGCGGCGTGCTGATCTGGTACTCCTCCCAACTGGTGATGAGCTCGTTCTCCCGCGGCAACGTGGCCCCCACCGCCCTGATGACACCGCTGTGGATGCCGCAGCTGCTGCTGCCGGTGGGCCTGTCCGTGATGACCCTGTTCCTGTTCGAACGCGCCCTGCTCCAGCTCGGCATCGGAGGAAAACGCTGATGGAAGCGATAATCACCTTTTCCGCCCTGCTGCTGCTGATCATCGGCGGCTTGTGGGTGCAGTTCGCCGTCGGGGCCGCGGCCCTCGGCTACCTGTGGCTGATGAAGGGCTTCGCCGGCTGGAAGGCCCTCGGGCTCGTCAGCTGGGGCGCGGCCAACAGCTTCACCCTGGCCGCCATCCCGCTGTTCATCCTGATGGCCGAGATCCTGCTCGGTAGCGGCCTCAGCGGCCGGCTCTACAACGGCATCGCCCCCTTCATGCGGCGCCTGCCGGGCGGGCTTCTGCACACCAACATCATGGGCAGCGGCATCTTCGCCGCCGTGGCAGGCGGCAGCGCCCCAACCGCCGCGGCCATGTCGACCGTGGCCCTGCCGGCGCTGTCCGCACGCGGCTATCAGAAGCGCATCATCGCGGGCTCGCTGGCCGCCGGTGGCACCCTGGGCATCTTGATTCCGCCCTCGATCACCATGATCATCTACGCCACCTTCACCGAGACCTCGATCGCCAAGCTGTTTGCGGCCGGGCTGGTGCCGGGCATCCTGCTGGCGGCCTGCTACAGCCTTTTCATCGCCGCCCGCTCGCTGGCCAATCCCTCGCTGGTGCCGCGCGACACCACCAAACTGGCGCTCGGCGACTACCTGAAGGCGGCGCTCGACGTGGTGCCGTTCATGATCCTGATCGGCTTCGTGCTGGGCAGCATCTACGCTGGCATCGCCACCCCGACCGAGGCCGGCGCCGTTGGCGTGGTCGGCGCGATCATCATCGCCGCGGCCTACCGCCGCCTGAACCTGGCCATGCTGCGCAAGGCCGTCTCCCGCACCCTGGTGATGAGCGGCAACGTGCTGTTCATCGTCTTCATCTCGATGATCTTCGCCTATGCCACGGCGCTGTCCGGCGTCGGCGAGGATCTGGTCAGCTGGGTGGCCGAGACGGACATGTCGCCGTTCATGTTCCTGATCCTGCTGATGGTGACCTTCGCCATTCTAGGCTGCTTCATGGAAGGCCTGGGCATGATCGCGATCATCGTGCCGGTCATCTTCCCGGTGCTGATGGCGATGAACATCGACCCGGTGTGGTTCGGCGTGTTCGTGGTGATCCTGGTCGAGCTCGGCCAGCTGACCCCGCCGCTGGGCATCATCCTGTTCGTAGTCGCGAGCTCGGACTCCACCGTCAAGGTCGAGGACGTGGTCATGGGCGTGCTGCCCTTCTTCCTGATCATCCTAGCCTTCTTGGTGCTGCTGATCTGGTTCCCCGACATCGCCCTGTGGTTCCCCACCCTGACCTCTGGAGGTTGAACATGGCATTTCCCCATCCCGACCCGGCCCTGATTGAGGCCGAGGTCTTCACCGAGTTGCCCACGACGCTGAGACGCACCGGCCAGCGCTCCTACTGGGCGGATCGCAACCGGCGCGGGGCGGTGGTCGACAGCTTTATCGAGGGCCCGTCCTTCGATCTCGCGGGCAACCTTTGGTTCATCGACATTCCCTTCGGGCGGATCTTCCGCGCCGCCCCGGACGGATCCGTCGAGCAGATCGCCGAGTACGACGGCCAGCCCAATGGCCTCAAGATCGACGCCGCTGGGCGCATCTACATCGCCGACTTCCGCAACGGCATCATGCGGCTGAACCCGGACATCGGCGAGGTGACCACAGCGCTGGGCGATGCCGACACCGAGGGCTTCAAGGGCTGCAACGACCTGCACTTCGGCCCCGACGGAGCGCTGTACTTCACCGACCAGGGCCAAACCGGTCTGCAGGACCCCAGTGGCCGCGTCTACCGTTGGCACCCTGACAGCGGGCGGCTGGACTGCCTGATCGACAGGGTGCCGAGCCCCAATGGGCTGGTGCTCGACAAGACTGGCCACGCGCTCTACGTAGCGGTGACCCGGGCCAATGCCGTGTGGCGCCTGCCGATCTCGGACAGCGGACGCGTGATCAAGGCCGGGCTCTTCCTGCAGTTCTCCGGCGGCCGCGCGGGGCCGGACGGCCTGGCGCTGACCGAGGACGGCGGCGTCATCGTCTGCCAGACGGGCATGGGCTTGGTGTGGGTGCACGATGCGCTCGGCGTGCCGATCGCGGTGGTGAAATCGCCCCGCGGGCTCGGCACTACGAACTGCGCCTTCGGCGGCCCGGACAACCGCACGCTGTTCATCACCGAGTCCGACTCTGGCACCATTCTACGCGCCGAGCTGCCCGTCGCCGGCTTCCCCATGGCCTCCGGCTGGGGCCAGTGATTTCCCGGAGCCACGCGAGCTCGCCACCATGATTCTGAATCTCGACGACTACGAGGCCGCCGCCCGGCGGCGGCTTCCCCGTCCGCTGTTCCAGTACGTCGCCGGCGCCGCCGAGACCTCGGCGGCCTTCGCCGACAATTGCGACGCCTTCGATGCGTTGAAGCTGGTGCCGCGGACGCTGCGCGGAGTGGAAGGACGCAACACCCGGCGGCGCCTGTTCGGCCACGAGTGGTCGGCGCCGTTCGGCATCGCGCCGATGGGCATAAGCGCGCTGATGGCACTCGACGGCGACAACGTCGCCGCCAGGGTCGCCGGGCACGAGGGCATCCCCTACGTGCTGAGCGGCTCCTCGCTGACCCGTATGGAGGAGGTCGCCACGACCAATCCCCGGGCCTGGTTCCAGGCCTACGTGCCCGGTGAGGAGGAGCGCATCGCGGCGCTGATCGAGCGCGTCGCGGCCGCGGGCTACAAGACGCTGGTGCTCACCGCGGACACCGCCGTGCTGGCCAACCGCGAGAACAACCTGCGCGCCGGCTTCTCGACGCCGCTGCGCTTCACCCCGCGCATGCTGTGGGATTTCGGCACCAAACCGCGCTGGGTGGCCGGCACCTTCCTGCGCACGCTCCAGCAGCGCGGCATGCCCCACTTCGAGAACTCCGACGCCCGGCGCGGTGCGCCCATCGTCTCGCGCCAAGCCGCCCGGGACTTCGGCCGCAAGGATCATCTCAACTGGGAGCATGTGCGGCGGATTCGCGACCAGTGGAAGGGCCGGCTGGTGCTTAAGGGGCTGCTGTCCCACCACGACGTTGCCATGGCACGCACGCTCGGCTGCGACGGCGTGGTGCTCTCCAACCACGGTGGGCGACAGCTCGACCACGCCATCTCCGCGATGCGTGCCTTGCCGCTGGCGAAGGCCGAGGCCGGCGACATGGCAATCATGCTCGACGGCGGCATTCGCCGCGGCACCGATGTGGTGAAGGCCCTGGCGCTGGGCGCCGACTTCGTCTTCATCGGCCGCCCCTTTCTGTTCGCCTCCACGGTCGGCGGTGAGCAGGCACTTGGCCAGGCGGTCCAGATCATGCAGAGCGAGATCCACCGCAACCTGGGCCTGCTGGGGCTGCGCTCGCCGGATGAGCTCGATGCCTCGGCCGTGCTCGACCCGGCTTGCGAGCCCTGGCCCCCTCACTCCTCGACGACGGGAGACGCTCGTGTTGCCCCGACATGACCACCAGGATGGCACAGACGCTGCCGACGAGCGGCCCTGGCGCCAGCGCCCCGACGTGGCCACGCCGAACCCGCCACCGCGGCCGGACTGGCTCGCCCGAGTCAGTGAGCCCTCGCTGGTCCCGGAGCAGGAGATTGTCGATGCCCACCACCACCTGTGGGACCGGCGGGGCTTTCGCTATCTGCTCGAGGAGTTCGCCGAAGACATCGGCGACAGCGGTCATCGGGTGACCGCCTCGGTCTACGTGCAGTGTCGGACGATGTACCGCGCCGGCGGCCCGGAGGCCTATCGCCCGGTCGGTGAAGTCGAATTCGTGCGCGGGATCTCCGCCCAGGCGCGCAGCGGTCACTACGGCCCCACCGACGTAGCCGCAGGTATCGTCGGCCATGCCGACCTGCTGCTGGGCGCTGACGTCGCGCCGGTGCTAGAGGCACTGATGGAGGCCGGCGGCGGGCGCTTTCGCGGCGTGCGCGTGCCGGTCGCCGCGCATCCCGACCCGGCCGTGCGCTCCAACCCCGTGCCGGCGCCGGAGGGGCTGATGGTCAGCACAGCCTTCATTCAGGGCGCGCGGGAACTGGCCCGTCGCGGCCTGTCGCTGGACGTATGGCCCTACCAAACCCAGCTCGACGAAGTGGCCACCCTGGCGCAGCGCGTGCCGGAACTGACGATCGTGGTCAATCACGCCGGCGGACCGCTGGGCGTCGGGCCCTATGCCGCTCGCAGCGGCCATGAGCCGCCCCATCGCCAGGCTTGGCGCGACGGCCTGGCAAGGCTGGCCGAGCACCCCAAGGTGATGCTGAAGATCGGCGGCTTCGGCATGCCGATCATGGGCTTTGGCTTTGACACCGGCGCTGAGCCACCGGACTCGCGGCAGCTCGCCGAGGCCATCGCCCCGGACGTGGACGCCTGTATCGAACGCTTCACACCGCAGCGCTGCATGCTGGAGAGCAACTTTCCCGTCGACAAGGGTGGCTTCTCCTACGGCGTGCTGTGGAACGCCTATCACCGCCTCACCGGCTCCTGGAGCCAGCAGGAGCGCGACGCCGTGTTCCGCGATACGGCCACCCGGATCTACCGGCTGCCCGCCGGCCCCGAACACCTTCGATGACCGCCACCGGTACAGCCATCGTTACAACGATCTCAACAACAACCGAAACAACAACAATGGAGTACGCCAAGATGACACAACGACTACTCAAGCTGTCCCTCGCCGCTCTTGCCTCGTCCTCGCTGCTGGCCGGTGCCAGCCTGGCCCAGGCCGACTACCCCGAGAAGCCAATCAGTCTTGTGGTCGGCTATTCCGCCGGCGGCGGCACGGACGTCATGGCCCGCACCGTCGCCAATCATCTGGAGGAGTATCTGGGTGACGACGCCACGGTGGTGGTCAAGAACATGCCCGGCGCTGGCGGCCAGATCGGCTTCTCGGCCCTGGCTTCGGCCAACCCGGACGGCTACACCATCGGCACCATGAACCTGCCGGCAGCCATGGCGCTGACCTACGACCGCGATGCCGACTACGACCTGAACAGCTTCACCTGGCTGGCCAACGTGGTCGCCGACCCCAACACCCTGGTGGTGCCAAAGGACTCGGGCATCACCTCGGTGGAGGAATTGATCGCCGCGGCCCGGGATATCGACGGCAAGATGCCGGTGGGGTTATCCGCGCTGGGCGGCAATGATCACTTCTCCGCCATCCAGTTCGCCGAGGCGGCCGACATCGAGCTGAACTATGTGCCCTTCAACGGCGCCGCCCAGGCCCGCAGCGCGTTGATGGGCGGCCATGTGGCCATGGGCACCATGGCCTTCAGCCAGACCGTGGGCTTCGAGGATGGGCTGCGTGTGCTGGCCGTGCTGTCCGACAAGCGCCTGGAACAGGCTCCGAACATACCGACGGCCAGCGAGCTCGGTTTCGACATCGAGATGGGCTCGTTCCGCGGCCTGGCCGCGCCGGCCGACCTGCCCGACGATGTCCGCGCCACGCTGCTGGGTGCCCTCGATGAGATGGCCGAAGACGCTGACTTCCGCACCGACATGGCCAAGCAGGGCAACCCGCTGAGTGTCATCTACGGCGACGACTACCACGACCTAGCGGAGGTCCAGGACGAAGTGGCGCGGCGTACCTGGGAAGAAACACCCTGGAAATAAGACGGCTCGACAGATAGAGGGCGGGCCCCGCCCTCCTCTTGCTCGATGTTCGGCTGCTTCTTTTCCCTCCGCTGGCGAGCGCTTTTCTTTCGCGCTTTTCTCTAGCCCTCTTCTCTCACCCGGTCGCTCATCTGCTTCGACACCCTGTTTTGTCCTTCGCTCGCGCCAACCGGCAGGGCTCCTGAGCGGCAGATACGCCTTCCATGCTCCCGGAACACCCCCAGACCATAGTCGTAAAGGCCGATATGGCGGCCTATGACGCCGCCAACAGCAAAGCCCGCTGTCATGGGGCTGACGCCGATCCCTCTCCATTAATACAGATAAACTTACGACAAAGTGAAAAACTATTCGCTTTGATCCAGTCATTCTGTACGGTTCACTGCGCCAAACAGGCCTACCGGCCTTCTCGACCATCCGTGAACGTCAACGGGAGTACAACAATGAATGCCAAGCTCACAAGCCTCGCCGCCGCCCTCTGTCTTGCCAGCGTCACCTCGACCCAGGCGCTCGCCGACTACCCCGAGAAAAAGATTGACCTGATCGTCGGCTATGCCGCCGGCGGCGGTACCGACGTCATGGCCCGCACCGTGGCTCCCTTCCTCGAGGAGTACCTCGGCAACGACGCCACGGTGGTAGTCAAGAACATGCCCGGCGCCAGCGGCCAGATCGGCGTGACCGCCGTGGCCCAGGCCGATCCCGACGGCTACACCATCGGCACCTACAACCTGCCCGGCATGATGGCGCGCACCCTCGACCGCGACGCCGACTACAGCGCCGACAGCTTCAGCTATCTGGCCAATGTGGTGAACGATCCCAACGTAATCGTCACGCCCAAGGGCAGCGACATCGACACTATGGATGAGCTGGTCGACGCCGCCCAGGAACGGGACGGAGCCGTCACCGTCAGCATGTCGAGCCTCGGTGGCGATGACCACTTCTTCCTGATCCGCCTCTCCGAAGCGACCGATGCCGAGTACACCATCGTGCCGTTCTCCGGCTCCGCACCGGCACGCAGCGCGCTGATGGGTGGCCACGTCACCATGGGCATCATCAACCTGTCCGAGGTGGTCAACTTCCGTGACGAGTTCAACGTGCTGGGCATCGCCACCGAAGAACGCTCCGATCTGCTGAAAGGCGTGCCGACCTTCAGCGAGCAGGGCTATGACCTGATCAACGGTTCGCTGCGCGGCTTCATCGCTCCCGCTGGCCTGCCGGAGGACGTCGAGTCCAGCCTGATCACCGCCTTCGAGAAGACCTACGAGGATCCGGAGTTTCAAGAGGCCATGCTCAAATCAGGCAACCCGGTCAATCTAACCACCGGGGAAGGCTTCGAAGCGCTCAACGCCGAGCAGTTGGAGCTGGCCGAGCGCGTCTGGAACACCTCTCCCTGGAAATAAGATGGCCGACCGGGGCCTTTCACTGCCCCGGCCTTGCAGGCTACGTCGCCACAATGCGTGACGCGACAAGACGGCCTCCTCGACGTGTCGACTCGCTCCATGGAGCAGGGCGAACACTCTGTGAGCAAGACAGATAGGATCCATTATGAAACCGACAGCTTCCAAGCGTGCGCCACATCCCGACCTCATCGCCGGTATTGCCATCATGGCCGTTTCAGGTTTTCTGCTGTTACGCACGCCCGACATGCCGACCATGAGCTCGGTGCTGCCGATCACTATGCTGATCGGGCTGATCGGGCTCGCTGCGCTGCTGATCCTGCGGGTCTTCGTCGCCCATCGCAGCGAGCGCATGAAGGCACCACGCCACCGGATCTTCGATTCCAGGCCACGCTTTCTCGGCATCATCGCGTCCATCGGACTCTATGTGGGCAGCGTGAGCCTGATCGGCTTCTACACCACTACCGCGGTCATGGTGCCCATTGTGGCGTGGTGCTTCGGCTATCGCGACATCAAGCGGCTGCTGCTGGCCGACCTGATCTTTACCGGTGGCCTCGCGGTGATATTCGTCCTGCTGATGGGCCAGGACCTTCCCACTGAATTCTTCATCCGCTGACGGAGGGCTGACACATGTATGGAAGTTTGATTGATGCACTCCCGGCGGTGCTGTCACTCGGAAATTTTGCTGCGGTCGTGATCGGCGTCATCGCCGGCATCTGCATCGGCGCCCTGCCCGGGCTCAGCGCCACCATGGCGGTCTCGGTGCTGATTCCCTTCACCTTCGGCATGGACCCGCTGATCGCGCTTGGCATGATGGCCGGCATCTACAACGGCGCCATGTATGGCGGCTCGATTCCCGCGGTGCTGCTGCGCATTCCCGGCACTCCGGCCGCCGTGGCCACCAGCTTCGACGGCTACCCCATGGCCCAGCAGGGCAAGGGCGGCTACGCCCTGCAGGTCTCCGTGGTGTCCTCCGCCATTGGCGGCATCGCCTCGGCCATCGTGCTGATGCTGCTGGCCCCGCCGCTGGCCAAGGTGACGCTTCTTTTCGGCCCCTCCGAGGTCTTCTGGGTGGCCGTCTTCGGCCTGTCGGCCATCGTCTTCCTGCTTGGCGGTGACGTTCTCAAGGGTTTGATGAGCGCCTGCTTCGGTGTCTTCGTCTCGCTGATCGGCCTGGACACCATCTCCGGCTTTGACCGCTACACTTTCGGCCACCTGGAACTGCTCGACGGCATCAACATCGTGGTGCTGCTGGTCGGCCTGTACGCCCTGCCGCCAGCGATCGCCCTGCTGGAGGAGGTCATAGACGTCGACACCTCCACCGCTGGCAAGCTCAACACCGTCAGCATCTGGAAGGCCATTCCCAGCATGCTACGGTTCTGGAAGACTTGGCTGCGTTCCGCAGTGATTGGCGTGTTCGTCGGCATCCTGCCGGGCGCCGGCGGCTCGATGGGAGCCTTCCTCAGCTACAACGAGGCGAGGCGCGCCTCCCACAACCCTGACAACTGGGGCAAGGGCGAACCCGAGGGCGTAGCAGCCTCTGAAACCTCCAACAACGCCGATACCGCCTCGGCGCTGATCCCCGCCCTGACGCTCGGCATCCCCGGCACCGCAGTGGCGGCGGTGATGCTCGGCGGCCTGCTGATCCACGGCCTGCAGCCCGGCCCGATGTTGTTCCGCGACAACCCCGACATCGTGTTCGGCTTCATGTGGCAGTTCCTGTTCGCCGCCATCCTGCTGATCATACTCGGTGGCGCCCTGGCCACCAACAGCTTCGCCCAGGTGCTGCGCCTGCCGCGCCCGCTGCTCGGCGCCTTTATCATCACCTTGGTGCTGGTGGGTGTGTACTCGATCAACGGCCGCATGTTCGATGTCTACCTGATGCTAGGCTTTGGCCTGATCGGCTACTTCATGGATAAGTTGAAGTTTCCGTTACCGCCGGTGGTGCTGGGCCTGATCCTCGGCAGCTTAGCCGAGCAAAACCTGCGCCTGGCGCTGCGCATCGGCGGCGGCGAGTGGGGCGTGCTGACTGCCAGTACGACTTCCCAGGTCATCATCGCTATGATCCTGCTGGTGGTACTGATGCCGCTGATCTCCCGCGTACTGCGTCGCAATAAGCCGCAGCCTTCAACCTCCTGACGCCCGCCGGTAACCGCTGGCGATACAAGAGAGTGCGGTGACACCTGGTGCCCCATGCTCTTTTCCGCTTGGGAATGGGGCCATTTTCATTGAGTAAGTTACTCTGATCGTGGACAGGCAACCGCGAGAGGGTGCGAACTCATGACACTGCTAGAATTTGCAGACTTTGGAATGCTTGCAAAGCGACCGCTCCTACATGGCCGCTATGAGTGGCGATATCATCGCCTACCTGCGTGGGGACTACTCCTTGACCATTCCAGACCACTTTTCTTTCGCCGAAGCTCTGAGATTCGCGCCAAACTCGTCCCATCAGAACAAAACGACGCTGTTTGTGATGAGGTGGAGGCTTGATTACAAAAGGACTCCTTCTGCTCATGAGAAAGATATGCCCGAGACAGTCTTGCTGGAAGACTGCCCTTACTCGCTCGATGCAGCTTCTGCAACATTGCGAACTCGAACCCCCGAGGCTGGAGAGCTGTAGTAGTGGCACGATGCGCATGATGCTGGAAGCGAGGTTCCAAGCGCTCCTTGCGAGAGAGATGTTTGGCAAGCCGCTGAGCGGTTTTTTTGGGAGCCGAGAAGGTGCTAAACGCTGGGTACTGAGCCCCTGCAATTGCATTGAGTAACCGAACGCCGGCAGATGTGGCGCTTGAAGACCCCTCGGCCGCAGATTCTGAGTGTAACACCTGATCATTCCGATAAGGTGTTGCCCCATGTCTTACGTCGAACTCAGCATTGAAGAACGTGCCACCCTGCAGGTTAGCCGAGCCCAAGGCATGAGTATCCGGCAAGTCGCCGCCGTCATGGAGCGTTCTCCCTCGAGATATGCCGCGAGCTTCAGCGTAACTAGACGCCAGATGCGCGCTATTGTGTCCGCCATGCTCAGCAGCTGCATCAGCAACGGCGAGAGGTCTGCCGCCCCGAGCATAAGCTGCTGCCAGGCAGCGAGCGTTTGGAACTTGTCACTTACCTGCTGCGGCAACGGTTGTCTCCCGAACAGATTGCCGGCAGGCTCAAGACCATGGATATACCCAACCTCAAAGAGGCTTACGTCTGTCGCGAGACAATCTACGACGCGATTTATGCACTGCCTGTCGGGCAACTACGCAAGGAACTGATTTACTGCTTGCGCCAGGGAAACTCGACCTGCAAACCGCGCCATGGCGATGTTGACCGACGAGGCTAGATTCCCGACATGGTCAGCATTCACCTGCGACCGCCAGAAGTCGCGAAGCGTGAGATGTCCGGCCACTGGGAAGGTGATCTGATCAAGGGCAAGAATAGCGCGTCGGCCGTCGGAACGCTGGTCGAGATGAGTAGCGGCTACGTGATGCTGGCGAAGATGAACGACGCGACAGCCACGTCGGCTGTCGAGGGATTTAGTGCCGCCTTGAATCGGATGCCGATAACCGTGCGGAAAACGCTGACCTACGATCAGGGACGCGAAGTGGCCCGTCATGCGGAGATCACACAGAACACCGGCGTAGCCATCTATTTTTGCGATCCTCACAGCCCCTGGCAGCGAGGAAGCAACGAGAACATTAATGGCTCGATCCGTCAGTATTTACCCAAAGGCACTGACCTATCCGTGGTGACGCAGGATGAATTGGACGCCATCGCTTATGAGCTCAACATACGGCCTCGCAAGCGGTTCGACTTCAAGAACCCTATCGAGATGATGAACGCGCTAATGAAAAAATATCAGAACGGCCCATCGTCAATTCAATAACCGTGTTGCATTCAGAGCCTGTATCCGCCGAGAAATATGGTTAAAAAGTGACCAAATTTGTGTGTTTATGCAAGACTTGGGATGAATCTTTATTTTAATTCCACAGCTATTTTGTTAGCGTGCTATAAAATACATCCTGGTTCTTAACGCCGGGCGCCGCGTTCGGCGGCGATCAAGGAGTCTTACATGCCTGCTCAGTTTCCTCAGGCCCGTCTGCGGCGCCTGCGGCGTACGTCGTCGCTACGCGATCTGGTACGCGAAACCTCTCTTCGCCCGGAGAATTTGATCTATCCGATCTTCGTGGAGGAGGGTGCGGACGACTTCGTACCCATCGAGGGAATGCCGGGGCAGTACCGCATTCCGGAAAACCAGTTGGCGGAGGAAGTGAAACGCCTCAGTGCGTTGGGTCTCAAGGGCATCGTGCCGTTCGGGATTTCGCATCACAAGGACGCCAGTGGCAGCGATGCGATGGACGACAATGGCCTGGTGTCGCGCATGGTGCGCATCATCAAGGCGGCCGATCCCGAGATGATGGTGATTCCGGATGTCTGCTTCTGCGAATACACCACGCACGGCCACTGCGGCATCCTCAAGGGTGACACGGTCGACAATGACCTGACGATCCGTAATCTCGGCGTTCAGGCGGTCGCGGCTGCCCGGGCGGGGGCCGACATCATTGCGCCCTCGGCGGCACAGGACGGCCAGGTGGCAACGATTCGCGCGGCGCTGGACGAGGCTGGTTTCGAGGATATCCCCATCATGGCGTATTCCACCAAGCTGGCCTCGGCGCTGTACGGGCCTTTCCGCGAAGCGGCGGGCACCGAACTCCAGGGGGATCGCAAGACCTATCAGATGGACCCCATGAATCGTCGCGAGGCGCTGCGTGAGTCGCTGGCGGACGAGGCCGAGGGCGCCGATTTCCTGATGGTCAAGCCGGCGCTGGCGTATCTCGACATCATGGCGGACATCCGCCGCAACAGTTTGTTGCCGTTGGTGGCGTATCAGGTCAGCGGCGAGTACGCGATGATTCGCCTGGCGGCGCAACAGGGCGTGATCGATGAGGCGGCGGTGATCCGTGAGACGCTGGGTTCGATGCGTCGCGCCGGTGCCGACCTGATCATGACCTACTTCGCCCCCCAGTTGCTGGAAGAAGGGCTATAGAAGTTGGAAGAAGGGCTGTAAGGCGTTACGCGGGGGCCGTGGTGTCCCAGCGTGCGCCGGTGAGCTCGCATGAGACGTCCCAAAGGCATTTCTCGACCGCTGAATCGCGTGTGTTGCGGGCGCGGTGCGCCACTTTGGGTGCGCCACGGGTCTCGCCGATACCGTCGGGCCCGATGTAATCGCCGGGGCCGACGCGATCGCTGAGCGCGGCATGCAGCGTGGGGCGGGCGCCCTCGGCGGCGGATTGGCTGATCAGCGGCAGACCAAGCTTGAAGACACTACCGATGAAAGGACGGCTTTTTACGCCGTGGTCGAACAGCGCGGTACGCGACAATCCGGGATGGGCAGCCAGGCTCTTGAGTCCCCAGTCTTGGGCATCGCTGTGTTTCTGCAGTGCCTGGGCGAACAACAGCATGGCGAGCTTGGATTGCCGGTAGGCGCGCCAGGGGTCGTAGTGCGTCTCGCCGTTCAAGTCATCGAAGGCGATACGGCCGCCACGATGGGCGAGGCTCGAGAGTTGTACCACGCGGGGCGCCGTCGTGGCGGTAAGCAGTGGCAGCAACTCGCTGGTGAGCAGGAAATGGCCCAGATAATTGATCCCCCACTGGCGTTCGAAGCCGTCCCGTGTGCGCTCGAGGCGCGGCAGGGCCATGATGCCGGCGTTGTTGATCAGTCGTTCCAGCGAAGACTCGGTCTGCGTCAAGCGCCGGGCGAAGTCGCGTACCGATTCGAGGCTGTCGAGGTCGAGCGGCTCAGCGTGCACCTCGGCATGCGGCGCATGGACGCGAATGGCGTGGCAGGCCAGCTCGCCTCTTTCCACGTTGCGTGCGGTGACGATCACGCGATAGCCCTGCGCGGCCAGGCCCTTGGCGGTCTCGAGTCCTAGCCCGGCGGTAGCGCCGGTGACCACGGCCAACGGGGTCGTGGTGTGGCGATCTTCACTCATGCGTTTTCCTCTCTTGGCCCGATGATCGGCTCATTTCGGCATCAGTACCCACAGGCGACCCTCCTGCTTCATGCGTGCGGCGCGTTCACCGGCCGCTTCGCCGTGTCCCCAATAGAAATCCGCGCGTACCGAGCCTTTGATGGCACTGCCGGTATCTTGGGCGACCATCAGACGTTGCAAGGGTTCTTTCGAGAGCGGCTGTGTGGTCGACAGGAAGATTGGTGCGCCCAGCGGAATGCGTGAGGGATCCACGGCTAGACTGCGTTCCGCGGTCAGGGGCACGCCGAGGGCGCCGATGGGCCCCTCAGTGTGGGGATGGTCGCTATCCAGCTCTCGGAAGAACACCATGCGCGGGTTGACGGTCAGCATTTCTTCCACGCGTTCGGGATGCCGCTTGGCCCAGGCCTTTACACCGGGCAAGGTCGCTTGGGAAGCGTCGATTTCCCCGCGTTCGATCAAGGCGCGATTGAACGAGCGGAAGGGCTGATTGTTGGATCCCGCGAAGGCCACACGCATGGTGCCGCCGTCGTCCAGCCGGACACGTCCCGACCCCTGGATCTGTAGGAAGGCGGCCTCGACGGGATCGTCGACCCAGACCAGTTCCTGACCGCTTAGGGCACCGCTTTCCAGCAACGTGCGCTGCGTGGCACGTACACGCTGCGGCGCCGCTTGCCAGGCGTTGGGGAAGCGATAGAGCGGCGTCTGATAAGGTCCGTGGCGCTCACGCGCGCCATGCAGAATGGGCTCGTAATAGCCGGTGATCGTGCCCGTGGTGGAACCATCGTCGTTAGTGAGGCGGTAAGGCTGAAAGCGCATCTCGAAAAAGCGCGTGATATCGCGCTCATCGAGCGGATCGACCTGCTGGGCATCATCGCAGACCGATGTCCAGCGAGGTTTCTTGGCAAGCTGCGGACAACTGGCGAGAAACGCGCTCCAGGCGGCGATGACGTGATCGTCACGCCAGCCGGGCAGTGCCTGCCATTCCATGGGTCGCATGCGCTCGGACGCTACCGGCGATGGCGTGCTCGGTGCGGGCGGCTGAGAGCTGCACGCTCCCAGTACCAACAGCGGCAACAACCACGCCGTGCGTGCCAGTAGGCGCAGGGTGTGAGCGGCATCGATGATCGGTCGCGACAATGGCATGAACAAGCAAGGCACCTTGGCGGTCGACTCCCGGAATGAGTGTCGCCAGCGATGATGCCTTGCCGAGGCGAGTCGTGCCAGTGGCATCTTGTTTCAACCTTTCACGTGGAACACATGCAGACGCGAGAGCGAACTATGTCGGGACGTTGGGGTACCCTTTACCCTTGCGACGTCGCAGATGGAGGCATGACATGACACAGGAAACGGGCCCGATGAGGCTGCTTCATGCAGCGCATCATGGCGGCGAGATGCAGGCGATACAATTGCGAGGCGCGTCATGACGGAGGATCGGCCACGTTTGTTCCTGGGTTTGCCGATGTGGGCCAACGGCGAATGGTGCGGCAGTCTTTACGCGCAACACACGCCACAGGAGGGCATGCTGCACGATTACGGTGCCGTGTTCACTAGCGTGGAAGGCAATACGACCTTCTACAGCGGGCCGCCCAAGGCGGCGACCATCGCCCAATGGGCGCGTCAGGCACCGGCGGATTTTCGTTTTTGCTTCAAGCTGCCGGCGCGGCTCACGCATGAAAAGCGCCTGGTGGGCGTCGCGGAGGAGCTCGAGACGTTCTTTGCAGCGCTAGCGCCGTTACATGACCGGCTAGGACCGACGATGGTGCAATTGCCGCGTGATTTCGGGGCTCGGGAACTGCCAGCGTTGGAGACATTGTTGAGAGACTGGCCGTCGGCAAGCCCTTGTGCCGTGGAAGTGCGTCATAGTGATTTTTTCCACAAAGGGGCGGCAGAGCAGCAATTGAACCGCTTGTTGATAACTTTGGGGATGGATCGGGTCATGCTCGATGTGAGGCCGCTTTTCGCCACGCCCGCAGGCACCGATACGCGCTTGATAAAGGCGCAGGGTGAAAAGCCGAAACGCCCGTTACACGTGATTTCCACGGCAAATATGCCTATCGTGCGTTTCATCGGGCATTCTGATATGGCCATCAACGAGCGACTTTTCACTCCTTGGTGTGAACGCCTGGTGTTGTGGATAAAACAGGGGAAAACCCCTTTCTTGTTTGTGCATACGCCGGATAACCGGCAAGCGCCACAATTGGCGCGACGCTTCTATGCACGCCTGGCCGAACGCGTCGAATTACCGCCTCTCGAGGCCTTTCCCGGCGAGCGGCAGAGCGCGCTTTTCTAACCGCGGTGATAACGCCATGGCGGGGTATGACGTGTCGTCGATGGCTTGATGCTATAACGCGAATGGTCTTGGCTAAAACTTGCCGCTAAAATGGCGCCTCTCTGTGGGCGACGTCGAGGACAGTCGTCTCTTCAATCGGTGTTTATCGACACCCTTACGGTGACTGACATCGCTGCGAGCGGTGCGGTTTCCTTGTTGATCGGTGGTCAGATCCCAGCCGCTCGCAAGGACCTGTCATGCTCCATGTCGCGGTGTGCGATCCATGCCCGGGGACGTGGCAACAACAATACAACGTCATCATTTTATTGATCGATGGCGCCACGCAATTCAGGTGAAGCAATGTCTTACAAGTCTCATTCGCACGCGCAGTGGTCCTCTCGTATGGCCTTTGTGCTGGCCGCCGTCGGCTCGTCGGTCGGTCTGGGCAATATCTGGAAATTCCCCTACATGACCGGCGAAAGCGGTGGCGGCGCTTTCGTGCTGGTGTATCTGATCTGCATCTTCCTGGTCGGCTTGCCGATGTTGATGTCCGAATGGTTGCTCGGACGCCTGGGCCAGAAGAATCCCATCTCGACGATGGGCGACATCACACGGCGTCTCAAGCGTAGCCGGGCCTGGGTGTTGATTGGCGTGGCCGGGATTCTCGGCGCCTACTTGATTCTCTCGTTCTATAGCGTGATCGGTGGCTGGGCGCTGGCGTACATTCAAATGGCGGTGGTCGATACTTTCAGCGAGCTGAATAACGATAGTGTTGGCACCTTGTTCGGCAATTTGCTGGCAAGTCCCGTGGAATTGCTGCTCTGGCATAGCCTGTTCATGATCATGACGATCGGTGTCGTGGTGGGTGGCGTTGCTGGTGGCCTGGAGCGTGCGGCGAAGACCCTGATGCCGGCGCTGGCGGTGCTGCTGGTGTTGCTCGTGGGTTACGCCGCAACCACCGGCGCGTTCGCCGAAGGGGCGGCTTACCTGTTTACGCCGGACTTCTCCAAGATCACCCGTGACGGCATTCTCGCCGCACTGGGGCATGCCTTCTTCACCCTGAGTCTGGGTATGGGCATCATGATGGCGTATGGCTCGTATCTCTCCGATGACGTCAACATCGGTCGCTCGGCGCTCATCGTCGTGGTCATGGATACGGTCATCGCCCTGCTTGCTGGACTGGCTATTTTCCCCATCGTATTCGCCAATGGGTTGGATGCGGCTGCGGGTCCAGGCCTGATCTTCCAGACCCTACCGTTAGCGTTCGGCAACATGGCCGGTGGTTGGCTGTTCGGGTTGCTGTTCTTCGTGCTTCTGGTGTTCGCGGCGTGGACCTCCGCGATCTCACTACTTGAGCCGCTGGTGGAATGGATCGAGGAGCGCTCGCCGCTGTCGCGCGTGGGCTCGACCATCGTCGCGGGACTGGCGACCTGGGCTTTGGGGCTGGCCACGGTGCTGTCGTTCAACGTCTGGGGTGATTTCGCGCCGCTGGGCATGTTCGACAAGTTCGCCGGCATGACCCTCTTCGACTTGCTCGATTACGTCACCAGCAAGCTGCTGCTGCCGCTGACCGGCTTGGCCACCGTGCTGTTCGTGGGCTGGTTCATGGGGCGTGACGAACTGCGCTCACAGCTCAATATGAGCGATGGTGCCTTCGCCCTGTGGCGCGTGGCGGTACGTTTCATCGCGCCCATCGGCGTGGTGATCGTCTTCATCAGCAGCCTCTGAGCGTCATTCAGTCATCCGGCGCGGGCGAATATTGCCCGCGCCGGGCTTGGAACGCCCTTCCAGGCACTCGATGAACGGGGAACTCTCTCCGCTCATCGAGTGCCTGTTTACTGCCAGTCGTCGTAATCGACGATATCGCGCTCCAGGCGCTTGAATTCCTGATGCAGCTCAATGCCGCGCCGCGCCCGCAGATAGCGTGTCGCGGCACTCTTCTTGCGCTGCTCATGCTCGAGCATTTCCAGGCTCATATGAATGTCGAGAAGCTCGCTTTTCAAGGATTGAAGATGTTCGGCATCGCGCATATCGAATCTCCCGATCGTCCTTATGACCGTCCTTATAATCGGCTTGGTGCCATAACCGAATTCTGCTTGGCATCATTACTATAACGCACTTGACAGAATTATGACGTCAAGGATGAAACGGGCGTTTTTCTCCCTTCAACGCCTGCGGCATACTAGAATCGAATCTGTTTTCACGTCGCTGCTGGTCAGCCAAGGAGTCGCGCCATCATGAGCAGTGCCCTGTTCGATGAGATGAGACGCCGCATGGAGTATTTTCGGCGCTCCGAGCAGAAGGTGGCGCGTTTCGTGTTGCGCCATCCCGAGGATGTTATCCACATGCGCATCGTCGATCTGGCCACCGAAGCCAAGGTCAGCGAGCCTACTGTGGTGCGTTTCTGCCGTGCGCTAGGGTGCAACGGTTTCCAGGACTTCAAGCTCAGGCTCGCGCAGATGCTGGCCACGGGCAGTCAGTTCGCGCAATTCTCGATGAACGATAGTGACAGCGTCGCCGAATTTGCCCACAGCATTTTCGACTCCACCGTGGGCACGTTGCTCTCGGTACGTGATCGGCTCGATCATGCCGCACTGGGCAAGGCGGTCAACGCCCTGGCCATGGCCAATCGCGTGGAGTTCTACGGTTTCGGCGCTTCCGGCGCGGTGGCCTTCGATGCCCAGCACAAGTTCTTCCGTCTGCAGATATCCACTGTGGCCTATTCCGACCCGCACATGCAAAATATGTCGGCGGTGACGCTGACACCGCGTGACGTGGTGGTCGCCATCTCCCAGACCGGACGCACCCGGGCGCTGGTGGCCAGCGTGCGTCTGGCTCGCGAGACCGGTGCCACGGTGATTGGCTTGTGTCCCAGTGACTCGCCGCTGGCCAGCGAGGTCACCCTGCCGCTTTATATCGACGTGCACGAGGATACCGAAATCTACACCCCGATGAGCTCGCGCGTGGCGCACCTGGTGATCGTCGACGTGCTCGCCGTGGGCGTGGCCAAGACACGCGGGCCCAAGCTGGCCGAGCAACTCCAATCGGTTAAGAAAAGCCTGGTGCCGCTGCGTTATCCCGATACCGACGACGACACCTAGCCACTCGGCAGATCGCGAGCGACCGAAGCCGAGACCGCTTGTGCTAAGCTGGGCGCTCATTTCGCAATGCCAAGATACGTGATCCATGGACGACGTTTCGCCGGGCGACGTTTCGCCGCTACTCGACTCGCTGAATACGGCTCAGCGCGAGGCCGTGAGCCACCCGCAGGGCAATTTGCTGGTACTGGCTGGCGCTGGCTCGGGCAAGACGCGCGTGCTGGTGCATCGTATCGCCTGGTTGTTGCAGGTCGAGGGGTTGTCGCCCTATGCGATTCTCGCCGTGACCTTCACCAACAAGGCGGCGCGCGAGATGCGCACGCGCCTCGAAGCGCTATTGGGCCTGTCGTTGCGCAATATGTGGGTGGGCACGTTCCACTCCATCGCACATCGCCTGCTGCGTACCCACTGGCACGATGCGCGCCTGCCCCAGCATTTCCAGATCATCGACGGTGACGATCAACTGCGCCTGGTCAAGCGCTTGCTCAAGGATCATCGCATCGACGCCGAGCGCTTCCCGCCCAAGCAGGTGCAATACTTCATCGGCGGCTGCAAGGAAGAGGGGCTGCGGGCCCACCAGGTCCAGACCCATGGCGATGCCTATATGGGCCAGATGGTCGAGCTCTACGAACGCTATCAGCTGGCTTGCGAACGCGCCGGTCTGGTCGATTTCGGGGAGTTGCTACTGCGTGGCCTGGAGCTTCTGCGCGACAACCCCGAGTTGCTGGCGCATTACCGCGAGCGTTTCGGTCATCTGCTGGTCGACGAATTCCAGGATACCAATACCCTGCAGTATGCCTGGCTCAAGCTGCTTGCCGGCGATCGCGCGGGCATGACCGTGGTCGGCGACGACGATCAGTCGATCTACGGCTGGCGCGGCGCCAAGGTCGAGAACATCCGCCGCTTCGCCGAGGAATTCCCCGCGACCACCACGGTGCGTCTGGAGCAGAATTATCGCTCGACGAGCGCCATTCTCGAGGCCGCGAACACGCTGATCAGCCATAACGCCGGGCGCATGGGCAAGGAACTGTGGACCGACGGTGTTCACGGTGAACCGATTTCGGTCTACGCCGGCTTCAACGACCTCGACGAGGCCCGCTTCATCGTTGACACCCTCAATGAGGAAGTGAACAAGGGCAGCACGCGACAGGACATCGCGATTCTCTATCGCTCCAACGCGCAGTCGCGGGTGCTCGAGGAGGCGTTGATCCGCAGTGGCGTGCCCTATCGCATATATGGCGGCCAGCGCTTCTACGAGCGCCTCGAGATCAAGAATGCCCTGGCGTATCTGCGCTTGATGCTCACGCGTGACGATGATGCCTCGCTGGAGCGCGTGATCAACGTGCCGGCACGCGGCATCGGTACGCGTACCGTGGAAGTGCTGCGCGAGCGGGCCCGCATCCAAGGGGTGTCGTTATGGCAGGCGTTGCATGACAGCGTCAGCGAGGGGGCACTCAAGGGGCGTGCGGCAAGTGCGCTCTCGGCATTTTCGGAGCTGATCGAACGGCTCGACAATGATACTGCCGGCATGGAGTTGCATGAACTGATCGAACATGTCCTGCATACCACCGGCTTGCTCGAGCATCACCGCAATGAAAAGGGCGAGAAAGGTCAGGCGCGTGTCGAGAACCTCGAGGAACTGATCAACGCGGCGCGCAACTTTGCTCAGGGCGATCCCTTCTCGTTGCAGGAAGTCGGTGAGGGAGCGGCCGCGCTGGAGCCGTTCCTGGCCGAGGCCGCCCTCAATGCCGGCGATCACGAGGCGGACGACTTCGAGGACAGCGTGCAACTGATGACGCTGCACTCGGCCAAGGGGCTGGAATTTCCGGTGGTGTTCGTCGCCGGTGTCGAGGAAGGCTTGTTTCCGCACAAGATGTCGCTGGAGGAGCCGGGACGTCTCGAGGAAGAACGGCGTCTGTGCTATGTCGGGGTGACGCGCGCCATGCGCAAGCTGTATCTGACGCATGCCGAGATCCGTCGCCTGCATGGCAAGGAAACCTTTTCGCGGCCGTCGCGCTTTTTGCATGAGTTGCCCGAGTCGTTGCTCGAGGAGGTGCGTTTGCGTGGCCAGGTCTCGCGGCCGGTTTCCACGCGGCCGAACCGCGGACTCTCTCAGCAGCAGAGCGTCTCGAACGATGACGATCAGCCGTCGTTGAGTCTGGGGCAGCGGGTCAGTCATCCGGTTTTCGGCGAGGGTGTGATCATCAATGCCGAGGGCGAAGGTGCCAGGGCCCGCGTGCACATCAGTTTCGAGGACGAAGGCGACAAATGGTTGGTGCTGGGGTTCGCCAATCTGACGCCGTTATGACTCGACGCGTGTCGCGCGACATTGCAGTGGACAACGAGCGTCTTACGCCTCGGGGACGGGGCGTATGCGACCGTTGTCGTCCAGTGCCACCATCACGAAGCGTGCCTCGGTGACCTTGTAGCGCTCCTCGGGACTGCGCTCGTGAGGTGGGCGAATCCACACCTCGACATCGACCTTGATCGAGCTGCGCCCAACCTCGCTGATTTGGGTGAAGATATTGACCATCGCGCCGACCCGTACCGGGCACAGGAAATCCATGCCCTCGGTGGCGACCGTGGCGGTCCGGCCGCTTGCCAGGCGCCCCGCGGCGAGTTCGGCGGCCTGGTCCATCTGTGCGATGAGCCAGCCACCGGGAATGTCGCCATAAAGGTTGGTGTCCTGGCGCTGGGTGACGAGCTTGAGCGTGAGTTCGCCCTGCGGGGTGGGAATATCGTCGAGTTCATGCATGGCGTGGGTCCTGGCGATTGTTGTTATCAAGCATCTTGGTTGTCGAGCATTGTTGTTGTCGACCGTAGCGCGGTTGCAATCGTTTCATAGTAAACGCCGTCGCGCCTCGACGACCAGTCGCCCGGCAAGGTGTATCGCGGTGGGGCAAGCATGACAACGGGGACGAGAGCATTGATAAGCAAAAAGCGAACATACCGGTACGGCTCAGTGAACTGGCGATGTCGCGTGGCGATGATGCTAGGGGCGTTGCTGTTGCCGATGATGGCGATGGCAGCGCCGTTGAGCGGCACACTGGGATCGGTCGGCTCGGATACGCTGGGCGGTTTGATGACGCAATGGGGGGAACGGCTCAGTGCGCGGCATCCCGAGGTACGCTTGCAGGTACAAGCCTCGGGCTCGGGGACTGCGCCGCCGGCGCTGGCCGAAGGAGTGACACGTATCGGCGCCATGTCACGACCCATGACGGAGGCCGAGCGTGCCGACTTCATCGCCCGCCAGGGCCACCCACCGGTGGCAGTGCCGGTGGCGTTGGACGCGCTGACGCTGTTCGTGCATCGCGACAACCCGCTGACCTCGTTGTCATTGGCCCAGGTCGAGGCGCTGTTCGCCGACACTCGCTTCTGCGGTCAAACGCCTGCTATCCGACGCTGGGGCACGCTGGGGCTCGACGGCGACTGGGCCTCACGGCCTGTGGCCCGCTTTGGCCGCAATACCGCTTCCGGATCGCATGCACTGTTCAAGCGGGAGGCTTTGTGCGGCGGCAATTTCCGCCGCGACGTCAACGAGCTGCCGGGCTCCTCGGCGGTGGTGGCGGCGGTTGGACGTTCCCGCGAGGCGATCGGCTATGCCGGCCTGGGTTACCCCACCGCGATGGTCAAGGTGCTGGCGTTGCGCGATGATCAGGGCACGCCGCGTCTGCCCACGCTGGATAACGTCGTCAGCGGGCGCTATCCGCTCACTCGCCCTTTGTATGTATACGTCAATCTGGCCCCGGACGAGCGCTTGCCGGCCCTGGAACGCGCCTTCTTCGATCTAGTGCTATCGCCCGAAGGGCAGGCCGTGGTGGCCCGGCAGGGTTTCGTGCCGTTGCCTGAACCGCGCTTGGCCGCCGCCAGGCGGGCATTGCGGTTGCCACCCCTTGCCGATGTCACGCAATCGTCATCAAACTGACGTAATCTGATGGTCTCACTTCATTGCAAGGCAATGCTTCGCCGCCGGGCTCGCCGATGACTAATCCCTCCACTGCCCCGCCTCGCCCGAATCGCCGCTTGCGTCAGCGTCTCGACCGTCTGGCGACCGGGGTGATTGCCGCCAGCGGTATCGGCGTGGTCGTGGCAGTGCTGGCCATCGGTGTGTATCTGACGCTGGCCGTACTACCGCTTTTCGACGGTGCTGAAGTGGATACCGGCGCTCCCTCGGCCGCCGACGAAGGTATGATGCATGCCGTCTGGTTGGCCGATGATGGCACGCGTTGGTTGACCCGAGACGGGCATCTGCGCGACGTCGAGGGCGAGATTACAACGCTATCAGCAAGCACCACGATCGCGGCAGTGGCCGAGGCAGGCAAGACGCAGCCGCTGGCCCTGGGGCTGGGCAACGGTGAGGTACGCCTGGTGCCCCGCGACGATCAAGGGCGGTTGCGATGGACCCAAGCCTCTACCATGAGCTTGTTCGAATCCCGCGGCGTGGCGGCGTTGACGCTACGTCATGCGGCTCAGGGCTGGGTTCTGGCGGGGCGCGATACCCAAGGCAAGGTGGCGGCCCTGTGGCATACCGATGAGGCTACGCGGCGTATCGCGGTGCCGGAGACGGCCGAACATATCGCGCTAGGCCACGCGGGCCGCCTGGCCATGACTCAAGGCACGCAATTGACGCTGTGGCAGTTGTCTCCCGATGGCGGCGGCATGGTGTCGGTGCGCACCGAGACCCAGGCGCCGGTGACGGCGTTGAGCTTCCTGCAAGGCGGACGCACGCTTATCGTCGGCGATGCCCAAGGCGGGCTGCGTCGTTGGCGACTCTCCCCCGACGCCACGGGCTGGCAAGTGCCCGAGACGTCATACTCAGCTCTGGGCGATGCCGCCATTCGACGCTTGATCGCCCTGCCCCAGCAGCGCCTGTGGCTGGCGCTGGACGACAGTGGCCGCTTGGGACTCTATCAGTCCCTGAGCGGCCAACGCTGGCAGGGTCAGGCACCCGAGGCCACGCCGCCGACGGCCGTATCGATTAATTCACAAGGCACGCAGGTAATGTGGCTGGGCGAGTCGGGCACGCCCCAGCGGTTGGCGATCGAGGCGCCGCATGCTGCGGTAAGCCCGGCGACCCTGTGGATGCCGCAGACCTATGAAGGCCACAGCGCTGCCCAGTGGCGCTGGGCGGCAGCCGTCACTGGCGATGAAGAGCCGCAATACAGCCTGGTGCCGCTGGCCTGGGGTACACTCAAGGCAGCGGCCTGGGCCATGGTGTTTGCCGTGCCGCTGGCGTTGGGAGCGGCGGTGCATAGCGCTTGTTACATGTCACGGCGCCAGCGTGCGCGTCTCAAGCCCGCCATCGAGCTGATGGAGGCGTTGCCCGGCGTGGTCATTGGCTTCGTCGCAGGATTTCTCGTGGCGCCCTTCGTCGAGCGCCACCTCGCCGGCACCCTGGCGCTTTTCGTGTGCGTGCCGTTGGGCAGCGTGGCGTGCGGCTGGCTATGGCGGATGTTGTCTCGACGCTGGGGATCGCGTCTACCCCCTATCGGTGCCGGCGTCGGGCTGATGGTGCCCTTGGCGCTGCTGTGCTGGGCGGCACTGGGTCTCTCGCCGTGGCTCGAGGCCTGGTGGTTCGGCGGTGATCTGCGTGCCTGGATGCACCAGCAGTGGGGCTGGGATTACGCGCAACGCAATGCGCTGATCGTCGGTATGGCCATGGGGCTGGCGATCATTCCCACGCTCTATTCACTGGCCGAGGAAGCGCTTTCCGGTGTGCCCCGCCCCTTGGCGGAAGGCTCTCTGGCACTGGGCGCGACACGGGCGCAGACGCTGTGGCGAGTCCAGTTGCCCGCCGCCGCGCCGGGAATTCTCTCCGCGGTCATGATCGGCGCGGGACGCGCCGTGGGGGAAACCATGATCGTGCTGATGGTCACCGGCAATACGCCGCTGATGTCACCGAGCCTCTTCGAGGGCCTGCGCTCGCTGGCCGCCAACCTGGCCATCGAATTGCCCGAGGCGGCGGTGGGTGGCACCCATTATCGTCTGCTGCTGCTCGGGGCGTTGCTGCTGTTCGTGTTCACCTTCGTCGTCAACACGCTGGCGGAAATAGTGCGCTGGCGGCTCAAGCGGCGGTATCGACGCTATGGGGGTGACGCATGAGGATACTTCGGTTGGGCAGTGACGGTGTCTGGCGATGGCTGAGCGGGGCCTGCGTGGCGCTGTCGCTATTGGCCGTGGTGGCGCTTTTGACGTTGGTCGTGACACGCGGACTGGCGCATTTCTGGCCTGCCGATATCGAGCAACTGACCCTCGAAAATGGACAGCAGGTCGCTGGCATCGCCCGTGGCAGCGAGGCCGGCGAACAACGCTATTTCACCGCCAATCGTGACCTCGACGGTCGAGTATGGCGGTGGATCGAGACGCAGGCCATCGAGACGCGCGAGACACCGCCGGAATTACTGTACGCCGAGCGTCGCGATTGGGGACCCTTCATCGGACGCCTGACGGCGGTGGAGACGCCCGCCGGTGAACGCCTGCAAGGCAACGAGGCCGAACGCCGCCTGCGCCAAGCGCTGGCAGGAAACACCGACGTCACGACGCTACATCTGCGTAACGTCGAGGGGCGCGCGGCTGAGGTGGCCTTCGCGCAGGTGGCGTCGCTTTCCTGGCCCAATCGCATGACTATCGGCGACAAGCTCGCGGCCTGGGGACACGGCGTGTGGCGCTTTCTCAGCGAGGCACCGAGCGATGGCAATACCGGGGGCGGCGTATGGCCGGCGATCTTCGGCACCCTGTTGATGGTGATGCTGATGTCGCTGGTGGTCACGCCGTTCGGCGTGCTGGCGGCGTTGTATCTCAACGAGGTGGCACGCCAGGGGCCGTTGACGCGCCTGATACGCATCGCGGTGCGTAATCTGGCCGGGGTACCGTCGATCGTCTACGGCGTGTTCGGGCTGGGCGTGTTCGTCTACGGATTGGGCGGCCGTATCGATAGCTGGTTCTTCGCCGAGCGCCTGCCGTCGCCGACTTTTGGCACCGGTGGGCTGCTATGGGCCTCGCTGACGTTGGCGCTGTTGACGCTGCCGGTGGTGATCGTGGCTACCGAAGAGGGCCTGGCGCGAGTTCCCGTGGCGTTGCGTGAAGGGTCACTGGCGCTGGGCGCGACGCGTTTCGAAACCCTGCGCCGGGTGGTGGTGCCCATGGCGCTGCCGTCGATGCTCACCGGAGTAATCCTGGCCGTGGCTCGTGCCGCCGGCGAGGTGGCGCCGCTGATGCTGGTGGGTGTGGCCAAGTTGGCGCCGGAGGTCCCCGTGGATGGGGAGTTTCCGTACCTGCATCTCGATAGCAAGTTCATGCATCTGGGCTATCACTTGTTCGATCTTGGCTTCGCCAGTCGCGATGCCGAGGCGGCGATGCCACTGGTATTCGCGACAGCGACGTTGTTGGTCGTCGTCATCGTGGTGCTTAACCTAACTGCAATAATCTTGCGCCATCATCTCAGGGCACGTCACCGTGCACTGGAGCATTCGTAGGAGGTTCGTCACTCTTGTCTGCCGCGTCTTTTTCCGCCGCCGAGACCCAGCGCTTGTCGTCGTTGGCGGTCGATTTTCCCTCGACGTCGAGCTGTTTCGACATCGAGGCCCTGTCGCTCGCCTATGAGGGGAAGCCGGCGCTGCGCGACTTGACGCTGCGCGTGCCGCGTCACCGCGTGACGGCCTTCATCGGGCCCTCGGGATGCGGCAAGTCGACGTTACTGCGCGGCCTCAATCGATTGCATGACCTCAACGACCAGGTCACGCGGAATGGACGCATTCGCCTCGAGGGCCAGGACATTCATGCCCGCGACGTGGATGTGGCCGAGCTGCGCCGCCGGGTGGGGATGGTGTTTCAGACGCCCAATCCGTTTCCCATGTCGATCTATGAAAACGTCGCCTACGGGATGCGTCTGCAGGGCGTCAAACGCAAGCGCGAACTGGATGAAATCGTCGAGTGGGCGTTGCAGTCGGCGGCGCTCTGGGAGGAGGTCAAGGCGGATCTGCACGCCTCGGCGTGGACGTTGTCGGGCGGGCAGCAGCAGCGTCTGGTCATCGCCCGTACCCTGGCAGTGCGCCCGGACGTATTGCTGCTCGACGAGCCGGCCTCGGCGCTGGATCCGATCTCGACACTCAAGATCGAGGAGCTGATTCGTGGCTTGAAGTCGCAACTGACGCTGATTCTGGTCACCCACAACATGCAGCAGGCGGCGCGCGTGTCCGACTACACCGCGTTTCTGCACGCTGGCGAGCTGGTCGAGTACGCCCCGACCGATACGTTGTTCACCAATCCGCGCTTACGGCGCACCGAAGACTACATCACCGGCCGCGTGGGTTGAGTCGCGGCGATTCCGACAAGCGGAGCAGTGTCATGGACATTACCAACGAGACGCATAGCCAGCACATTTCCCGTCAGTTCAACCAGGAATTGGAGCAGCTCAAGACCCAGTTGATGGCCATGGGCGGACTGGTCGAGAAACAGGTGCAGGATGCCGTCGAGGCGTTGCTCGAGGGCGATAGTCGAACCGCCGAGCGCGTGCGCGATAGCGATAACGCCGTCAACGACATGCAAATCCAGATAGACGAGGAGTGCACTCGGGTGCTGGCACGCCGGCAGCCGGCGGCCTCCGATCTACGCCTGGTGCTGGCGGTCATCCGCGCTACCTCCGATCTAGAGCGGGTCGGCGACGAGGCCAACAAGATCGCACGCAATGCGTTGACGCTCATCGAGTCGGACCGCCATTCGCGGGGCATGGTCGAGATTCGCCACCTGAGCGAGCACGTGCGCAAGATGCTGCGTGACGCGCTGACGTCGTTCGCGCGCTTCGACACGCGGCTGGCGCTGGAGGTGCTTCACGAGGATGAATCGGTCGATAATGAATATACCACGGCCACGCGCTCGCTGGTGACCTTCATGATGGAAGATCCGCGCGCCATTACCTCCATTCTCAGCGTGATGACGATCCTGCGGGCCCTGGAGCGGGTCGGCGATCATGCCGACAACTTGGCTGAACACGTCATTTATCTGGTCAAGGGGCTCGACGTGCGTCACACCGAGCCCGGTGAGCTGGACGAGTCGCTCGGGGAGTGATGCCGTTTTCTGGCAGTGGCTGCCAACAGCGCTTCGGCATGGGGCGGAGTCAGGGCGATGGAGAAGACATGGCCCTGAATACTGTGGCAGTGAAAGTCGCGCAGTAGTGTGACTTGGGCGACGCTTTCCACGCCTTCGGCAATGACCTGCATGTCGGCATCGCGCCCCAGCGAGACGATCGAGTGCACCAGCGAGGCTACTCGTGGGTCATCGCAGATGCGGTCGATGAAGCTCTTGTCGATCTTGAGTGTGTCGAACGGGATCCGCGTGAGGTAGGAAAGCGACGAATAACCGGTGCCGAAATCATCGATGGCGAACCCCACGCCACGGCGCTTGAGACGCTGCATGCTATCGATGATGGCCTCGGGGTCGTCGATCAACGAGCGTTCCAGCACTTCCAGGTTGAGCAATCGCCCGGGTAGGCGGTGGCGCGTGAGCAGTGAATCGATCAAGTCGGCGAAGGCGGGCCATGCGAGCTGCTCCTGGGAAACGTTGACGGATACCGGTAGCAGGGCGTGGCCTCGGTCGCGCCACGTGGCCAGTTGCTGGGTGACGGTGTGCAGGACCCAGGTATCCAATTGATCGCCGAGATCGATTTCCTCACTGATATCGACGATATCCTGGGGGCTGACTTGCCCCAGTTCGCTGTCATGCCAACGCAGCAAGGCCTCGAATCCTTTCAGGCGATAGCCGTGTATGGCGACTTGCGGCTGATAGTGTAGCCGGAAGCGGTCTTCGGCCAGTGCCGAAGCCGTACGGCGGCGCAGCAAGTTGCGCCGCGTCAGGCGTGGCAGGGACGTTGGCGTATCGAGGCGGAGGAGGGCGTCGCCGCGCTCGTTGTGGAGGCGCCGGCAGGTATGCTGCAGGGCGGAGAGGATGTCATCGGCATGGCCAAGCCGGGTGGCGTCCTGTGCCCAGATAACGCGCGCAGCGGCGGTGACGGTCTTGCCGGCGGCGAGATAGGGCGCCTGCAAGGTCTCAGCCAGTGTTGCCATGGTGTCGGCCATGCGCGCGGGATCTCCCTGGTAGAGCAGCACCCCGAGGCGTTGATCGTCGATGCGTGCCAAGTCGAAGATAAAACCGTCGAGGGCTTTCTCGACCCGCGCGATGCCGCGCATGAGCACTTCGTTGCTGGCCTCTAGCGAAAAGCGCGTACGCACCGCGCGCATGCCGTAAAGATCGATGGCCGCGACGCCACAGAACCTTGCGGTGTCCGGCAATGCCGCCAGGCGTGCCTGAATGAGTTGCTGAAAGCGTTGTTGCGTGGCGAGCCGGGTTTGCGGATCGAACTGGGTGCCGATTTCGGCGCGGGCGCGCTCGAGGTGCGTGATGACGTCGTCGCCGATCTCGTTTTCCACCAGGCGTGCCAAATCGAGCAATATCTCGCGCTGGTGGGCGTCGAAGTGCCTTGGGTGACGGTCGATAACGCATAGCGTGCCCAGCGGCAGGCCCGAGGCCATACGAATGACGGCGCCGGCGTAAAAGCGGATGTAGGGCGTGTCGGTGACCAGGGGATGATCGCGAAAGCGCGGATCGTTGGCGGTGTCCTCGATTACCAGCATTTGGCGCTCGAGCAGGGCGTGCGCGCAAAAGGCGTTGTCGCGGGAGGTCTCGCAGGCATCGAAGCCGAAGCGTGACTTGAACCACTGACGGTGGCGATCGATCAGCGTGATCAGCACAATGGGCACGCCGAAGACCTTCGCGGTCAGCCGGGTGATGTCGTCGAAACGCTTCTCGGGCGGTGTATCCATCAGACCAAGACGTTGGAGTTCGTCGAGGCGGCGCGCTTCATCACCATGATCGGGGGCGTCGGCCCCAGGGGCATTTGCCATGAGGTGTTCTCTTGTCGCGATGCCGGGCTGCGTCATTTACAGGCCGGGGAGGCACGTTAACGCTGCCGTGCAGGCATCCCAGTTTAGCTACGTTAGCATACCGCCGTGCCGCGCTTGGCCGCTATTCGCTGGGTTGCGCCGAAAGGCCGAGCGGGTCATGCGTTTTACTGAGCACGAAGCCTGAGAGCGCCTCATACTGGTATTAAATTTCTCATCAACCGCGGGAGATGGGCGCCGGGGCCGCCGCATGGCATGCTGCTGCTCAGGATCCGCGCTAACGTCTATCAAGGAATGAACCTCGATGCTGCATGCGTTTACTGCCATCAGTCAGGGCACACGGTTGGTTCTGTCGCCGGGGATGCGCCGCTTCGTCATTGCGCCGGTGGCAATCAATCTGCTGATCTACGCCGCCACGCTAGGTTATTTGTTCACGCATTTCGGCGGCTGGCTCGACTACTGGATGCTCAAGGTGCCGTCCTGGCTCGAGTGGCTGGAATGGTTGATCTGGCCGCTGCTGGTAGTGAGCCTACTGTTGGTGGTGTTCTTTTCCTTCACGCTGGTGACCAACCTGATCGCTGCGCCGTTTTATGGCTTTCTCGCCGAAAAGGTGGAATGGCGCCTGAGTGGGGCGCCGCCCAGCGATACGCGGGGGCTTTTCCGCGCCGGGGTCGACGCGCTGGGTCGCGAATTCGTCAAGCTGGGGTACATGCTGCCGCGCATGGCGCTGTTGTTCGTACTTGGCTTCGTGCCCGGCGTGAACGTATTCATGCCGTTCTTGTGGGCCGCCTTTTCGGCGTGGATGCTGGCGATTCAATACCTGGATTATCCGATGGATAACAACCAGGTGAGCTTTGGTGACATGCGACGACGCTTGCGGACGCGTTGGTGGCCGACGCTGACCTTTGGGGTCGGCATGTCGCTGGCGACGTGGATACCAGTGCTCAATCTGGTGTTGTTACCGGGCGGCGTGGCGGGCGCGGTGATACTCTGGCAGCAGTATTATCGTCATCTACCGGCTGTGACACGCTGAACGCTCTCGACGACACAGGAGACCCCGCATGCAAGATACGCAAGCGCCCTCGCAAGCGCCTTCTGTAGCGCCCGGCGGCTTCATTCGACGCCGCTGGGCGCTGGGCATCCTACTCGCGGCCGCCGTGGGCGCGTTTCTGGTGTGGTGGCTGGGCGCTCAGATGCGCGATTGGCTGGGGACATTGAGCACGCTTCAGGCGGGCATGCTGGCGAGTCTGGTGGCGGGGCTTTTCACGCCGCTGGGGGCGTTACCGATCATGGTGCTTCGCCACATTAGCCAGCGTCTCGAGGATGCCCTGATGGGCTTCGGTGCTGGCGTGATGTTGGCCGCCACGGCCTATTCCCTGGCCATGCCGGCCTACGAGGACTCGCTGGCGCTCACCGGCACCATCGGCTGGGCCCTGATGATCGTCTGCGGGGGGATCGTGTGTGGCGGTATTCTGGTCTGGGGGATGGACCGCTTCGTGCCTCATGAGCATTTCGCGCTGGGCAAGCAGGGTGGCGCGGATGCCTTGCAGATCCGGCGTATCTGGCTGTTCATCTTTGCCATCACCATTCACAACTTCCCCGAAGGGCTGGCAGTCGGCGTGGGCTATGCGCGTGGCGACATGGCCGCCGGGGTGGCGCTGACGCTGGGCATCGGCCTCCAGAATCTACCCGAGGGGCTGATCGTCTCCCTGGGGCTGCTGGCCATCGGCTACTCGCGTCCGATGGCATTGGGTGCGGCGTTATTGAGCGGTCTGGTGGAGCCTATCGGCGGGGTTATCGGGGCCTTTGCGGTGCATGTCGTCGATGTCTTGCTGCCCTTTGGCCTGGCCTTTGCCGCCGGCGCGATGTTGTTCGTGATCAGTCACGAGATCATTCCCGAGTCGCATCGCAAGGGACACGAACGCGATGCGACCTTCGGCGTGCTGGGTGGATTCATGCTGATGTTCATGCTTGACAAGGTGTTCTGACCCTCTCGTCTAAGCTGCTAAGTAATTGACAAACCTGCAATGAAAACTATTATGATTAGGTACAACCTGCCGTTGGTGCCACGTTGCATCAAGGCTCGACATTCGACGATAGATTGACAAGGAGGTATGTCGTGGCGCATCAACTACCGACGTTACCCTATGCTTATGATGCCTTGGAACCGCATATCGATGCGCTTACCATGGAGATCCATCACAGCCGTCACCATCAGACCTACGTCAATAATCTGAACGCCGCTCTGGAAGGCACGGATCTCGAATCGCTGCCGGTCGAAACCCTGATGGGTGAAATCGAGCGCGTTCCGGAAGCCAAGCGTCAGGCAGTGATCAACAATGGTGGCGGGCACGCCAACCATTCGCTGTTCTGGACGGTCATGTCGGCACAGGGTGGAGGCAAGGCCAAGGGCGATTTGGCCTCGGCTATCGAAAGTGAACTGGGCGGTGACGAAGCGTTTCGTGAAGCCTTCACGCAAGCTGCCCTCAAGCGCTTTGGCAGTGGCTGGGCTTGGCTGTCCGTTACGCCTGCCGGGCGTCTGGTCGTGGAAAACACGCTCAATCAGGATAGCCCGCTGATGCACGGCAATACGCCGATTCTGGGGCTGGACGTGTGGGAACACGCCTATTACCTCAAGTATCAGAACAAGCGTCCCGAGTACATCAAGGCCTTCTTCGAGGTCGTCGATTGGGACGAAGTGGCGCGTCGTTACGCCGAAGCCACTGCGTAAGCCTATCGGGAGTATGTCATGGGCCCGGCAATAGGCATGACGAACGATGTCTCAGTACCGGCCCAATGCCTGACCATGGCAGATTTCGGCGCTTTCGAGCGCCGTTATCGTTTGTATCACCGCTTCCCCTCCTTGAACCGCACCGACGCCGCGTTCACTCCGGTGGCCGAGGGCTGGGTCGATGAATGTCGTCCTGCCGTGGGTGTCAGTCTCGTCGGTTCGCGTCTCACGATCCACCATACCTACGAAACGCATGCCTTGGCCGACGCGCCTGCGCATGTGTCGATCATCGTCATGCTCGAGGGCAGCGCGGAACTGTCGCACGGTGAGCAGTATTTCGCTCTGGCACCGCGTGAAGCGCTAATGCTCACGCACGCCGGACATCAGACGTTGAGTGCGCGTCATGCCGGTGGGCAGCACCTGCGTGCGATCAATCTCACCTTGCTGGATGCCGCACGTACGTCGCACACGCACTTGGCTGCGCTACTGGTCGAATTGCTCGACAACACCACCAGTGGGGCGTGGCGCTTGTCCTTGCCCGAAGGCGTCTGGTTGTCGCTCGAGGATTGGCTGAATGCACCACCGGAGGAAGCACAGCAGCATGCCTTGCTCGGTGAGGGTCTGGCGCTGCAATTGATGGCTCACGGTTTGGCGGCCCGGGGAACCTCTCCTCAGCAGGATCGCCGCCTGGGGAGGCGTGACCGCCACCATTTGGCACGTGTGCGTGAATGCCTGCATGAACACCCTGAGGCGTCGCATAGCATCGAGTCCTTGGCGCAGCTGGCCTGCATGAGTCCCAGCGCATTGCGTGACAAGTTTCGCCAGGCGTATGGCCAGTCGGTCTTCGAATGTTTGCGTCAACGTCGCCTCGAGATGGCCCATGCGCTGCTCCGGGAAGGCTATAGCGTGCAGTACGTGGCGACACGGGTGGGGTATCGGCATGCCAGCAACTTCGCCACTGCCTTCAAGCAGCGCTACGGTCTATCGCCGCGTGCGTTACACCAGCGTCTACCCCCGGCTGGGGTCGTGATTACGCCTTAATGATGATAGAAGTTCCTCCGCGAGGTCGCTTGCAGCGTCGCGCATAGATTTTTCGGCATTGATCATAAGCAGAACGACTCTTAAAAGTTAATAATTCTCACTCTCCATAAGAAACGGGTCGACCGCGACCCGAGGACGAGAGCGAGGAGCCGTTTTCATGAGTCGCACATTGCATCCCCACTGGTTTTTCTGCGCGTGCCTGGCGGGCGTATTGTTCATGCCCACGACAACATGGGCGCAATCCGAAAGCGATGACGGCGAGGCCGTGGATCTGTCCACGGTGACAGTGTCGGGCGAGGCTGCCACCAAGACGCAGACGCCGATCATCGAAACGCCGCAGTCCGTTTCCAACATCGATCGCGAGGAGATGGATGAACGCGACACCCGCACACTTGGCGATGCCGTGAAATACACGCCAGGGGTATACTCCAACCAAGTGGGCGCATCGAACCGTTACGATTATCTCGTCATGCGGGGCTTCTCTGATGGAAGTCTCAGCAATACCTACCTCGATGGTCTGAAGGTGATGGGGGACACTAATGGCTACAGCTCGATGGTGATCGATCCTTACTTCCTGGAGAGTGCTGAAATCGTCAAGGGGCCGGCCTCGGTGCTTTACGGGCGCTCGTCTCCCGGGGGCCTGGTGGCGCTGACCAGCAAGCAACCGCAATTCGAGACACATCGGCAGCTGCGCTTTGGCGTGGGCAACAATAGCCAGCGCAGCGTGGCGTTCGATGTCACGGGGCCGCTGGATGATGAGCGACGTGCCGCCTATCGCGTGGTGGGCTTGGCAAGTGGTGCGGATACCCAGTTCGACTCGGTCGAGGAAGAGCGCTACGCCATCGCACCCTCGATGACCTGGGATGTCACCGACGATACGACCCTGTCGTTCATGGCCTATCTGCAAAAGGATCCGGAAGGCGGCTATCATTCCGGCGTACCTTACGAGGGGGCGGTGAAAAGCCACAATGGCCAGAAGATCAGCAATAACTTCTTCGATGGCGAGGAGGATTACGACAAGTTCGAGCGGACCCAGCGTATGTTCGGTTACAGCCTCGAGCACCGTTTCAACGATGCCTGGACCGCGCGCCAGAAGGTGCGCTATCTGAACGCCGATGTCGATATGGATCAAGTCGCCCAACAAGCCGAATACCTTTATGACGGTTCAAACAACTTGATAGGGCAGAATGTCTGGGTCGACGGGAATAGCAATGAACTCAAGCGCTCTTATTTTGGTGCCGAAGAGTCGCTCGAGGCCTGGACCATTGATAACCAGGTAGAAGCCAAGCTCCACAGTGGCTTCATCGACCATACTGTGTTGATGGGGCTTGATTATCAGAATCGCGAGAATGACGTTGTTTATAAGTCGGGCGCTTTTCCCAATATAAATCCGTTCGATCCGCAATATGGTGCAGATGTCGTGGGTGATATAACCACGACCAACGATGAGCGCCATGAGTTGACCCAGACGGGGGTTTACCTGCAAGACCAGATGGCCTTCGATCGCTGGCATCTCACGCTAGGCGGCCGCTACGACTGGGTCGAAATCAAGAACACCGATAATCTAAACGACAGCGAAAGCAAGCTAGACGATACCCAGTTCAGTGGCCGGGCCGGCGCACTCTATCTATTCGACAATGGTGTCGCGCCCTATGTCAGCTACAATACGGCCTTCACGCCGACCAGTTTTGTCGATGCCCAAGGCGATCTACTGGAGCCGATGGAAGGTGAACAGTGGGAAACCGGCCTCAAGTTCCAGCCGCCGGGCACTCAGGATCGCTATAGCCTCTCGCTGTTCCGCATCACGCAGGAAAACGTCGCCACCAAGGAGCAACCCACCGACCCTTATCGCTCCATCGGCGAGATCGAGTCGCAAGGCCTGGAGTTGGAAGCCCGCACGCAATTAACCGAGGGACTGCGTTTGCAGGCCGCCTATAGCTACACCGACATTACCTACACCAAGAGCGATGTGGATAGCGAAGAAGGCAGTCACGCCATCTACGCCCCGCGTCACCAGGCTAGCCTGTGGGGCCATTATGCCTTCCAAGGCGATACGCTCGCAGGTCTGGATGCCGGCCTCGGGGTGCGCTATTACGCTGATATCCAAGCGAATCGTGCCAACACCGAGCAAGTTCCCGATTACACGCTGGTCGATGCCATGCTGGGCTATGACATGAGCCAGATGGGGATGCCGGGCATGCAGGTGCAGCTCAATGTGGGCAACGTCTTCGACAAGGAGTACGTGGCCTCATGCAATTCGCTTCAGCACTGCTATTTTGGAGCGGAGCGGAATGTACGTGCGAGCCTGACCTACGACTTCTAGCCCCTGCCTAGCCATCGCTCGACGACTTTGCAGACAAGACCTTGGCACGATTGAATCGCGAGTGGTTTTCATTTACGCTTTCTGGCGTGGGTATCTGGCCCACGCCTTCCACTTGGCCTCGCCACAGGAAAGCTTTCGATGTCAGTGCTGCTTGATCGGTTTTATGCCGGTCCCTTGAAAGGGATGGATCGCAAGCTGGTCACCTGGGACCAGGCGCCAGCGACGACCTGGGCGGCGCGAGATGTATTCTCCGAGCCCGGGATGACACAGATCCTCAAGCGTTATGGCGCCGAGCATCAGCATGGCGATTCTCGCGCCGTGATCTCGCTGTGGTCGAAGTATTTCCTGGCGCTCACTACCTATCTGGGAGCGGCGCACAACCTGCTGGCGGAGCGACAATTACCGCTCGAGCTATCGCGTCTGGGCTTGGTACTCGGCGAGGATATGCTCATCGAGGCACTGGTCGTCGAAGACACCGGCACACCGCTCGTCGCCACTCAGGCCGAAACGCGCTTTCTTCCCATGATACGCGACACCTGGGGGCCGGCGATTGCCTGCATGGCCGAGCACACCGGTATCGCGCCCCGCGCACTATGGGGCAATCTCGGCCACTACTATGACTACCTCATCTCCCAGCTCTACACCTTGCCCGGTGGCCAGGCGCGGGCCGATACGGGCGGGCGTCTGATGACTCTGCGGGAATTGGCCGATGGTAAGCGCAATCCGCTGTTTCGCCCCATTCGCTATTCTGAAAGCAGTGAAGGTGACATCGAGTCCATCCGGCGTGTCTGCTGCATTCGCTATCTTCTCCCCGGACTCGGCTACTGCGGCAACTGCCCGTTGGCATGTCGCGAAAAGACTGAAACCCAACCGCCACGACGCGTGGCCAACGGCTGATATGTAGAGCAGGTGTTTTTCTGGCAACGTTAGTCGCTACCCACGGCACGCCGTTCTTTGGGGGCGGTGCGCACGCGCGTGGCGGGGAAGACACAGCGGAAAAGCGCGCCTTGGCCGGGGTGGCTGTCGATGTCGAGATGCGCGTCGTGGCGCAGTAGGACATGCTTGACGATGGCCAGCCCCAGGCCGGTGCCGCCGTTGGCGGCGCTGCGCCCCTTGTCGACGCGATAGAAGCGTTCGGTGAGGCGTGGCAGGTGTACCGGGTCGATACCGTCGCCGTCATCTTCGACCTCTACCGCAGCACCCTCCTTCCAGGCCTTCCAGCGCAGCGTGACAGTGCTCCCCGGCGGTGTGTAACGCACGGCATTGAAGACCAGGTTGGAAACGGCGCTGCGCATCTCGCCTTCGTCACCCAGCAGGCAATGGTCGGTGTGGATGTCCAGGGCTATCTCATGACTGCCCGCGCAGAGGTTGGCAGCGTCATCGCGAATGTTTTCCAGCAGCGTGGCCATGTCCAGCGGGGCCGGATCGTCGCGGGTCTCGTCGGTTTCCAGCTTCGACAACAGCAGTAGGTCCTCGACCAGGTTCTGCATACGCTGGGTCTGTTCCTGCATCTGGCCGAGGCCGCGCTGCCAGCGCGATGGTAGTTGATCGGCCTGATCGAGATAAGTCTCGAGATAACCGGTCAACACGGTGAGCGGGGTGCGCAGCTCATGCGACACATTGGCCACGAAGTCGCGTCGCATTTGCTCGAGGCGATGCAGTTGCGAGATGTCACGCGCCATGACCAAGCGCTCGTCGTCGCCGAACAGCGTGACCTGGTACTGCAGCGTCACATCATCGCGTATCGGCGAGGCCAAAGTCAGCGGTTCGCGGTAATCGCGGGCATTGAAATAGGCCACGAAGCGCGGGTCGCGCAGGAAGTTGGTGATGTGCTGGCCGCGATCATGGGGCGTTTGAAAGCCGAGCATCTGGGCCGCGGCACTGTTCCACCACTCTAGGTCGCCGTGATGGTCGAGCATGACCACGGCATCGCGCATTGCCTCGCAGGAGTCTTGTACGCGGCGGATGATATCGCGCAGGCGAGCCTGCGATTGACGCTGGATCTTCTGATACTTGTAGAGGCGATCGAACAGGTCGCCCCAGACCCCGGCGCCAACCGGTGGCGTGTCATGTGGATGTTGGGTCAGCCAGACATACAGGGCACGCAAATGGCGAAGATGCAGGTAGACGTAGAGGCCCAGACCGGCGGCCAGCCCCCAGCCGGGTTCGCCGAAGAGCCCCCCGAGGACACCGAGACCGATGACGAGGTACGCCAGACGCCACAGTTCATTGGTCCAATAGTACACGTGCGCTACTCCTTGGTGGAGAAGCGATAACCGGTGCCGCGTACCGTCTGGATGAGGTGTTGGTGGTCATCGCCGAGCACCTTGCGCAGGCGGCGAATATGCACGTCGACGGTGCGCTCTTCGACGTAGACATTGCCACCCCAGACCTGGTCGAGCAACTGGCTGCGGGTGTAGGCGCGTTCCTGATGCGTCATGAAGAACTGCAGGAGCCGATACTCGATGGGACCCACGTCCAGCGCCTCGCCGTTGGCGCTGACCCGGTGGCTGACGGGATCGAGACGCAAGCCGTCGATTTCCACCGTGTCCTCGACCCCGGTGGGCGTGGTACGTCGCAGCACGGCCTTGAGGCGTGCCACCAGTTCCCGCGGCGAGAACGGCTTGGTGATGTAATCATCGGCGCCGGCTTCCAATCCCTGAATCTTGTTGTCTTCCTCGCTCTTGGCGGTGAGCAGGATGATCGGCAGCTCGGCGGTGGTGGTATCGCGCTTGAGACGTCGCGCCAGTTCGATGCCGCTGGTGCCAGGCATCATCCAGTCCAGCAGCAGCAGGTCGGGTTGATCGTCGACCACCATGGCGTGCGCCGCCTGGGCGTTGTCGGCTTCCAGCACGCGGTAGTCGGCCATTTCCAGCGCCACCGCGATCATTTCGCGGATGGACGCCTCGTCATCGACGATGAGCACTGTCTTGGCGGTCATGGGCGTGGGCCTCTTGCGGATCGCGATGAAACGAATCACTCATGAATGACATCGGCATGACGATTACAACGCGCTAATGTGACATTTTCGTGACAATCGCGCTCTTTACCTATAGTTCATAGCGTCATATAGGCCATAACGCCAGGGCGATGCCCGCGAAGGTCACCAGCCCGGCCCAATGATTGTTGAGGAAGGCGCGGAAGCAAGGGTCGCGCTCACGATAACGAATCAAGTAGTGCTGGTAGACGAAAATCGCCACCATGGCGGCCAGCCCCAGCCAGAAGAACCCGCCAAGCGCCAGATGTAGGCCGATCCAGGCGAGCAGCACCACGGTCAGGGCCTGCAACAACCCGATGATCAACCGGTCGGCGCGGCCGAACAGGACCGCCGTGGATTTGATCCCTACCCTGAGGTCGTCGTCGCGGTCGACGATGGCGTATTCGGTGTCGTAGGCCACCGTCCAGGCGATGTTGGCGGCCAGCAGTAACCACGCCTCGAGCGGTACCTGGTGCTGAATGGCCATGAATGCCATGGGAATACCCCACGAGAAGGCCGCCCCCAGCACTACCTGCGGGAAATGCGTATAGCGCTTCATGAACGGATAGGTGGCCGCCAGCGCCAGCGCCGCGAATGACAGCAGCACGGTGGGCAGATTGGTCAGGCAGACCAGGCCGAAGGCAATCACCACCAGTATCGTGAAGGTGGCCTTGGCTTCCTTCTCGGAGATGCGCCCGGTGGCCAATGGCCGGTCACGCGTACGCTTGACGTGGCCATCGAAATGTCGGTCGGCGTAATCGTTGACCACGCAACCGGCGGCACGCATCACGTACACGCCGATAACGAAGATCAGCAGCGTGCCGCGCTCGGGTACGCCCTCGGCCGCCAGCCATAGCGCCCACAGCGTCGGCCACATCAGAAGCCAGGTGCCGATGGGGCGGTCCAGACGCGTCAGGCGCAGGAAATCCGGCACGCGGGCCAGGCCGGTGGGGCGCGCGGCGTCGGATGAATCGGCGGACATCGGGCTCTCCTATGGAAACGTGCCTGTGAAAACGTGAATGGTCAGCTTAGCGCGATGACAACGCGAGGTCAGCGTCCATGGCGTCGAGAAAGAACTCCTGGACGAGAATCGATGTACGCCCCAAGCGCAGGACGGAGCGCCGTCCCCAGGGCGCGGCGCGACCGTGTGCCGTGACGAGCGTGGGAGTCGGCGACCGAATGATCTCGATAGGGCCGCGTTCCAGGCCGGGTTGGCGAAACAACCAGCTGCCCAGCGAACGTGTTCCCAGCGACTGCAGCCGCACGCCGTGGAGCGACGTTAGCGGGGCCACCGAACGTGCCGCGACCCACGGTGTTTCGCCCAGCATCAGCATGACCTCGCGCCGCCAGATACGGGCTCGGGGGTCGAGCCCCAGCGCCCGGGCTTCGTCGCGCCGGGGGCGGCTGATTCCCTGAGCGAGCAGCCGTACTCCGAAGGGCTGTGTGCTGGCAGCGCGCAGGCGTGCGGTCAGCGAGTCGCGCGAAGCTACCCAACGCCACCAAGCGGGGCTCATGCGGGGGCGCTGGGCGGCGGCCGGCAGCCAGTGTGGGCTAGCGCTGAAACGGTTGTGTGTCATGCGTAAGATCAGGCTCAAAGTACATTAGTGTATCATGCGTGTACGATGCGTTATTGCAGCGTCCGCGCTGTCGTATCGCCGCGTCGTCACCCTTCTTCATGCGTAGCAAGAGGCGCCAATGAGCGACCCTTTGATCATCGTCGGCAGCGGCATGGCCGGTCTGGGACTGGCCCGGCAGGTACGTGCTCGCGATGCCCGGCGCGCCATCACTCTGATCACTGCCGATAGCGGCTCTGACTATTCGAAACCGCTTTTGTCCACGGGCTTTGCCAAGGGAATGCACCCTGAGCGTTTGGTGATGCGCTCCCCCCTCGAGGTGGCCGATGCGCTTCAGCTGACCATGCGTACGCACACGCGGGTCGATACCATCGACCCGCGATCGCAGACGCTGGCTATCGGTGCGGAACGCCTGCCCTACGGCGAACTGGTCTTGGCCACCGGGGCAGCGCCCAGCGTGCCCTTCACGGTGGCGTACGACGTGCGCGATCGCGTCTTCACCATCAACGATCTCGACGACTATCGGCGTTTTCATGCCGTCTTGTCGCGCCATGGCGGCACTGCGCGCGTGGCGATCGTCGGCGCCGGACTGGTGGGCTGCGAGTTCGCCGACGATCTGCTTGCCGGGGGCCATCGCGTGGCACTGGTCGCCCCTGAACAAACGCCGCTGACGCGTCTTCTGCCGCTGCCGCTGGGCCAGGTGCTGGGGACCGCTCTGGGCAAGGCGGGCGCCGACCTGCGCCTGGGACGTAGCCTCGCACAGCTCCATCGTGATGACGAGGCAGTCTCGCTGGTGCTCGACGATGGCGAGGTGTTGTCCGCCGATCTGGTGTTGATTGCCACCGGCCTCTCGCCGCGTACCGCGCTGGCCGATACCGCCGGGCTCGCCGTTTCCGAGTCCGGTATCCAGACGGATCGTTACCTGGCGAGCGCGCAGCCGGGCATCCATGCATTGGGTGATTGCGCCTGTGTGGCGGGGCTCAACGCCATGTACGTGCAACCGCTGCAGGCCAGCGCCAAGGCGCTGGCGGCGACCCTGACCGGGACGTCGACGCCGGTCGCTTACGGCGCCTGGCCGGTATTGGTCAAGACCCCGTCGTGCCCGGTGGTGTCACTACCGCCGCGCCAAGCACCGGCACGTTGGCGGATCGAGGGCGAGGGTGACGATCTCAGTGCGCTCGCCGAGGATGAAAACGGCCATTTGCTGGGGTTTGCATTGACAGGGGCTTGCGTACGTCGGAAAGTCGAGCTGGCGCGGATCGCCCCGCCGTTGCTACCCTAGCTTAGGTCGTCATGCTGGTGGGTACCGGTATGGCGCATCAGGTGGGTAGTGTCAGCGCTGCGCCGATGGCGTGGTGCTCGTTTCGCTCATTGAAAAACAACAAGCGATATCAAAGAGATGTCGCATTCGTTGCCAAACCAGGAGGGCTTTATGCGCAAGCCAGAACTCGCTGCGGCGATCGCTGATCGTGCTGATCTTTCCAAGGACAAGGCCAGTCAGGTCCTTAATGTCATTCTCGATGAGATCACAGGTACCGTCTCCAAGGGCCAGGATGTCTCGCTGATCGGGTTCGGTGCCTTCACCGTACGCGAGCGTGCCGCGCGCACCGGCAAGAATCCGCAGACGGGCAAGCCGCTGACCATTCCGGCGAGCAAGACCGTGGCGTTCAAGCCCGGTAAGGCGCTCAAGGACGCCGTGAAGTGAGTGATGGCACGGAGTGTTCGGGCCATCTATCCACCGGCGCTCCGTGCAATTGCTTCTCCTTTCCCTTCTTTTTCCAAGTGGCGAGGCGTGCATGAAACTGCGTCTGATGCTGTGGCTGTTGGGTGTCATGCTCAAGCGTGCTCGACGTCGCAATCCGCGTTTTCAGCAAAGGCTCTCGGACATGCAGCGCTTCGATTGGGGCGTCGCCACCGAGGATCTCAGCCTCGCGCGCCATTACCGCATGCGCCCCGAGGCCATTGAGGACGCGCCGAGCTTACCTATCGATCTTGATCTGGAATTGCGCTTTCGCGATGCCCGTGCCGGCGTGGCGTTTCTCAAGCGCCCCACCGCGCGTGCGTTCTTTGACGGTTTGCAAAGCGGTCGTTTGCGTCTGGTCGGTGATTCGCGCGACCTGGATCGGCTACAGGGATTGCTCAAGCACTTGCGCTAGTATCCGCCACACGATGTAAGTCGCCCTGGCTCGGTCGGGTTCGTTATACTAATGTCGTAGTGTCGTGCATTGTACGACTTCCTGGCTTGTTATCGTCCGACCGAGAGATATGCTGCCGACGTCGTTGACTCAACCGCTCAGACGCCTCTGGACTCTCGAGTCCTTTGCTTACAGCTTGCGTGTGTTCATCGCTCTGGCCGGCGTCATGGCGCTGTGCTGGTATCTCGACGACATGGGCAAGTTGATCCCGCTGTTCCTGGGCATCATCGCCAGTGCCCTGGCGGAGACCGACGATACCTGGCAGGGGCGTCTGCAGGCGTTGTTGGTGACCTTGGTGTGTTTCGCCGTCGCCGCAGTGTCGGTGGAGCTGACGTTTGCGCATCCCACGATCTTTGCAGTGGGCCTTGGGGTGTCGAGTTTCGGCATGACCATGCTTGGTGCCGTGGGACAGCGCTATGCGACCATCGCCACCGCGACCCTGATTCTCGCCATCTACACCATGATCAGTCTCGAGCAGCATGGCGGTGTGGCGCTGGGCGAGCTGTGGCGCGAGCCGTTGTTGCTGGTCTCGGGTGCGGCCTGGTACGGGGCGATCTCGGTGGTGTGGTGCGCCTTGTTTTCGCGCCATCCACTCAGGTTGAGCCTGGCGCACGTCTTTCGCGAGCTGGGCGTTTACTTGCGCCTCAAGTCGGCGCTTTTCGAGCCGCTGAGAGGGCTGGATATCGAGCAGCAGCGCCTGGCGCTGGCCCAGCAGAATGGCCGCGTGGTGGCGGCGCTCAACCAGAGCAAGGAAATGATCTTCCGACGCCTCGAAGGCCAGCGAGGGGGGCGCAAACTCAATCGCTACCTGCGGCTTTACTTTATCGCGCAGGACATCCACGAGCGGGCGAGTTCCTCGCATTATCCGTATGGGGAACTGGCCGAGGCATTCTTCCATCACGATATCCTCTTTCGCGCCCAGCGTCTGCTCGATCAGCAAGGGCGTGCCTGCAAGGCCTTGAGTCGTGCGTTGCTTCTCGACCGCCCCTTCGATCACGGTCCCAGTGCCCAGGCGCTGGAAGATTTCAACGCATCCCTGAACAACCTGCATGCCCAGGGACGCGACGAATGGCGTGACCTGCTGAGCTCGCTGTCGGCCTTGGCCGATAACCTCGCCACGCTGGAAGACAAGCTGGCCGGTGCCGACAATCCCGATGCGCGAGCCGATCACGAGGACAGCAGTCTGTTCGACCGCTCGCCCCGCGGGCTGCGCGACGTCGCCGAACGTCTCCAGGCACATGTCAGCCTGGCGTCACCGGTGTTTCGCCATGCGCTACGCTTGAGTGTGACGCTGGTGGTGGGCTATGGCTTGCTGCACTGGATTCATCCCACCCAGGGGTACTGGATCCTGCTCACCAGCGTGTTCGTGTGCCGGCCCAATTTCGGCGCCACGCGGCGTTTCCTGCGCCAGCGTATCCAGGGCACGGTGCTGGGGCTGGTCGCCGGTTGGGCGCTGATCACGCTGTTTCCCACCGAGCCTATCCAGGCATTGATCGCGGTGGCCGCCGGCGTTGCTTTTTTCGCCACTCGTGCGCATCACTACACGCTCGCGACGGCCGCCATCACGCTGATGGTGCTGTGCTGCTTCAATCAGGTCGGCGATGGCTTCGTGCTGATCTGGCCGCGTCTGTTCGATACCCTGCTGGGCGCCGCCATCGCGGGTCTGGCGGTGCTGGTGATCCTGCCCGATTGGCAAGGGCGCGGGCTGCACCGCCAGGCGGCAGCGACACTCGAAGCCAGTGCGGCCTATCTGCGCGCGATCCTCGACCAGTACGCGCGTGGCAAGCGCGATGATCTAGCCTATCGGTTGGCACGGCGCAATGCCCATAACGCCGATGCGGCGCTTTCCACGACGCTGGGCAACGTACTGCTGGAGCCGGGACATTTTCGCAAGGACGCTGATATCGGGCTGCGTTTTCTGGTGCATTCGCACACCCTGTTGAGCTATCTCTCGGCACTGGGCGCCCATCGCGGGGCAGCCGGCGCTGCGTGCGACGACAACACTGAGGTGACGGCAGCGGCCGATGATGTGGCCGAGACATTGGCGCGCGTGGCACGCCAGCTCGCTGCGGGCGAAACGGTCGAACCGTACCAGGACATCCTGACGCGGCATGCCGGCTTGCTGGAGGCGTCCGCCGCTGAAGAAACGTGTGATGAACGTCGCTTGCTGCAAAGCCAGCTGGCGTTGATCAGTCGCCAACTCGTCACGTTGAGCGAGGCGGCGGGGCGTTTGTCGACCCAGGCCTCGCGTGAATGACGGCGTCGCAGGTAAGTCACTGCTATCTGGGGATAATCGACGTCACGAAACGTGACCGATAGTGTTGTTCGATCTTCAAAAAAGCAACGAGGTGGTTACGTCGCTTGGGGGCGAGACGTCTTACTGTGCACGCATGGAAGATGCCAAGACCCAATTTGCCCAACGCCTGCGCGAGGCCATGCAACAGGCCGGCTATGCGCCCAAGCCCGCCGTGCTGGAGCGCGAGTTCAATCTGCGCAATCCGGGGCGCCCAGTGACGCTGCACGGTGTACGCCGGTGGCTGCGTGGCGAGACGCTGCCCACTCAGGAAAAGCTCGTGATTCTCGCCGATTGGCTGAAAGTGCCACCGGCAACCTTGCGCTTCGGTGCACCGGTGCAGCACCGCGTCCACGAGAGCGATCATCTGTGGGAAGCGCTGAGTTATCGCGAGCGCGAGACCCTGGAAGCTTTCGCCGGCTTGCCGCCGAGTCAGCGCGCCATTGCCCGCGAGGTCATCATGGCGCTGGCCAAGGCAGGCAAGTGGGAACGTCAGGCCTGTCAGACCGAGGATGACCCCGCGTCGTCATGATGATCGGGGCGCTTGTGTTGCCCGACTGGGCTCATACCTGCCCGTAATGCCCGGCGTCTTCGCCTAGCCAACGGCGGATCAAGGGCGTGGCGGCCTCCGGCGCCTCGTCGAGCAGTGCGCGCGCCAGGGGGCTGATGGTGTCGAGTAGGTCACGGTCGCGCTCCAGATCGGCGATCTTCATCTGCGCCAGGCCCGTCTGGCGAGTGCCGAGTACCTCGCCGGGGCCGCGCAGCTCCAGGTCCTTCTCGGCGATACGAAAGCCATCAGTAGTATCGCGCATCACGCCCAGGCGTTCCCGCGAGTGCTGTGATAGCGGCGGATGATACAGCAGCACGCAGAAGCTCTCGGTGGCGCCGCGTCCCACGCGGCCACGTAGCTGATGCAACTGCGAGAGCCCCAGGCGCTCGGGGTTTTCGATGATCATCAAGCTGGCGTTGGGCACGTCGACGCCGACCTCGATCACCGTAGTGGCGATCAGAAGATCCAGCTCACCTGCCTTGAATGTCTCCATTACCTCGGCTTTTTCCGCCGCTTTCATGCGCCCGTGCACCAGGCCGATGGCCAGGTCGGGCAGCGCCTCGCCGAGGTGCTCATGAGTCGCCTCGGCGGCCTGGCAGGTCAAGGCTTCGGATTCCTCGATGAGCGTGCACACCCAGTAAGCCTGATGGCCCTCGGCGCAGGCGCGGCGAATGCGCTCGACCACCTCGGGGCGACGCTCGTCGGGGACTGCCACCGTCTTGACCGGCGTGCGCCCGGGCGGTAACTCGTCGATCATCGACAGGTCGAGATCGGCGTAAGCGCTCATCGCCAGTGTGCGCGGAATCGGTGTGGCGGTCATGATCAACTGATGCGGCGTGAGGCCCCCGGCTTCGCCCTTCTGGCGCAGCGCCAGGCGCTGATGAACGCCGAAGCGGTGCTGTTCGTCGATGACTGCCAGGCCCAGGCGCTGAAAGTGCACGTCGTCCTGAAACAGCGCATGCGTGCCCACCGCGACCTGGATACGGCCATCGGCGATGGCCGCCTTGGTATCCAGGCGTGCCTTGCCCTTGAGCTTGCCCGCCAGCCAGCCGACCTCGATGCCTAGCGGCGCGAACCAATCGCGGAAGTTACGATAATGCTGCTCGGCGAGGATCTCGGTAGGTGCCATGATGGCTGCCTGACAGTCACCGGCGATGGCCGCCAGTGCTGCCATGGCGGCGACCACGGTCTTGCCGGAGCCGACGTCGCCCTGGACCAGGCGCAACATGGGGGTGGCGCGCTCCAGATCGTGGCCGATCTCGTCGAGGACACGGCGCTGCGCGCCGGTCAGCGAGAATGGCAGCTGGGTCAGGAAACGCGCCTGCAGGCTACGCCCGCCGCCCAGTGCGGGCGCGCTGTCGGTCTGGATGCGCAGGCGCACCTGTCGCAGGCTGAGCTGATGGGCGAGCAGTTCTTCCAGCGCCAGACGTCGCTGGGTCGGATGACGCCCTTCGGCGAGACGTTCCACCGGCGCCTCGGGGGGTGGTTCGTGGAGGTAGCGCAGCGACTCGAGCAGCCCCGGCAGGCGAAAGCGTTGGCCCAGGGCACCGGGAATCCAGTCCGGCAAGGCGTCGGGCGCGGCGTCGAGTTGCTTGAGTGCCTGCTGGATCAGGCCGCGCAGGCGTGGTTGGGTCATCCCCTCGGTGGTGGGGTAGATCGGCGTCAGGTGTTCCTCGACCGGGGCATCTTCCTGATGCAGCAAACGGTACTCGGGATGATAGATCTCGAGGCCCGTAGCGCCGGCGCGGGCTTCGCCGAAGGCACGCACGCGCAGGCCACGCGTGAATTGCTGTTGCTGTGCGGGCGAGAAGTGGAAGAAGCGCAGGCTGAGAATACCCGAATCATCCTTGAGACGCACCAACAGGCTACGCCGCCGTCCTTTGACGATATCGGCAGCGGCGATATCGCCCTCGACCACGGCTTCGGTGCCGGCGCGCAGCGTGCCAATAGGCGTGATACGCGTACGGTCCTGATAGCGCAATGGCAGGTGAAAGAGCATATCGGCGATGCTGACGATGCCCAGCCGGGCGAGCTTGGCGGCCAGCGCTTCGCCCACGCCGGTGAGTTCGCTGACCGGCGCATCCATAGCCTTCATGTCAGTGCTCATGCCGCCTGGATACGCTGTTGTTGGCACGTCTCGATGGCCTGGGTCAGGGCATCGATGGCCTTGGGCCTGGGGAAACTGGCACGCCAGGCGATGGCCACCGTACGGCTGGGCACGCTATTGGCGAAGGGCCGGCTTTCGAGCAGCCCCGATTCATAATGGCCGGTGCCGATGGCCGATTTGGGTAGCACCGTGATGCCCAGTCCCGAGGCCACCATGTGGCGAATGGTTTCCAGCGAACCGCCCTCGGCGATCAAGGTGTTACCGGGATTGTTGAGTTGATTGTTGATGGCGGGGCAAGCCTCGAGGATTTGGTCACGAAAACAGTGTCCCTCGCCCAACAGCAGCAGCTTTTCCTGGAGCAGCTCTTCCTTGGCGATAGCGGTCTTGCGTGTCCATGGATGGCCGGCGGGTAACAGTACTTCGAAAGGCTCTTCGTAAATCGCCTTGGTCAGCACATCCGGCTCGGTGAACGGCAGGGCGACGATCACGGCATCCAGTTCACCGCTGCGCAGTTTGCGGCGCAAGTCCCCCGTCAGACCCTCTTCGATGTACAGTGGCATCTGCGGGGCATGATGCGACAGCTCGGGAATCAGGTGCGGAAACAGGTAAGGTCCGATGGTGTAAATCGCCCCGATGCGCAGTGGGCTCGCCAGTTGGTCCTTGCCTTCGGTGGCCATTTCCTTGATGAGGCCAGCTTGTTCCAGCACCCGATGCGCCTGAGCGACGATCTTCTCGCCTAGCGGTGTGACCTGTACGGTGGATTTGGAACGCTCGAACAAGGCGATGCCCAGCTCGTCTTCCAACTTCTTGACGGCCACCGAAAGTGTGGGCTGGGAAACGTAGCAGCGCTCGGCAGCGCGCCCGAAGTGGTGCTCTTGAGCCAAGGTTACGATATAACGAAGTTCTGTTAGAGTCATAGTCTGGGCCTTTTCGGGCCTCCTGGGCACGCGATGGATTCACTAAGGTATTCGATGCAAGGGACTTTTTGCCAAGGACTTTTTATCAAGGACTTTTACCAAGAGGCTAGGGAAAGGTGAAGAAAACGACTCTGATTATTGGTTGCGGCGACATTGGTATCCAGCTAGGTAAGCGGCTGATCGACGCTGGCCAACGGGTGATCGGCGTGCGCCGCCAGGTCGCGCCGCTCGCGGAAACCGGCATCGAGGCCTTGGCACTGGACGTTACGGACACTGCGGCGCTGGCACGCTTGCCTGACGCAGATACCGTCGTCTATATCCTAAGCGCTGCGCGCTTCGACGAAAACGCCTATGCCGAAGCGTATCCCAAGGGGCTCAAGGCCGTGCTCGGCGAACTCGAGACGCGAGCCACGTCGCCCAAGCGCGTTTTTTTCGTCTCCTCGACCAGCGTCTATGCCCAGCAAGCGGGCGAAATGGTCGACGAAACCTCCGAGACTGCGCCCACCGGATTCTCGGGGCTGCTGATGCGCGAGGCCGAACAAGCGCTGCTCGATCACTCCATGCCTGGCACCGTGGTACGCTTTTCGGGGATCTACGGCCCGGGGCGCGATCGATTGATTCGCCAGGTCAAGGAAGGGCGCGTCGCGGCAGCGAACCCGCCGATGTATTCCAACCGCATCCATCGCGACGATTGCGCGGGTGTGCTGGCGCATTTGATCGCCTTGAGCCTCGATGACAAGCCGGTGGAGGCGCTTTATCTGGCCAGTGACTGCGAGCCGACGCCTTTGCATGAAGTGATGACATGGATGGCTGGCAAGCTCAAGGTCGAGCTCACCGAGACCATTCAATCACCGTTGCGGCGACGTGCCAGCAAGCGCTGTGACAACTCACGCGTGCGCGACAGTGGCTATCGCTTTCAGTATCCCACTTTCCGTGAGGGCTACGCCGAGGTGATCGAAGCACAGCGGCAGGCGCCCGAGTCCGTTTGAACCTACTCGTTTGCCGGCGTCGCAGAACTCTCGGCCAGCACCCGATAGACGGGCCGCGTGCCGTCGAGAATCGACTCGACTAGCGTCAGTCGCATCAACGGCCAATTCCATTCGGGCGCCTCGAGCATTGCGGGTGGCGCCTTCTTGGTGTGGCGCAGTAGCGTGATGTGAGGTCGGAAGTCATGTGAAGCTGGCAGTGACCGGCCGCTGGCTTGCAAGGCCTCGCCAAGACGTGCGCGCCACAGGTTCAATGTGGGCGTCGGCGGCCCGCCGCGCCATGCCAGGCGCGGTTTATAGAAATAACCGTAGCGGTCGAGCGTCCACTCGCCCGCAGGCAGCGTCAGGCGCTCGGTCAATATCTGCAGGGCCGCAATCTCCGCCGTGGGCACATTCCCTAGAAACCCCAGCGTTAGATGCAGGTTGTCGATAGCCGGCGTGCGCCCCCCGCAATGGCGTTGGAGGCGCGACGCCAGTGACGCCAGACGCTCGCGCAGGGCGGCGTCGGGCCAGGCGGCGAAGAACACACGCCGCGTGGTGCGCCTCTCAATCACCGAGGACCATGACGGCTTCGGCTTCCACCTGGCTGCCTTTGGGCAGTTCCCTGACGCCGACTGCTGCGCGGGCCGGATACGGGGCCTGGAAGTACTCTTCCATGATCTGGTTGACCACGGCAAAGTGGCTCAGATCGGTCAGGTAGATATTGAGCTTGACGATGTCCTGTAGCGAGCCGGCAGCTTCCTGGCAGACGGCCTGCAGATTGGTGAAGACCTGGTGCGCCTGGGTGTCGATATCCTCGGCGACGAGCTCCATGTTACCGGGGTCCAGCGGGATCTGCCCGGATATGTATACCGTGTTGCCGGCCTTGATGGCCTGCGAGTAGGGTCCGATGGCGGCCGGCGCCTGCTCGGTATTGATGACGGCTTTGTTACTCATGGCATGGCTCCTTGTCATTATGCGTGTGCGCATTGCGATGGACAAAAATAACGGCACCGCCGCGTCCGCGTTAGCGGGCGCGCCGGGCATCGTAAAAACGAAACGACCGACCCGCCGCTCTGGTGGGCGGCAGGTCGGTCGCCATGGTGTCAACTGCGAACGCGAGTGATCTTGCCGACGTGGGGCAGGTTGCGCAGTCGTTTCATGATACTTGCTAGATGCACGCGGTCGTGGACGGCCAACGTCAGGTTGACGATCGACAGGCGTGCATCGCGTTCCTCAATGCCGATGCGTTCGATATTGGCACCGGCATCGGTCACCAGGCCGGCCAGTTCGGCGACCAGGCCGCGCCGCGTCTCGACATGCAGGCGCAGCGCCACCGGGAAATCTTGATCGATCTGCTGAGACCACTCCAGAGCGAACAGCTTGTCGGGGTCGCCGCGCAGTTCCTGCAGGTTACCACAATCGTGGCGGTGTACCACGATTCCCTTGCCGACCGAAAGATGACCGACAATGGGATCGCCGGGCAGCGGATAACAGCAGCGCGCGAAGCTGATGATCATGCCCTCGGCACCGTTGATCACGATCGGCATTCCGGAATGCGACGCCGTGGCGACTTCCTCGGCGGTTTCCGGGGCGTTACATTCCAGCAGGCGGCGCGCGATGACGTAGGCCATGCGCGTTCCGAGCCCGATCGATTCGAGCAGATCGTCCTCGTGCCTGAAATCGAGTTCTTCGAGTACCGCCGTCAAGCGATGCTCGGGCAGCTCCTCGAGGCTGGTCTCGAAGGCGCTCAGTGCACGGTTGAGCAAGCGCCGTCCCAACTGCACGGACTCGGTGCGCTGCTGATGCTTGAGGGCGTGACGGATCGCTGAGCGCGCCTTGGCGGTGACCACGAAGTTGAGCCAGGCCAGGTTGGGGCGGGCACCGGGCGCGGTGATGATCTCCAGCGTCTGGCCGCTTTCCAGGGTCGATGACAGCGGCGCCAGATGGCGGTCTATGCGGCAGGCGATGCAACTGTTACCGATATCGGTGTGCACGCTGTAGGCAAAGTCCACGGCCGTGGCGCCGCCAGGGAGCTCCATGATGTCGCCTTTGGGCGTGAATACGTAGATATCGTCGGGGAACAGGTCGTTCTTGACGTGTTCTATGAACTCCAGGGAGTTGCCAGCGTGGCGCTGCATCTCGAGCAGCCCGCGGACCCATTCGCGGGCGCGAGCATGGCTGCCGGCGCCGATGGGGCGCGCGGTCTGACCAGCCTTGTACAGCCAATGCGCGGCGATACCGTTGTTGGCCATCGCTTCCATCTCGCGGGTGCGAATCTGCACCTCGACGGGCATTCCGCTGGGGCCGAACAGCGTCGTATGCAGACTCTGGTAGCCGTTGGCCTTGGGGATGGCGATGTAGTCCTTGAAACGCCCCGGCACGGGCTTGTAGAGATTGTGCACCGCGCCGAGAATGCGGTAACAGGTGTCGACGTCATCGGTGATGATGCGAAACCCGAACACGTCCATGATCTCGGCGAAGGGTTTGCGCTGGTCACGCATCTTGCGATAGATCGACAACAGGTGCTTCTGGCGGCCCACTACGCTGCCGCCCAGCGCGTCGTCATCGAGGCACTTCTGCAGGCTGTCCTGAATCTGGCGCATCATCGAGCGGCGATTGCCGCGCGCCTTGGTGACCGCGCGCTTGATGCGCTCGGCACGCATCGGGTGGATCGCCTGGAAGGAAAGATCCTCGAGTTCGACGCGAATGGTATTGATACCCAGACGCCCGGCAATACGCGCGTAGATTTCCAACGTCTCGCGGGCAATGCGGCGCTTCTTTTCGGGACGCAGTGCCCCGAGGGTGCGCATGTTGTGCAGGCGGTCGGCGAGCTTGACGATGATCACGCGGATGTCCTGGGACATCGCCAGAACCATCTTCTGGAAGTTCTCCGCCTGGGCGACCGCCTTGTCCTCGAAGGTGATCTGGGTAAGCTTGGAGACGCCATCGACCAGTTCGGCCACGGGGCCGCCGAATTGCTGGGTCAACGCCTCCTTGGTCACGCCGGTATCTTCGATGACGTCATGCAGCATGGCGGCCATCAGGCTTTGATGGTCCATGTGCATATTGGCGAGGATATTGGCGACCGCCAGCGGATGCGTGACGTAGGGTTCGCCGGAGCGCCGCCGCTGGCCGTCATGGGCCTGCTCGGCGTAGTAAAAGGCGCGCTTGACGTGCAGAATCTCCTCGGGGGGTAGGTAGCCGCCGAGTCGGTCCGCGAGATCGTCGATGGTGAACATAGTGCGCGCCTTCGAGAATGGAGAGAACTTAGTCGTTGTACTCTCGCTCGGGACGCGGCTTGGGAGCGGGCGGATCGACGACTTCGTCGAGGACGTTGACATCGACCAGGCCAGCCGCGATTTCGCGCAGTGCCATGACCGTGGGCTTGTCGTTTTCCCAGGCCAGTTGGGCATCGCGCGAGCCGCGAGCGAGCTGACGTGACCGCTGCGTGGCGATCATCACCAACTGAAAACGGTTATCGACGTTGTCGAGGCAATCTTCTACGGTAACGCGTGCCATGAGTGTGAACCCTGATCGAGAAATAAAAACGGCGTAAGCCGGACCTGCGGAAGGGCCTCCGAGTCTACTCGACGTCTTCCACGCGTGACAAGAGTGCCGCCAGCAGTGGCGCGTGAGCGGCTCGAACGCGTGTCACGCGGGTGCGTTCGGTATGCACCAGACAGCTCAGCTCGTCGAGCGCGCGGGCGAAGGTGTCGTTGACGATGATATGTTCGTATTCAACGTAGTGCGACATCTCGTCGATCGCATCGCGCATGCGTCGGGCGATGGTTGCCTCGTCATCGGTGCCGCGCCCCGAAAGTCGCGCGTGGAGTGCTTCCCGGGAAGGCGGCAGGATGAACACCGAGACCGCCTCGTCGAAGGCCTCGCGCACTTGGCGGGCACCTTGCCAGTCGATTTCCAGAACCACGTCCTGGCCGGCGTCGAGCAGGGCCTGCACGGCGGCTCGCGAGGTGCCGTAGTAGTTGTCGAAGACCCGCGCATACTCGATGAAATCGCCGCTTTCGATCAGGCGCTCGAAGGTCGTGACGTCGACGAAGTGGTAGTTGACGCCGTTGTGCTCGCCGGGGCGCATGTCGCGCGTGGTGTGCGAGACGCTGACCTGGATGCCCGCGATGCGTTCGAGCAGGGCACGTACCAGGCTGGTCTTGCCCGCGCCTGAAGGCGCCGAGACGATGTAGAGTGTCCCTTTTGACGGAAGCTGAGTGGGCATGGGGCGTGTCCGATTGAGCCGCTTCTGGGGAAACGAGCATTATCGCATACACTTTGTGTCCTGCCGACATCGCGCAGGGCGCGCGCCACCTGACAAGGAACCTTTTACATGTCCCCTACGGGTATGTCACCCAATGAATCGACGACGCGGCTGGGTTTTGCCGGGGTCGCCTTTGCGTTTCTCGTGACCATGCTGGGCACGACGCTGCCGACGCCACTCTATCCGGGCTATCAAGCGACCTTCGGTTTCTCGCAGCTCGTCATCACGGTGATCTTCGCCGCCTATGCCGTAGGCGTCATCGCCGCGCTGTTGATCACCGGACGCTGGTCGGATCAGTTGGGGCGCCGTCCGCTACTGTTTGCGGGTTTGGCGGCAGCGGCGCTTAGCGATGTCATCTTCCTGGCGTCCGAGGGGCTTTCCACGTTGCTGGCCGGGCGCGTGTTATCGGGGATCTCGGCTGGTATCTTTACCGGCACGGCGACAGTGGCCGTGGTCGAGTCGGCGCCCGAGGCTTGGAAGCGCGCGGCGACCTTCGTCGCGACCGCCGCCAACATGGGGGGCCTGGGTTTGGGGCCGGTCGTCGCGGGCGCCTTGGGTGAATACGCCGTGTGGCCGTTGCATCTGGCGTATGCCGTACATCTGGGGCTTTTGGCGATCGCCGTGCTGGGCGTCGCCGTGGCATCGGAAACCGTGACGCCCCCGCCCCGGATTCGCCTGCGCATACAGCGCCTGAAGGTGCCCGCCGAGGTGCGCGGCGTGTTCGTGCCGGCGGTGATCGCTGGGTTCGCCGGCTTTGCGGTGCTGGGATTTTTCACCGCCACCGCACCAGCCTTCATGAGCCAGGTGCTGGGGCATTCGAACCTGCTGGCGATCGGTCTGGTGGCTGGCTGCGTGTTCTTCGCCTCGACCCTGGGACAGCTCGTGCAGGGGCGTCTGCCCGAGGCGCATCGCTTGCCGCTGGGATGTGGCGTGGTGATCGTCGGCGCATTGACCGTCGGGGCCGGATTGGCGTTGGTGACGCTGGCGGTCTTCCTGCTGGGAGCGCTGATCGTCGGGTTGGGTCAGGGCATTGCCTTTCGCGCCGGGCTGGGCGCCGTGGCGGCGGCCTGCCCGCTGAATCAGCGTGGCGCGGTGACCTCGACCTTCTTCGTGATCGCCTATGTGGCGATTTCGATTCCCGTGGTGGGCATCGGGCTAGTGGCGCGACTCGTCGGCCTGCAAGCCACCGGGGTGGGATTCGCCATCGGTGTCGCCGCGCTGGCAGGCGTCGCTTTGGTATCATTGCAGCGTCAGCGTGCCGCCACGGCGGTGCGTTAAGCGTTTTCGTCAGCTTTTCCGTCCGTGCCCAGGAGCCTGAGAATGTCCGAGTCCCCCACCCGTCTTCGCCTCCGCCGTCCCGACGACTGGCATCTTCACTTGCGCGACGACGACGTGATGCGCCTGGTACTGCCCGCCACCAGTCGGGTCTATGGACGGGCCATCGTGATGCCCAATCTGATGCCGCCGATCACTACGCTGGCGGAGGCCGAGGCCTATCGCGCGCGCATTCTCGAAGCAGTGCCGGCGGGTCATGATTTCACGCCGCTGATGACCTGCTACCTCAACGAGAGCGTCTCCGCCGAGACACTCGAGGCGGGTCATGCCAGTGGCTTGCTGACGGCGGCCAAGCTCTACCCGGCCAATGCCACCACCAATTCGCAGCATGGCGTCAAGCAGGTCGCGGACATCTACCCGCTGCTTGAGGTAATGGAGCGAATCGGTATGCCGCTGCTGGTGCATGGCGAAGTCACGCGCGGCGAGATCGATATCTTCGATCGGGAAAAGTTCTTCATCGACGAGGTGATGATCCCGCTGCGCCAGCGCTTTCCGGCGCTCAAGGTGGTGTTCGAGCACATTACCACCGGTGACGCCGCGCAATACGTCTTGGAAGGCGATGCCAACCTGGCCGCAACGCTGACGCCGCAGCATCTGGCGCACAACCGCAACGACATGCTGGTGGGCGGTATTCGTCCGCACCTGTATTGCCTGCCGATTCTCAAGCGGGCCGAGCACCAGCGGGCGTTGCGCGCGGCGGTGGCCAGCGGTCATCCGCGATTCTTCCTGGGCACCGACTCGGCGCCGCACGTGGTCGCCGCCAAGGAAACGGCCTGCGGTTGCGCCGGGGTGTTCAACGCCCAGGCGTCGCTGGCCGTCTATGCCGAAGTGTTCGAAGAGGAAGATGCGCTCGAGCATTTCGCGGCATTCTGCTCGGAGAACGGGCCACGCTTCTATGGTCTGCCGTTCAACGAGGAGGAGATCGAACTCGAACGTCACCCCTGGACGATGCCCGAGCGCACCGCCGGCTATGGGGAGACGCTGATGCCCTTTAAAGCCGGCGAGACGCTGGCGTGGTCGGTCAATGCCGGACGCGAGTGACGCGCATCAGGTTGTCGTCGACAGGTGCGGCAAGTGCGCCATGTCTGGCTCACGCAGTGGGCGGATCTCCCAGCCGCGTGTTCCGTATGGCGCCACCCATTGCGGCACGGCGTTATCGGTGCGCGGCCCTTCCGGCGTGCCGCTGTCGAGATAGCGGATTACTCGGATCAGCCCGGAATGGCCGACGATCAGTGGCGTCTCGTGCTCGACGAGCAGGGCATTGAGCGTGGCGATGATGCGGGTCACGAAATCCGCCCAGCTTTCCCCGCCTTCGGGCGAGAGCAGGTAAGGCATCGTCTCGGGAATGAGCTGCTCTTCGTGCTCGCCCCAATGGCGTTCCTTGAGCCCACCGATCAGACAATGCGGGGCACGCCCGGTGGCGAGTTCGGCCGTGCGTTGGGCACGCTCCAGGGGGCTGGCGACGATCAATGGCCAGGCGACGTCGCTGAGCAGCACAGATGCCTGGCGCGCTTCCTGTTCGCCTTGCGCAGTGAGAGGGACATCGCGCTGGCCGGCGATCCGACGGCTCAGGTTACTGGTGCTCTGGCCATGGCGCAGAAAGACGAAGGGGCGGCGAATCAGCTCGGGCATGGCGATGGCTCCATGGAAATCCTATATCGATCCTATCAGGCCAAACGCGGCGGAGCGCGTGCAATGTAGCATTGTGGTCGATAAACGGAGAAAAGAAGGCTTGTATTTTAGACTTAAGTCTAAATCTGAGATAATTGATCGCTTCGGCCTACAGGTTGCGAATTAGGGCGCGACACGTTGTCTTCGGGGCACGTTCTTCTCGCCACGTTCCTCACGATCAGTACCTTAAAGACAGGAAATTGCCCATGAGCGAATCCACAGACGCGTCGACGCCTTCTGGCGCCGCTCACCCACGCCTGGCGGAGTTGGCCCTGGCGCTGGGCGGCTTCGGTATCGGTACCGGTGAATTCGTCATCATGGGATTGATGAGCCGCGTTGCCGATGATCTTCAGGTGGCGGTTCCCGATGTCGGCTATGCCATCAGCAGTTACGCGCTCGGCGTCGTCGTCGGCGCGCCAATCATCTCGGCCCTGGCGGCACGGCTGCCCAAGCGGGCATTGCTGATCGGGCTTATGCTGCTATTCGCTCTCGGCAACTTTGCCAGCATCATGGCGCCGCATTTCGGTATCTTCGTCGGGTTACGCTTCATCGCCGGCCTGCCGCACGGCGCGTACTTCGGCGTCGCGGCGCTGGTGGCGGCCGCAGCGGTGCCCGTCGATCAACGCGCCCGAGCGGTGGCGCGCGTCATGACCGGGCTGACCGTGGCGATTCTGGTTGGTGCACCGTTGGCTACCTGGGTGGGCAATATGATCGGCTGGCAGGCGGCTTTCGCCGGTGTGGGCGGCATCGCGCTGCTGACGGCGCTGATGGTGCGCCTATGGGTGCCGTATCAGCCCGCCGATCATAAGGCCAGTCCCAAGCGCGAGTTGAGCGCGATGATCAAGCCGCGTGTGCTGTTCACGCTGGGCGTGGCCTGCTTCGGATGCGGCGGTATGTTCGCAGTGTTCAGTTATGTCATGCCCACGCTTACCGAGCAGGCCGGCATGGCTGAGTCGCTGGGGCCGCTGGTGCTGGCGATTTTCGGGGTGGGCACCATCCTGGGTAATTTCGCCGGTGCGCGTATCGCCGACTGGAACCTCCTGCGCGGCATTCCGATCATCCTGCTGTGGGTGGCATGCGTACAAGGTGGCTTTTACTTCGCCGCCAACTCGGTGTGGACAGGCTTCTTGTTCGTAGCGCTGGTCGGGACCAGCATGGCCGTCGCCCCCGCCATGCAGACGCGGTTGATGGACGTCGCTGAAGACGCCCAGACCATGGCCGCCTCGCTCAATCACGCCGCTTTCAACATGGCCAACGCGCTCGGCGCCTGGTTGGCCGGCGTGACCATCAAGGCGGGTCTGGCGTGGTCATCCACCGGCCTGGTGGGCGCCTCGCTCGCCTTGTTGGGCATCGCGATCTTCGCCACCGGCCGCTGGCTGGAAAAGCGCGAGGCGTTGCAGCAGCCCGCTGCCTCGTCATAAGGCAGGCCGCAAGTGGCATGTGTACATTGCTTGCGGTCGCCACACTCCTCGAATTACGGCTTTCTCGATCAGATTAATTTTTCGGTAACACTTAAGTTTTTTCTTATTTTACCGATAATTATTCAGGGGCTGTGTCACCCAGCCGCATAGCAAGGTAACCGTGCTTGAGATACTGCACGAGGCTGGGCCATTGAAACCGCCAGAATGGACGTCGTGGAGAAAGCGCTATGTCGGGGATGGAAGATGGGGGCGGAGTACGGGAAAAGGGTGAATTTGCGGTGCTCGGGTTTGTGTTGTCCTGCCGTTTGCAGGAGGTCGGAACAGAGGATGCGACGCGGGTGCTCGACGCCTTGGAAGCAGAACTCGAATCGCGCGGTTTGATCATGGGTGGTGGGGTCGACACGGATCGGCTGGATGTCTTCGTGTTGCCGCATAAAAACGCCAGCGCTACGGACAAGGACCGCCTTGCGCTGGCCGAGTGGCTCGATCAACAACCGCTTTGCACGGAAGTGGTGGTGGGCGATTGGATGGATGCTTACGGGGTGGAGTGACAAACGCGGCGGCCATGCATGGACCTGTATTAATCGCGGTTCAAGAGCCTTTGCCTCAGCGCAGGGCTCTTGGGCAGTAATCCCACACTCAGCCCGAACGGTCTGAAGGCACTATTCAGGAGCGTGAGCGACTGGCTGCCTTTGTCGGTCTCGATATCCGAGAGCGTGCGGCGGCTGATTCTGGTCAGCGTCGCTTTGGCGTAGAGGTTCAGTATTGACCAACTCATAGATGGCCTCATGTAATTCAAGTAGCGACGGGCTTTGCGTCGTTTTGCTTGAGTCACGACATGTTCTCGGGCGCATCATCCTGCCCCAATTCTACGGCCGTGATCTTCAACTCCTCGGCCAACTCGTCCATGAAGCGCAAGGCGACTTCGAACTCTCTGTCACTGTAGCCCGAGAGTAAAGCCTCGACCCGTTCGGCATGTGCCTCGTAGAGCGTATCGATCTCGGCGATCATTGCCGGGTTCGCGCGCAGATTCCAGCGACGGCGATCGCTTTGATCCTGCTCACGATCGAGAAATCCCCGATTGACCAGTTTGTCGACGATCACGCTCAACGAGGCGCGAGTGAGTCCGGTTTGGTCGGCGAGATAAGTGGCCGTCAAAGGGGCCTCGTGTTGCACCAGCCGTATGCACTCTAGCTCTGTCGCGGTCAGCCCCAGCCTCCGAGCGGCGGCGTCCTGAAAGAGCACGGTGCGTGCGCCGAAGCGTTGTGCCCGTATGAGGTATCGATCGAAACGTTTCTTTGACATCTCTCTATCCATATGCTTAGTTTATCTAAATGTTAGATAAACTAACAAAAATAGTCCAGTGATTTCTGCTGGTCATAACGCTTACTACCTACTCTTGGCAACGTGGAGAGCGCTCGAGGGACCATGCGGTGTCGCCGCTCTTCAGGGTAATCGAAAGGAGAAGTGCCATGGATCTAAATGGAAAAATCGTACTCGTCACTGGTGCAGCAACTGGGATAGGGGCCGCAATAGCCGCCGAATTCAACCAGGCAGGGGCCAGCGTCGTTGGTTTTGATATCGCTTGGCATGACAGGACCGCGTCCGATATCGAACGAATTCATTGCGATGTTACCGATGCCGACAGCGTGAAGCGCTGTGTCGCTGATACCGAATCTCATCATGGCAGGGTGGATATCCTGGTCAACAATGCCGCCATGGCGTCGTCGGTCACGCCCAAACCGTTCGAGGAGATAAGCGCCGAGGAGTGGGAGAAGGTCATGACAGTCAATACCCTGGCCCCGTTTCTATGTAGCCAGGCCGTGACGCCAGGCATGCGTGAGCGCGGATGGGGGCGAATAATCAACCTCACTTCTGCTGTGATATTCCAGGCGGTGCCATTCAACTTGCATTACTTCTCGAGTAAGGGCGCGATCGCCGTAATGACTCGCTCGTTGGCCCGGGAACTCGGTTCCGACGGTATTACCGTCAATGGTGTCGCACCTGGCATGACAGTGACCGAGGGTATCGAGAAGAACGGCGGCTATTCGCAAGAGATGCTTTCGCAGATCGCCAACGCTCGTTGTTTACCACGTGAAGAACGCGCCGAGGATCTCGCTGGTATTTGCACGTTCCTGGCCAGCGAGGATGCGAGCTTCATCACCGGCCAGATCGTGACCGTGGACGGTGGGATGGCGTTTCACTGAGCGATATCGAGACCGGATCACATTACCCCTTATTCAGCTTGAGGAGCATCTAGTGATGGCGCACGACAATCTCTTTGTCCCGCACGGTGTGGGTGATCTCACTGTTCCGAACCGCGTATTCCTCGCCCCGATGGCACGCAACCGTGCACATGATGACGGTACGCCCTGGGCGGATGCGGCAATCTATTACGCCCAGCGCGCCTCGGCTGGCCTCATGATCTCTGAAGCCGTTGATGTGTCACCGCTCGGTAAAGGCTATATCAAGACGCCCGGTATCTATACCGAGAGCCATGTCGAGGGCTGGAAGCCGATCACAGCCGCCGTTCACGCCAATGGTGGGCGCATCTATTGTCAGCTCGGGCATGTCGGGCGCATCCGCAACTCTTCGGTCGAGCCGGAAGGCGAGCCGCCGGTGGCGCCGAGCGCTATTCGCGCCGAGGCCAAGACATTTACGCATGATGGTTTTCAAGACGTTTCACGGCCCAGAGCACTCAACGTCGATGAGCTCCATCAGATCATGGCGAACTACGCGCACGCCACGCGCTGCGCCATGCGGGCAGGGTTCGACGGTGTGGAAATCCATTCGGCCAATGGTTATCTGCTGAACCAGTTCCTGGCGCCGGGCTCCAACACGCGCGACGACGCGTATGGTGGTGGGATAGAACACCGGTGTCGTTTTGTACTGGAAGTCGTCGATCGCGTGATTCAAGAAATTGGCGCCCATAAGGTCGGTATACGCCTGTCGCCGCTCGGCGAGGTCAATGATGTCGACGAGCCGGACCCGGAAGCGCTCTACGGCCATCTGGTCAGCGAGCTCGATAAGCGTGGCCTTGCCTACCTCCACATGGCCGAGAGCTTCAGTGGCATCGCGGGTAATCCGGAAAAGACTGCCACCATAAACGCCATTCGCAAGCACTGGTATGGTTTCTACGTCGCTAATGGTAACTACTCGCTGGCGACCGCCGAGAAATCGATCGCCGAAGGGTGGTGCCACGCCGTCGCTATCGGTCGCCTTTTCCTCTCCACCCCGGACTTGCCGAGCCGCTGGCATCACGACATCGAGCTCAACGAGCCGAACAAGGACACCTTCTACGGCGGTACGCATGCAGGCTATACGGACTACCCATTTGCCACGCTCGGCCGCGACGGCCATAGCTATGTCGGGTAGAAAAAGAAGGCCGATCGGAAAACAGGACGATATGACGATGAAAAACGACGTAAATGCAACGCCCGAGTTGATTGACATGGCGGGCGCGCGATTTGAACTGATCGCTCGCATGGGGCGTGAGGACGCCGATACGGCTCTATATCGTACCGCCATGGCAGCCGGTCGCAGCGTTCCTCTGCATAGTCACATTGATCCCGAATGCTTATACGTGCTGAGCGGACAGATCGAAGTATTCGTCTTCGACGCCAAACCACGTTGGCAAAATCTCGACACTGGCCAAAGTGTGCTTTTAGCCGACGGCGTCAGGCATGCACTACGTAATACGACAAGCCAGCAAGCGGATCTGGTTCTCGTCACGAACAACCGCCTTGGCCGATTTTTCCGCGACGCTGGTCGACCAGTGATGCCCGGCGATGCCTGCCAACCCCCCTCACCTGACGACATCACAAGAATACAGCAAGTGTCAGAAGCGTATGGTTATTGGCAGGCTTCTCCTGATGAGAGTGATGCGGTCACGGGTTAGACGCCCATCCTTGGGCCTCTTTGGGTTTTCGTCGCAAGCGCGCCGGCCAGTCTACGGGCGTGGCAAGCGCTTTAACGAGCATTGTGGGCCTGAAGCGACCGGTGCCTCGTGCGTCGGTGTTCGTATTTGATCGTCTTGCGCATGCAAGGAGACTTTCGATGAATTCACCCCATCAGAGCCGACGCGGATATACTCTCAGCATATGCATCCTTGGCCTAATGACGGCCATAGCACCGCTGTCGATCGATACTTATCTGCCGGCTCTACCCGAGTTGGCGCAGCAGTTTCAAGCCAACCCGGTTGACGTGCAATACACCCTCAGCCTTTTTTTCGTGGGTTTGGGTGTCGGCCCATTGCTTTATGGGCCACTCTCTGACCGGTATGGGCGACAACCCATTCTGTATTTTGGCCTCGTTCTCTACCTGCTGGCGAGTATCGCCTGCGCGACGTCAACATCCATTGCAATGCTGGTGGGCGCGCGCCTGTTACAAGGCTTGGGGGCCTCCGTCGGCCCGGCCATGGCACGTGCCATTGTGCGCGATCGATACCATGGCTCGCAGGCAGCCAGTGTGATGTCGTTCGTGGTAATGGTCATGGGCGTGGCGCCGCTGATCGCGCCGATGATCGGAAGCTTGATGCTATCGGTCGCCGAGTGGCCGCTTATCTTCTGGATGTTGAGCTTCTATGCGATGGTCGCCCTGGCCGCGCTTGCCGTGCTGCTCCCCGAATCGCATCCGCGTCATCTGCAGAATCGCACTCGCAGCCTGGCAGCGCAGTATCTTGATTATTTGTCGCTGCTCAGACGCTTGCCGGTGATACTGCATCTGATCTGCGGTGCACTGATGTTCGGTGTGCTGTTTTCCTACGTGGCCGCCGGCGCGTTTATCTACACCAACGAATATAGTATCGGCCAGTCGGCAGTGGGCTTCTATTTCAGTATCAACGCGGCATCTATGGTGATCGGTACGTTCACCAATGGCCGCATCGTGGAGCGTTTCGGACATCGTGCACTGCTGGGCATTGCCGTCGCCAACACACTTGTCTGGGCATTGCTTTTGCTGGCCACCTCGCTTACCGGATTTGCCGGTTTCTGGGGCATGGTGATCCCGTTGTTTTTCTTGCTCTCTACCATTGGCGTGGCGGGCGCCAACACCATCGCCGGTCTGCTGGATCTGGCGCCGAAGGCCGCCGGTGCGGCGTCGGCGCTGTTCGGAGTCTGCCAGTTTGCCTGTGCGGCCTTGGCGACCTGGGTGCTGGGTATGCTCGGAGGCGACGCCTTGGCCATGGCCCAGGTAATGATCGTGTGTGCCGCTGGCGCGCTGATCGCGTATCTGTCGATACATCGCTGGGCACCGCTGCCAGGCGAAGGGTTTTGAATCCGCTCGGGAGACGGCCACCGCCTTCGCCGTGTCGAGTGACGATCCAGTCATCCTCCAACGGATCATAAAGCAGCCCGAAGATCGTCTCGTCGAAACGGAGCGCCGCCCCATCACTGCGTGCCCTGTGTCGACGCCACCTGACGGTCACGCCCGGCACCCAGCGCCATGACCAGCGCAGTAAGCCCAATCGCGCTCACCAGAAACCCGACTACGTTCCAGCCACCGCTCCAATCGTGCAGCACGCCGATCAGCAGCGGCCCCAGCGCCGCAAGGGTATAGCCAATACCTTGGGCCATCGCCGAGAGACTCGCTGCGGTCGTCGCATCGGGCGCACGCAGAGCCAGCAGGGTCAACGCCATACTGAAAGTACCGCCCTGGCCTAGACCCAGCACCACGATCCACAGCCAGATGCTTTCGATCGGAGCGTAGAGGCAGCTCAGCAGCCCGGTCAGAGTGAGTGTCATCACGCCGATCAGCACCGTGCGTTGATCGCGCATACGGCTGCTGATCCACGGCGCCAGGATCGCGGTAGTCACCTGCAGCAGGATCGACACCGATAGCGCCAGCCCTGCGGTAACCGCCGTTAGCCCGCGGTCCTGGAGGATCGTCGGTAACCAGCCGAACACGATATAGGCCAGCGACGATTGCAGCCCCATGAACAGCGAGACCTGCCACGCCAGTGGATCGTGACGTAACCGCGCGCCGCGACGTGCGGGAACGCGAGTGGGTTTGGTGCCCTTGAGCTGCGGTAGCCAGAACAGCGCGGCGATCACCGCTGGCAGCAACCAGAACGCCAGCGCGCCTTGCCAAGGACCTTGTGCAGCGCCTTGCCAGGCGTCGTCCAATAATTGACGTAGCGGCTCGGTGGTACCCGCGGCAGCGGAGGCGCCGAGATTGAGCGCCACGGTGTAGAGACCGGTCATGATGCTGACACGACGGGGGAAATCCCGTTTGACGATGCCCGGCAGCAACACCCCGATGACTCCGATACAGCCACCGGCGACCGCCGTTCCCAGGAACAGCCCCGCCGTGCCGATATAGGGCCGCACTAGCAACGCCACCGCCAATACCAGAAGCGCAGCGAACACGCTGCGCTCCGGGCCGATGCGTCGAACCATGCGTGGTGCCAGCGGCGCAGCGAGCCCCAGAAACAGCACCGGCAGCGTGGTCAGAATGCCCTGCAGACTGGGTGACAGCGCAAGCGCCTCACCGATGCTGCCGAGGACCGGCGCGACGCTGGTCAGCGCCGGGCGTAGATTGAGCGCTACCAGCAGCAGCGCGACGAGCGTCAGCACGCCCCGGCGGGGTATCGCGGAAGTCGACAAGAGGACCATCCTTGGAAACCGAAAGATATTGCGTCACGGCAGCAAAGCCGAGGACGCAAGGGTAGCCGATTACGGCCAAAATGAGGATGCTTCTACGCCAATCGTCGAAGGTCGGTAGCGATTTCGACTGTATGGATGGGTATTGGCCGCTGCGATGTGTCGCTGATCGGTCTAAGAAGGTGAATAGCGATAAGTGTTTGATAAATGACTTCCTGGCACCTGTCTCGTTGAGGCTGCCATTCAGCTCCTGCTTTAGTACTAGCTTTGGCACCTACCTCTTGAATTCGAGTGCGTCAGCGAACCCCGGCGCGATAGCTTTCGGGCTCCAGCCATAGGTGATCGCGGAGATCGCCCTGTAGGCAGAACATCCTCGGCTTGGCACGGAAGTTGAAGAGTCGATAAAGATGGTAGCGTGCGGCGTGTTTACCTGAACAATCCAACTCGTTGGGCGAGAGGAAGAAAGCACACTCCTTGGCGAATGCCGTGGTCTTAACCTCGATCAGACGTTCATGGCCATCGCTTGAAAACGAGCGAATGTCGAAACCGGCGCCATCGCCCTGGGTCTCAGCGACATGCTCCACCGCCTCGGCGAGTCGGGAAAACCCTTGGGCAATCAGGCGTTGACGTTCGTAAGCGAGTACGAAGCATTCTCCGGCATGGCCCAGCGCACGATTGCGAGCTTCGCGTGCAAGATAGTCACGTTTGACGACGTAGCGGCCGGGCGTTTCCTGCACTTGAGGAAGGGTCGTCGAGGGCGGTGTATCGAGTACATCGCCAAACTTTTCGGGAAAGGTTTCGATGGCAGGACGCTCGGCCGCTGACCGTGCGGCGTGGTCGAAGATTGCGCTCTGCAGTAAGCGTCGCTCGACGCTTTCGGCCAATATCGTCTGATAATTGCTACGCGGTTTGTAGCCCGTGACGTAAGGGCAGTCGGCATCGCGCAGCACTGCGCTGATATTGCAGTGCTTGAATTCGATGGAAGCACGTGAGCGCTTGGGTAATTGTTCCACCAACTGACGGTTGAGTGCTGCCTTGTTGTAGCGCTGGTGGCCCAACTCGGCGATCAGCATCCGATGGTAAGTATCGACGATGGCCTCGATCTCGTCGACGGACCAGGAGTCTTCACGAGGCATTATGTTCACTCGATATTCTGTATTTAAAATAAAGAAATCGTTTTTATCACAATTTATATCGGGGGGGCAGTCAGATCACCAAGACTTCGTCCTTCCTGATCTTGAATACATCCGAGCTGGAAGTCGTATTTCGTCACGCCATCTCTGAGCGCCGTATGATGCCAGGTTATCGTCGTGACAATAGGACTGCCAGGGCTAGAGCCAGGAAACGCCGGTACGCGGATCCATACCGGCGCTCCAGTGTCCGATGGCCTGCGAGGCGGGGGTAAAGGCCCCCACCTGTGGGCATGGTCAGCTAACCGGGTCGTACTGTGCAGATGCCTTCGGGCCCCATACCCAACGCAGCACAAGCACTACCGTCAATAGTGCGGCCACCCCGCTGAGCCCCCCTATCCAGGCTGAGTTTGTCAGCCCGGCGATGAAGAAGGCGATGATGCCGGATGTTCCTGCACTCAGTGCATAGGGTAATTGGGTCCGTACGTGGTCGATGTGGTCACACGAAGAGCCGGCCGAGGAAAGGATGGTAGTGTCCGAAATCGGCGAGCAATGATCGCCGAAGATACCGCCGCTGAGTACGGCGGCAATGGCCAACGATAACGACATGTCCATTGCAGCAGCCACCGGCATGGCGATGGGAATCATGATCGCGAAGGTGCCATAAGAGGTCCCGGTGGTGAACGCGACGAGCGAACCGATCAAGAACAGCAGTACCGGAATCAGGCTCGGTGCAATGCCGGCCTGGGCCAGCGTGACAAGATAATCCGCCGTGCCCAGTTCTGACGTCACGCTACCAATTGACCAGGCCAGGGTGAGGATGATGTAAACCAGCGTCATGCTCTTGATGCCGGTAACCACCAGGTCCATCGCTTCGCGGAAATCGAACAGCCGCTGTTGCAGTCCCATGCCTAGCGCTACGCTGACCGCCAGGAAGGTAGCGATCAGGATCGACAGGCCGCCCTCGGCTTCTCCCATCGCCGTGATCAGATCGTTCTCGGGGAAGTTGCCGGTCCACAGGAAGAGGGGAGGAATCATCCCCACCAGCACCAGGATCGGCACGAGCATGTTGCGCTTGCGTGAGCTCTCTTCGGCAACGCCCATCATTTCGGTTGCTTCGCGGTCGGACGGCGGCTGGGCGCCATCCGCCAGCAGCTTGCCACTTACCCGTGCACGCTGCTCGGCCTTGGCCATGGGACCAAAGTCCCACTGCGTGACGACGATCACCAGAATCAACAGCAGCGCCAGCCAGGCATAGAAATTGAGCGGAATTGACGACAGATATATCAGGTATTCAGAGCCCGTCATGCCCATCTCGCCAAGCTGGGTGCCGATCAGCCCCATCACGAACACCACCCAGGTGGACACGGGCCCCAACAGGCACATTGGCGCCGAGGTCGAATCGACGATGTAGGCGAGCTTTTCTCGTGAGATGCGCATGCGGTCGGTGATCGGCCGCATGACACTTCCCACCGTCAATGCGTTGAAATAGTCCTCGAAGAAGATCAGCACCCCGAATCCCAGTGTGGCGCCTTGGGCTCCACGCGGCGAGGCCACCTTGGAGGCGATGGCGCGGGCGATGGCGTGAGCACCACCGGTTCGCTGCAATACGGTAATTAGCACTCCAAACAGGCCGCAGTAAATGAGAACGGTGGCACTCCACTCATCGCCCACGCTGGGAATGATGAAATCTGCGAAGCTATCGTAAAGTCCGGTCACTGGATTGCCGCCACTGAGCATTGTCGCCCCCAGCCAGACCCCACAGAATAACGCGGGAATCACGTTGCGGGTCACCAGCGCCAGTAGGATCGCGAGCAGCGGAGGGAAAAGGGAAAACAGGCCAAAGGACATAAGGCGTCTCCATCATGTAATTGTTGTGCGTCGTATCAAGGATGGGGCGGTAGGCCCAGCCGTTGGAAGGGGGGCCCCAGTCCGCGTTCGATCGCCACAGCTACACCCAACAGCCGTTTTTCGGCGAATCCAGGCATGGCCAACTGCAACCCTACCGGCATGCCAACGGCATCCAGGCCAACGGGAAGGCTCATGGCACACCACTGAAGATAATTAAGAAACGCCGTGTGGCGTAGTATACGATCGTCCGCCGCAGTGTAAGCGGCTGGTGTTGCGAGCGTATCTCGACGCGGTGGCGATAAGGGTGTGGTCGGCAAGACCAATGCATCGATGTGCGTCTCATCGAGGCGTATTGCCGCTCGGCTTGATAAATGAAGAAATGTGTTTATGCGTTGACGATAGTCGTCATGGGACAACTCACACGCTCGTGTCATGGCACCATCGAGCGGTGGCATCAGTCGCTTGTACCAGGTCGGCAATCGCAATGACAGAAACATCTCTAGCTCTGCGGCCACTACCCCGCCCGAGCGAAACAATGCATCGGCTGCTTCCGCTTCTGGCAAGTCAATATCGACGAGTTGGACGCCAGTTGCCTCAAGTTCCTGCAGCGCTCGATCAAAGGCATCGTCGATGCCGGCATCGGCGTTTTCCCGAGGCGCGCTTCGCAGTACGCCTAGCCGTAACTTCCCTAGTGAAGGAATCGTTGGCGCAACGAGGCGCTCGCCTTCCAATGCTTTGAGCGCATCTGTCAGATCCGCTGCGCTGCGTGCCAATACACCTAGACTGTCCAGCGTATGGCTAAGTGGCACGACACCCTCCATCGGCCAGCGCCCGTGAGTCAGCTTAAGCCCCACGCACCCGGTCATCGCGGCGGGTACGCGTACCGAACCGGCGGTGTCCGACCCCAGGGCCAACCATGCACTCCCCTCGATAACGCTAACTGCCGCGCCACTCGATGAGCCTCCGCAGACCCGCTCGCTATTCCAGGGGTTACGAGGCCCTTCACCGGCTAGGGTGATACCGAGGCTGGTAAAGGCGAACGGTACGGTATGGGTGACCCCCGTGAACAAAGCTCCGGCTTGACGGAATCGTGCGGAGATCGCCGCATCGCGCTGCCAAAGTGACGGGAGCGGTTCATGGCTACCGGCACTCACCGACCAGCCAGCGAGACCGATATTGTCCTTGATTGAGACAGGAAGCCCAAAGCAGGACTTAGGGAGCATGCCTGCACGAGCCTGAGCCGCTAATCGCTGAGCTTGAGCCCGCACCCGGGATGGCATCCATTCGATGTAACCTTGCCAGGCGGGCACATGGGCTTCCAATAAATCTTCGGCCAGATCGGTGATCGATTCCGGTCGGTCACGCAAATCAGCTAGCCGAGCTGCCAAGGGTCGAGAACTTTCTGTCACGGTGCTCACCTAAACGATCAGTTCACTTCCCTCAAGTTAGCCTTGCAGTATCGCAGCGTCGATTGATATGCAGCCCGTTCAATCAGCAGCAGTTTCTGCCGCTCCAAATACGCGCTCTGGATCCGGATAAGCCTCTGGCCTGACGCTCGAGGCATTGGATGATCTACGCCCTAACGAGGTGTACATTGCTTCCGGCAGTTCACTCCACTATGCCCTATGATGTTGGCCTGCAGTACTTGAGAGAGTTCAATAACTGAGACTTTTTCCAGGAGTCTCTAGCTCACATCGGATTATGGTTCCAGTGGCGGATTCCGTCATGTAGAGCGTCCGTCGGTCAGGTCCGCCAAAGGCGAGGTTGGTCAGAGTCCGGCCTTCGGTCGGCGAGCGCAGTCGCCAGAGTGGCTCGCCGTGCTGATTGAAGACCCACACGCAACCGTTGCCCGCGTCACAGACGAACAGATTGCCCGCCTCGTCGAGCGCCAGGCCGTCGGCCCCCGACACGCCGCCTGCGAGCTGAACGAACATGCCTACCTTTCCGGCTGGCCCGTGGTCTTTCAAGGGAATGCGCCAGACCCCGTTGCCCCGCGTCATCGCGACGAAAAGCGCCTTCTCCGACAGGTCGCAGACTAGGCCATTGGGGCTGATGCCGTTGTCGATCAGTCGATCCAACCGCTGCGTTTCCAGGTCGTAGCGATACACTCGGCCACTGGGATCCTGCAGGCCGGTCTGGCCCTGATCGGTGAAATACAGCCGGCCGCGTCGGTCGAAGAAGAGATCGTTGACACCCTTGAAGCGTTCGCTGCCGACATGGGTCAGCACGGGGACCGGTTCGTGTCCCTCTGGGTCCATGGCGAGGATGCCATGCCGATAGTCGGCGATCCACAATCGGCCGTCCGGGCCGAAGCGCATGCCGTTGGGCCAGCCCTGGTAATGGGCCACGCAGGTCCATTGGCCATCCGGGCTCACTCTAAGAATGCGCCCATGCGGAATGTCTGTGACGTACAGGTTTCCCTGGGCATCGAATACCGGGCCTTCCAGAAAGCTGGGAACGCTCTGGCCGGGTTTATTGGCATCGATCCACTCCGACGGGGTGTCGTGGAGCTGTAGGTGTTCCGGAATTTCACTGAAGACCTCGCACCAGCGAGTGTCAGGGGGAGCATAAAGCGTCAATGTAAGGCCTCCCGAGTGGTAGAAGCTTTCTGGCGACTGCGGTAGGCATTTACCAGTAAGGCGGCGATGACAATGGTTGCCAGTACGGAGGGCAACATGCCCTGCGTCAGGGCGATGATGCCGGCAATGCCAACGACGAGCCGTTCGACGATTGTCAGTCGGCGATGGGAATACCCGACGTTAGCCGCGCTGATACCTATGGTGGCGATGACCATCATGGCGATGGTTGCCACCAGCGAGGGCAGGTTCGCCAAGGAGTGCAGTTCGAGATTGATCTCCGGATGGTAGACCCAGGCGAAAGGCAGCAGGAAGGCAACCAGCGAAAGGCGCAGGGCGCTCATGGCAATACTTAGCGTTCGCTCCCCGGTTATTGCGGCAGAGGCGAAGACAGCGAGAGCCACCGGTGGCGTGATGGCGGAGAGCACGGCGTAATAGAAAACGAACAGGTGGGTCTGCAGTTTGTCGACGCCAAGGTCGAGGATTGCGGGCCCGGCCACGAAGATTACCATCAGATAGGAGGCGGCGGTCGGTAGACCCATGCCCAGCAGGATCGAGCAGAATGCCGCGAGGATCAGTGCCAGCAGTAAATGGCCCTCGCCGAGTCCCACGATGGCCTGGTTCAGGGTGACGCCCAGCCCGGTGACGTTGACCGCGCCTATGACGATGCCGATGGCGGCGCAGGACACCAGAACCGCCAGGCCATCACGCCCTCCGTCGACAACGACATTGGCTAGTCCCTTCAAGGAGAGCCGGGTATCTGGAAGCAGGGTGGCCGAGGCTAGCACTGCCGCTGCGGCGGACATGCCGCACCAGGTGGGGGAATAGCCGAGCAACAGAAGGGTGATCAGCGTCGTGAACCCAACTAAAAGTACCACGCCCTGGGATTTCCTACGGCGATTGAAGGGATCGTCGGCGGTGGATTCCGGGGCTAACTGCAGGCGACCCGCCTCGAAGGCCACAGCCGCGGAGAGGGCTAACAGATAGAGAAAGGCTGGGACGATGGCCGCCAGTATGATGGTGGGGTAGGGAATGCCGGTGATCTCTGCCATGATGAAGGCGCCGACCCCCATGATCGGCGGCATGAGCTGACCCGAGCAGGAGGCCACTGCCTCGACGGCCCCCGCGAAACGTCCCTGATATCCGGCCCGCTTCATCATGGGAATCGTCAGCACGCCGGTCGACATCACGTTCGCCGGTGCCGAACCGTTGACCGAGCCGAACATGGCCGAACCAATGATGGCGGCCTGAGCAGCTCCCGAGCGACGGCCGTTGGCGAGGCGCAGCGCGAGGAAGTTAAAGAAATCACCGGCGCCGGTATGCCGTAGTGCTGCGCCGAGAATCACGAACATCAGCACGACATCGACGACCGCCCCGAGGGCAATGCCGTAGATGCCTTGATAGCTGTAACTGACTTCCAGCACCTGGTCGAACCACAGCTTGCGATGGCCCAATTCGCCGGGCAGGAAGTGACCGAAGAAAAGATAGAGCAAGGCACCGCCAGTGATGGCGACGAGTGTCCAGCCCTCGACACGCCTGGCGGCTTCCAGCACCAGCAGAGTCCCGATCGCGTAGCAAATTAGATCCTGGGTGTTAGGCAGCCCCTCGCGAAAGGCGGCGATGTCATCGTACTCGACGAGATAATAGCCGCTGCTGGCCAGGGCCAGCAGGATCAACAGGCAGCTCAGGCCCTGGTCAAGCCGGGGGCAACGCTCGGCAAGCAGGCCCGGTTTCAGGGAGAAGGTAGCGATCAGGCCCAACAGCAGCACGAAGCCGTACATGATCTGGGCAGGGTAGCGCATACCCAGCGTGGTCCAGACGATGAATAGCGTCAGCGCCGCGCAGGCCGTCAGGCCCAGGCCCCGTAGAGCGGGGCCGGGCACATTGGTGGAAGGGGATGACATGGCCGTCTCCGAGGATTATTCAATCAAGCCGATTTCGCGGAAATAGCGCGCGGCGCCGGGATGCAGCTCCGCGGTCAACCCGGTGGTGGCCTCGTCGCGACGAAGCAGGTTGAGAGCGGCGCTGGTCTTCTTGATCGCGTCCAGGTGGTTCCACAAGGCCTTGGTCAATGCATATGCCGTGTCGTCATCCAAGTCGCGGTCGACGACGAACATGTAGGGGAAAGTCCAGAAGTTTACGTCGCCCTCGGCCGCGACACGCCCCTGGTAGGCATTCTCGACATCCTGCTGAGAAACCGACTTCAAGCGATAGTGCTGGCCGGCCGTGATGTGGTCACGGAACGCGTCCACCTTGTCCTCGTCGGGCGAGATGAACCGCAGGTCCATGGTGCGCGAGGCATTGTCGATCGCCGCCTGCGGTAGGCCACCCCAGACGAACGTTCCGTCCAGGCGGCCATTGGACATCTGATTGAAGGCGTCGCTGTAGTCGATGTACTGGGTGTCGACATCATCCTCCGGCGTCAGGCCGTAGGCCTCCAGGAAAGCGCTGCTGACACGTCCCGCATTGCCGCCGGGACGCCCGATGGCGATGCTGTGTCCACTGAGGTCGGCAAAGCTCTTGATGCCCGCGTCGTCGCGAACCACGTACTGACCTGCACTGGTACTAATCGCGAAGAGACTCCGCAGGTTCTTGTAGGAATCGGTGAGACGATCCGGGTCTTTGCTGAAGTTGCCGCGTTTGTTGACGGCATCGAGGTAATGCGGCGCCCCGATCACGGCAATGTCGAGTCGGCCCGCGGCCAACTGACGTAGACCGTTAACGCTGCCGTTGTCGACCACCGTGAGTTGGTGGTTGGCATCGCTCTCGGCCAGTTGGTTCGACCAGGCCACTGCGAGCGCGTAGTCGTCGGACGTTTGCGATGTCGCGCTGACGACCAGGTCATCCGCCTGGGCAGCCATACCCAGACCAAGCGTTGCGGTAGCGAGGAGTGTCGTAAGAATTCGGCGTGAGCTCTTGAGTTGCATCATGTGCCTCCAGTGATTGACTGGTGATCCGTTGTAAACGGCGTTTTTGTGGTTATCGGAAATCGCGCTCGGGTACCGAGCGCTGTGCTGGCCCGTCATAGGGCCATAACCAGCCCTTGGGAATCGGGCCTTTGTTGCGTCCTCCCTGGCATTTCTGTTCCCAGGCGTGCGCGAGGATCCCGACCGAGCGGGACAGGCAGAAAAGCCCGCGCGCCAACGGCGCCGGGAAGTCCAGTTCGGCATAGATGACGGCAGTGGCACCATCGATGTTGAGCGGAATCGGCCGAGGCTTTTCGACGCCTAGCTGCCTTTCGATTTCGCGGGCGATGGCGGCGAAGTGACCTCCCACCTCGCCGTGCTCGGCGGCTTCCTCGACGAGCCCTAGCAGGCGTGGTCCCCGAGGATCGACGGGATGAAAACGATGGCCGAAACCGGGGATATGCTTGCTCCGCGTGCGCTGCCACTCGGCGATTCCGTCGCCAACGGCGTCTTCCAGCGTGCTGCCGGCTTCCTGGTGCGCGTGAATCAGTCGATAGAGTTCCACCGCCTGCTCACCGGCCCCGCCGTGCACATCATCGAGCACATTGACCGCTGACGACATCGCGTTGTTGAGATTGCTGCCGCAGGTCATGGCCATGCGTGCAATTGCGATACTCGGCGCCTGCGGGCCATGATCCACGGCGCTGACCAAGGCGGCTTCCAGCAGGGTGGATTGGGCGCGAGAGGGCAGCTCGCCACGGGTCATCAGCCAGACCATGTCGGCGAAGTTTACCTGGCCGATGAGTTCTTCGATGGGATATCCGCGATAGCGGATCTCGCCGGGTTGCATGTCGATGATGCCGGTTCGCCACCACTGCTGGGCGAGGCGCGGGTCGAGTTCCTGTGAAGTGCCGTCGGATTGAGTCATGTTGGCCTGTCCCGAATGGTCATTCGTCGTTGGCAGCGTGGGCGGGCAGTAGTTCGCTGTTGTCCGCGCCCAAGTTGGGTGGAGGGGTGTCGACGCGGGGCGCATGGCCATCGACACGATAGCCGCCGCTAACGACCTGCAGCGGCCTGCCCAGCGTGCTCTCCTCGAATCGCTCGATCAGGCCCCGGTCGCGCACCTGGGGATGCGCCAGTGCCTCGGCGACGCTGTAGACTGGACCGGCGGGTACGCCTGCCTCGACCAGATTGCGCCACCAGACGTCGGTGGCATCGGCGCTCAACGCTGCCTCGATGTAATCGCTCAGCTCACGGCGATGATCTAGCCGTGCCTGGCGTTCGGCGAAGCGCGGATCCTGGAGCCACTCCGGGTGTCCCAGGACGCGGCAGATGGCTTCGAACTGTTCTTGCTTGTTGGCGGCGATGTTGATCAGCCCATCAGCGGTGCGGAACGTACCCGAGGGGCTCGCCGTGACGTTGTCGTTGCCGAGGGGAGTTGGTGCCTTGCCAGCGATGAGCAGGTTGGAAACGGCCCAGCCCATGGTGGAGAGGACCGATTCCAGCATCGAGATGTCAATGAAATGGGCGCGGCGGGGGCGTTCGGCCAGGGCGGCGTTGATCGCCATGGCCGCCGTCAGCCCGCCCACGGTATCCGCCAGCGGATAGCCGACGCGGTAAGGCGCGTTCTCAGGGGCGCCCGTGATGCTCATGACACCGGCCATGCCTTGGATGATCTGGTCGTAGGCGGGGTAGTTGGCGAGCGGACCGTCTTGCCCAAAGCCCGAGATGGCACAATAGACGAGTGCTGGATTGACCTCGCTCAGAACATCGTAGCCCAGCCCCAGGCGCGGCATGACCCCGGGACGAAAGTTCTCGACGACCACATCGGCTTCCTTGACCATTTCGAGAAAGTGGCGCTTGTCGTCGTCCTTCTTGAGGTCGAGGGTGACGGAGCGCTTCCCGGCGTTCTGCGCCAGGAAGGAAACGCCCATGAAGTCGCGGTTGAGTTGTGGATCCGCTCCCAGCTGTCGTGCCAGGTCACCGCCCTGAGGACGTTCAACCTTAATGACCTCGGCACCTAAGTGTGCCAGCTGATGACAGCAGAAGGGGCCCGCCAGGACATTGGTCAGATCAAGGACGCGGTAGCCGGAGAGTAATGCACTCATTTGTTTCCTTAGATAGAACCTGTTCTTCTTGTGAGAATATGACGTGCAACGGCTTCTTGCAAGTTGGTTGCGTCTGTCAGAACATTCCCCTTTAGTTCAATAGAGAAGGAGAATGTCATGGCGCAGCGACGCGTCGAGGCCGTCGAGAGGGCATTGACCCTGCTGGAAGCGTTCTCCGCCAATCGGCGAGAGTTTTCGCTGACGGGGCTGGCCAATGCCACTGGCTATTACAAGAGCACCATCCTGCGGCTGATGGCGTCGCTGGAGCATTTTGGCTATGTGACGCGGGACGAGCGCGGGGTCTATCGCTTGGGGCCCACCTTCGCCCGCCTGGCGCCGCTTGCCGGTGAGGGACCGCAACTGGAGAACTTGGTCAGGCCGATACTGGAGTCGTTGCGGGATTCCAGCGAAGAGACGGCATCTTTCTACATTCGAGACGATGACGAGCGGATCTGTCGCTTGCGCGAGAACGGCCGGTTGGAGGTACGTCACCATCTTGAGGAAGGCGTGCGTTTGCCGCTGGACCGCGGTGCGGCGGGCCGGATTCTCAACTACGAGACGGCTCGAGGGCAGGTTGCTGTGTCGAGTGGCGAGCGCCAGATTGGATTAGCTGCGGCGGCGATTGGTATCTATAACACTGTCGGTGAACTGATGGGGGCATTAGCTCTATCTGGCCCCAGTGAGCGTTTTGATTCTCTGGTTCGGGACCGCCATATACCTTTGCTTACCCAGTACGCGATGTTATTGGAGCGGCAGTGGCCCAGAGGGCTGCAATCCGCTTGAGGCGACACCGGTAAGTGTAAAAGCCCAAGACCATAAGGCCTTGGGCTTTTTCTGTCTGGAACTTACTAAGACTAACACCGTGGCATTGTATTGCCATTCAGGCTAGGCAGTAGCCTGTTTTTGACTTTAGTTGATATTTCCTTGTGCCTCATTGACGTTGTACGAGCTCACTCACCAGTTTTCTTTAGTGAAATAAGGTGCTATTAATAAAACAACGAATCATTGATGGAGCATACTCATGCATCAGACCCTTCTTGACGTAGCGCTACTCGGCAGCACGGTTGCCTTTGCTCATGTCGCCAGCAAGCGAGCGGGAGATGATGAGGTTCTCGTGGCTGCCTCAACGGCTACCACGACTCGACTGGCGCAAGGGCAGTTTCAGGGCATGAATGCCGATATGGTCAACTGGATCGGCGCGCTGGGTGCCGACTACGGCATCATCGCTGTAGCTGAGGATTCTCCGATCAAGAATTTCGAGGGTTTGCTGAATTCCCTCAAGAAGGATCCCAATGCAATCAGTTTTGCCGGAAGAAGTTCCAAGGGGGATGGGATCATCTCAAGGTTCTGATGATGGCAAATGAAGCCGGTGTTGAAGGGCTGAGCAGCATCAAATACTTGTCGTTCACCGGAGGGGGAGAAGCCATGACTCAGGTGGTCGGCGGTCATATTGATGTCTTTACGGGTGACATCAGTGAAGCTCAAGGCTTCATGGAGTCCGGTGACCTGCGAGTACTGGCGGTACTGGCCGATGAGCGCCTCTCGGGCGAGTTCAGCGATATTCCCACTGCCAAGGAGCAAGGTGTTGATGTGGTTGGGGCCAACTGGCGTGGTTTTTACATGCCGGCGGACATTTCCGATGAGGCCAGGCAGTACTGGATCGATACCCTAGGTCAGTTGTATGCCAGTGACGAATGGAAGCAGGTCATGAAGCAGAATGGACTGATTCCCTTTGATGTACAGGGCGAGGAATTCCGGCAGTTTGTCGAAAGTCAGATCGACGATATCGAGACACTTTCCAAGGATGTTGGGATTATCCAATGATCCAACGCAACGACCGTGTTTGCGGTGTGCTGCTACTCGTCCTGGCCGTCGCATATGGCTGGGGTGCCACGCAGTTTCCGGAACCGTCCCGGTGTACCGTCCTTGATCAGAGCCTGGACCATCCTGGCAGTAAAGCTCCTCATCATTCTTGCCTGCAGCTGTTTATATAAAAAACAATAAGTTATGGAATTTCATGGATGGGCGTAGACATCACTCGATATTTTGTATCTTAATATAGAGCGGGTTAAATTTTTGCTTTATTATCATGATGATAAGTCATTTTATTCGGTTGTGAATGCAATTTTACTCCCCGGTATACTCCCCAATTGGCTGAAGCTGTCAGTCGTTGTCGGGTATAGCCAGCATGGGCTCTCCGGTTACTCGGGACCTACCCGGGCAACTGGAGATGCTAACCAACCATGGAACTGCTACTGACTCGGCTGAGATCGTCATCCTTCGCGAATCGCTCATCCTATCCTCCTGATGACTGCACTATAGCCTGTGCAGCCCTGGAGGGGGTCACTTCGGTAATAGTCAATATATAGATTTATAGGAGGCCGCCTTTAGGGCCGCTCTGATGTTGTTGTGTAACTTTATTAGGTGCGAGATTTTTTAATTCATTCATTTTTTCGTGAAAATTATCGTCATCCCATACGTTACGCCGTAAGTAAGGTGCCTGCTGGCCATTTGGGAGCGTATAAGTGGGGTGTTTATATTCGTTTGTATAGTTAGTGTTCGGATAATGGCTTAGGGTAGAAGTATTGTTTGCTTGAGTAATCAAGCTATGATGTTCCTTGCGGATCAACAGTTCTAATGTGTTTCCGACTGTCAAGCCGTAATATTGAGATAAATTCTTGAGTATCGCATGGCCCTCGTTTGAAATTTTAAATGTGCTTTGTTTCATATTGGGTTGTTTGTCGCTAGACATCTTTTGCCGAAGATTGTTTTTAAGCTTCCTTTCGCAATCTTTAAAATAAAGGTCTCTAGCGTTTGATTTTTCAATTTCTTGCACTTGCTCTCTTGCTTCCAAGTTTGTGTTTTTGCAATAAAATCCCTTGTTGTTTAAATAGTCTAAAGCTTTTTCTTCTGCTTCCCTTCCTCTTTTTTCTAGCCATTTAGATAGCAGTTCCACCTTTCCCTCTCCCGTAGAGCATGTATGATAAGTATTATTATTTATTTATATCATGCGTTAAGGAGGATGTCAAAAAAATGTATAAGATGTAATGTTGCTTTATTTTTTTCGTAATTTTTCATAAACAAGTATGTCATTTTCTATCAAGTGTGACGCTTATGCAGATGTTTATTATGGCGTGAGTGTTCACATGATTCACGCGATGGTGACAAATTATATTAATTTTTATGGCTTTTGCCATCATAGGTACGGTGTCTCCCTTTAGGAGCGCCGCCTACTGCGCCACCCCCACTATGATGGGGTGGCGTAGACAGGGTTAACAAGGGAGCCGATGCAGTATCATTTCGAAGAAGTAGACAAGGTCTTGGACCAGCGGTATGGGGCTTTTTCGATGTTTAAGGCTTACCGCCCACGCATTAGCGGCATCAGCTGAACTTTCCGTAGATCGTGAGCCAAGATCCTAATTGCAATGTCCTCGCGATCTAGTGGGCTTGGGCAATGGATCGTCTAGGGCGTGATAAAAGGCGGCGGCCAGCTTAGTGTCCGTAATAAACACTGGAAAATTTAGTACCTCAGGTGCATCTAGAGTTAATAGAGTAAGGTGTAAAGAAATTAGCCGAGGCAACATGTGGTGCAGAGCAGGTTATTAGAGGCCTTCCTGTGTCTTTGCGGAGGCCAGCCCTTCGTCAATTCTGCTTGGACCCTCTTTCTTTTTCGTGTGCACGGGACAGGGCGGTAAAAAATGGGACATGTGGGAGCTGGGTTTCAAGTCATGTGAGATAGTAAATCAAGGAGGGAGAAGCAAGCCAAGATAATAATTACTAAGCGGCCCCATCTCATGAAGGACTATCAGGAGTTCAACATGAGTATGAAGCTGATCCGCATTAAAGACGTCATGGACCGTACCGGTCTCGCAAGATCCACGATCTATAAGTACATCAGCGAGGGCAAGTTTCCAAAGCCAATAAAGCTTGGCACTCGAGCTGTGGCATGGGTTGAAACCGAGATAGATGGCTGGATTCAGGCCAGCATCGAAGAGAGGAATGAAGAAGCCTTTTAGTGCGCATCAGTGCAGTTTATTGATTTAATTTAAGAGTAAAACCTCGACCGCTTTCCACCCTCGTAATCGCATGCTGTCTGAAGTGTCGGTAACTAAGTCAGTATTTTAGACCCTTGTTTAATTGTTATTTATTTAGCCTCCCTATTCAAGAATAGCATGGGACCTCAAGGCCCGTACCTAACTTAGCAAAGGGCGAAACAGGGGAATACTCACATGGCTCTATGGATCTAGCAGACAACTGGAGGATCCACCGTGCCTAAAATAAACGTCCATGCTTTGCCGGTCATGGCGTTTGCCCATCCCACTGGAGATATGAAATGCCACAGCGACACCCTTCCAACTCCAACCTGCACTTACATTACAACAATTCATATAACGACCTGGAGGTTCAGATGGAGTCTTTGCCTATGGTGGCCGAGTACCTTGAGGCGCTCCACGCTACGCTGCAGAAAGCCATGAGCGATTACTCTCGAGTGATGGCTTTTCGGGTTGACCCGGTTATTCCTACCGTGATCAGCGACAGGATGACGTCGGAAGACCACAAGCTCCTTATCAAGCGGTTCATCGCTTCCCTGAAAGCCATCATCAAGCACGATAGGACACGGAAGTGTCGGAGCGGCTGGGTGCCGGATACCAAGGTCCGCTACGTCTGGTGTCGGGAGGTCGGCACCAATGGCAAGCCGCACTATCACTTCTTCTTGATCCTCAATCGCGATGCCTACCACATGCTCGGGAAGGCATGCTCGCCTAACGAGAACCTCTCCAACCGCATCTCGCGGGCCTGGTACAGCGCGCTGGGGGTGGGATGGAATCCGGAGGATCCATGGATACATGTACCAGCCAACCCGGTGTACTGGGTCGACAGGGGGAATGTGGGCCACTTTCAGAAGGCCTTCTACCGAGCTTCTTACATGTGCAAGGCTGAGACGAAACACTACGGTCTAGGGCTGCGGGCGTTTGATACCAGTCGGGGCTGAGCACTAGAACAAGAAGGCCACCCGCCGCGAGCGGTTCCCGCCTCAGTGATGCCGTGGTGCCATGGCTGCCTGAGCCGTATGTGGAATGGGCAGGGCAGTCAATACAGTTTTCTGCGAACCACGATAAAGCGTGTGGTCCCAGACTACCTTCTCAATGGGATGGTTCAGCGGTTCAAGGGCTATATCGACGTAAAGCGGTTATCAAAGGCGGTTGGGCTTCAGCAAGCCAATGCGTGCCTGGCGTTCAGAGCCTGCCTCCAGGATTGCTGGAGGCTCTCTTTGTCAGCCCATGGCCTTCACGCGCCAACTCTGGTGAGATAGGCGGCTATAATCACGGCCATTCGAGTCAGCCGCTCACCGAATACAGGAAGCAAGCGTTACATGATCCTTACCCTCAACCAGCTGGAACGGCACTTGTTCAAGGCCGCCGACATCCTGCGCGGGCGCATGGACGCCTCGGAGTTCAAGGAATACATCTTCGGCATGCTGTTCCTCAAGCGCTGCTCGGACGTCTTCGAGCAGCGTCAGGAAGAGGTCCGAGAGCAGCTCAGGCAGGCTGGCAAGAGCGATATCGACATCGCTCAGGTCATCGAGATGCCGAGCTGGTACAAGGCCACCTTCTATGTTCCCGAGCAGGCGCGCTGGCCGTACCTGCTGAAGGAGGCCCATCAAGGCGTCGGCAATGCCTTGAACAAGGCGCTCGCCGGCCTGGAAGAGCACAACACCAGCCTCGCCGGAGTGCTCGAGCATATCGACTTCACCCGCAAGGTGGGCTCCACCACGCTGCCGGACAAGAAGCTGCGCGATCTTATCGTCCATTTCAGTGAGTACCGCCTGCGCAACGAGGACTTCGAGTTCCCCGACCTGCTCGGCGCCGCCTACGAGTTCCTGATTCGCGACTTCGCCGACTCCGCCGGCAAGAAAGGCGGTGAGTTCTACACCCCACGCCCGGTGGTCCGCATGATGGTGCGGCTGATGGACCCCCAGGAAGACCACAGCGTTTACGACCCCTGCATGGGATCGGGCGGTATGTTGATCCACGCCAAGGAGTACCTGGAGGAACAGGGCGGCGATCCGCGCCGGCTCAACCTCTTCGGCCAGGAGACCTCCGGCTCGGTGTGGGCCATCGCCAAGATGAACATGCTGCTGCACGGCATCGGCTCCGCCGACTTGCGCAACGACGACACCCTCACCGATCCTCAGCATGTCGAGGGCGGCGAGCTGATGCGCTTCGACCGCATTCTCACCAATCCGCCTTTCTCGATCGGCTACACGCCGAGCCAGAACTTCCCGGAGCGCTTTTATTACGGCAGCGTGCTGGAAGGCGCCAAGAAGGCCGACCTGATGTTCCTGCAGCATATGGTCGCGAGCCTTAATGCCTCCGGTCGGCTGGCCACCGTCATGCCCCACGGTGTGCTGTTTCGCGGTGGCGACGAGAAGCGCATTCGCGCCGGCCTGCTGGAAGACGACCTGGTGGAAGCGGTGATCGGCTTGGCGCCCAACCTGTTCTACGGCACCGGGATTCCGGCCAGCATCTTGGTGCTACGCGCCAAAGGTGCCAAGCCCGCCGAGCGGCAAGGGCAGGTGCTGTTCATCAATGCCGACGACGAATATCACGAAGGCCGCGCCCAGAACCACCTGCTGCCGGAGCACATCGAGAAGATCGCCAGCACCTATGAGGCTTTCGAGGACGTGTCCGGCTTCGCCCGGGCGGTGCCCCTCGCGGAGCTGCGCGACAACGACTACAACCTCAACATCCGCCGCTACGCCGACAACACCCCGCCGCCGGAGCCTCAAGACGTACGCGCCCACCTCAAGGGCGGCGTGCCGCTGGCCGAGATCGACGCCAGGCGCCCGCTCTTCGACGCCCAGGGACTCGACTCTATGGGGCTCTTTACGCCGAAGGCGAACGATCCCGACTATGTGGACTTCGCCGAGTCACTCAACGAGAAACGCGACCTCAAACCGGCCATCGAGGCGGACGCCGGCCTAACCGCCAAGGAAGCCCGGGTGATGGACGCCTTTGAGACCTGGTGGGCCGAGCATGGCGCCAGCATCACCACCCTCTCCGGCAACGGCGGCCGGCTCACTCGGCTGCGCGACGAGCTGCTGGGCAGCTTCACCGCCGCGCTGGAGCCCACCGCCATGCTCAACCGCTTCGCGGTGCGCGGGATCATTGCTGGCTTCTGGTTCGACAATAAGAACGAGTTCCGCACCCTGCAGGCCCGCGGATGCCTGGGCGTGGTGGACGCCTGGCGTACCGCCATCGTGAGTCAGTTGGACGACGAGCAGAGCAAGGCCAACCCCCTCGACCACCGCCTGGTCCACTTCCTGTTGCAGGACTACGTGGCTGAGCTGGAGGAGTTGAGCGCTCGCAGGGCGGAGCTGGACGCTCGCATCAAGGCCGCCGAGGCGATGCCCGAGGGCGACGACGGAGACGAGGCGGAACCGGATGGCGGCGAGGACGACGACGCCCCCACGCCGCAAGAGGTCAAGGCCTGGAAGAGCGAGCGTACCCAGGTCCGCAAGCAACACAAAGCCAAGGTCGCCAATTTCGAGAATCGCCTGAATGCTGCCGTGGATGCCTTGGACGAAACCGCCGCCGCCGAACTGGTCGGCAACATCCTGCACAACGAGCTCAAGGCCATCCTCGAACGCTATATCCGCCAACAGCGCCAGCAGGTAATCGTCGCCTTCGAGACCTGGTGGGACAAGTATCGGGTGACGCTGGCCGACATCGAGGCCGAGCGGGATGCTGCCGCCAAGGAGCTGCAGGGTTATCTGGAGGGGCTTGGGTATGTCTGAAACAACGCTTCGACCTGGCTACGAGAAACCAGAAGAACAGAGTCTCCCTGATGATTGGGCAGTGTTGCGCCTACATGAATCATGCACCTTCCATCAAGGTGGAAAGCTTGGAATAACCAAAAGCTCTGGCTATGTTACCAGCGGAGCTCCTGCTTACAGTGCTGCCGGGCAAGATGGTTACGTTAGTCAGGTAGAGTTCACCAATACGGATGGCGTTGTCCTGTCTGCAATTGGCGCCAACTGTGGCAGGTGCTTCTTCGCTTCAGGCGACTGGACAACACTTGCGAATATACAGGCAATAATCCCTTCGCCGAACAAACTGGATGCAAAATATCTTTACTATAGAGTGAACCGAGAGAGCTACTGGCCTCGTTCCGGCTCCGCGCAACCATTCATAAAGCCGAGTGATATTCGGAGCTGCTGGATTGCGCATCCTCCCGTTAGGCAGCAAAGGCTTATTGCCCGCATCCTCGATACCCTCGACACCCAGATCCAGAAGACCGAGGCACTGATCGCCAAGCTGGAGAAGGTCAAGGAAGGCCTTCTCCACGACCTGCTGACACGCGGCATCGACGATAACGGCCAGCTGCGCCCCAGCGCCGAGCAGGCGCCTGAGCTTTATAAGGAATCCCCGCTGGGGTTGATTCCGAGGGCGTGGGTTGTCAGACCTTTGGAAGATTATACATCCTCAGAAATCACCTATGGAATTGTACAGGCGGGGCCTCATGTCGAAGGAGGCATTCCCTATATAAGAACTGGGGATATGTCAGGTGATTATTTGGACGCCTCCCAGCTCCTCAGGACATCCCCCAGCATCGCTGCCAATTATAAGCGCTCCGAGGTGAGTGCTGGCGATCTGGTTGTTTCCATACGTGCAACGGTAGGTAAAGTACTGCCAGTCCCAGGAGAGCTCGCTGGTGCAAATCTGACACAAGGCACAGCAAAAATAGCCCCATCCAGAAAAGTTGATCGCGACTACTTGATATGGGCAATGCGAAGCAAAGCAGTTAGAGAAGCTATCGACCTTGAGGTGAAAGGTTCTACCTTCAAAGAAATCACTCTCGCTGCACTCAGGCAAGTCCCTCTTGCCTCACCATCCAACCCAAGTGAGCAAGTCCAGATTGGCAAAGCGCTGCAAGATATAGGTGGTGTGCTTAGCAAAGAATATGGTGTGCTGGAAAAACTCAAAGTGCAAAAGCACGGCCTAATGGACGACCTCCTTACCGGCCGCGCCCGCGTCACCCCGCTTCTCGAAAAGGCGCAGGCCACCACCCTGGCATAGACCGGGGCTCTCATAACAAAACATCCCGACACCAAGACCTCATCGCACAGGGAACCGCCATGACCACCTTCGACAGCACCAAGCGCTCGTTGCCCGAGCTACTCAAGGACATCACCAACGGCAAGATCCAGCTCCCTGACTTCCAGCGCGGCTGGGTGTGGGACGACGACCACGTGAAGAGCCTGCTGGTCAGCATCGCCCGCTCCTTCCCCGTGGGTGCGGTGATGCTGATGGAAACAGGCGGCGAGGTGCGCTTCCAGACCCGACCGGTGGAGGGCATCGATCCCAACACCGTGACCGAGAATCCGGACCACCTGATCCTCGACGGCCAGCAGCGCCTTACCAGCCTGACCCAGGCGGTAGGCCTGGATGCCCCGGTGGATACTCGCACCGCCAAGGGCAAGAAGGTCCGGCGCCACTACTACTTCGACATTCGCATGGCACTGGAAGGTGAAGACCGTCTGGAGGATGCCGTGGTGGCGGTGGATGAAAACCGCCAGACGACCAAGAACTTCGGCCGCGACGTGGACTTGGACCTCTCCACCCGCCAGCTCGAGTGCGAGCAGTTGTTCTTCCCCTGCGACAAGATCCTCGATCCCTCGGATTGGCTACAGGACCTCTTCGTTTACCACCAGGAAGTCATGGGGGAGTTTCTGGAGTTCCAGAAGAAGATTCTCGGCGCCTTCTCCGCCTATCAGTTGCCAGTGATCGAACTGAAGAAGGAGACCTCCAAAGAAGCGGTCTGCTTGGTGTTCGAGAAGGTCAACACCGGCGGCGTCCAGCTTTCGGTTTTCGAGCTGATTACTGCCAGCTATGCGGCGGAGGGCTATAATCTGCGCGACGACTGGTTCGGCTCCGATATTCGCAAGGTCCCCTCGCGCAAGGCCCGCCTCGAGAACCACGAGCTACTGGCGGATGTCGAGAGCACTGACCTGCTCCAGGCCATCACCTTGCTGCATACCCATGAACGTAAGCAGGAGGATCTGGCCGCCGGCAACACCGGCAAGCAGGTGCGTCCGGTCAGCGCCAAGCGCGCCTCGGTGCTGGACCTGCCCCTGGATGCCTACAAGCGCTGGGCCGACGCCGTGGAGAAGGGCTTCGTCGAGTCCGCCTACTTCCTCAAGGGGGAGTGCTTCTACAGCCGCCGCGAGCTGCCCTACGCCACCCAGCTGGTGCCCCTCGCCGCCGTGTTCACCTTGCTCGGAAACCGCTGGCGCGAACCCCGTATTCACGCCAAGCTCTCACGCTGGTTCTGGAGCGGCGTGCTGGGCGAGCTCTACGGCGGTTCCGTTGATACTCGTATAGCCCTGGACTTGGAGGAGTTGATGAACTGGTTCGAGGATGACGCCGAATTGCCACGCACAGTGATCGACGCCTCCTTCGATCCCACCCGCCTGGAGTCGCTGCGCAGCCGCAACAGCGCAGCCTACAAGGGCATCAACGTGCTGATCCTGCGCGAGGGTGCGGAGGATTTCTTCTGGAAAGGCGATATCCAGGAGCTGGATCTTCAGGGCGTTGAGCTGGATATCCACCATATTTTTCCGCGTACCTGGTGCGAAGCACAGGCCATTGCACCTAGGATCTACGACGGCATCATCAACAAGACGCCGATCTCCGCCCGCACCAACCGCATGATCGGCGGGGATGCGCCGTCTGAGTATCTGGCCCGCTTGCAGGACCACAAGCAAGTCCAGCTCGATGACGAGGCGATGAACGACATCCTCGAAGGCCACCGTATTCCGACCGAGGCCCTGCGCGCCGACGACTTCCATGCTTTCTACCAGCAGCGCAAGAATCGCCTGCTGGAGATCATTGAGAAGGCCATGGGCAAGAAGCCGCTGGCGGGTGCCGATGAGGAGGGGGAAGACTGAGCCATGGCCAATGACCTCTCGCGCAGCCTGAATCCTCGAAAGGCACTGATCTTTCGCATCACGCATCGAGACAATCTGCCGTGGCTGCTGGCTCATGGGCTCTACTGCAGGTCGGCTGAGGAGCAGGATTCGAACTTCGCTACCATCGGCAAGCAGGAGTTGATCGACAAGCGAATGACGCGAGAGGTGCCGATGCCACCAAGTGGCGTTCTAAGCAATTACATCCCGTTCTATTTCACACCGGCGTCGATGATGCTCTACAACATCGTCACCGGCCATGGCGTGCCGAGGCAGGACCGCGAGGATATCGTCGTACTGGTGAGTTCGTTACCGCATCTGAAGCAGCTCGGTATCAGTTTTCTTTTCACCGATCGGCATGCTTACCTGGCCAATGCCGAGTTCAGCGATCGGCTGGAGGATCTTGCGGATTTCGTTCCCTGGGATCTTCTGCAGGCCAAGGACTTCAAGCGCGACCTCGAGAATCCCGACAAGACGGATCGCTACCAAGCCGAGGCACTGGTACACCACCATCTGCCGGCCTCGGCACTGTTGGGCATTGGTGCGTATACTGACGAGGTGCGCGTCGATATCGAAACACAGGCCATGGCCCATGGCCTTCAACTGAAGGCGGTCACAAGGCCCAACTGGTTCTTCTCATGATCGAATACACTCAAGGAAATCTGCTCGAGGCCGACGTCGATGCTCTGGTCAACACCGTCAACACCGTGGGTGTGATGGGCAAGGGCATCGCCTTGATGTTCAAGGAGGCGTTCCCGGAGAACTACGCCGCCTACATAGAGGCTTGCAAGCAAGAAGAGGTGATAACTGGCAGGATGTTGGTCACCGAGCAGGATGCCCTGCTGGGGCCACGCTGGATCATCAACTTCCCCACTAAGCAGCACTGGCGTGCCAGAACGCGAATGGAGTGGATCGATGCTGGTCTGGAAGATCTTAAGAGGGTGATCCACGAGCGAGGCATTCGCTCTATTGCCCTGCCGCCACTGGGCTGTGGTAACGGCGGACTAAACTGGGACGACGTAAAGCCTCGTATCGAAGTAGCCTTGGGCGAGCTGGATGACGTTCGGGTGTTGGTGTTCGAGCCCACGCCTCAGTATCAGAATGTCGCTAAACGCAGTGGTGTGGAGAAGCTGACGCCGGCGCGTGCACTAATGGCCGAGCTGGTTCGCCGCTATTGGGTGCTGGGCATCGAGTGTTCACTGCTGGAGGTGCAGAAGCTTGCCTGGCTGCTGGAGCATCGCATCCTCGCCCATGGTCTGGAGAATCCCCTTCGACTCGAGTTCCAGCCCCACCGCTATGGCCCTTACTCAGACCGGCTGCGTCATCTCCTCAATGGCCTGGATGGCAGCTATTTACACAGCGAGAAGCGCATCAATGATGCCGCTTCCGACGAAGTCGTATGGTTCGATGAGTCACGGCGCGAGCGCCTCAACACCTATCTGCGCAGCGCCGAGGCCATGCCTTATGCCGAGGTGCTGGAGGAAGTCGACGCCTTGATCGACGGCTTCCAGTCTCCCTTGGGTATGGAGGTGCTGGCGACACTGGACTGGCTGATCAGTCAGGAACGTATCGAGCCCACCGTCGAAGCGATCAAGGAAGGGCTACGACACTGGCCTGATGATGTGGCTGGCAAGCGCAAGCTGCGCCTGTTCTCGGACCGCCTGATCGCGCTGGCACTGGAGCGACTGACGAGTGGGGCCGGTGTTCAGGCACCTTTGATTGCCGAGTCGTAGGACGGTATGACAGCGGACCTCGAACGGTAGGGAGGGGATCGTGGCGGAAGAGGCGCCGGTTACACGTATTGATCGCGAACGGCTATATGAAAAGGTGTGGTCATCGCCCATGAGCCATCTGGCTCGTGAGTATGGGGTGGTGAGCCAACGGCTGAAGGATCTGTGCGACAAGGCCGGAATACCCACGCCTCCCGCAGGCCACTGGTCGCGGGTGGCGGCTGGAAAGGCCGTGACTCGTCCGCCGCTTCCCGAAGCACCCAGCGATGTCAGTAGTACCGTGGTCATAGAGCCTTCCCCATCTCGCCGCAAGACATCCCCCCGAGCTGATACACCAAAGGTGTCTGGTAGAAAGGCCAAGCCATCGGCGACATCGACGCCGGAGTCGAAGAAAGAGGCGCCCGCCAAATCTGGTCCCAGCTTGAGCGTACCGGCGCAGTTGAGAAATCCCCATCGCATCATCGCCGGCTGGCTGGAGAATCATAAAAGACGCAAGGAAAATGCTCGGCGTAGCTATCTACATGGTTCGGTACCGTCTCCTTTTACCTCGATGGATCGCCGCCGGCAGCGGATTCTCGATACCCTTTTCAAGGCCATAGAGAAGGCAGGCGGCAGGGCTATCGAGGACGACCGAAAGAAGTTGACTATCGAGCTTGAAGGGGAGGTGATTCCCATCCAGCTTCGCGAGAAGAACAGGCAGGTTAGTCGCCCCTTGACGGAAGAGGAGAAGCGCTGGAGCTGGAATGAGGGTAAAGACTCGAAGCCCGTACTGCAGCCGATGGGAAAGCTGGTCTTTGAGATCAAGCGCTACTTGCCCAAAGGCTTCAGGCACGACTGGCTGGAAACGGATGAGGTGACGCTGGAAACGCGTCTCCCCGCGATTTTCGATACGCTAATGCAGGCTGCGCCGATCATGGCGCTTGAAACACAGAAACGGCTTGAGCAGGAGCGTCTCGCCAGAATTGCCGAGCATGAACGCCATCTTGCTGAGCAGGCGCGTCAACGAGACGACAATCAGTGGCAGCGGTTTCTCGAGTTTGCGGATACCTGGGAGCGCCATGAACGAGCCCGTCACTTCCTGCTGGCCCTGAAGCAGCTCGATCTCGATCCGGACGCCATGATCGGGGAGACATCGCTGAGCGAATGGCTGGCCTGGGTTGAGCACAGGCTGGAAACCGGGAATCCGCTGAATCAGGGCATCGATGCCCTATTTGCCGATATCGAGAAAGTGACCAGCTACACCTACTCTCATCAGCGAAGGCAGTGGTAACGGCCTTCAGGTTTCCCGCGGCACAATGTGTCCATTAGCATCACTATTCTTTCATCGCGTATTGGAGCCAGGGAATGGCAGGTCCCGAGTACACAGGCGTAGAGAAACCCTTTATCGACCAGCTGGTAGGCCAGGGCTGGGAGCTCCTGGCCGGCTCGGGGGACGATCCTGCCGTCACTCATCGTGAGAACTTCGCCCAGGTGGTGATGGAGCCGCTGCTGCGCGAGCGGCTACGCAATATCAACCTGCGCGACGATGAGCCCTGGCTCGACGAGGCGCGCCTGGACCAGGCGGTGTCGGCCATCACCCGCCTGCCGGCCAACAAGGTGCTGGAGACCAACAAGCTCGCCACCGAGCTACTGCTAAACGGTCTGGCGGTGGAGGGGCTCGAGGGCTGGGACGGCGGCCGCGGCCAGACGCTGCGCTTCATCGACTGGGATGAGCCTGCCAACAATGTCTTCACGGTGGTCAATCAGTTCAAGGTGAAATGTCCGCCCGGCCATGACTCGGCCAAGGGCCACGTGATCCCGGACCTGGTGCTGTTTGTCAACGGCATCCCGCTGGTGGTGGTGGAGTGCAAGAGCCGCACCGTGCCGGAGGGTCTCAGCGAGGCGGTGGATCAGCTGCGACGCTATCACGACCAACGCTTCCTGGAGAACGAGGTCGAGGAGCATGAGGGCGCACCGGCTCTGTTCGCCACCAGCCAGTTCCTGGTGGCCAGCAACTTCGACGAAGCGCGGGTGGGCACCATCGGCGCCCGCTTCGCCCATTACCTGAGCTGGAAGACAGTGGCACCGCAGCGCGAGGCGGAGGTAGCCATTAAGCTTGGTGAGGCCGACCTCTCCGCCCAGCAGCGCCTGATCATCGGTATGCTCATGCCGGCCAACCTGCTGGACATTGTGCGTCACTACACCCTGTTCATGAACAACGGCGGCCAGGAGATAAAGCTGGTATGCCGCTATCAGCAATATCGTGGCGTGACTCGAGCGGTCGAACGGCTGAAACACGGCAAGACGCGCCACGAAGATGGCGAATCCGACCGCCGTGGCGGCATCGTCTGGCACACTCAGGGCAGCGGCAAGAGCCTTTCCATGGTGTTCTTGGTGCGCAAGCTGCGTACCGATCCGACCCTGCGCCGCTTCAAGGTCGTGGTCATCACCGACCGTAAGGACCTACAGGCCCAGCTCTCCGCCACTGGCGAGCTCACCGGCGAGCGCGTCGAGAAGGCCGGCAACACCACCCAGCTCAAGAAACTGCTGGCTCGCGACGGTCCCGGCCTGGTGTTCGGCACCATCCAGAAGTACCGCGATCCGGATACCGAAGACGAGACGCCCGGCGAACACTACGCCATTACGTCGCCGGGCCTGGATAGCGGCCGTCGCGATGCCGCCGAGCCGAATGCTTCCACGATCGATAACTCACCGAAGAAGCCGACCCTCAGCGAGCCCTTCGAGGTACTCAACACCAGCGAGGACATCCTGATCCTGGTGGACGAAGCCCACCGCACCCAGGCCGGCGACCTGCACGGCAACATGATGCGTGCCTTGCCCAACGCCGCACGCATAGGCTTCACTGGTACACCGATCATTATGGGCGACAAGAAGCGTACCCATGACATCTTCGGCGAATACATCGATCGCTACACCATCAGGGAGTCGGAGCAGGACGGTGCGACGGTGCCGATTCTCTACGAGGGACGCACCGCCAAAGGGGCGATCAAGGACGGCGCCAGCCTCGATGGCCTGTTCGAGGACCTGTTCCGCGATCACAGCAAGGAAGAACTGGAAGCGATCAAGCAGAAGTACGCCACCAAGGGGCAGATCTTCGAGGCGCCGCAGCTGGTCCAGGAGAAGGCCCAGGACATCCTGCGCCACTACGTCACCCATATCTTGCCCAATGGCTATAAGGCACAACTGGTGTCCTATAGTCGCCGTGCGGCCCTGCGCTACTTCGAGGCCCTCGAGCAGGCCAAGGCCGAGTTGCTGGAAGAGGCGCTCTCGCTCTCTCCTGAGGACAAGGCGCTGGATGATACCCAGCTGCTGACGCGTCCGCCACGGGTCAAGGCGGCGATCCAGGCCTGGCGCTACCGCAAGGTGCTACGCGAGCTGGAGTTCGCCGTGGTCTTCAGCAGCGGCAACAACGACGACTCAGCCTGGGCCAGGTGGAGCGATCGTGCCGCCGTCGAGAACCACATCCAGCGCTTCAAGAAGCCGCTACCTCCGCTCGACGGCGAGGCACCCAAGGACGCGACCAAGCACGATCCGCTGGCTTTCCTGATCGTCAAGAGCATGCTGCTGACCGGTTTCGACGCCCCCATCGAGGGGGTGATGTACCTAGACCGTTCGCTGCGCGAGGCGGAGCTGCTGCAGGCCATCGCTCGAGTTAACCGCACCGGCCACGGCAAGACCCATGGCATCGTGGTGGACTACTTCGGCGTGGCCAACCACCTCAAGGAGGCCCTGGCCGCCTACAGCGAGGAAGATGTCGAAGGCGCCCTGCAGAGCCTCAAGGACGAGATCCCGCTGCTGCGCGACCGTCACCTGCGCGTGGTCGATGTGCTGCGTGCCCAGGGCGTGGACGAGTTGGACGACGCCGAGGAGGCGGTGCAGGCGTTGAGTGATGAGCGAGTGCGCGCCGAGTTCATGGTCAAGCTCAAGGAGTTCAACCGCGGCCTGGACGATGTATTGCCCCGCCCCGAGGGTCTGGAATTCGTCAACGACGCCAAACGACTCGCCTATATTCATGCCCTGGCGCGCAACCGCTACAAGGACACCCCAGAGCTGGGTCGCGATACCGGCAACAAGGTACGCAAGCTGATCGACGACTACGTGGTCTCGCTGGGCATCGACCCGCAGATCCCGCCGGTTCAGCTCACCGACGCCGAGTTTGATCAGCATGTGGGACGCCAGGCCGGCGACCGCGCCAAGGCCTCGGAGATGGAGCACGCGGTACGCTCTCATGTGCGCAAGCACTTGGATGAGGATCCGGTGAAGTACGGCCGTCTGAGCGAGCGCCTGGAGGAGCTGCTTGACCAGCTCGATGGCCAGTGGGCCGACCAGGTGGAGGCGCTCAAGACGCTGATACAGCAGTTGCGTGACGGTGCCAGCCTCGATGGCGAGGCGATCCCCGAGATGCCCGCCCACGCCGAGCCTTTCTGGCGTGAGCTGGTGGCCAGCGCGGGCCTGGAGCCGAAGAGTCTGGATCCGGCCACCGCTCAGGCGCTGCTCGACGCTACCGAAGAGGTCGTGGCCACGATCCAACCCGAGATCGCCATTCCCGACTTCTGGAAGCCGTCCCACATCCCGGATCAGGAGCGCCTCAAGCAGCACCTGTTCAGTCAGCTGATGATGGGTAGCCTGGTGCCGGTGGACCAGGCCGAGGCCACCGCCGAACGGCTCCTCGACCTGGCTCGCAGCAACCACCATAAGCTAGTGAAAGCGTGATGCAGCTCGCCGTGGACGACCTTACCTTCGAAGTGCGTGAGAGTTCGCGCCGCAAGACACTGGAAATTACCGTGGACCGCGACGGTGAGCTACTCATCGCTGCGCCCGTCGGTACCGATGAGCAGCTCCTGCGTGACTTCGTGATCGAGAGACGCACCTGGATCTACCAGAAGCTGGCGCAGAAAGCCGAACAACGCCGTCGATTGCCGCACAAGGAGTACGTCAACGGCGAAGGATTCCTGTACCTGGGGCGCAGCTACCGTCTGAAGTGCGTACCCCCTGATGCCCAGGACGCCCCACTCAAGCTCGCCGCAGGGCGTTTCCAACTGCGTGAAGATGCCTTGCCCGATGCGCGTAAACACTTCATCCGCTGGTACAACGCCCGTGCTAGCGACTGGCTCACCACCAGGGTCAAGGAGCATGCCCGCCGTATGGGACTGGAACCCGCTGGCGTGAAAGTCCAGGACCTCGGTTACCGCTGGGGCTCCTGCGGCAAGGGCCATCAGCTCTACTTCCACTGGAAGACCATTTTATTGCCGCGCCACATTGCTGAGTATGTGATCGTTCACGAGCTCGTTCACCTGCACGAACCCCATCATACTCCGGCCTTCTGGCGTTGCCTGGAACGCGCCATGCCGGACTATGAGCAGCGCAAAGGCTGGCTCGCGAGGCATGGAATCGAGGTGGAGGGAGTTTAGGTTTGGCGGTCTAAAACTACGATGAATATCTGTCAGAGGACTTCTTTGCAGCGAGTTCGCCGCACGCATGTTCGACCTGGACGGGGCGCTTGAGATGATGCGCAGTATGGCTGTCACGTAGGGCTAGGAGAGCCATGCTATCCTTGTTGGATGAGGCTGCTATCGACCCAAACCAGACCCTCCCGGGTGTTTAACTTATTTACAGACACGATATTAATGATGCATGGCTGGCACGTATATTGACTTGAGCGAGAAGACGCGTACATCCAACGATTAAATCGTTCCGTCTATACCTGTTATGCCCTAGGTGGTACCAATATACGAGAGGATTATTCTTGAGATTACACCTAAGTAACTTGGACGAATTGATTCAGAATGTTCGTAACGTCCATGCGAAAAATTACCTAAACGAAGCTATTGCCGCATACCGAACAGGGGCCTACCGAGCATCCCTGATCGCAACATGGATTGCTGTGTGCGTAGATATAATCGAAAAGCTCCGAGAGCTGAGCCTTAGTGAAGACCCTGCAGCGAAAAAATGGGAACAACAGCTAGATAAAATTCAGCCTAATGATCCAAGAGCTATGCTGGATTTCGAAAGAAACTTACTAAATATTGCATGCGATGAGCTGCAGCTTATTTCAACAATCGAAAAGTCACACTTAGAACGTTTAAAAGATGACAGGAATATATGCGCGCATCCTACATTTTCGGATGATGGTAGCCAATTCTCGCCACCTGCAGAATTAGCTTTAGCATACATCGTTCAGTCAGCAAATTACCTTCTAGTCCATCCGCCAGTCAAGGGTAAAGTAATTGTTAAAAGACTGTACGAGTTGATTAACGAATCCTCATTCCCAGAAGGTGAGGAAAAGGCTTTCACCTTACTTTCGTCGGAGAATAATTTAGGTAGAGTGAAAGATAGCGGCGTAAGAAACCTAGCCATACTCATTTTGAAGAGGATCTTTCGCGACGAGACGGGTGTTTCACAGGAGCTATTAAATCGTTTGTCTGCATCTTTAAGCGCCATACAAAGGTTATATCCTGAGATTTATGAAGAAGTTATCTCTAACAAGCTGGCGGGCATGCTGTCTGAAGCGAATGATACCCGACTCAAACGGATATTTCCGTTCCTAAATTTGAGAAATGAGCTTTGGTCTAAAGTTGAATATGCAGAAAGAGTACGTATCGAAGGCATAATTCATGCAATGGGTTCTGAGGAGATTTCAAAATATCAAGTTACCAGGCTTGTTGAAATAAACGCAGACATAAGAAAGCAAGTATTTGAAAAAATTGATCGCTTAAACGATGTTGAGAAGGCCAAAGCAATAGCAGCTTCCCCATCGGTATTTTTTAAAGATAGATCTATCCACCTGTTTTCTGAATCGCTCAGCTTTAATTCGGCTGAGTTTAGAGGAAATCAGCTGCTGCTACCCATTAGCTCTACCTTCAATGACAAGGATTTAGAAAGTATTTTCAATGGTGCGATAGATAATACTGGGTCTCATGGGATTAACCAGGTGCTGAACGCTGGCGCAATTGGTGCATTCTTTTCTGGCCTCTATACTGAGACTAAAGCGGCACCGTTAAATCATCGAGCGCTTTGGGAAAATTTCTGGGAAAGAGTTTCAGAAAAAGGATTTTCGTATAATGCCTTGCGGGAAAAGTTGATAGAGGACCAGTACATTGCTCCCAATGAAGACGAAGAGGACGATGACGAAATTCCCTTTTAAAAGGCATAAACAATGCCTCAACGGGATCGGGTTCCCGCTCGCACTCCAAATCAATCCGAAACGCGGACGTTTATATCAGGACCTTCTGAACATCCGCTCATGGCCGAAAACTGAAGTAAAGATTGGCTTGAAAAGGAAGCCGATGATTATCAAATCCCCCCTACTCACTCGAATCACTTGCCTCTTCGTGGCCTCCATCAGCTGGCCGCGGCCGGCTTCCACTAGTCTCAGGCAGTTGTGGGTACGGATAACGATATTATAGGGGGCTGCCGACAGCATGCTAAATGAGGGAGTCAGCGGTGCTAACTGTTTTTTCATCGAGGTGTTGAAATGCTGAGTTTTTTGTAAATTTATTTTTTTGTTTATAAGAATATTATTGTCTATTGTTGATGCGTTTGAAAAATCTATTATTAGCAATGAAAGGTTTGATGAGGAATTGAGGAGGGAGGGGGTTAGGAAGAGGTTTAGAAGGTTTGTTGCATACCTTTTTGTAGTTTCTTTTATATGGCAGTTATCACATTTTATTCCTGTTGATGATGTTTTTTCTACTACTAGAGAGGCTGTGTCAGGTTTCCTCTTTGGGAATATTGTTGGTCTTTTTTTATACATTGCTCGCGATAGAAATAAGTATCTCAGTTGGAAGGAGCTTGAGTCTCAAGATAAAATCCTCTTAGTTGGAATGGCGATGCTTGGATTTTTTATGCCAGGAATGTTGTTGTCTGGTCATTTAGGGGTGGCGGCTGCGGCTGGGGGAGTGACTGCTTATACTGTAACTTTACCCTTTTTTTATGAAAGCTGGAGAGGGGCGCGACTTGATAAAATTAATCATGTAAGGATACAAAAAGAAGTCTGTAAACAGGTGTGCTCTAAAATGTGTGATGGTTGTCTTTCATATGAGCGTGGAGAGTAAAGGGCAATTTTATTTTTATATGGCCTTTGAGATGCTCTACAGGAGAAATTATGACTGAACGTTACGCCAAAAGAAGTCTTTGGCTTTGAGCTGAGTCCGGATTCTTAATTCTCCTTTTGGCGAGCTATTGGACCTTTGTAAGTCCGCTTCTGGCCGAAAGAGGAAATCAGTCTCTACTGGACTCAAAAAACATCCAACGCCCCCGAAGCGTCTGGTGCAAGTCATATCTGCTCAGCAATGGCGCTCTTGTCGATAATCGACCAGACGGTCTTGATCTTTCCGTCACCATTGAATTCATAGAAGACATTCTCTTCGAACTGCACGCGCTTGCCGTTGACCGGTAGTTCGAACAGCATGCCGACGGGGGTGCAGTTGAACTGCAGACGACTGGCGACATGCGGGGGCTGTGAGACCAGCAAGGCGACTTCAAAGCAAAGATCCGGAATGGCCTGAAAATCGCGTTCCAGCATGGAGAGGTAGCCCCTCAGCCCTATGCTTTTCCCATTGTGGCTGACGTTCTCGCTGACATAGCGGCCCAGGTTGTCCCAGTCCTGTTGGTTCAGGCACTCGATGTAGCCACGATAGCTTGCAGTCAACTCGTCGCTGTTCATTGCGTTACCTCATTAACTTGCACCCCGCTCAATGTAGCCGGGCGGGGACATCTTGCAAGTCAATGACCCCTTTGTCTGTCGAGGTGCATGGGGTTTCACAGAGGGTCCGCTTCTGGCCGAATGGGGGGCGTCAGGCTAGGCTATTGGGCAGTTGGCGATCCAAGGCGTAAAGACAACAAGCATGATTATAGCTATTAGGTTAGAGGTAAACAATGGAGTGGGTTCAAGAAAATTGGTTGGCAATTTACGGGGCCATCGTTGGTACGATAGCCCTCGCTCTAAATTTCGGGCGGTTTTGGTTAATGCTTCAGCGTGGGAGGAGAACTCTCAAGGTTGAATCAACTGTTTCAGAACAAGCTCAGCGGCATCTTGATCAATTAGCCAAACCAGAGGACCCCTTTGCACGTGGTTCTTTGCTCGGACCAATATTTGATGTGACTGTTATTAATTGCAGTCATGTGTCAATGCATATTCATGATGTGGGCGTAGAAGTTGATGAGGCAGAGGGAAAGAGAGCTGTTCAGGCTTTAGTGCGAAGTGGTAGTCATGGCTTCCTCTCTCCTCTTGCCAAGTCGGGCGGGGATGATTTGCCTGCTGGATCAAGGCGATCATACCCTATCTGGCTGAAACGCAGTTACACACTTCCTAAAGTAATCGGATGCTATGTAATCGACCAAACAGGTAAAAGATATAAAGGTAAGTTTAAGTCTGTGGGTGAAGAGCTTGTTGTCCCAGATAAACCAGAGGAGCCTAAAAAATCAATGCAGCCGACTGGTAACACGTCGGCTGATTGAAAAGTTATGTGAGAGCGGCCTAAGCGACCGCTCTTGGCCGTTAGCAGCCAGTCCCTCAAAAAATAAAGGGTATCCGGATTAAGTGGTTGACGATCCTTGCTGCTCCATCAATACCTTAATCCTCCCAGAAGGTTGATAGATCGACGCCGAAGTTCTTCTCTGGCTCTGGGAGCCCCATGCTGTAGGTAATGGTGGCCTTGCCTAGGAATGGGGATTCCTTGGTCTGCGGTGCCCTTTTCTTGTGCTTGGTGGTGTATAGCATCCGGGCTCGCATCACCTCGAATGAATAGCCTCGCCCATCGCGGTTCTTGTCCTTGGCCAACCGGTTAATCGACTCCGTAAAGGCGTTGGTGATCGGGGTGTCGGTCTCGAAGTAGGTCAGCATCTCTTCACGCCAGCCGCTGACGGCGCTGACGAGATCCTTCCAGACCTCCTTCTGCCCCTGCGGGATATCGTCAATCCAGGCAGCTAGCGCCTTCTCAGCATCACGCCGGCTGGTGCAGTCCCAGATGTGGTAGAACCGCTCCTTGTGCTTGTAGGCTACCAAGAGCTGAGGGAAGGTCCCTGTCCAGGTCTCCATAATGAGCCGTTCACGGTCTGAGATATCGTAAGCGCGCTTCAGCAGGATTTTTCGATCACCCTTGAGGGTTCGACGCTGGTTGGCCTTCAGTTCCTTCCTAAGGTCCTTGCGGACCTTCTCCAAAGCTTCGTTGGCCATGCGCACGACGTGGAACTTATCGACCACGATGCGGGCCTGTGGAAGAACCGCCTGAACAGCGCGGCGGTAGGGCTTCCACATATCCATGCTGACGATCTCCACATTGTGGCGGTCGGTCATGTTCATGAGGCGCTTGGTCACGGCATCCTGCTGACGACCGGGCAGAAGGTCCAGCAGGGTTCGCTCCTCTAGGTTGGTCAGAATACAACGGTAGCGGCGGTTTAAGTACAGCTCGTCGATTCCCAGACAGCGCGGCGTCTCGAAGCGGTGCCAAGCCGCCAGAAACTCGGCTTTCTTCTTGAAGATCTCGCGGACGGTCTTCTCGTCGAGGCCCGTGGTATCGGCAACGTATGCGAAAGGGTGGTTGAACGCTTCCTTCTCGACGTGGCTGTAAAGTCTCCGCGTCATGCGGTGAGTGTCCACCATTTCAAGGAGGGATGGGCGGAACGTCTTTCCACAGGCTCGGCAGGTGTACCGGCGACGGACAACCCAGAGAGTAACCCGCTTTCCGTGGATGGGAAGGTCACGGTAAGCCACGTCTCGCTTCCCGAACCTGACGAACTCACCTTCTACTCCACACTCCTCGCAGGCTATAGGCTCAGGGGCGTCTACCTGGAAATGGAGGTCATGCTCTTCCACCTTGGTGCCTAAGACGAAATACTCCGGCAGGTGGAGGATGTTGTCTGGCAAATTGGTCACACAATTCCCTTACTGGCCCAGCTTGCCAGAAGGCAACAGGGCCTTGATCCCACATGATCATAACCTCCGATGGTTTGCAAGATTACGGAGCCCATCAAATCACTTAAAAGAAAGCTTCATTAATTGGATAATCCCGGTACCGCTGGGATATGTGTTAAATGTGTTCAGACAGGTACTAATCAATGACCCCCGGATAACGCTTTTTAGCTCGGTAGAGACGATAAATCGTTATAGAATTGGTCAAAATCACGAGTGCTTCGGCCAGTGCCCCCCCGACCGAGCCAGCCAGGATATGGCTGAGTGTCCATGCTAGTGCTGCCAGGCCTAGCGAAACACGCATTGGAATACCCCGGAGCAAAAACATGCCCACCGTACCCAGCACCATTGCCACAATGGCGGGCAGGTCTGCCCAGCTCTGCCAGGTAAGCACGGAAGCCACGCCACTTGCCGCCAACACAACTACCATCGCTATCTTACTGCCCGGATAGTGGCGTGCGAGTGCAACGCGCGCGATCACCAGCAGCGACAAGGCAGCGGCAGTCCAGCTCTCAAAAAGCATGAACTGTAAGGCGAAGGCCACGTTGGCGGAGAGCAGCAGCATCAATAGCCGATCGTCCTGCTTGCTGGAAAAGGCCCAGACGCAGAGTGCCAGCGACACCAGACCAAAAAACTGACCGGCCACCGTGCTATAGCTTTCGAACATAGAACTACATACTCCGCATCAACAAGGCAGTTGAAGCTTATCCAACTGCTTGGCAAGCGCCTTTCGGTCTGTTCCTTCAAGCGCTTTAAGTGGCAGCGGTAAGCAGGGAGACGCGGCCAAGCCCTTGAGTTCCGCTGCCGTGGCTACCACACGTAGACTGCCGCCATGTTGGCTGAACAGTGCCCATAGCGGGTTCAAGCTTTCGGAAAGGCGCAAGGCTTCCTGGCTATTGCCTGCTTGGGAAGCACGAGTGATGGCCAGGGCTGTCTGTGGAAACAGGCCGCCAATCACCGAATACCAAGCCTCACATCCCGCATTCAGGCCTGTGGCTGCCAAGGGGTCACCGCTGACCCCGATCGTGACATGAGACGGGATGAGCATTCGCAGATGCTCGACACGCACCCTGGCAGCTTCAGGTTCTGCTGGAACGCCTGGAATCTTGATGGAGCCGACGTTGGGAAGTTGGGCGATGCGCCCATGTAGCTCGTCACTGAATTCGAAATGGGTGGTGCCAGGGTTGTCGTAGACACATAGCGGCACTGACAATTGGCGTGTCACGGTTTCGTAGAGTCCGAAGACTTCATCCTCGGATAGTTTCTGGTACGACATCGGAGCCAGTAGCACAGCGCTCGCCCCCGCCGCCTGTGCATCTTCGGCTAGAGCCAACACCTCTTGGGTACTCAAGGCGCTGATGCCAATGATGACTGGGACATCACCGGCATGCTTCACCGCAAGCTGCGCAATGCATGTCCGCTCCTGCCGAGTGAGATAGGCGTAATTCCCCGTCGACCCCAGCGCACCGATGGAATCGACGCCCGCATCGGCCAGGCGCTCGATCAGTCGTATAAAGGCTATCTCGTCGACTATGCCATGCTTCATGGGAGTCAAGGGAAAGGCACTCAGGCCGGAAAACATGGCTCGATTCTCCTCAGCGAACGGACAATAAATGATGGCCTTGGATGAAAGACTCATGTCCCTCCCGGTCAGGCCTCACGGTTGGCAATCGCCACTAGCACTCCCAAGGTCATCATGGTGGCCCCTGACAGCCGGGACAGGAGGCGCTCCCTGGCTGCCTTGGCAACCCCCGACCCGACGATTCGGCTCGCGGCAAAAACGGCAACCAAGTCCACCGTACTGTTCAGCAGGACGCATATGCTCCCGAGTAGGATAAACTGAGGGGCCATGGCTTGCTGCGCCGATACGAACTGGGGAATAAAAGCCAGAAAGAACATGGCAGTCTTCACGTTCAGCGTCTCGACTATGATGCCATCCCTAAATGCCTTGGCAGGACCGGCTCGCCTGACGGCAAATGACCCTGAGTCATCCGGCTTGGACAAGATCATCTTGATACCCAGATAGATCAGATAAGCTGCTCCGAGGTACTTCACGACCATAAAAGCCATCGCCGACTGGGCAATCAGCAATGACAGGCCCAAGGCTGCGGCTAACACATGCACTAGGCCGCCCAAGGACAAGCCCAGTGTCGAGGCAATGCCTTCCACCCTGCCGCCAGCGACGGTGCGTGCCACCACATAAGCGACACCGGGGCCGGGGATGATAGCCAGCAGCGTGGCTGCCATCAGAAAGCTGATCGTGGGAAGCATGACCTTCTCCTAGGGTGTATTGCCGGGGTCTATGCTGATCAGCCGGGTGTCGATGACGGCATCCGGCATCATATGGCGCAACCCTTGAACGAGACGATCCCCGGCCTCGTCAAGCGCGTCCAGCGGCATCGCAGGTAGGCTTTCCAGAATGAACCACATACGCGTCGCATCAGCACTCAGCCGGGTCCGAATCCCTTGCCGCCAATTCCAGCGTCGACAGGTCACCCCGATATCGTCCCGCCACACAACTTCCCCATTACGGGGAGACTCATAGGCCACCGCGCCATCCTTCATGGTATCGAACGATTCCGTTCCCTTGGCAATAACCAGACTTGGTTCTCCGACATAGGCCGCAATATTCTCGCCACCGACCGGCAAGGCATACTCGATGCTGATCGCATTGTATAAATCAACGACGGGATCAATGCTAGGCAGGCTGCCGTCGCGCAGTACCCGCTTGCGCAGTGCATCGGAGGAGCAGGGGGTGCGCTGTGGTTTGGCGCCGAAGGCACGGAACACCTCGGCCCAAGCCGACGAGTGTGCCTTGGCCCAGGCAACATCCCCCTTGGCTAGCGACCGACAGGCACGGGACAGGGCCTCGGATGCTATATCCGTGTCGACGATCTGCGCTGCCTCTACGCTGATGCTAAGGGCACGAAATCCCGGTGCGATGCGGGATACCCCTGAATCAATTGACGGCAAGACGGAATACACTGGAGAATCTTTTAGTGACCAATTTATTCCATGTTAGTGAACAATGACCAATAAAGTCAATATAACGACCGACCCGGGCGCCGATGCGGAGTCCATCAGCCAGGCCGTCGCCAGTAAGCTCAAAGCGTATAGAAAAGAGCAGAAGCTTTCCCTCGACGAGCTATCCCGACGTGCGGGCATCAGCAAGGGAATGCTGGTCGAGATGGAAAAAGGGCTCGCCAATCCCAGTATCGCCATCCTGTGCAAGGTAGCAGCAGCGCTCGGTGTATCAGTGGCGGACATTGTGAATGTCGCCAGCCCCCCGGCGGTGCACCTGATTGAGGGCCAGGATATCCCGACGCTATGGACTGGCTCCAAGGGAGGCACTGCCCGACTGCTTGCGGGTACAAGCGGACCCAACATGATCGAAATGTGGCGTTGGGAGATGCAACCTGGGGAGCTATTTAAGGCGCTCAGCCATCCGAATGGAACGTATGAGCTGTTTCATGTAGAGCGAGGAGAACTGAGGATAGAAGTCGGTGAAACCGAGCTGATCGTTCCAACTGGCTGTTCAGCCGTGGCAAGGACGGACGTACCCCATCTGTACGCTAATGATGGCGAATCCAGGCTTGTATTTACTATGACTGTTGTCGAGCTACATCAGTAGTTGCCGGTATTTTAAATATTTGGCCATTACATTTTTCTATGGCGCAAGAGCCCGGGCAATCAGCTGCTTGGGACTCCAAGCCTGGTTAGATGCATAACAATAAGCATCAACCATTTTATCCGGCGAGAAGATTTGAAGATCCCTTTGACTCGCAATCTAAAATCAACCAGTTAATCCGGATACCCAAAATAAATAGTGCCGTGAATAGCCGGTGCTGCCCCCATGGAGGCAGCACCGGCGTTATGTCGTGATGAAGTGACTCGCGGTCACAGGTACCCCAGCTCCGCAAAGGACTCACATCCCCCGCTCCCGACCACCACATGGTCGATCACCCGGATCTCTACCAGTCCTAGTGCTTCCTTGAGCCGCTGGGTGATGCGCCGGTCGGCGTCACTGGGCGCAGCATCGCCCGAGGGGTGGTTGTGGACCAGAATGACGGCGGCGGCATTGCAGGCCAGGGCTTGCTTGACCACTTCGCGGGGGTAGACGCTGGCCGAATCGATGGTACCGCGAAAGAGTTCCTCGAAGCGGATGACACGATGCTGGCTGTCGAGGAACAGGGCGCTGAACACCTCGTGCTCATAGTCCTGCATCAGCACCTGGAGATACTCGACGGCCGAGGCTGGCTGGTTGATCTTGCGCCCCTTGGCCAGTCGGCGCCGGGCGAGCCGTTTGGCGATCTGCAGCAGCTCGCCTTCGGTCACCGCCTCGGTGACGTGATAGGTGCCGGCGACTTCGCCGGCAATCAATTTACGGTGGGTCATGGTGTGTCTCCTCAGG
>NZ_JARANY010000020.1 GCF_029889885.1 Chromohalobacter sp. 296-RDG
TGCGCGTCGATCCAGCCGATGCGTTTGAAGACGATCCCCAGAAACACCATGGCGAAGACGGGCAGCGTGACTTGCAGCGTATGCGAGAAAACGGCCAGCAGGTCCATGCGCAGTCAGTTTCCTTGTCTTGCTAGGATGAAGCCCACGATGATGGCGGCGGCCACGACGAGCCAAAAGAGAGTGTTGCGTAGACGAGTGGGGCGGGGCGGTCGAGATCTTGGCACGCAGGGTTCCTTGTTCCTTGGTCGGCTTGGGAAACGAAAAGGTTTATGGTAAACCCGTTAGCCTGCTAGGCCCAGTGCCGCGCTTCAAACCGCCCAATGACCGATGAAAAGGGCTGCGTGGCGAGCGGGTCCTCGATCAATCAACTGTGGGAGTCTCCATGCGCGAAGTAGAATCTCTGAATTTGGCCCATGGGCGCCTTGCGGGCCTGGCCTGGGGCGATGCCGACGCGCCCGTGTGGTTGGCGCTGCATGGCTGGCTGGATAACGCCGAGAGCTTTTCGCGCTTGGCGCCGTTGCTGGTCGAGCGTCTGGGGATTCGCATCGTCGCGATCGACTTCCCTGGCCACGGGCGCTCGCAGCCGCGCGCCGAAGGCGGCGACTATCCGATCTGGGAATATACGCTGGACGTGTTGGACGCACTCGATGCATTGGGACTCGATGAAGCGCCGCTGCTGGCACATTCGATGGGCGCGGCTGTCTCGTGTCTGGTGGCGGCTGCGATGCCGGAGCGTGTCGCTCGGTTGGTGCTGATCGATGGCTTGGGCACCTTGACCACCGAGGTCGACGACACCGCCAAGCAACTGCGCATGGGCTTGCTCCAGCGCCGTCGCTCGCGCTCCATGGTGCCGCGCTATCCTGATGAGGCCACCGCCATCGCGGCGCGCGTGGCGGGCGGCGTGACGCCCATCGATACTGACACGGCGGCTCCCCTGGTGCGCCGCAATCTGGATGTGGAAGACGATGGACACGTGCGCTTGCGCTCCGACGGTCGCTTGCTGCGTCCATCGTTGGTGCGCTTTACCACCGAGCAGATGCTGTCGCTACTCAACACCATCGAAGCCCCGGTGCTGTTGATTGAGGGCGAGCAGGGCATTCTCGCCGAGCGTGCCTACGCCCAGCGGGCCCGTGACGCCATCGCTCGGCTAACGCGCGTGATGCTGCCCGGTGGACATCATCTGCATCTCGAGGCGCACGCCGTCGATGCCGTGGCCGACGCTATCGTTGCCGACTCGGATGAGACGACGAGGCGTCATGAGTGGTGAAGGAGAACGCTGATATGGGCAAGCGAGTTGCGTTGGTGCTGGGCAGTGGTGGCGCGCGGGGCTATACGCATATCGGCGTGATCGACGAGCTAGTGGCTCGCGGGTACGAGATCGCCGCCATTTCGGGCTGCTCGTGGCCGGTGGCGGTCGATCATACGGCATCGCCGCGTCGACGGAGCAAGATATAGACCGCCCCGGTGCCGCCATCCGCATCACGTGCCGAGCAGAAGGCGAGCACCGCAGGCCATTCGCGTAGCCAGGCATTGACGTGGCTCTTGATGACTGGGTAATCGTCGTCCTTGCCCAGTAGCGATGAGCGGGCCTTGCCGTGTACCACGAGTACGCAACGCCAGCGTTGCCCGTGGGCGTCGTGAAGGAAGGTCTCGAGTTGCTCGCGTGCCTCGCTGACGGTGTAGCCATGAAGGTCCAGGCCGGCTTCCCACTCGATATTGCCGCGCTTGAGTTGTGTCCGCGTCCGGTAGGGAAGATCGGGGACCGCGAAGTCCAGTGCCTCGCTGGGGCGCACAGGCTCGACACGCCCATCACTGGTGCGGCTGGTGGGCGCTTGGGTGTCGGCGCTGGTGGCGGCCGCACGGCGCTCCGCTACGGCATCGTCGTCGTGGCGGCGCGGGCGTCCGGTATCGGCGCGGTTGGTATGCAGGCGATGCACACCGGTGTCTTCCAGCGCTTGACGAAACACGTTGATATCGGCGTCGTCGGGCTGACCACGGCGTCGGCTCATGACGATACTCCCCAGGCGGCACGGTCGGTTGAAAGGTCACCCAGTATAGCGACTTGCCCACGGCTGTGAACCGGCGCGCGCTCCGGGTACAATCGCCGATTCCATGGAACCGCTTAACAGGATGCTTCGTGCCTGCTTCCCGACCGACCGCCGTTTCCACGCTGACGCTCGATGACCCATCACTGGCCGAAGGGCTGGTGTCGCTGCGTGATTGCCTGCGCTGGGCGACCAGTGAATTCAATGCGCACCGCCTGCATTTCGGGCATGGCACGGCCAGTGCTTGGGACGAGGCGGTGGGGCTGGTGCTGGGCGCGCTGCATCTGCCCTGGGATGTCGATCCGGCGGTGCTCGACGCTCGCCTGTTGCCGCTCGAGCGCCATCGGATCGTGAGCCTGGTGCGCCAGCGTATCGAACAGCGCACGCCGTTACCTTATTTGCTGGGCGAGGCCTTTTTCGCCGGCCATCCCTTCGAGGTCGACGAGCGGGTGCTGATCCCGCGCTCGCCGATTGCCGAGTTGGTCGAGGACGGTTTCGCGGCCTGGTTTCCTCAGTGGTCGCCGACGCGGGTGCTGGACTTGTGCGCCGGTTCCGGTTGCATCGGCATCGCCACGGCGCTATACCTGCCTACGGCCGAGGTTGATCTGGTCGATATCAGCCCCGAGGCGCTGGAGGTGGCCAAGGCCAATATCGTGCATCACGATGTTGGCAAGCGTGTGCGTGCGGTGACCTCGGATCTGTTTGCCGGCGTAGTCGGTCAGCGCTATGACATCATCGTCTCCAACCCTCCCTATGTGGACGCGCGTGACCTGGCGGGCATGCCCACCGAGTTCCGCCACGAGCCGAGCCTGGCCCTGGCGGCGGGCGACGATGGTCTGGATATCGTGCGCCGCATGCTGTGTGAGGCGCGTGAACATTTGACCGACGATGGCGTGTTGATCGTCGAAGTGGGCAATTCCGCCCGGCATCTCGACGCGGCGTTTCCCGAAGTCCCATTCTTGTGGCTCGAGTTCGAGCGCGGCGGCGAGGGCGTATTTGCACTGACCGCTGCTGAGCTCGACCAATATGCGGCATCGTTCGCCTGATCGTTGAGGAGCGCGGAATGTCCGGCAATACCTTTGGCAAGTTGTTCACCGTCACGACCTTTGGCGAAAGCCACGGCGAAGCGCTAGGCGCCATCATCGACGGATGCCCACCGGGGGTCGAGCTCGATGCCTCGGATTTGCAGCATGATCTGGATCGGCGGCGGCCGGGCACCTCGCGGCATACCACGCAGCGCCGCGAACCCGATCAGGTGCGCATCCTCTCGGGCGTTTTCGAGGGTGTGACCACCGGCACGTCGATTGGCCTGTTGATCGAGAATACCGACCAGCGCTCCAAGGACTATTCGAAGATCAAGGATCAGTTCCGACCCGCGCATGCCGACTACACCTATCATCACAAGTACGGGATTCGTGATTATCGCGGCGGTGGGCGTTCGAGCGCCCGCGAAACGGCCATGCGTGTCGCCGCCGGGGCTATCGCGCGCAAGTACTTGGCGTCGCAGGGTATCCGTGTACGTGGCTATATGAGCCAACTGGGCCCCATCGGCATCGACTTTAAACAGTGGGACGCCGTCGATAGCAACCCGTTCTTTTGTCCCGACCCGGACAAGGTGCCCGAACTCGAGGCCTTCATGGACCAGTTGCGCCGTGATCAGGACAGTGTCGGTGCGCGGATTACCGTCGTTGCCGAGGGCGTGCCGGTGGGGCTTGGCGAGCCGGTCTTCGACCGCCTGGATGCCGAACTGGCTCATGGTTTGATGAGCATCAACGCTGTCAAGGGCGTGGAAATCGGCGATGGCTTCGCCGCGGTGGCAAGCCGCGGCAGCGAGAATCGCGATGAGATGATGCCCGAGGGTTTTCTCTCCAATCATGCCGGGGGTGTGTTGGGCGGCATCAGTTCCGGTCAGGCGCTGATCGCGCACCTGGCGCTTAAACCGACTTCCAGCATCACCCAACCAGGGCGCTCCATCGATATCCACGGCGAGCCGGCTGAGGTCGTCACCAAGGGACGCCATGACCCATGCGTAGGTATCCGAGCCACGCCCATCGCCGAGGCGATGATGGCGCTCACATTGATGGATCACTTCTTGCGCCAGCGCGGCCAGAACGCCGATGTCGAGGTGGACACGCCACGCTTGAGATAGGCGTGGCGTTGAGGCTCTCTTGTTAGGCAGGCTGCTTCGAATCGATGCGCAAACGGCCCCCGGAAGATAGCGATTTGTCGTGACGACGGCGAGGTGCCGCTCAGCGCTTGACGGGAAAGAGGCGCACCGGGACCACTGGTGCGTCTCGCGATTGCAGGCGATCGTCACTGGGGGCGCAGTCGAAGAAGCGCCGGTAGACCCGTGAAAAGTGCTCTAGTGAACCGAATCCCGCGCAATTGGCGACTTCTGCCACGCTCAGGTCGGTTTGCTGCAGTAGTCGATGCGCGCGATTGATGCGCAGCCACAGATAGTAACGAATCGGCGAGACACCGAGTTCGGCCTTGAAGCGCCGCTCCAATTGGCGCGGAGAGAGCCCGACGAGAGCGGCCATCGCCGGCGCCGAAAGCGGGGCTTCAAGGGTGCGGCGCATAGTACGTATCACCTTGCGCAACTGCGCCGAGGTCTCGACGTGATGCTCGGGCGCTGCCGACAATTGTTCGCTGTCGTCGCGACGCTGGCGGCGTTCCAGCAAGTGGTTGCGCAACTCTTCCATGTAGGGAGATTCCACGCGCGGGGTGAGCCAGGCGAACATCATGTCGAGCACGGCGGTACCACCGGCGCAGCTCAACCGCTGGCCCGCGATGCGATAAAGATCGCGGGTGGCCTGGATACGCGGGTAAAGCTCGCGAAAGCCTTCCAGGTTATCCCAGTGCACGGCTACCTGATGGTCGTCGAACACGCCCGCTGCGGCTAGCACTTCGCTGCCCATCTCGATGCCTCCCAGTGCCACGCCGGCCGCCGCGCACTGGCGCAGCCACATGGCGATGCGTTTATCGCCGGTATATGTCTTGGTTTCGAAACTGGCAAGGACGAAGACGCTATCCAGCTCGGCCGGCGTGGGCCACTCGGTAGCCACGCTTAGAGGTACGCCGTTGGAGGCGGCGACCGTGGCATCGCTGCCCAATAATTGCCACTTGAAGCGCGGCTCCTGAGCCAGCCAGTTGATAATGAACAACGGATCCAGCATCGCGCCCAGGCCGGCAAAGGAAAACTGCGGCATCAACAGGATCGCGATGCGTTCTGGGGCTGGCGTTGTGCGCTGCGTATTAATCACGATAGTCGGGCGCATCGCGGTCGAGCAGGCGCATCAAGGCGGCAAGGTGCATGTGCGCCGAGCCTTGTGTCAGATAGTCTTCCCATTGCTGTGCAGTCTTGCGAGCGATCTCGGGGGCAACCGGGCGCACGGGAAGGCCGCTGGCACGAGCCACCAGATAGGAGCGGCAGGCACGCTCGAAGTAGTAGAGGTGGTCGAAGGCTTCGGCGACGTCCCGGCCGGTGGCGACCACGCCATGATTGCCGAGCAGGAGAATAGGTGCCGTGTCGGCCAACTCACCGAGACGCTCCGCCTCCTCGTCGAGGCCCATGCCGTCGAACCCGGCGTCGATATGCACGCGTTCGAAGAAGCGCATGGCATTCTGTTCCACCGGAGGCAGTTCCGGTGTCTCCAGGCAAGCCAGGGCGGTGGCATAAAGGGAGTGGGCATGCATGACGCATCCCACACCACGGCCCTGACGATGCATGGCGCCATGAATGGCCCAGGCGGTGGGATCGATGGACTCGGGGCGTTGCGCGGCGCTGGCATCCACCTCGACGAGGTCGCTGGCACGCATTTCCGCGAAATGACGCCCCTCGGGGTTGACCAGAAAGCGCTTGCCGTCTGCCTGGGTGGCCAGGCTGCAATGATTGGCGACCCCTTCGTGCATGTCGAGGCGGGCCAGCCAGCGGAAAGCACACGCCAGTTGTTCGCGGGGTTTACCGGGAAGCTCGGTAGCAGTCGTCATGTAACGCTCCTGTGTCGATGGCGAAACCGAGGCCATCAATAGTGGATCCAGCGCGTCTTGAGCGCCATGTATTTGTGCATGCCGGCCAGCGCGTAGTCGCGGCCGATGCCTGATTGCTTCATGCCGCCGAAGGGCGTCTGCGGGCTGACGGCATCGACGCCATTGACCGTCACGGTGCCGGCCTGTAGAGCATCGCAAAGGCGATGGGCGCGTCCCAGGTCGGCGGTCCACAGGGACGCCGCCAAACCATACTGGCTGGCGTTGGCCAATGTCACGCCCTGGCGTTCATCGCTGAAGCGCGTCACGCTGAGCACCGGGCCGAAAATTTCTTCCTGGAAGATCCGATGGTGCGACTCGACATCGATGAACACCGTGGGGGCGACGAACAACGCGCCGCCTGCCGCCTGCTGCGTCTCGCCGCCGCACAACAGCGTGGCTTCACGCTTGCCGACCGCCAGGTAGTCGCGGACCTTGTCGAACTGCGCTTGGCTGACGAGCGGGCCGAGCGTCGTCGCCGGATCGAGCGGGTCCCCCGGCACGAGCGCCGCGATGCGGTCCTGCAAGGCCTCGAGGAAACGCTCGGCGATGCCGTCTTGTAACAACAGGCGCGAATGCGCCGAGCAGACCTGGCCAGCGTTGGTGAAGATACCGGCCACGGCGTTGTCCACGGCGGCCTCCAGGTCGGGGCAATCGTCGAACACCAGATGCGGGCTCTTGCCGCCGCATTCCAGCCACACGGGTTTCATGTTGGATTCGCCCGAGTAGACCAGAAAGCGTTTGCCGATCTCGGTGGAGCCGGTGAAGCCGAGCGCGTCGACATCCGCATGCCGGCCCAGCGCTTCGCCGGCAATATGCCCGTATCCCGGCACGACATTGAGCACACCGGGCGGCAGGCCGGCCTGGGTCGCGAGTTCCGCCAGGCGCAGTGCGGAGAGCGACGATTCCTCGGCGGGCTTGAGTACCACGCTATTGCCGGCGGCCAGCGCGGGCGCCAGTTTCACCGACGCGTTATGCAGGGGAAAGTTCCAGGGCACCACGGCGGCGACGATGCCAAGCGGCTCGTGAGCGACCGTAGCCTGCACGTGATTCGGGCTAGGGGCAAGCTGGTCATAGCATTTGTCCTGAAGCTCGCCGAACCAGTCGAATAGCAAGGCCGCCTCCTCGACGTCGTCCAGGGCTTCGTGGATACACTTGCCGACTTCCAGGCTGTCGAGCAGGGCCAGTTCCTCGGCATGATCGCGCACGTGGGCGGCAAGCGTCTGCAAGCACCGGCGGCGTGTCGTCGGCTCGGCACGTGACCAGTCACCGGTATCGAATGCACGACGTGCCGCGTCGACCGCGACATCGATATCCTCCGGGCCGCAGGCCGCGATCGCTGTCAGCGACGTGCCCGTCATGGGATTGATCGACGCGAGCGATTCACCCTGGCGCGTCACATAGCGGTGACCGTCGATGTAGGCGGCACCATCCAGCGAGAGGGCGGCGGCACGGCGTTGCCAGTCGGCGTGGGTGATGGACATGAGAGAAGAAGACATAAGCATACCTTGGCGATTGTCGAATGGGCGTTGAAAGCGCTCGCGCCGACCTCACAGGTCGAGCACCAGTCGCTCCCCCCTGGGGCGCGAAACGCAGACGTAAATAATATCGTTGGCGGCTTTTTCGGCATCGGACTGAAGGACGTCGCGATGCTCGACCTCGCCTTCGAGTACGGGGATCCCGCAGGTACCGCAGGCGCCTTCGCAGCACAGACTGTCCGGCGCTGCGCCGGCACGCGCCAGGCCGTCGAGCAGGGTTTCGTCCTCGGCGAGCGTGAAGTGCTTGTCGCTGCGTGCGAGTTCGATCCGGCAAGGCGTGGTACGCGCTACCGGTGCCTGCGATGCGCCCCGGAAGCGTTCCATTTGCAGTGCGCCCGGAGGCCACGCCTGTGCCGCGTCGGTCAAGGCGTCCAGCAGGCTTTCAGGGCCGCAGGCATAAACGCCTGTATCTGGCGTGTAGTCGCCCAGCAGCGCATGCGGGGCGAGCCTTCCCTGCGTGGCGGAGGCGTGCAGGTGCAGCCGCGACGCGGGCAGGAACGCGCTGAGTTCATCGAGGAACGCCGCCTCGTCCCGGTGGCGTACCAGATAATGCACCTCGATCGTATCGCCCCGCTCGACGAGCCGGCGCGCCATGGCGACGAGCGGCGTGATGCCGATCCCGCCCCCGATCAGCCGGTAGTGCTGCCGGTCGTCGGTGAGAGGGAAACGATCCTGGGGCGGAGAAACACGCAGCCGCGTGCCGACGCCTGCCTGCTCGGCCAGAAAGGCGGATCCCCCGCGCGATGCCGGATCATGCAGCACGCCGATGCGATAGCGGCCGTGACGCGCGTCGTCCAGCAGCGAATAGTGACGTATCAGCCCATTGGGGAGGTGCACCTCGAGATGGGCACCTGCCGGGGCCGGCGGCAGGTCGACACCATCGGCGGCGACCAGCTCGATCTGGTAGATAGCGCTCGATAGCCGCTGATGGCTCTCGATCACGACGTCGAATGGCGTCGCGGTCATGGCATGGCCTCCTCAACGTTGCTGATGTTGCCAGTCGTCATGCAGCCAGAACGGGGCGTCAGAGGGCGCCGGCGGCACATGGCCGAGGACCATGTCGCTGGCCTTTTCGGCGATCATGACGGTCGGTGCATTGGTATTGCCGCTGACCACGCGTGGCATGATCGAGGCATCGACCACACGCAAGCCGGCGATGCCATGCACGCGAAGCGCGTGATCGACCACGGCATCCGGGTCCTCGGCCGGGCCCATCTTGCAGGTGCCGGCGGCGTGATAGCCGGTTTCCGTCGTGGCGCGCGCCCAGGCATCCAGCGCCTCATCGCTCTGGCATTCGGCGCCGGGGGAAATTTCTTCGCCCCGTAAATCCGCGAATGCCGGCTGTTCGACCAGCTCCCTGACGCGACGCACGGCCGCGCGCATGTCGGCGCGGTCGCGCTCGCTGGCGAGATAGTTGAAGACGATTTCCGGCGCTTGAGCGGGGTCAGTACCCGTGAGGTGCAAGCGGCCCATGCTCGTGGGGCGCATCAAATCGATATGTATCTGGAACGCATGCTCGCGCAGGCTTTCAGTGGTGCCGGGCGCGATGGCCAGTGACATGAACGTCAACTGGATGTCGGGATGCTCGACCCCTGCCCGCGAGCGGATGAAGGCGCCGGCATCGAACTGGTTGCTCGCCGCCAGGCCGCGCCGGTCGAGAAACCAGCGCATGCCCAGCCACCACTTGCGGGGTGCGTAGGTCCAGGGCGCATGCGATACCGGTTGTTGGCAGCGATATGCCACGACGGTATCCGGATGGTCGCTGAGCCGGCGGCCCACGCCCTCGAGCGTGTGGACGCGAGGGATGCCCCAGCGGGTCAGTTCGTCGTCGGGGCCGATGCCGGAGAGCATCAGCAACTGGGGACTGTTGATGGCGCCGCCCGCCAGAATGACCTCGCGAGTGGCGCGTGCCCGGTGCAGCGTGTCGGCGTGGCGATATTCGATGCCCTCGGCCCCGGTCTCGCCGACGAGTACGCGCTGCGCCAACGCTTGGGTGATGACCGTCAGGTTGGTGCGCTTTTCGGCGCGCGCCAGGTAGCCACGCGCCGTGCTCCAGCGCCTGCCCGCGCGCGTCGTGCGGTCGACGCGCCCGAAGCCTTCCTGACGATAGCCGTTGAGGTCGTCACTGGCGGCATAACCGGCCTCTTCACCGGCGGCCAGGAAGGCCTTCGCCAGAGGATCCTCGGGGCGACCGGCACTGACATGCAGAGGCCCTGTCTCGCCATGGTAGGCATCGGCGCCCAGCTCGTGGGTTTCGGCACGGCGAAAGTAGGGCAGGACGTGCCGGTAGCCCCAGCCGTGGCAGCCGGCTTCTTCCCAGGCATCGTAATCGCGGGCGTGGCCACGGATGTACACCATGCCGTTGATCGACGATGAGCCGCCCAGCGTGCGCCCACGCGGCGTGGCGATGCGCCGCCCGTCGAGATAGGGTTCGGGGCCCGACCAGTAATGCCAGTTGAAGTGCGGGCCGTCGATAGCCGCTCCCATGGCGGCGGGCATGTCGATGGTCCACGAGCGATCGCGAGGCCCGGCTTCGAGCAACAATACGCGGGATTCGCCATCGGCGGTGAGTCGATCGGCCAGTACGCAGCCGGCCGAGCCTGCCCCGACGATGATGTAATCGTAATCTTGGTTAGTCGTCATGCAAGCATCCTGAGGCGAAGGTCGAAAGATCAACGCGAGGCCTGGTAGGCGTCTTGAGCGCGCGTGTCGCCATCCGCCGTGGTGACGCCTTCGAGCCAGGCGTTGACCCGCTCGGGATGCGACTGGATCCAGTCGGCGGCGACCGTTTCCAGCGGTTGCTCCTCACGGCTGTAGGCGTAGACCCATTGGTTCTGGACGGCGATGGGCACGACCATGTTCTTGAGAAAGGCGATGACGTTGGGATGGTGTTCGGCGAAGTCGCTGGCGACGACCGAGGACACCGAGCTGGCGTCGCCCCAGAGGTTCTCGGGATCCTCCAGATAGCGAATGTCGAAGTCGACATTCATCCAATGCGGCTCCCAGCCCAGGAAAGCGATCCATTGATCATTGCTAATGTCGCTTGCGACCTGAGACATCATGCCGGTCACGCTGGAAGCCGCGACGCGCCAGCCTTCCAAGTCGTAAGTGTCGTTGGTGATGGCCTTGTGCATCAATTCGTTGCCGACGTTGCCCGGCTCGATGCCATAGAAGGTGCGATCGAAGCGTTCCGCGTGCTCGGCGAGGTCGGCCATCGTGTGCACGCCGGCGTCCCACACGTACTCGGGCACCGCGAGCTGGAAGCGTGCACCGTCGATGTTCTTGACGACCTCGATCAATTCGCCAGCCTCTAGGCGAGGATCGAGCATGTCGCTCTGCGACGGCCGCCAGAGCGCCATGTTGATATCGAGATCACCACTGACCATGCTTTCCAAGAGAATAGATGGGCTGGCTTCTTGCAGGGTGGCGCGATAACCAAGCGTGTCCAGGAGTTGCCGTGCCACTTCTGATTTGACGGTGGCGCCGGGCCATTGGGGTGTGCCGAAGCGAACCACATCGGTCTCGGCTTGGGCGAGGCTGAAGGGCGTGAGCAGCAACGCGCCCATGGCCCCGCCAATGAGAGCGCCCATCAGGCGGCCATCCCTGAGACGGTGTGGGAGCGTATCGGTCATGGGAATATCCTCGTTGAGTCTGGTGTTGTCGTTGTGCGTGCGAGAGCGCGATGCGAAGTGCTCAAAAGCCGCATACGCCACCACCGTCCACGGATAGGATGGCGCCATGTGTGAAGCCGGCCTGGGGGGAGGCGAGATAAAGCACGGCATCGGCGATCTCTTGCGGTTGCCCCATGCGCTTCAAGGGCGCACGTCGATGGGCCGCGTCTCGGTAGGCGCGTGGGTCGTCGCTGGTCTCGGTGGCGTGTTGGATCATGTCGGTCTCGACATTGCCCGGGCATACGCAGTTAAGACGTATGCGCCCGGCCAGCTCCAGGGCCAGGGCGCGGGTCAGGTTGACCACGGCGGCCTTGGCACCGGAATAGACGCTGCTCGGTGGAAAGCCGATCAGTCCGGCATCCGAGCCCAGGTTGACGACGTTGCCGCCACTGGACTCGAGGTGCGGTAGCGCCGCCTGGATGCAGAAGAACGTGCCGCCGACGTTGACGCGGAAGGTGGAATCCCAATGCGCCTGAGTGACCGCTTCGAAGGGCACTTCTTCGAAGACGCCGGCGCAATTGACCAGGATGTCGAGCCCGCCGAGGCGCTCGACGGCAGCCTCCACGACCGCCTGGCACTCGCTCTGGGTGCCGATCTCGCCCACGGCGGCTTCCACCGTGGCTGAGGCAAGGTCGGTGTCCATCAGCGAGTCGCGAAATGCGTCGATGGACGATTGGTGACGGGCACCGATGGCGACGTTCGCGCCCTGTTCCAGGAAGCGTCGTGCGGTGGCGGCACCGATGCCGCGGGCGCCGCCGGTCACCAGCACGCGTTGACCGGTGAATGTCATGACGGTGCCTCCTGGCGCGTGGTGGCGTCGCCGTGCAAGGCCTGGAATACCAGGCGATGAAAGTGAAGCACCAGATGCTCGCTTTCATTGCTGCGCGCGGCGTCGATCATGTAGCGCCCCTGGTCGTAGCCCAGCGAGTGGAGGCCTTTCTGCACGCTGATGTTGAGCTCGATGTCTTCGGGGCCGAGCTCTTCGTTCATCCAGCGCATGCTGGCCTTTGTCACTTCCGGCAGTGTGTCGTGGGGGGTGTAGTATCCGAAGCGCAGAATCGAACGCTCGGCATCCAGCGGGATGATCATGAACGTGCCCATGCACTGCGAGAACGGAAACTGGTAGAAGGTGTTATGCGGCCAGATGCCGATGTTGAAAAAGCCGTCGCCGTTGCCGGCCGGACGATCCAATGGCACGCCGTAGGCTTCCTTGGCGCTGGCATTGGGCGGTGCGCCATAGGTCCACCAGTTGTCATGATGGGTCAGGCGGTAGCCATCGAAGTCGATCAAGGCGGCCAGGTCGACGTGATGGGGCCCGGAAAGCTGGAAGTGATAGCCCTCGATGGAGTTATCCATGATCACTTTCCAGTTGGCGGGGATGATGACGTCGTCTTCCTGGATCAGTTGCATGTCATCCAGGTCCGGAATGGCTTCATGAATGGCGGTCTCGGCGCCAGGGAAGAGCGTCTGCATGTCGGTCGCGTCGGGATCGAAGTTGAAGTAGACGCACCCGGCGAAGACTTCCAGACGTACCGGCGGGATGTGGTAATCATCGACGTTGAAGGCCGCAATCCGGTCACTGCGCGGTGCGGCGCGCAGGCTGCCATCCAGCCCGTAGCACCAGGAGTGGTAGGCACAACGAATGACACCTTTCTGAACGCCGCGCGTCTCGTCGAGCAGACGGGTGCCACGGTGCTGGCAGACATTATGAAACGCATGCAAGTCGCCTTGGCGGTCACGTATCACGATCACGCTCTGATCGAAGATCTCGCGCACCACGAAAGCACCGGGTTCGGCTACCTCATTGACATGACAGGCGAAGTGCCAGGCGCCCATGAAAATGCGGTCGCGTTCGGCGGCGAAGAGTTGCGGATCGAAGAAGTAGCGTGAAGGAAGCGTCAGCGCCTTTTCCGTAGACTGCTCCGCCCACGCGTGGGGAGTGGTATTGGTCATGTCCTGCCTCATGCAAGCGGTTTGTGTCGTTGGTCTGGCACAAGGCTAAGGCGGTACCGAGAGGGCTACATGATGTTTTCTGACATGACGTATCCGTCGATTTGATAGTAAGCGACGTTTTTGTGTCGCTATCGATCAAATGAAGGTGACGAAAAAAGGCGAAGACCCTGGCTGTCTACTGATTAGTGTTGACCTTTAACGACATCCGGATCACGACGGCCAGTCCATGGCACGGTGATCCCGGGCATCATCCAGCATCTCTAGCATGGCCCTGGCGGCATTGGAGAGGGTGCGGCTCTTGTGGAACAGGTAACCCAGCGGGCGCTGAATGGGACGATGATCGATGGGTAGTACCTCGATCTCGTCGTCGATCATGGTGTCGGGCAATACGCTCCAGCCGAGCCCGATGGCCACCATCATCTTGAGCGTCTCGAGGTAGTTGGTGGACAGCGAGACGTTTACCTTGAGTCCGTCGCGGGCGAAGGTATCCACCACGATGCCGCGCGTGAAGGTCAAATGCCCCGGCAGCACGGCGTCGTAATCGGACAGCGCCGACAAGGCGAGTTCCTCGCGACCGGCGAGGGCATGCTCACGCCCGCACACGAAACGCAACTGGTCGATCCACACCGGCACCACCGTCAGTGCCGGGTCGGGCACCGGCGCCAGCGTGACCACGGCGAGTTCCAGTTCGCCATCCAGAACCCCCTGATAGGCCTGCTCGGAATCCAGAAAGCGCATGTCCATGCGCACCTCGGGATGCGCTTGAGTGTAAGCCTTGAGCAGCGGTGGCAGACGATGCAGGCCGACATGGTGACTGGTCGCCATGGTCAGGCTGCCGCTGACGTCGCCAGCGAGGTTGGAAAGTGCGCGACGGCTGTCGTCGAACATCACCAGGATCTCGCGGGCGCGGGGCAGTAGCGTGCGGCCGGCTTCGGTGAGCGTCACGCGACGATTGAGTCGGTCGAATAACGGCGCGTCGACTTGATTTTCGAGCCCTGCGATACGCTTGCTGACCGCAGGTTGGGTCAAGTGAAGCTGCTCCGCGGCGAGCGAGAACGAGCCATTGTCAGCCACGGCGAGGAAGGCTTGCAGGCTTTGTGTGTCCATGAATGCGCTCTAGTGGCTCTGTATTCTATTACGGAATGCAAAGCATAAATAACATGAATTGCTTTTATCCATAAGCCCCCTTAGTCTCGGGAATATCAGAGGTTGCGCCGGTTATCGCGGTGCTTAGCAAGGCGACATTTAGCAAGGCGACGTGTTTCAAGACGACATAGAGCGTCATCGCCCAACCTTCCCTGTCGGGGAGGCACGAGTGGAGGAGATTCCATGGCAGGCCAGACTCTTTACGACAAGCTTTGGTCGCGGCACCTGGTAAAGGAACGCGACGATGGCACGGCGTTGATCTATATCGACCGTCACCTGCTGCACGAGGTGACCTCGCCGCAGGCCTTCGAGGGGCTGCGTCTTGCCGGGCGCAAACCATGGCGATTGGATACCAACCTCGCCACGCCGGACCATAACGTGCCGACCACGCTCAAGGAGCGTGCCGAGGGCAATGCGGGTATCGTCGATCCGGTCTCGCGCATTCAGGTCGAGACGCTGGACGACAATTGCACCAGCTTCGGCATCGAGGAATTCCGCATCAACGACGCGCGCCAGGGCATCGTGCATGTGGTGGGGCCGGAACAAGGTGCCACTCAGCCCGGCATGACGGTCGTCTGCGGCGATTCTCACACCGCCACGCACGGCGCCTTCGGGGCCTTGGCGCACGGCATCGGGACCTCCGAAGTCGAGCATGTGCTGGCGACTCAATGTCTGATCCAGCATAAGATGAAGAACCTGCAGGTGCGCGTCGAGGGTGAACTGGGTCTTGGCGTGACGGCGAAGGATATCGTACTGGCGGTGATCGGCAAGATCGGCACCGCCGGCGGCACCGGTTATGCCATCGAGTTTGCCGGCAGCGCGATTCGCGAGCTGTCCATGGAAGGCCGCATGACCATCTGCAACATGGCTATCGAGGCCGGCGCGCGTGTGGGGTTGGTGGCGGTCGATGACACCACCATCGAATACCTGCGTCGGCGCCCCTTCGCGCCCAGCGAGAAGTACTTGGACGCGGCGGTCGCCGACTGGCGCGAGCTGGTCTCTGACGCCGATGCGGCTTTCGACAAGGTCGTCGAGCTCGACGCCGCCGCGATCGAACCGCAGGTCACCTGGGGCACTAGCCCGGAAATGGTCGCGGGCGTCGGTGCACAGGTACCGGATCCGGCCGCTGCCGGCGATGAGACCGTGCAGCAGGGCGTTTCGCGCGCGCTCGAGTACATGGGGCTCCAGGTGGGGCAGCAGATCACCGATATCCAGCTCGACAAGGTCTTCATCGGCTCGTGCACCAACTCGCGCATCGAGGATCTGCGCGAGGCGTCCAGGGTCGCCAAGGGCCGCAAGGTGGCGGATACCATTCAACTGGCGATGGTCGTGCCTGGCTCCGGGTTGGTCAAGCGCCAGGCCGAAGAGGAAGGACTGGACAAGATCTTCCTCGAGGCGGGCTTCGAATGGCGCGAGCCGGGCTGCTCCATGTGCCTGGCGATGAACGCCGACAAGCTGGGGACCGGTGAGCATTGCGCTTCGACCTCGAATCGCAACTTCGAGGGGCGCCAGGGCTATGGTGGCCGCACGCACCTGGTGAGCCCCGCCATGGCGGCGGCGGCGGCCATCGCCGGTCACTTCGTCGATGTACGCGACTTCGGTGCCGGGCGCGCCGCCAACGACGATAGCCAAGTACAGGAGGCGTGAGCATGCGACAGTTCGACCGTCATCAGGGCCTCGTGGCGCCCATGGATCGCGCCAACGTGGACACGGACCTGATCATTCCCAAGCAGTTTCTGAAGTCGATCAAGCGTACCGGCTTCGGCCCCAATCTGTTCGACGAGCTGCGCTATCTGGATGAAGGCTATCCGGGGCAGGATGTCGCGAACCGGCCGCTCAATCCGGATTTCGTGCTCAACCAGTCGCGCTATCAGGGCGCCAGCGTGTTGCTGGCGCGCCGTAACTTCGGCTGCGGTAGTTCGCGCGAGCATGCGCCCTGGGCACTCGAGGATTTCGGCTTTCGCGTGATCATTGCGCCGAGCTTTGCCGATATCTTCTATAACAACGCCTTCAAGAATGGCTTGTTGCTGATCACCTTCGATGAAGCCACGGTGGATCGCCTGTTCCAGGAAGCCGAGGCCGAGGAGGGCTATCGCTTGGATGTCGATCTGGAGAGCCAGCAGGTCATCACGCCGCATGGCGAGACGCTTACCTTCGAGGTCGATTCGTTTCGCAAGCAATGCCTGCTCGAAGGGCTGGACGATATCGGCCTGACGCTCAAGGATGGCGATGCCATTGCGGATTTCGAGCAGCGCCATCGTCAGGCGCGGCCATGGCTGTTCCGCCAGGCCGGATGACGCCGGCACCCTTTGAATAACAACAACGCTGGACACAACCAATAGGGAAGCCCGGCTCAATGAGTCGGGATGGCAGGGAATGCCCACCTTCTCGTGGTCGGCGTCGTGGCGCCGACCACCCACGAACCATCACTCACGTCATCCACGATGATGTGTCGAGTAGTGAGAGAGTACGCCATGAGTCGCAAGATTCTCGTTCTACCGGGCGACGGTATCGGCCCGGAAATTACCCGCGAGGCGGTCAAGATCCTCAACGCGTGCCGCGAGGCGGGCCTGGAGACCAGCATCGAGGAAGGTCTGGTCGGTGGGGCGGGGATCGACGCCCATGGCGTGCCGCTGCCCGATGAGACACTGGCGAGCGCCAAGGCGGCCGATGCCGTGTTGCTGGGCGCCGTGGGTGGCCCGAACTGGGACAAGATCGAGGATCTGGCCAAGCGGCCCGAGAAAGGCTTGCTGGGTTTGCGCAAGAATCTCAACCTGTTCGGTAACCTGCGTCCGGCCCTGCTCTATCCGCAACTGGCCTCGGCCTCGAGCCTCAAGCCCGAGATCGTCGCCGGGCTGGATATCATGATCGTGCGCGAATTGACCGGCGGTATCTACTTCGGCCAGCCGCGTGGCATCGAAGAGCGCGATGGCGAAAAGGTCGGCTTTAATACCTATGTCTATGCCGAGCACGAGATCGAACGCATCGGGCGGGTGGCCTTCGAGATGGCGCGTGCGCGGGGCGGTAAACTCTGTTCGGTGGACAAGGCCAACGTGCTCGAGGTCACCATTTTGTGGCGCGAAGTCATGGAGCGGCTGGCGCCGGAGTATCCCGACGTCGAGCTGTCGCATATGTACGTCGACAACGCCGCCATGCAACTGGTGCGCGCGCCCAAGCAGTTCGACGTCATCGTTACCGGCAACATGTTCGGTGATATCCTCTCCGATGCGGCGGCGATGCTGACGGGCTCGATCGGGATGTTGCCCTCGGCATCGCTCAACGAACAACGGCAGGGCATGTACGAACCCTGCCATGGCAGTGCGCCGGATATTGCCGGGCAGGGCATCGCCAATCCGTTGGCGACGATCTTGTCCGTGGCCATGATGCTGCGTTATTCCCTCGAGGCACCGGCGCTGGCCGAGCGCATCGAACGCGCCGTGGGCTCGGTGCTCGATCAGGGACTGCGTACCGCCGATATCGCCTTTGAGGACACGACGCCCGTGTCGACCCAGGCGATGGGCGATGCCGTGTTGGCGGCATTCCAGGCGCAGTGAGCGCGGCTCACGTATCATGGCCATACGCCCATTCGTAGATTGCAGGAGGACGACACATGCTTAGAGTCGGTTTTGTCGGTTGGCGGGGAATGGTGGGGTCCGTCCTCATGCAACGCATGCGCGAGGATGGCGATTTCGCCGGCCTCGAACCGGTGTTCTTCACCACTTCCCAGGTAGGTCAGCCGGGCCCCGATATCGGGGGCGAGGTACCGCCCCTGAAGGATGCGCATGATCTGGAAACGCTCAAGACGCTCGATGTGATCGTGACCACACAGGGTGGCGATTACACCGAGAAGGTCTACCAGCCCCTGCGTGAAGCGGGCTGGCAGGGCTACTGGATCGACGCCGCCAGCGCGCTGCGTATGGCGGACGAGGCGACGATCGTGCTCGATCCGGTCAACCGTCACGTCATCGAACGCAGTCTCGCCAATGGCGGCAAGACGTTCGTGGGCGGCAATTGCACCGTCAGCCTGATGCTACTGGGCTTGGGTGGCTTGTTCGAGGCCAATATGGTGGAGTGGATGACCTCCATGACCTACCAGGCCGCGTCAGGCTCGGGCGCCAAGCACATGCGTGAACTGCTTTCTCAGATGGGTGCCCTGCATGGTGCTGCGGCGTCGTCGCTGGCGGATCCGGGCAGTGCGATCCTGGATATCGACCGTCAGGTGACGCAGGCCATGCGCGGCGGTGATTTCCCCACCGATCAGTTCGGCGAGCCGCTGGCCGGAAGCCTGTTGCCGTGGATCGACAAGGCGATGGACAACGGTCAGAGCAAGGAAGAATGGAAAGGCGGTGCCGAGAGCAACAAGATTCTCGCCACCGGCGATTCACCGATTCCCATCGATGGCTTGTGCGTACGGATCGGTGCGATGCGCTCGCATAGCCAGGCGTTCACCATCAAGCTCAAGCAGGACGTACCGCTCGACGAGATCGAAGACCGTCTGGCCAAGCACAACCAGTGGGCGAAGGTGATTCCCAACGATAAGGATGCCACCCTGCAAAGCCTGACACCGGCGGCCGCGACTGGCACGCTGGATGTACCGGTTGGGCGCTTGCGCAAGCTGGCCATGGGCGGCGAATACCTCTCCGCCTTTTCGGTGGGCGATCAGCTGTTGTGGGGAGCGGCGGAGCCGCTCAAGCGGATGCTGGGCATCCTGCGCGAACAGCGTTGAACCGCACGCCTTGTAACTGTAGGTATTGAAACTGTAGGTCTTTCAATTATACGCATCGAAAAGCAAGACGAAGGGCGCCGCATGGGCGCCCTTCGTATTTGTGGACGTCGGGTCATGAGTCCGGCAATAGACTCTTTTATTGAAAATGCAGGCTCATATGGTAGTGAGGGATATTGGCATCGAGGAACTCGTCGCCATGCGCGGTAAAGCCCAGGCGTTCGTAGAAGGGGATCGCGTAGGTCTGTGCATCCAGATGCACAGCGTGGTGGCCGGCTTCGTGGGCCGCCACCAGCGTCGCTTCCATCAGATGCAGGCCTAGTCCCTGGCCGCGGGCTTCCTCGAGAATCGCCACACGCCCGATATGGCCGTCCGGCAATAGACGCGCCGTGCCCATGGCGCGGTCATCTACATGCAGCAAAAAATGCAGACCTTGTGGGTCGCGGCCATCCCATTCTTCCGCCTGGGGGACTTTCTGCTCCTCGATGAAGACGGCCTTGCGAATCGCGCTGCACGCTGCGCCCAGCGTCACCCAGTCACCGCTGGTGACATGCCGTTCACGCATCGTCGTCTTCCTGCGTCTCGTCTTGCCATTGGAGGCTGCCATGACTGACCAGCTCGGCAAGCAGCATCAGAGCCTGATCGTCCAGGTGGGAGGCCAGCGTGGCGGCATGCAGTGGCGTGGTATCGGCTAGCAGGCGCGCGAGCCCTGGCGGACAGGCATGGCCGTCGCCATCCGTAAACAGCGTGGCGTGGCCGTTCTCCTCGTGAAATGCGAAGCGCGAGCCCAGCGCGCGTTCCAGGTAGTGTCCCTGCGATAATGCCGCGGCGATGGCATCGCTATCGGTTGGTGCCTCGAGGGGCGCGAGCTGATCGGCATACTTAGGCTGGGTCATGACGCGTCCGAACCATTGCGTCATCTGCGCCGGATCGTCGATCACCGACAGCATCAACGTGCGCACGCGCTTGATGGCATCGTCATCGAGACGGCCGGCGTGTTCGATGGGGCCCAGATCAGGGTCGGTGTAACGTGAGGTCTCGGACTGCATTTCACCGAGATAGTCGGCGAACGAGGTGATGATCTCGTCAGTGGACGGTGCGCGAAAGCCGATCGAATAGGTCATGCAGTCGGTGCTCTGGCTGACGCCGTGATGGGCGATGCGCGGTGGCAGATACAGCATGTCGCCGGGCTCGAGCACCCAGTCCTCACCGGGGGTGACCTCGAAGCGTTCGAGCATGCGCAGGTCGAGGCCCGAGACGATGGGGGCATCGTCGGGCTGCTCGCCGCCGAGTTGCCAGCGGCGCTGGCCGCTTCCCTGAAGCAGGAAGACATCGTAGCTGTCGACGTGGGGGCCGACACTGCCCTCGGGCGGCGCGTAGCTGACCATGACGTCGTCGAGGCGCCAGCGCGGCAGGAAATCGAAGGCCTCGAGCAAGGCGGCGACGTCGGGCACGTAATGATCGACGGCCTGAACCAGCAGAGACCATTCTCGGTCGGGCAGGCGCGCGAAGGTGGCGTCATCGAAGGGGCCCTGGCTGACCTGCCATGGCTTGTCGGGGCCGTGCACCTCGACCAGGCGCGCTTCGATGCCGTCTTCACAGGCCAGGCCGGCGAGTTCCTCCGGCGTAAGCGGCGATTCGAAGTCGGCGAAGGCGCCACGAATCAGTAGCGGTTTTTTTTGCCAGTAGTCACGCAGGAACTCAGCGGCGGTTAAACCGCCGAGTATCGATAAAGGAGTATGGGAAGACATGGGCACTATCTCTTGGAATACTAAAGCCGTGGTGGCTTCGAGTCGCGGTTGTTCTGGCGACAGGCCTGCGAGGGGGCGCTGTCAATACATCCCTGTACGCTACTTTTGCCATCCATGGCAAAAAACCCCCTCTACGGCCTGTCCCCAGCGCTGCTCACCTTGATGGTGCGAACTCTTCCAGCTTACAGCGCGCGCGCTTGTTCGGCGGCATTGCCGATGTAGGCAGCCGGCGTCAGCGTCTTGAGTTCGGTCTTGACGTCGTCGGGCAGTTCCAGAGAATCAATGAAGGCTGCGAATCCTGCTTGGTCGACCCGCTTGCCGCGCGTCAGAGTCTTGAGCTTTTCATAGGGCTTTTCGATCCCGTAGCGGCGCATCACTGTCTGGATCGGCTCGGCGAGGACTTCCCAGTTCTGGTCGAGGTCCTCGTCGAGGCGGGCCGGATTGGCTTCCAGCTTGCCGACGCCCTTGAGCGTGGCCTGATAGGCGATCAGCGCGTACGCTAGCCCCACGCCGAGATTGCGCAGTACCGTGGAATCGGTCAGGTCGCGCTGCCAGCGTGAAATCGGTAGCTTCTCGGCGAGATGGCTGAGCAGGGCGTTGGAGAGCCCGAGATTACCCTCGGAGTTCTCGAAATCGATAGGGTTGACCTTGTGCGGCATGGTCGAGGATCCGATCTCGCCTTCGACGGTCTTCTGCTTGAAGTAACCCAGCGAGATATAGCCCCAGACGTCGCGGTCGAAGTCGATCAAGATGGTGTTGAAACGTGCGATGGCGTCGAACAGCTCGGCGATGTAGTCGTGCGGTTCGATCTGCGTGGTGTAGGGGTTGAAACTCAGCCCCAGCCCTTCGACGAAGGTGCGGGCGTTGGCTGCCCAATCGATTTCTGGATAGGTGGTGAAGTGAGCATTGTAGTTGCCTACCGCACCGTTGATCTTGCCAAGGATCTCGGCGGTTTCGATCTGCTTGAGCTGGCGACGCAGACGATATGCCACGTTAGCCATTTCTTTGCCCAGGGTGGTGGGGCTGGCGGTCTGGCCATGGGTGCGCGAGAGCATGGGCTGCTCAGCGTGCTCATGAGCCAGACGTTCGACGGCGGTAACGATCTCGCGCAGCGTGGGCAACAAGGTGTCGAGGCCACCGCGAAGCATCACGCCGTGGGACAGGTTGTTGATGTCCTCGCTGGTGCAGGCGAAATGGATGAACTCGGTGATCGCATGCAGTTCCGGGAAGTCGGCGACCTGTTCCTTCAGGAAGTACTCCACCGCCTTGACGTCATGATTGGTGGTGCGCTCGACCTCCTTGATGCGCTCGGCGTCGGCGACCGAGAACTCACTTACCAGTTGGCCGAGAAAGGCCGTGGCCTGTGCCGATAGCGGGGGCACCTCGGCAATCTGTGGGTGCGCGGCGAGGCGCTCCAACCAGCGGACTTCGACGGTCACGCGGGCACGAATCAAGCCGTACTCGCTGAAATGCTCGCGCAGGGCTGCAGCCTTGGCACCATAGCGACCATCGACGGGGGATAGGGCAGTGAGAGCGGAAAGTTCCATGGATGTCGTCTTCCGGGTCGTGGATCGAATCGCGCGGCGAGGACCGTCAGCGGTCGTCGAGGGCATTGAGTGATTTCTTGATGGACTGACGCTGAAGCAGCAGCTTCCAGCGGCGGCCGCCTTGCTGGTGCCAAAGCAGGGCGAAGCGTACGCCCGTCAGCAAGGCGGTGCGCACGCGCTCGGGCATCATCCGGCTTTGCAGCAAGCTGGGGTCGCCTTGCACGACAATGCGGTAACGAAATGTGGAAATCGTGTCCTGGTAGAGCTGACCTAGGCTGGCAATCACGTTTTCGTGCGTCTCGCCGAAATGCTTGGCTTGGCCCTGAACGCGCCCCAGGCGCTCTCCCAGCGAGGCCAGCATGGCATCGTTCTTGCGCAGCTTCTGCATCAGTAGCACCAGCGAGAAGCCGTAGCGCATCACGGCGGGATCGTTGCGCTGGCGGTCCATCACCGCGCTGAGGGTATCAATGCCCAGACGCAGATTGTTGTGGTGGCCGCCGTAGATGGCCGCGAAGTTTTCCGGGTTGGTCTCCAGCGTGGCATGAATCAGTGTGTTCCAGGCGCGTTCGTCGCACTGTCCGGTACGGGCCATCTCGTCGACCACCGCGGCGGCCTGGAAGACGCCTGCCAGTGCCAGCGCCTGGCGGGCGACGGCGCTTTGTGGTGCGCTTTGGATCGGGGTGGGCGTCATGCGGCGTTGTCTCCTTGGCGCGCGTGTCGGTTCCATGTCTCGCGAATGACGCCGCCGCCCAGGCAGATATCATCCTCGTAGAGCACCAGCGACTGGCCCGGCGTGACCGCGCGCTGGGGATCGTCGAAGAATGCTTCGACACCGCCGTCCTCGAGCACGCGAACCTGACAGGCGACGTCCTGCTGGCGATAGCGGGTCTTGGCCTGGAGGCGTGCTTCCGGTGCCGGCGGTTGACCGGCGACCCACTCCATGGGCTCGGTGCCCAGGCTGTCGGTGTACAAAAGCGAATGGTGTTTGCCCTGCACGGCGACCAGGACATTGCGTTCTAGCTCCTTGGCAGCCACGTACCAGGGCGCGTCGGGATGGTTGGGCAGGCCACCGATGCCCAGGCCCTGGCGCTGGCCGAGAGTGTAATACATCAGTCCCATGTGCTCGCCGATGACCTCGCCCTCGGGCGTTTCGATCGTGCCGGGCTGTGCGGGCAGGTACTGCTTCAGGAAGTCGCTGAAGCGCCGCTCGCCGATGAAGCAGATGCCGGTGGAATCCTTCTTGCGTGCGGTGGCCAGGCCATGACGCTCAGCGATGGCGCGGACCTCGCTTTTCTCCATTTCTCCGACCGGGAAGAGCGTACGCGCGATGGCGTCTTCCGGCACGGCGTGCAGGAAGTAGCTCTGGTCCTTGTTGGCATCCAGGCCCTTGAGCAGGCGCACGCGACCGTCACGCTCGCCGTTGCGCACGTAATGTCCGGTAGCGATGCGTTCGGCACCGAGCATTTCGGCGTATTCGAGGAAAACCTTGAACTTGATCTCGCGGTTGCAAAGGATATCCGGATTGGGCGTCCGGCCGGCCTTGTACTCAGCGAGGAAATGTTCGAAGACGTTATCCCAGTACTCGGCGGCGAAGTTCGCGGTATGCAGCCGCATGCCGAGCTTGTCGCACACGGCCTGGGCATCGGCAAGATCGTCCTTGGCGGTGCAGTACTCGGTGCCATCGTCCTCGTCCCAGTTCTTCATGAACAGGCCTTCGACCTCGTAGCCCTGCTCCAGCAGGACGAGGGCGGTCACGGACGAATCGACACCGCCCGACATGCCGACGATGACTTTGCACGCGGTAGCGGCCCCCGCGGTGGAGGATTCCGTGGCGTGAGACATGGTCACTCTCGAATGGGTTGAGGATGGATTGATGTTCGGGACGATATTATACCTGAAACCGGCTTCGTGCTTCGAGCTTGAGCCATCAGCGCTCGTGAATCACATCGAGCGAAAACTGGCGTCCGGCGATGGCGTCACGTATGCGCTTGAGCACCAGTGGGCTGCGCAGGCGATGCGCGTGCTCCAGCGCCTCGATTTCGTCGAGTGTGAGCCAATGCGCGGCGATGATGCTACTGTCCAGCTCATTGCCCAGATGCGCCAGGGGAATGCCCACGAAGGCGTGACTGTGAAACGTCAATTCATCAGGGGCGGTATACACATAAAGCCCCAGGTAGCCGGTCAACGTGATGTGCCAGGCGGCTTCCTCGCGAGTTTCGCGTTCGGCGGCCTGGGTCAGGCGCTCGCCGGGTTCGAGATGGCCGGCGGGCTGGTTGAAGAGGCTGAACGGGCCGCCCTTGTCCTCCTCGACGAGTAGATAACGGCCGGCGCGTTCGACGACGCTGGCAACAGTGACGTGGGGCGTCCAGCGGCTCATCGACGGCTCCGGTGGCGCTTGGCTGGTGTAGAGGCCTTGCTGCGCGGAGCATGCAGTGTCTCCTTGCGCCAGGCGCCAGGCGCCATATCGTCGAGGCGCCAGGGGCCGATGGCGACGCGGATCAGGCGCAGCGTGGGGTGGCCGACATGTGCCGTCATGCGGCGTACCTGCCGGTTTCGGCCTTCGCCGAGGACGATCTCAAGCCAGGCGGTGGGAATGGCCTCGCGTTGGCGTATCGGCGGCTGGCGTGGCGCGATATCGGGCGCCTCGAGGCGCCGCACCTGGGCGGGTCGCGTCGGGCCATCTTTCAGTGTGACGCCGCTGCGCAGCGCATTTAGGGCCGTTTCCCCGGGAGCACCTTCGACCTGCACCCAGTAGGTTTTGGGCTGCTTGTGGCGCGGATGACTGATGCGGTGGGCCAGGGCACCGTCGTCGGTCAGCAGAAGCAGGCCCTCCGAGTCGTAATCGAGACGTCCGGCAGGGTATACCTCGGGGACGTCGATGACGTTGGCGAGCGTTGCCCTGCCTTGCGTATCGGTAAACTGCGAGAGCATTTGATAGGGTTTATGCAGCAGGTAAAGCGAACTCATGGGCGGTCTCGGACCTTTCGACAAGCAACGGCTAGGGTAAAGCCTACTCCGCACTCGGGGCGCGATGCCATACTTGCTTTTGTCAGGAGCAGGCTTTTTCATGGCGCCTACCTTGCATCCATGCCCAGCCGGCCGCACATTGAAGAAACCGGAGATAGGCGGCGGTGTTGGCCTTGGCGCGCTTCGTCTTGCCTGTCCGGCGCGCACTCACGGACATTTCCATCTATGTTTGAATCAGAAAGCCCATTCGTATCTCGAGCGCCTGACGCGGCGGTCATCCTTGGCATGACGCGACCGCCTGGCGAGGATCCCCAAGAAGACCCGGAGGGCGATGTATCGGTCCAGTCGGCGGACCCGGAGCTGGCCAAGCCGCCGATGTACAAGGTCGTGCTGCACAACGATGACTTCACTCCCATGGAGTTCGTCGTCGAGGTGTTGCAAACCTTCTTTGCGTTGGAGCGGGAGAAAGCCGTGCAGATCATGCTTGTCGTGCATACCCATGGCAAGGCGACCTGTGGCATCTTCACCCGTGATATCGCGGAAACCAAATGTCACCAAGTCAACGAGTACGCACGCGAATGCCAGCATCCGTTACTGTGCGATATCGACGAGGCGGACTGAGACGGCACTACTGCGTTAAATCGTGGTCCAAGGTAGCACTTGCATAACCTCTGTTTGTGCCCGATTGTGAAAGTGCCGACAGACGCCATAGGCGGCCAAGAGGGGATTGCCATGTTGAGCAAAGAACTTGAACTCACCCTGAACACGGCCTTCACCGTGGCGCGCTCCAAGCGCCATGAGTTCATGACCGTGGAACATCTGCTGCTGGCGTTGTTGGACAATGCCTCCGCAGCCGATGTGTTGCGAGCCTGCGGCGCCAACCTTGAAAAGCTGCGCGCCGATCTACAGGATTTCATCAATTCAACCACCCCCTTGATCCCCAACGATCAGGAAGATCGTGAGACGCAGCCTACGCTGGGCTTCCAGCGTGTGTTACAGCGCGCCGTCTTCCATGTGCAATCCTCGGGGAAATCGGAAGTCACGGGGGCCAACGTCCTGGTCGCGATTTTCTCAGAGCAGGAAAGCCAGGCTGTCTACTTCCTCAAGCAACAGAATGTTGCGCGCGTCGATGCAGTGAATTATATCGCGCATGGCATTTCCAAGGTTGCCGGACATGGTCAGTCTCCCTCCTCGCATGAAAGTGAAGATGCCGAAGAGGGTGTGTCGGAGGGTAGCACTCATCCGTTGACGGGCTATGCCACCAACCTCAACGAACAAGCGCGCCTGGGCAAGATCGATCCGTTGATCGGTCGCGACCGTGAGCTGGAGCGCGTGATTCAGATCCTCGCGCGGCGGCGCAAGAACAATCCGTTGCTGGTGGGCGAGGCAGGTGTCGGCAAGACCGCCATCGCTGAAGGTCTGGCCAAGCGAATCGTCGAGGAAGATGTTCCCGATGTGATCAGCGATGGTGTCGTCTACTCGCTGGACATGGGTACCTTGCTGGCCGGTACCAAGTATCGGGGTGACTTCGAGAAGCGGCTCAAGGGGCTGTTGGCTGAGTTGCGCAAACAGCCTAACTCGATCTTGTTCATTGACGAGATCCATACCGTGATCGGTGCCGGCGCAGCATCGGGCGGCGTCATGGATGCTTCCAACCTGCTCAAGCCGCTGCTGTCCTCGGGTGAGCTGCGCTGTATCGGCTCGACAACCTTTCAGGAATATCGTGGCATCTTCGAAAAGGATCGTGCCCTGGCGCGGCGTTTCCAGAAAGTCGACGTGCCCGAGCCGACGGTTGACGACACCATCCGCATCCTCCAAGGGCTGCGTGGGCGCTTTGAGGAGCATCACGCGCTCAAGTACACCGATGGCGCGCTGGACAGCGCGGTACGTCTGGCGGATCGTTATATCAACGAGCGTTTCCTGCCGGATAAAGCCATTGATGTGATCGACGAGGCGGGGGCGCATCAGCGGTTGTTGCCGCCGGAAATGCGCGTCTCGACCATTGATGTCGATCAGGTCGAGGCAGTGGTCGCGTCCATTGCGCGGATTCCGCCGAAGAGCGTTTCCAGCTCGGACCGCACGCTGCTGTCGAACCTAGAGCGCGATCTCAAGATGCTGGTATTTGGCCAGGATGAAGCCATTACCAGCCTCTCGGCAGCGATCAAGCTATCGCGTGCGGGCCTGAAATCGCCCGACAAGCCAGTCGGCAGCTTCCTGTTCTCGGGGCCGACCGGGGTCGGCAAGACTGAGGTGGCGCGCCAGCTGTCGCAATTGATGGGTATCGAGCTGGTGCGCTTCGACATGTCCGAGTACATGGAGCGCCACACGGTGTCGCGTCTGATCGGCGCACCGCCTGGCTATGTGGGATACGACCAAGGCGGCTTGCTGACCGAGGCGATCACCAAACAGCCACATTGCGTGCTGTTGCTCGACGAGATCGAAAAGGCGCATCCCGAGGTCTTCAACCTGCTGCTGCAGGTCATGGATCATGGCCGTCTGACGGACAACAACGGTCGTGAGGCCGATTTCCGCCATGTGATCGTGATCATGACCTCGAATGCCGGGGCCGAGCAGATTGCGCGTCGCTCCATCGGCTTCCAGACTCAGGATCACTCTTCGGATGCCATGGAGGTGCTGCGCAATACCTTCTCGCCTGAATTCCGCAATCGCCTGGATGGCATCATCCAATTCCAAGGCCTGGCACCCTCGGTGGTGCGCAACGTGGTCGACAAGTTCCTGGTCGAACTACAGGCGCAACTCGACGAGAAACGCGTTCAGTTGGATGTCGACGAATCGGCGCGAGCCTGGCTTGCCGAGGAGGGCTACGATCCGGAAATGGGGGCGCGTCCGATGGCGCGTGTCATCCAGGAGAAGCTCAAGAAGCCGCTTGCCGAGATGATTCTGTTCGGTGACCTTGCCGAGCATGGTGGCGTCGTATACGTCACCCTCGAGGAAGGCGAGCTACACCTGGAGACGGAGGCGGCCGTGGTCTGAGCGGCTGCTCAACTCACGCCCATAACGCCGCACGCTTCACGCCCTGTCGTCATGACGGGGCGTTTTCGTGGGCGCAGTAGCAAGCCAACAGCGCAGCGCGAGTGCGCCGTGGTGGTCGCTCAGCGGGCGCGGTAGACGATGCGACCCTTGGAAAGATCGTACGGAGTCAGCTCGACCTTGACCTTGTCGCCGGTCAGAATGCGGATGTAGTTCTTGCGCATCTTGCCGGAGATGTGGGCCGTCACGACGTGTCCGTTTTCCAGTTCGACTCTGAACATGGTGTTGGGAAGGGTATCGACCACGACACCTTCCATTTCAATATGGTCTTCACGTGCCATATTAGGCATTTCCTCGTATTGCGTTGAAAGCTTCTTCGAAAGTGCGCCACGGTTTGCGTTGCCGTTGCCAGCGCTAATTACCGACCGTGGCAAGCATCGGTTTTGAAGATAGCCCGATATTCTGCCGCATGCCGAGGGTTAAGGCAAAAATCATGTGCATGATGTTGCGTTATCGTCATGACAAGGGGGTAGCGGCTAGAGGGATTCGACGCCTCCAATATCGGCCATCGAGGTATTCTAGAGGCTGAAAATCCTGTTTGTAGCGCATCTTGCGACACTGACGAATCCAGTAGCCGAGGTAGAGGTGGGGCAGCCCGAGCCCGCGAGCCAGCTCGATCTGATGGAGAATCGAATAGGTGCCGAGAGAGCGGCGCTCGAATTCCAAGCCCGGGTCGAAGAAGGTGTAAATGGCCGACACGCCATGGCTCAGCAGGTCCGTCGCCGCGACGGCAAGCAGTTGGCCTTCCAGACGAAATTCGATCAAGCGTGCGTAGGGGTGATCCAGAGTCAGGAAGGTACGGTATTGTTCGTGGCTGGGCGGGAACATGTCGCCGTCGGCGTGGCGGGTGCGAATGTAACGTGCGTAAAGCGCATAATGTTCTTCGTGAAAAGCCGCTGGTCGTATGTGTGTTTCGAGATCGGCATTGCGCGACATCAGCTTGCGCTGCGTGCGAGAAGCCGCGAAGTCTTGCACCGGGATACGCACCGAAATGCAAGCCCGGCACCCCTCGCAGTGCGGGCGATAGAGATGTCGGCCACTGCGCCGAAAGCCTAGCAACGACAGCGCGTCGTAGACGCCTTGACCGGGCTGTTCCTGAGGGTCCAGAAATAGCGTGGTCGCCTCGCGGTCCGGTAGATAGCTGCATCCATGCGGAACCGTAAGGAAGAAACGCAGATCTCGCGTGAGTTGGGACGGCGTGTTGCTGCTCACGTTGGTTTTGGCTCTTCGACGGGGAAATGGTCGAGCGTCGAGGAAGACCACAGCATCGGTGATCCGTGACCCTCCGCATACTGGTCAAGATAGTCGATGAACGTTGAACGGGCGATGCGGCGTGCGCCAAGACTGGCCAGATGAGGCGTATGCACCTGGCAATCGATCAGCCGACCGCCGTGTGCCGCCAGATGCCGGGCAAGATGCACCAGCGCCACTTTCGACGCATCGGCGACGCGACTGAACATCGATTCGCCGAAGAACACGCCGCCCAGACCGATGCCGTAGAGCCCGCCGACCAGCTTGCCATCGCGCCATACCTCCACTGAATGGGCAACGCCTTCGGCATGTAAGCGGCAGTAGGCATGACGCATCTCCGGGGTGATCCAGGTGCCTGCGTAGTCTTCACGGGGGGTTGCGCAGGCGTCGATGACAGCGCTGAAAGCGTGATCGAAGGTTACCGTAAAGCCGGCGTTGCGTAGGCGCTTGGCGAGGCTGCGGCGCACGTGGATCTCGTCGGGGAACAACACCAAGCGCGGATCGGGACTCCACCACAGGATGGGTTCACCTGGTGCGAACCATGGAAATATGCCGCGCCGATAGGCGCAGCACAGCCAGTCCGGCGAAAGCTCGCCACCCGCGGCAAGCAGCCCGTCGGGCTCGCGTAACGCTTGTTCGACGGGCGGGAATCCGACCCGGTTGGGAGGTAGCCAAGGCAACATGGGCACGCGTCTCTGCTGATATCGTTCAAGAGGGAGTTTCAGCGTACGCCAGGTGCGGCATCGATAACTACCCGCTTCGCCTCCCGGCCGCGTGGCGTCGCCCTTCCGCGACAACGAGAGGTATGGCTTTTCCCCTGTGACGCAGCGCATGGGGTGGGTATGATGGCAAACCAGAAAAGCCCATTGGATGAGATGCGAGCCGTTCTCTCGCACGTGGACGACAGGGACGGCACGCGTCGGGCAGTGTCGGCAATATTAGTATCGCCATACGTGGCGCAAGGGGGATGGCCACTTGAGTGTCAATGGAAAACGCAATGAGCGCGGACAAACGGCGTCTCAGGCCAAGGAGCAGGCACGTCGAGTCGTGATGCATTTGCAGGGGGTGACGCGCGAGGGCGCGGCCATCGTGCTGCTGGCTATCTGTGTCTTTCTCCTGTTGTCGCTTTTCAGTTATGTGCCTGGTGACCCGGGCTGGTCACACAGTGGCCCCGATCAAACGATCAATAACTGGATGGGCCCCGTCGGGGCGTGGTTGTCGGATGTGCTGTATTCGCTATTCGGTGCCAGCGCCCTGTGGTGGCCGGGCATGTTCGGTTTTGCGGCCTGGCGGATGCTGCGCGCGCGGGAAGTGAACATTGCCTGGGACCCGACGGCGCTTTCGGTACGTACTAGTGGCCTGGTGCTGCTTCTGCTGAGCACGACCACTCTGGGGACGCTGCATTTCTATCATCCCGACAGCGAGCTGCCTTACGCGGCGGGTGGTATTCTCGGCGAAGGGCTGGTCGGTGCGTTACAGCCGCTGCTTAATGTGCAAGGCACTACACTGGTATCGCTGGTCGCCTTCATGTGCGGCTTTACCCTGTTTACCGGCATGACCTGGCTGGCGGTCATGGATGAACTGGGGCGTGGCATGTATCGCCTGCTGGCGTGGAGCATTGCCAAGTGGCGCGGCAGTCGGCAGCGTCTAGCCCAGCGGCGCGATACCTACGGCGATGACGACATGGACACCGCCGAGGCTGAGGCGGCACCGGAGGAGGATGAGGCGCCGGCGGATGAGGTGAAACGCCCCTCATGGTGGCAACGCTGGCGGGCATCAAGGCGTACTTCTCAACTGGCGAGTGCGACCGCGGAGCCATCGTATGCGACGGCCAGTGAACGCCGTGTGGAGCCGTCCTTAGAAACTACCGAGCCCACGCTCGAAACCTCGGCATGGCGCAATGACGGCAAGACCGATATCCCTTGGGATGTCCCCGAGCACACGCCCTCTGCCAAGCGCCCGGAAGCCGCCTATACGGCTCGCCAACGTGCCGATGACGAGCGCGGCGGCTCCGCCATCGCCGACGCGCCAGAGCGCCATGCGACCACTTCTTCAACGCCGCATGACCAGGCTCGTTCAGCGCCGCATGACCAGGCTCGCAACGAGCGTGACGAGAGCGAGGAGCCTCGCTCCACGCAGCATGCGTCCGAGGAGCCCGATGTGTCGTCTCAAGCGGATGCGGATCCCGAAGCCCCGATGCGGGCTGACGTCACTCGTCGTCGCATCCCCGAGTCCATTCCGGAGCCGCTGACGGCCGACGATGACGACGACGTATCGCTCGGTGAGTGGGGTATCCAGGCACGCCGCGACGATGACGGCGTTGAGGCGGCAACGCCTCACTCATCTCCCGAGCGCGAGACGAATGTCACTTCATCGCCGTCTGCTGAAGACTCCAGATCGTCGCAGGCGTCCCCCTCTCAAGAAGAGTCGGCGCAAACGCGTTCCCGCATCAGTTGGGACGACGCCTCGGAGGACAGCTCATCCGTCGCGTCGCCAGCCTCTTCTCCAGCGGCTTCCGACGCCGAATCCGATGCCCTTGAAGACGAGTCATCGGCCACGCCGCAGGCATCCGTGCGTGGTGAGGTGGAAAAGGCGCCAGGGGAAACGGCTGACGTGGGCGCTTCCGAATCATCGAGGCGCGAGCCGGAAGGCGATGACGAGGCCCCAGCGTTGTGGACGGTGGAGCATCTGCAGAACCAGCGTCCCGAGGCCGTTCCATCGACCGAACCTGAAGGGGCATTGCCCACGTTGCGGCTGTTGACGCCCACCGGTGAGCAAAAGCCCAACTATACCGATGAGCAATTGGCTGACATGGCCGAGCTTCTGGAGACTCGGTTACGTGAATACGGTGTCAAGGCCGAAGTCGTCGATACCTGGCCGGGTCCGGTCATCACCCGCTTCGAGATCAAGCCCGCCGCCGGGGTCAAGGTCTCCAAGATCAGCAATCTGTCGAAGGACCTGGCGCGTTCGCTGATGGTCAAGAGCGTGCGCGTGGTGGAGATCATCCCTGGGCGGCCTACGGTGGGGATCGAAATCCCCAACCCCCACCGTGCCATGATCCGGCTGCGCGAAGTGCTCGATTCGGATGTCTATCAGCAGGCCGAATCGCCGCTCACCATGGGGCTGGGGCAGGATATCGGCGGCAATCCGGTGGTCGCTAACCTCGACAAGATGCCACATCTGTTGGTGGCCGGCACCACGGGGTCGGGCAAGTCGGTGGGCGTCAATACCATGCTCATCTCGATGTTGCTCAAGACGACGCCAGATGAAGTGCGCATGATCATGGTCGACCCCAAGATGCTGGAGCTGTCGGTTTATGACGGCATCCCGCACTTGCTGGCCCCGGTGGTCACCGACATGAAGGAGGCCGCCAATGCGTTGCGCTGGTGCGTGGCGGAAATGGAGCGACGCTACAAGCTGATGGCAGCGATGGGAGTGCGCAATCTGGAGGGCTTCAACGCCAAGCTCGACGAGGCCGAGCGCCATGGAGCGCAGGTTGCCGATCCGCTATGGGAGCCGCAGCCGTGGGAAATGCATCAGCAGCCTCCGGTACTCGAGAAGTTGCCATACATTGTGGTCGTGATCGACGAATTTGCTGATATGTTCATGATCGTCGGCAAGAAGGTCGAAGAGCTGATTGCGCGCCTGGCGCAAAAGGCCCGCGCGGCGGGAATCCATTTGATCCTTGCCACTCAGCGGCCCTCGGTCGACGTGGTCACTGGTCTGATCAAGGCGAATATCCCTACGCGTATGGCGTTTCAGGTGTCCTCCAAGGTCGATTCGCGCACCATCCTCGACCAAGGCGGAGCGGAGAACCTGCTTGGCCATGGTGACATGCTTTACCTGCCAGCTGGTGCTGGCATGCCGACGCGTGTGCACGGCGCCTTCGTCGACGACGATGAAGTCCATCGTATCGTCGAGGACTGGAAACGGCGCGGCGAGCCTGAATACGTCGATGAAATTCTCTCGGGAGGTGTTTCGGCCGATGCCTTGGCGGGGCTTGAGTCGGAAGGTGCTGAAAGCAACGACCCCGAGCGGGACGCGCTCTACGATGAAGCCGTGCAATTCGTCACTGAGTCACGTCGTGCCTCGATCTCGGCGGTACAGCGTCGTTTCAAGATCGGCTACAACCGGGCTGCGCGCCTGGTCGAGTCCATGGAATCGGCGGGTGTCGTGTCGCCGATGGGCACCAACGGCGCCCGCGAAGTACTGGCATCGCCGCCCGCCCCCGATCATTGAGCGCGCAAGCGCTCCTCGAGGCCGGTAAAAAGTGCAAAGACGGTGGACGTCGCCTGGTGCAGCGCAACTTTTCGCCCGAGATGGCGTCACACCGTGTAATGCAGGATGAGTAAACAAGGAGTGGTAATGAGAATATTCAAGCTGGCCTTGGTTCTGGGCGCGGTCCTCGCGTTGCCGAGTATGGCGCAAGCGCAAGCGGATGGTGTGGAGCGTTTGACGAATCTGTTGGAGCCGCTGGAAAGCTACTCGGCGGATTTCGAGCAGCAGATCCTCGATGGTAGCGGCCAGCGCCTGCAGAAGGTCGAAGGCCATATGTGGTTATCCCGCCCCGGCAAATTTCACTGGGAAGTCGACGCGCCGTACCAGCAGGTTGTGGTCTCTGATGGCGACAAGGTGTATCTCTACGACCCCGACCTGCAACAGGTCAGCATTCGCCCGCTCGACACGCGGGTGACGCACACGCCAGCGTTGTTGCTCTCGGGAAGCGCCGAGGCCCTGACCGAAAACTATGAAGTAACAAGCCGCCAAGAATCCGGTCTCGAAACCTTCACGCTCATACCCAAGTCGCCCGACACGTTGTTCGAGAGTCTCGAACTTACCTTCGAGGATGACCGCCTGGAGGGATTGGAGATGGAAGACAGCACCGGACAGCGTACCGCGATCAACTTCGATGATATCGACGTCAACGACGACATTTCGGCATCGCGTTTCGAATTCGAGATTCCCGACGGGGCGGACGTCATCCGCGAAGGCGGTTGATCGGCGCCGTCTACTGATACGCCAGGTCCCCGTGGCCTGGCGTTTTGCGTTTCATAGCGTGCTTGCCGATATGATTGAGGCAAGCGAGCGTCAAGACGAGGAGGAAGTGTTATGCATGTCATCGTCGATCTATGCGTTGTGCCGCTGGGGGTGGGCGTTTCGGTGGGGGAACACGTCGCGGCCTGTCAGCGCGTCCTCGAGGCCTCGGGTCTCGAGTACCGCATGCATGCCTATGGCACCAATATCGAGGGCCCGTGGGACGACGTCATGGCGGTGGTCAAGGCGTGTCATCAACGCGTGCACGAAATGGGTGCGCCACGCATTACCACGACGTTGAAGGTGGGCACGCGCACCGGTCGCGAGCAACACATGGATGACAAGGTGGCCAGCGTCGAGCAGCACCTGCAGTCGCCTTGATTTGGGGCTATGAGACGCGTCTAGAATAGAGATTGAGACTGTGGTGAGGGTGGCATGAGCCAAGCGCTGCTCATATCGAGCAGGTGGGTGGTCAAGGCATCCAGCGTGTCGCCGCCGTGACGCCAGTGATGCCAGTACAACGGCACATCGATGTAGCTGTCCGCGTCGAGATCGACCAGACGCCCCTCGCGTAGTTCGCGCTCCACCTGCCGCTCGGGAATCAATCCGTAGCCCATGCCGGCCAGGGCCAGATGCACGAAGCCCTCCGAGGACGGGCATAGATGGTGAGGAAATGATTCCTTATAGCCCCGCATCTCCAGATAACGATGTTGAAGGCGGTCATCGGGACCAAACACAATGGCCGGCGCTTTACGCAGGGCATCGTGCGTCAGCCCTTCGCTAAAATGGCGTGACACGTAACCGGGGCTGGCAATGGCACGGTAGCGCATGCTGCCCAGAGCGTGCGCGCGGGCACCCTGAATGGGGCGCGGTGTGGCGCAGATGCAGCCGGCGACCTCGCCATCGCGCATGCGCTTGAGCGCGACGTCCTGATCCTCGACGATCAAGTCCAGTAAAACGCCTTGGCGTCGACAAAAGTCGCCGGTGGTCGGCGACCACCAGGTGGCCAGGCTGTCGGCATTGATGGCCAGGCGCAGGCGTTGCTCGCGTTCCCCCAATGCTGGGATCTGGTCGAGCAGGTCATGCTCGAGAAGCCGAACCTGTTGCACATGATTGAGTAGCCGTCGACCCAGTGGTGTAGGGGCGAGCTTGGGCGCGCGTACCAGCACCGGTTGGCCGAGGCGCGCTTCGAGCAACTTGATGCGTTGCGAGACGGCCGACTGGGTAAGTCCTAGATGATGCGCACCGCGTTCGAATCCTCCTTGGTCGACCACGACGGCCAGTGCTTCGAGAAGTTTGTAATCGAGCATTAGTAAAAGTTATCACTCATTTTTCGAATTAATTTAACTTATTCACGTAGTCAAGCGTATTCTGCGTCACTTATCAATGTATCCCGGGTGAAAAGGAGGGAACGGATATGTGGGGCTCCTGGCTCAATGGTCTGTTCGTGGGGGCGGGTTTGATCATAGCCATCGGCGCGCAGAATGCCTTCGTACTTCAACGTGGGCTGATGAATGAATATCCCTGGTGGGTGGCGACCGTCTGTGCATTGTGCGACCTGATGCTGATCGGTGCAGGCGTACTGGGGCTGGGGGCCTTGCTGGCGTCGCATGCTGAGCTCATGCAAGTAGCGCGTTGGGGCGGAGTAGCATTCTTGTGCTGGCAGGCGTGGCAAGCCTGGCACCGTGTGCGTCGTCCTTCCTCGCTCAAGGCCGGTGGTGAGACGCGGCCTCGCCTGTGGAGTGTGTTGATGGCAACGCTGGCCGTGACCTTGCTCAATCCGCATGTGTATCTGGATACGGTGATCATGCTCGGCGCCATCGGTGCCCAACAGGCCGTGCCCGAAGCCTTCGTGGTCGGTGCGGCCATGGCGTCGTTGGGGTGGTTCTTCGGGCTCGTGGGTGGCGCGGGCTGGTTGGCCCCGCGTCTGGCCAACCCGCGTGTCTGGCAGGTCATCGAAGGCGGGATCTGCGCCATACTCTTGTTAGTGGCATGGCAACTGGCCATGGCGCCATTGGGAACTGCCTGAGCGTGCTGCCAAGGTCATCTCATGAAATTAAAACGAGCGCTTGACTTGATGTTGGGCGGCGCTTAATTTCAAACGAATGTTTGATGCCTTCGGGATACCTGCCCGTACCGTTCAGGAGCTTAAAGATGCCCAGCTATCAGGCGCCGCTACGCGATTTTCGTTTCGTGATGGACGAGGTTCTCGATTATCCCCGTCATTATGCCCAGTTGCCCCAGGCCGAAGAGATCACCCCAGATGTGGTGAGCGCGATTCTGGAAGAGGGTGCACGCTTTACACGCGAGGTGTTACTGCCGCTCAATCAGACTGGCGACGAGCAGGGCTGTCGACTCGAAGGTGGCGAGGTGTTGACGCCTTCCGGTTTCAAGGAGGCCTATGCCCAGTACGTGGAAGGTGGCTGGCCGAGTCTATCCGGCGATACGGCGTATCACGGTCAAGGGTTGCCGACGTCGCTCGGCATGATGCTCTCGGAGATGGTGTGTTCAACCAATCTGGCATGGGGCATGTATCCGGGGCTCTCCCAGGGCGCCGCTGATGCGCTTCGCCATCATGGTAGCGATGAGCAGAAAGCGCAGTATCTGACCAAGCTCAACGACGGCACCTGGACGGGCTCCATGTGTCTGACCGAACCGCAATGCGGCACCGACCTGGGTTTGATCAAGACCCGGGCACGTCCCGACGAGGCGGGTGGGTGTCTCATCACCGGGACCAAGATCTTCATCTCCGCGGGTGAGCATGACCTGGCCGAGAACATCGTGCACCTGGTCCTGGCCAAACTGCCCGATGCACCGGAGGGTACCAAGGGGATTTCCCTCTTCGTGGTACCCAAGTATCTGCCCGATGCCGAGGGCGAGATCGGTGAGCGCAATGCAGTGAGTTGCGGCGCCCTGGAACACAAGATGGGCATTCACGGCAACGCCACTTGCGTGATGAACTTCGATGGCGCGCGCGGCTATCTCGTCGGCGAACCTCACAAGGGGCTGACCTGCATGTTCACCATGATGAACGTGGCGCGTATCGGTGTCGGCATCCAGGGACTGGGGCTGATGGAGGTGAGCTTCCAGAATGCCTTGGCCTACGCCCGCGATCGCTTGCAGATGCGTGCACTGTCCGGCACTCGAGAAGCGGACAAGCCAGCCGATTCGATTATCTCGCATCCCGATGTACGCCGCATGTTGCTGACTCAAAAGGCGTTTACCGAGGGTGGTCGCATGCTGGTGCTGCATGCTGCGCAACTCGCGGATCGCATCGAATACGCGACCGACGCTACCGGGTGCGAAGCGGCTGAAACCGAGCTGGGATTGTTGACGCCCATCGTCAAGGCGTTCTTGACCGAGGTGGGGTTCGAGGCCACCAATGAGGGCGTGCAAGTTTTCGGGGGGCACGGCTACATCCGCGAATGGGGCATGGAACAGTACGTGCGTGACGCCCGCATAACGCGGCTTTACGAAGGCACCACGGGGATCCAGGCGCTGGATCTATTGGGGCGTAAGGTGTTGATGAGCCAAGGTGAGGCACTCAAATCCTTCACCAGGCAGATTCACAAGTTCTGCCAGGCTCACGAGGGCAATGACGCCATGGCGGAATTCGTCACGCCTCTGGCGAAGCTCAACGCCGAGTGGGGCGATCTGACCATGGCGGTAGGCATGAAGGCCATGCAGGATCGCGAAGAAGTGGGGGCCGCGAGTTTCGATTACCTGATGTATGCCGGCTACGTCACTCTGGCATTCTTCTGGGCCCGCGCGGCGCAGGCGGCGCATCAAGCCTTGTCCGGTAACCCCGATGATGCGGCGTTCTACCGTGCCAAGCTCGATACCGCTCGCTTCTATTATCAGCGTCTGTTGCCGCGTACCCGCGCGCATGCCGAGATGATACGTGCCGGTGGCGAGACGTTGATGTCCATGCAGGCTGAGGACTTCGAGCACGGTTTCGCCATTTGATCGTGGCCTCGGGCTCACATATCTGAATGATGCTTGGCGGACCGTTCGGGTTCGCCTTTTATTCTCGTGTGGCGTGATGTGGCGTTTGTGCAAGTAACCCCTGCCAGGCAGAATAGGGTCTTGGTTTCGTCAAGGATGCGAACGCCCCATGTCCCCCGGACACGACCCCGGTTCACAGAACCTCCCTCTCAACCTGATGCTGACGCTGGCGTCTTTGGTGGTCATCGTTGGCGGCATGCAAGCCGGCTCCGACTTGCTGATCCCCATATTGCTGTCGCTTTTCATCGCCGTCATCTGTACATCGCCGGTACATTGGCTGCATGAGCATGGCTTGGGCATGCGGTTGTCGGTGTTGGTTACGTTGCTGATACTCGGCGTGTTGATGACCCTGTTGGGTGCACTGCTCGGCAATAGTTTCACGACCTTCATGAACGCCTTGCCCAAGCTTCAGGAGCAACTGCAAGAGCACTATCTGACCGTGCTGCGATGGCTGGCGGAGCAGGGAATCTCTATCAACCCCCAGGGTGTCTCGCGGCTTCTCGATGCTTCCCAGGCGACCGATTGGGTCCCCGTCTTTCTGGGCAGCGTGGGTAACCTGCTCTCGCAGAGTGTTGTGATCATGCTGTTGGTGATCTTCATGTTGTTCGAGACCCTGGAGTTCCGCAACAAGATCTCGCAGGCCTTGCTCAATCCGGCGCCGAGTCTCCAGCGTTTCACCGAGTTCAGTCGCAATCTCAAGCGCTATCTAGCCATCAAGACGGTGATCAGTCTGGTGACCGGCGTGCTGGTGTGGGGCACGTGCGTGGTGATCGGTGTCGACTTCGCGCTGTTATGGGGGACCCTGGCGTTCTGTCTCAACTACATTCCCAATATCGGCTCGGCCTTGGCGGCCGTTCCTGCCGTGCTCTTGACCTTGGCGATGCCGGAAGGAGGCCCCTTCAAGGCGATGCTGCTGGCAGGTGCCTATCTGGCGATCAATTTCCTCATGGGCAATATCATCGAGCCACGGATCATGGGGCGCACAATGGGGCTCTCCACGCTGGTGGCCTTCTTGTCGCTGGTGGTATGGGGATGGATCTTCGGGCCGGTGGGTATGTTGCTGTCGGTGCCGTTGACCATGACGCTCAAGATTGCCCTGGATAGTCATCCCGAGACGCGTTGGCTGGCGAGATTGCTGAGTCCTTCCGAGCGCGTGCAACGTCGTCGTGCTGAGATGAACCCGGAGCCACCTCCCGACTAGCCTATGCTTCGATGATCCCGTAACGACAATCGCCCCGCATGAGCGGGGCGATTGTCAGCATGCTTCGATAGCTTAACGCCGTTGATCTCAGGCGTTCTGATCGATGAACTGTGTCAGCTGTGACTTGGACTGTGCACCGACCAGGGAAGCGACCTTGGCGCCGGATTTGAACATCATCACGGTCGGAACACCGCGCACGCCTTGTTCGGCGGCGATTTCCGGTGCGTCGTCGACGTTGATGCTGACGACCTTGACGCCACCGGCCTTCTCATCGGCGACTTCATCGACGACGGGGGCCATCATCTTGCAAGGGCCGCACCACGGTGCCCAGAACTTGAGCAGTACGGGCTGTTCGGCATTGACGACTTCCTGCTCGAAGTTAGCGGAGGTGACATCGACATTATTAGCCATTACGAATCTCTCCAGTATTCCGTTGCGCTTTCGCGAGCGTAGATGAGGCGATGGTAGCCGTTGACCATGGCCCTGGCAAATGCCCCATCGGTATGGTGACAATAGCATCAGCCTATCATGTCGGCGCTTTTTCACGCACCACCATGGTGCGGTATTGCCAGGGTGTCGACGCTCTTCTACTCTCGCACCATATGCTTTAAAGTAATCACAAATTTAAATTTTATGCCATAAAAGATTGCCAGGTCGGGAGGCATCGCTCATGAAACTCCAGCAACTGCGCTATATCTGGGAAGTTGCCCGGCACAACCTGAATGTCTCCGCCACCGCGCAAAGTCTGTTTACTTCTCAGCCGGGCATTTCCAAGCAGATACGCTTGCTGGAGGATGAGCTGGGGGTGGAAATCTTTGCGCGTAGCGGCAAGCACCTGACTCGTGTGACACCGGCCGGCGAGGCAATAATCGAGTTGGCCGGCAAGGTGCTGCGCACCGTCGACAACATAAAGCACGTTTCGCAGGAGCACAGCGACGAGCGGCGCGGTAGCCTATCGATCGCCACTACTCATACCCAGGCGCGTTATGCCCTGCCGCCGGTCATTCATGAGTTCCGGCAGAAGTATCCCGATGTCGCCCTGCACATGCAGCAGGGTACGCCCAAGCAGATCGCTCAGATGGTCAGTGAAGGGCAGGCTGATTTCGCGATCTGTACCGAGTCGCTGGAGCTTTTTACCGATCTGGTGCTGTTGCCATGCTATCGCTGGAACCGTTGCGTGCTGGTTCCACAGGACCACCCCTTGGCGTCGGTGGAAACGCTGACGCTCGAAGCCCTGGCCGAGTATCCGCTGGTGACCTACTTGTTCGGCTTTACCGGTCGTTCGCAGCTCGACGATGCCTTCAAGGCGCATGATTTGACACCCAACGTGGTACTCACCGCTGCCGATGCCGATGTCATCAAGACCTACGTTCGCCTGGGGCTCGGGGTGGGTATCGTCGCGCACATGGCGGTCGACCCTGTCGTCGATCGCGACTTGGTAGCGCTCGATGCCAGCCACCTGTTCGAAAGCTCGACGACCAAGATCGGTATTCGCCGTGGCACCTTCATGCGCGGCTTCATGTTCGACTTCGTCAATCGCTTCGCCCCCCACCTCGATCGAGACAGTATCGAAGCTGCGCTGGCGGCAGGGCCACGTCACGAACAGGTTCTGTTCGAGGGCATCGAGCTGCCGGTGCGCTGAGAGCGGCCCGGAAAGACGAGAATGCCGATGCTCCGTGGAGGTGGGCATCGGCATGGCGCGCGTTCGTGTCATTCGTTCGATGGTTGGGGTTTAACGCCTAGTGCTGAAGATGCAGCCCGCACTCGCGCTTGTCTTCCACCTTGGTCGGGTCGAAGTAATCGAAGTTGTTGGGTAGATCGTGCTTCTGCAGGTACTGATACATGTCCTTGGCGCTCCAGTGCAGCACGGGCGCGACCTTGATCAAGCCATCCTGATTGACCGAGACCGGCTGCATCTGGGCACGTTCAGCGGTGTCCTCGGCGCGCAGCGCGGTGAGCCAGACACGCGGCGCGGCCTCGCGCAGCGCCCGCTGGAATGGCTCTAACTTGACTTCCTCAGTGAACGCCGCGTGGCGCGGATCGTCGATGGTTGGAAACTCACCCTCGACGGCATCGCGATGCGCGCGTGAGCGGCGCGGATGATAGATCGTCAAGTTGAGGTCCAGCTGACGGCTGATCTCTTCTGCGAAGCGATAAGTGGCCTCGGTGTTATAGCCTGAGTCCATCCAGACCACGGGAATGTTCGGCTGCACCTGCGTGATCATATGCAGGATCACTGCCTCGAAAGGCCGGAAGTTGGTCGTGCAGATCGCCTTGCCATCGAGCGAGAGTGCCCAGCGAACCAGGGCCTCCGGGTCGTGGCCAAGATCGCGATTGATGGCATCGATATCGAGGGACATGATGAGCTCCTGTGGAAGGTGGCGTGAAGTCTGTCGACTTCGACGAATGGATATACCCTAGCAAACCGCCGAAACGATCCCCCAATATCGATTGGTTCGAAGCTTATATACCTTTAACGAAGGTTTCGGGTTACTTGTTAGAACTTATCTGCATTAAATCCTGTGTTCATCGCCCCAATGAGTGAATCGCTGTGAGGGGCGTGATACGCGGCGGTTCGTCGTCCGGCCATTCAATGTGCGCCTCGATGGCATAGACATCGCGTAGACGCGCATGGGTCAGGACGCCGCCGGGAGTACCACTGGCGGCGACGCGGCCTGCCTTGAGCATCCATACATGCTGGGCGAAGCGCGCCGCCAGGCTTAGGTCGTGAATGGCGATGACGACGATGATATGGCGCTGTGCTGCGAGTCGAGTCAGCCAGTCGAGCACTTGCAATTGATGATGCAGATCCAGCGCGCTGGTCGGTTCGTCGAGCAGCATCAGCGACGGCTCGCGCGTCACGGCTTGCGCGATGGCGACCCGTTGACGCTGCCCGCCCGAGAGCTGGCTCAATTCATGCTCGGCCAGCGGTTCCAGTTCCAGAGCCTGAAGTGTCTCCTGCACCTTGAACAGCGCGCGTTCATGTGGCTCGTGAATGCAGGTGCGACGTGCCAGCAGCACGGCCTCGAATACGTTGAGGACGGCGCGGGAGCCGAGTTCTTGCGGTAAGTAATAAAGATGTCGGGCACGCTGTTCGAGCGATAGTGCCGCCAATCCCTGGCCATGCAACATGAACGAACCGTTGGCGCGTTGGAGGCCGGCGACGGCCTTGAGCAGTGTGGATTTCCCGGCACCGTTGGGGCCGACCAAGGCAGTGATCTCGCCCGGTCGGGCCTCGAGGCCGGCGATACCCTCGAGGATGGGTGTGTCACCCAAGCGGCAATCGAGGCGTTCGAGTGTTAGCGTCATCTCCATATCTCCTTGCGGCTGCGCAGGATCAGCGAGACGAAAAACGGCAGCCCGATGAGTGCAGTGAGCAAACCGATCGGCAGCAGAATGCCGGGCACCAGCGTTTTCGAGAGGATCGAGGTGACGGACATGATCAGTGCCCCGCTGAGGGCGGACATGGGCAGAAAGACACGCTGATCCTCACCGACTAGCAAGCGAGCGATATGCGGGCCCACCAAGCCGACGAAGCCGATCGTCCCCACGAAGGCCACGGCGGTGGCCGCCAACAGCGAGCAGCACAGAAGAATACGCAGCCGCAAGCGCGCGACATCGATGCCCATGGCCTGGGCGTGAAGATCGCCCAGGCGCAGCGCGGTGAGTCGCCAGCCGGCATGAAGAAATACCGGCAGCGTCACGCAAAGCGCCAGTGTCGCCAGGCCGACCTTGCCCCAACTGGCCTTGCCGAGGCTGCCCAGTGACCAGAACACCAGTTGCTGCAAGGCCTCGGGGGAAGCGACGTACTGCATCAGGCCGAGCATGGCGTTGAAGAAGAACATGATGGCGATGCCCATCAGCACCAGGGTCTGCACGCTGACACCACGCAGGCGACTCACGCCCCAGATGATAAGCGATGCGGCCAGGGCCAGCAGGAAAGCGTTGCCGGTGACCAGTAACGTATCGGCGAAGGGCACGATGCCGACGCCAAGAGTGATAGCGAGCGCTGCGCCGACACTCGCCGCCGAGGAAATGCCCAGCGTGAACGGGTCGGCCAGGGGGTTGTTGAGGATAGTCTGCATCTCGGCGCCAGCGAGTGCCAGGCTCACACCGACAACGATTGCCATCAAGGCCACCGGCAGACGAATGTTCCACACGATGACGCGCAGCGCATCCGACGATTGATTCGGCGCGACCAGGGTCATGAGCACATCGCGCAACGGATAGTGACCTGGGCCGGTGGCGATATCGGCGATGACCATGGCGAGCGTCAGTACGCTGACGCCGACGATGAGACGCCGCTGACGGCGCCGACGCATGCGATACCGGCTGACGCTGTCGGTAGACGCGGATTCAGGCATAGCGGTTGTCATTCGTTCAGGATACGCGATTCGTTGCGCTCATGCGGCTCTTCGGTGCCGAGCGCCTCCATCAGGCGCGAAATCTTGGCGAGTGTCTCTTGGTACTCGGCTTCCTCGTCGGAGTCCGCGACCAGGCCACCACCGCCCCAGAGATGCAGTTGCCCGGCATCCGCCACGGCGGTGCGGATGGCGATGGAGGTATCCATTCGTCCGCGCACATCGACGTAGCCGATGCTGCCGCAATACACGCTACGGCGACTGGGTTCGAGACTGTCGATGAGCTGCATGGCGCGGATCTTGGGCGCGCCCGTGATCGAGCCGCCGGGAAACGCCGCTCCCAGAAGGTCCAGCGCATGGCGTGTCGCGTCGAGTTTACCGGTCACCACGCTGACCAGGTGGTGAACATTGGCGTAGCTCTCCAGGCGGCATAATTGGGGGACGCGGACGCTCCCCGGCTGACAGACACGCCCCAGATCGTTGCGCAGCAAGTCGACGATCATCACGTTTTCGGCGGTATCCTTGAGGCTGTCGCGCAGCTCGCGGGCGTAGCGCCGATCCTCGATGGTAGTGTTGCCGCGCGGCCGGGTGCCCTTGATGGGGCGCGTTTCTACGCGTCCCTCGACGACTTCGAGGAAGCGCTCCGGCGACAGCGACAGAATGCCCTTGTCGTCCCAGGCGAGGTAGGCGCCATAAGGTGTCGGCGTGGCTTGGCGCAGTCGCCGATAGGCGTGCCATAAATCGCCTTGGTAGGGGGCGCTGAAACGCTGGGCCAGGTTGATCTGGTAACAGTCGCCACTGCGGATGTAATGCTGTACGGCACGGAAGCGCTCGCCGTAGGCGACGCGGTCGAGTTCGCCTCGAAAGGGGGAGAGCAACTTGAATGTCGAGTCCAACGCTGGCGCGACTTTTAGCCATTCCCACACCTGGGCGCGCCGCGCCGGTGTAGCCACGAGCCAGGCTTGGCGAGCGTGATGATCGTGGATGAGGGCCCAGTCGTAGAGTCCGACACGGCTGTGGGGCAGCGTGACTGCCTCGCAGGCATGATCCGCAAAAGTCTCCAGGTGACGCCCGAAATCGTAGCTCCAATAGCCGATCAAGCCGCCCAGAAACGGCAGCTCGCTCGTCACGCCAGGGTCGGGAAGGTGCTCGAGCAAGGCACGCTGAGCGGCGAGCGGATCATCGGGAAGGTCCGCGACGTCACTGGCTACCCGGCCGTCTCGGTTGACCTCCAGCCAGGCGATGGGGTCGCAGCTAAGGATGTCGTAACGTCCACCGGGAGCCGCCGGGAAGCCGCTGTCCAGCAGTACGGCGCCGGGGCGACGGCGCATGCGCTCGAAGCGTGCCAGCGGGTCGCCATGATAGGGCAGGGGCGTCAGTTCGAGTCTCGGCATCGGTGCAGCGTCCTGTCACGGGCGACTCATTGTAGGGAAACTAGCCGGATTTGTCCGCCCGTGAGCGTGTGCGGATAATGACGGCCATTCAACGCCCCTGAGGCGCGGCACATAGAGGATGACGAATATGACAATGTCGCCGGACGAGGCCGAGATGCGGCAAGGCATATTGGTGCGCCCGGATCAGCAGTGCCATTGGCGTCGCCTCGAGCGTCGCGAGGGCGCGGGCAATGTGGTCATGCTGCACGGTGCCGGGGTAGCGGCCGAGCTGACCTGGGGGCCGATGGTGACTTATCTCGATACCTGGCGAACGTTCCTGATGCCCGACTTGCGGGGCATGGGGGCGACGCGTGCGATAGATGGTCGTGAGCGGCCTTTCTCGCTGGATGACGTCGTCGACGATATCGAAGCCGTGCTCGACGCCCAGAGTATCGAGCAATGCGATGTCATGGGCTATTCGTTTGGCGGGCTGGTAGCGATGCGTCTCAAGCAACGCTTAGGCGCCCGTATTGAACGTACGATGCTGCTCGAGCCGGCACTTCTGGAGCGCGAGGATCACGCGACCATGGTACGGGTGCGCGATGGCTATGCCGAGGCGGCGTGTGCCATTCGCGAGGCACCGACACCGGAAGCGGGTATCGTCGCCTTTCTGGATTTGATTGCGCCGCATCGATCGCGCAACCCACGAGCCGAGCGCATGATGATACGCCGTCTCGCGTACCGTCCCCAAGGGTTCGCCAATGCGCTGGATTGCGTGACCGATGCCGTTCGGCGTCTCGACCGCGATGCCCTGCTCGAAGCGCAATGCGACGTCACGAGCGTCGTGGGGGGCAAGAGCCTCGCGGCCATGCAAGCCTACCACTCAACCTTGGCGCAGCGGCGGTCCGACTGGCGCTACATTGAACTGCCGGGCACTGACCATTCCCTGCCGTTTCAAAAACCCCGGCGACTCGCCGGCCTGTTGCAATAAGCAGCTTCGCTTAATAAGGATGACGATGAGTAATTGTCGACAACGTGGTCACCGGTGAGTGCTGGCCATGCGGCGAAAGGTGTAGGAGCGCCGGGCTTCAGGCAGTTGACCCTTTTGGAGTAGATTACTAAGGTAATGCTTATTCTTTATTGTCGACAATTACATGACGCTTCCTCCTTTACCTCATAACGCCGATTCCCATGATGCTTGGCAGTCGGCGACTGGTCATGACGACGCTCCCGAAGTGCGCACACTCGCCGAGCGCGTCTTTCACCAACTTCAAAGCGCCATCGTGCGAGGTGAGCTGGCCCCCGGTGCCAAGATCACCGAGCCGGGCCTTGCCAAGACGTATGGCATCTCGCGCGGCCCGCTGCGCGAGGCTATGCGACGCCTGGAAGCCCACCGCTTGATCGAGCGTGTCCCGCATGTCGGTGCGCGCGTAGTCAAACTCTCCATGCGTGAACTGCTGGAGTTGTTCGATCTGCGCGAAGCCCTCGAGAGCATGGCGGCGCGCCTGGCGGCGCGATACATGACGGCGCCTGAAATCGCCGGACTGCGCGATGTGCTGGCGATCCACGAGCGTCAGGAGGACCTGCAGCGCGACGAGGCCTATTTCCAGCGCGAGGGTGACCTGGATTTCCACTACTGCATCGTGCAGGGCAGCCACAATCGCATGCTGATGACCATGCTTTGTGACGACCTTTATTACCTGGTGCGTCTTTACCGCACGCAATTCAGTGCCAGCGGCGCGCGCCCGCAGCGCGCCTTCGTCGAGCACCATCGTATCGTCGATGCCATCGAGGCAGGCGACGAGGAACTGGCCGAACTCTTGATGCGTCGCCACGTCAGTGCGTCTCGCGAGAATGTCGCCAAGCATTATGCCGAGACACTCGACGAGCAGACGTCCCAAACCCGTTTCGAGGAGAATACGACGTCATGAGCCATCCTACTCCCGGTGCACGTTTCCGTGCGGCACTCGAGGCGCATCGCCCCTTGCCGATCGTCGGCACCATCAATGCCTATACGGCGCTCATGGCCGAGAAAGTCGGCCATCCGGCGATTTATCTCTCCGGAGGTGGCGTGGCCAATGCGTCCTTCGGCTTGCCCGATCTGGGCATGACCACCATGAACGATGTGGCCGAGGACGCCCGGCGTATTACGGCAGCCTCAGAGACTCCGCTACTGGTCGATATCGATACTGGCTGGGGCGGAGCGTTCAATATCGCGCGCACCATCAAGGAAATGCAGCGCGCTGGCGTGGCGGCGGTGCACCTGGAAGACCAGGTGGCCCAGAAGCGCTGCGGACATCGGCCCAACAAGGCCATCGTGTCGCAGCAAGAGATGGTGGATCGCATCAAGGCGGCAGCCGATGCGCGTCTGGATGACGATTTTTATCTGATTGCGCGCACCGATGCCTTCCAGAAGGAAGGGCTGGAAGCGGCCATCGAGCGCGCCAATGCGTGTCTCGAGGCCGGTGCCGATGCCATCTTCGCCGAGGCCGTGCATACCCTCGAGGACTATCGCGCGTTTTGCACGCGCATCAATGCGCCGATCCTGGCCAATATCACCGAGTTTGGCGCCACGCCATTGTTCACCCAACAGGAACTGCATGATGTGGGTTGCCGCATGGTGCTGTATCCGTTGTCGGCGTTCCGGGCCATGAATGCCGCAGCACTTGAGGTGTACCGCAGCATTCACGACAACGGGCATCAGCGCGATGTCCTCGACAAAATGCAGACGCGCGATGAGCTTTACGAGTTTCTCGATTACCACACCTTCGAGCGCAAGCTGGATGCCCTGTTCGACGAGGACAAGTGAACGGGCGGCATGGCTATGCACTATCGGCATGAGGCAACAACGATAACGATCTGGCACAAGGAGGCTCGCCATGGCGGATAAAACGCCTACCAGTACCGGCTTGCGCGGCATGAGCGCCGGCAGCACTGCGTTATGTACCGTGGGCCAGTCCGGCTCCGGACTCACGTATCGTGGCTATGACATTCACGACCTTGCCGAGCAGGCGCGCTTCGAGGAAGTCGCCTATCTATTGTTCAAGGGGAAATTGCCCAATCAGGCGGAGCTCGAGGCCTACGTGGCCAGGCTCAAATCGCTACGTGGCCTGCCCGGTCCGCTGAAGGCCGTGCTTGAACAGATTCCCGCCGATGCCCACCCGATGGATGTGATGCGTACCGGGGCGTCCATGCTGGGCAATCTCGAGACGGAGGAGGACTTCGCCGCGCAGCAGGATAAGAGCGACCGGATGCTGGCGGCGTTTCCCTCGATCATCAACTACTGGTATCGCTTCAGTCATGACGGCGTGCGGATCGATACCGAGACAGACGATGACTCGGTGGGCGGCCATTTCCTGCATTTGCTGCATGGCAAGCCGGCCTCCGAGCTGCATGCACGAGTGATGAACGTTTCGTTGATCCTGTACGCCGAGCATGAGTTCAATGCCTCGACCTTCACTGCACGCGTGTGCGCCTCGACGCTGTCGGACATTCATTCCTGCGTGACCGGCGCCATCGGCTCGTTGCGCGGTCCGCTGCATGGTGGAGCCAACGAAGCCGCGATGGCCATGATCGAGAACTGGCAAACGCCGGAGGAGGCCGAACGCGAGCTGATGGGCATGCTCGAACGCAAGGAAAAGATCATGGGCTTCGGGCATGCGATCTATCGCGAATCCGACCCGCGTAACGCCATCATCAAGCAGTGCTCGAAACGTCTCGCGGACGACGTGGGCGATACGCAGCTCTATCCCGTCTCCGAGCGTGTCGAGGCGGTGATGTGGCGGGAGAAGAAACTGTTCTGCAATGCCGACTTCTTCCACGCCAGCGCCTACCACTTCATGGGTATTCCCACCAAGCTATTCACCCCGATCTTCGTGTGCTCGCGCCTCACCGGCTGGTGTGCCCATGTGTTCGAGCAGCGCGAGAACAATCGCATCATTCGCCCCAGCGCGGATTATGTAGGGCCGGAGAAGCGCGACTGGGTGCCCATCGAGCAGCGCCAATAATACTGGCTTCGAGCTTCGAGCTTCGAGCTTCGAGCTTCGAGTCTGACTTCAAGGAATCAACATGAGTGCCAACGTCGAACAGAACCAACGTCCTGACTACGATCCCGAGCTGCAGGCCATCGCCGATTATGTGCTGGACTATCGCGTCACCGGGCAGGAGGCACTGAAAACCGCCCGTTACTGCTTGATGGATACACTGGGGTGCGGCTTGTTGGCACTGCGCTTTCCCGAGTGCACCAAACATCTAGGGCCGTTGGTCGAGGGGACGGTCGTACCGCACGGTGCGCGTGTGCCGGGTACCCAGTTGCGTCTCGATCCGGTCAAGGCAGCCTGGGATATCGGCGCCATCATTCGTTGGCTGGATTACAACGACACCTGGCTGGCAGCGGAGTGGGGGCATCCTTCAGACAATCTGGGGGGGATCCTGGCGATTGCCGATCATCTATCGCAAAAGCGCGTAGCCGAAGGCGAAGCACCGTTGACCGTGCGTGATGTACTCGAGGCGATGGTCATGGCCCATGAGATTCAGGGCGTACTGGCACTCGAGAACTCGTTCAATCGGGTAGGGCTAGATCATGTCGCCCTGGTCAAGGTGGCGTCTACCGCAGTGGCCGCCAAGCTGATGGGAGCAGACCGTGAACAGCTGCTCGCCGCGCTGTCGCATGCCTTCGTCGACGGCCAGAGTCTGCGCACTTATCGACATGCGCCGAACGCCGGGTCACGTAAGTCCTGGGCGGCGGGCGATGCAACCTCGCGCGGCGTACGCCTGGCGGATATCGCCATGCGTGGCGAAATGGGGATTCCCGGTGTGCTGACTGCGCCACAATGGGGCTTCTATGATGTGTTGTTCTCCAAGACCAACAAGGATCAGAAGCTCAAGCCGGAAGAAGATCGCCACTTTCGTGTCAGTCAGGACTATGGCTCCTATGTCATGGAAAATGTGCTGTTCAAGATCAGCTTTCCGGCGGAGTTCCATGCCCAGACCGCCTGCGAAGCAGCCGTGACGCTGCATCCTCAGATCAAGGACCGCCTGGAGGACATCGATAAGGTCGTGATTACCACCCATGAATCGGCGATTCGCATCATCTCCAAGGAAGGGCATCTAGCCAACCCCGCCGACCGCGACCATTGCCTTCAGTACATGACGGCTGTCCCCTTGATCTTCGGACATCTGGTCGCCGAGCATTACGAAGATGCTTTCCATGCGGCGAATCCGGTCATCGATCAATTGCGTGACAAGATGGAAGTGGTTGAAGACGCACGTTACAGCCGCGAGTATCTCGAGGCCGACAAACGCTCCATCGCCAATGCGATTCAGGTGTTCTTCAAGGATGGCAGTAAGACCGAGCAAGTGGCTGTCGAATATCCCATCGGCCATCGTCGGCGCCGGGAGGAAGGTATGCCCCTCCTGGAAGCGAAGTTTAGCGCTAATCTCGCGACACGATTCCCGACGCGTCACTGTGATGACATTCTGGCGCTGTGCGCGGATCAGGCGCGCCTGGAAAGCACCCCTGTACACCGTTTCGTCGATAGCTTTGTAATCTGAGCAAAAACCCCTTGCGTTCGCGTCGGCGGATCCGTAAAGTACGCATCCGCTGCCGGCGACGGGCTTCGTGGCCGGCGGTGAAGGGGTGGCGCAAGTGGCTGACTTGCTTGAGAAATTCAAGCCTTCGGGTGGCTTCTCGCTTGACAGTAACGCCGATTTCGGTAGAATGCGCCGCATCTCGAAAGGCCTCGGGCAACGCCGCGATTTGAAGCGTTGCCAAGCATTGTCTCGCCGGCTTCGGCCTTGACAATCACGGCGCTTTCGGTAGAATACGCCTTCCTCGTTAGGCGCTTCGGCAACAA
>NZ_JARANY010000200.1 GCF_029889885.1 Chromohalobacter sp. 296-RDG
CATTTTTTTCAATATTTCGAGCACGCCGTATCCCTTCTTGTTTTGTTGCGCCCCGTTTTGCTTCCATGAATCCATTCATTGCGGCCATAGGAGCTGTTCGACAGAATTTTTCAGGTGAACTGATATTGATTGGCCGATCGCTACTAGCTGCACTCTCGGTGGCGACAAAAGCTGCGAAAAATGCGATAGTGACAAGTGCTCTATATCGGTTTTTCATTGAGCTCCCTATCCTAAAGGTTGCTTTTCGGGAAGCGGATGATTGGTTATCCGCCCCCAGAATAATTTGGGTCGATACTTTTTTTCTCTTTATTGCACCGTCTGGCACTGGTGGCTTAAAGTTGCGTCTTCTTCCCCGTGATTATTGCGGGCATCGCTTTTCTCCTTCTTGGGAGTTATCGATGCGTGTCCACTAAACCGGGGGAAGTCCACGGTCGGCTTCACCCACTGGTTATGAATCACTAATAGGCTCAAAGCTCGCTGCGGCCTATAGCATTGCGCTCTTTCTCGGAAAGCATACTAATTAAGTGCGCATACTTTTCTTTGACCAAAGACGTCGGAGAATTTTTAGCTAATGCGCGCAGCTTTTCCGCAAGGGATAGTCGTTCTTCATCAGAGTGACCAAGAATGTAAGGGTTAACGACCACATACCCATCTACATCCTTTCTAAAATTGGCGATCAAGTGGTCTGTAATGTCACTCCGGTGGTCATTAGCTAAGTTCCTAAGAACCCTATTCAATCGCGACGAAACGATAACTCTGGATATCCGAGAAACCTCTGATTCCAAGCGATATGCATTGTTGAATGCAGGACCAATTAACTCATTTTCATTCCAGTAGATTTCCCCAAATTCAATGGCGCCACGAATGGTGTATCCATATTTTATGGCAGTGGTCCAGACCTCTGAAACATTTTCCAACAACGCTTCCAAACCTAAAAAAGATCTCCAACAATAAGATCTGGCTCGAAACCAAAACCAATTGTGATGCTGTCAGAGACCGTATTCACGCGACACACATACTGCCGGGAATACGGTGATTGTTCTGTATCATCATCTTGTGCTTCGAAAACTGGAATCGAGGACTTGATGGCCATAATTTTGTCTAGCGGATTGGAGTTCGTTGCTTTCCAGTTAGACAAAATGTCTTGTGAAAAACCGAGAATATCGAGAAAGCAAACGTAGCCTATCCCACTAAATCTTTTAGTATTGCCTAGCAACACCAGATGCTCCCCCGTAAAATATAACGCCTTAGCTCACCTGCCGCTATGGAGCGCTAGCGGAATAGCGGTCAGGTGCAGCGCGTTGTTATGCAAATTGTTCTACGACTGTAGACAGACTTTGCGGTTTTTGGAACTGTGGTAGTGCACTAACGGCAAACCATAGTGCGGGCGCCGCC
>NZ_JARANY010000201.1 GCF_029889885.1 Chromohalobacter sp. 296-RDG
ATGTGTATAAGAGAACGCACTAAGCTTACGCTGTCCTTCAAGGAAATTCGCGAGATCATGCCATCGAGCATTCGGGGGGGCATCCTTGGATTCGTCTCTGGCGTCTTGCCGGGCGCCGGGGCTTCGCTGGGTAGCTTTATCGGCTATACGCTGGAAAAGAAAGTCGTCGGCAAGAAAGGTTTCTTTGGCAAGGGGGATCCGCGTGGTGTGGCGGGCCCCGAGGCCGGCAACAATGGAGCTTCCAGTGGGGCGTTGGTGCCCATGCTGACGCTCGGTGTGCCGGGTAGCGGCACGACGGCAGTGCTGCTGGCGCTGTTGATTTCGATGAACATCACCCCTGGACCGCTGATGTTCACCCAGAACGCGGATATCGTCTGGGGGGTCATTGCCGCTTTGCTGGTGGGTAACTTCCTACTGTTGGTGCTGAACATTCCCTTGGTAGGCATCTTCGTCAAGCTGCTCTCGGTGCCTCCCAAATACTTGCTGCCGATCGTGACTATGGTCGCATTAGTGGGCATTTATTCGATCAGCAATTCCACCTTCGACCTCTATTTCATGGTGGCCTTCGGAGTGGCGGGCTATATTCTGCGCAAGCTGGAGATCCCGCTGGTGCCCATCATCCTGGGCTTGTTGCTGGGGCCGGAAATGGAAAAGAACCTCGGTCATGCGCTAACAACCTCCAACGGCGACTGGAGTGTGCTGTGGAGTGGTGGGCTTTCGATCACACTGTGGTCGCTGGCCATCATCGGGCTGGTGTTGCCAGTTGTTGTGGGGCCGATCCTGCGGCGTCGTATGGGTGCTGCGCAGGAGAACGTCGAGTAATTTGATCGACATCTGACAAGTACGATGCATGTACCTTGCCTCCGCCGTTATACCGGTGGGGGCGAGCGTCGTTTACGACCCTGAATTCAAGCAATAAGTGCAGCACCTGCAGTCTTTAGGGCTCCTGAGTATTCCCCCAAGAACACCTGTGCCGATACCCGAGCCGTTTTCGAGGCCGATCATTCAGCTTGGTGACCACCCTTCGAAGCTCGGTATCGGTGACCTGACGGAAGTCCGTTCCTTTCGTAACTGTCGGGTCCTGCGTGATTGACTACTCGCTTGGTCAATAGCTCTGCCCGTTTGGCCTGCCATTCTTTCATCGCGGCTATCGGTGATTGATGGTCCAGTGCCTTTTGCGAGATATAGTGATTGTACAGCCAACAATACCCTTTCAGCGTCTGTTCCAAGTCTTCGCCAGAGGCGTAGTGCCGAGTGGCCAGCACATCGCTGATCCGGCCGTTGAAGCGTTCCACCATGCCGTTGGTCTGAGGTCGCCCTGGCTTGATCAAGCGATGCGCAATACCCTGTGCCTGGTACGCCTGGTCGAACGGGGGCTGGCCGCT
>NZ_JARANY010000202.1 GCF_029889885.1 Chromohalobacter sp. 296-RDG
CCCATTCTGTTCTCCGGCTGCGGTTTTTTGCCTGGCTCTCGGCCGAACAGTTTGGAAATGGCGCGATTTAGTGTGTCCTGGCCCATATGGGGCTGCTTGCTGCTGCGGCGATTAGGAAAGACGTAGGCCGATCCGCAGGCGCGAATCTGGAGCTCATTCAGCCAGGCGATAGCCTGTGGTGGAAGCGGTATTCTGATCCCGACACCTGACTTGCTACGTTCGCCAGATAGCTCCCACTGCCGGTTCTCCAAATCGAACTCAGCCCACTGGGCTTCGATCAGTTCCGTTTTGCGTACCCCCAGAGTAAGCAGGAGGGCGCAGGCGAGATAGTTATCGCGACTGAAGCTATCGCGGTTTTCCCGGAAGACTTGAAAAGCCTGATAAACCTCATCAAGGCTCAAGGCCCTGTCGCGGCTTTTCTCAACACCACCTGCATCGCTGACATTGAAGGCGGTGGCCGGGTTATAGGTGAGCAACCCCAATTTGATAGCGTGATTAAAGAGCTGTTTCAGGTACATCAAGGTGTCGTTCGCAGTGGTCGGGCGACCGCTATTGGCTACCTTCCGGATTATTGCGCGTACCTCCATGGGGGTGGCGTCACCCAATGCTAGGTGGCCAATGGAAGGTGCGACCTCTTTGTCGAAGATTCGCTTGGGTATGTGGGGGTGCTTGAGTCGTTTCTCCAAGTCTTGGTGCCAGTCGGTAAAAAGGTCCTGGACGGTATTGATGGTGGCCTTTTCTTCGCGCTTGCGCTCTTCGACGGGGTCGATACCGTTGCGGATAGCCTTCTGGGACTCTATAGCTTGCTCACGAGCTTCAGCCAAAGACAGCTGTGCATACTTGCCCAGCGTCAGCTCACGCCGCTTTCCGGCGAACGTGTATCGAAGCATCCAGTAGGGCATGCCCTTCATTGGAATCATCAGGTACAGGCCGTTGCCGTCACTGTAGCGTCCCGGTGTTCCGTCCTTGATCAGGGACTGGACCTTCTTGGCGGTAAAGCTGCCCATTAGCTCCTTCTCCAGCGTGCCATAAAAAATTTGAAACATTTGTTTGAATTTGTAGCGACTAGAGTAGGGCGTACCCCATCAAGAGCATGTTTACACAGTTTTTTCTGCCAGGTTGGCGCAGGGCTTGTTTCCCTGGGCGGGGTTCTCCAGTCCAAGGGTGAGCGTTTGAGGTGGGGAGTATCCATAGGAAAATCGAGCCTTATAGTGGGTAGTACACTGGTTTACTCCCCATTGTACTCCCCACTTGGAGCTGGCTTAAGCTAGATTTTTGTAGACAGCTATAGACAACCATTCAGAAAATTTTTATTAAAAACAGGATATTGTGTTGTTGTTTAGATGAGGATGGACATCA
>NZ_JARANY010000203.1 GCF_029889885.1 Chromohalobacter sp. 296-RDG
CGTTGCTGGCGGTGGGCGCGGCGTAGCATGCGTAGCCGCGAGCGGGCTTCGTCACGCTCGAGATAGCAGCCTTGCAGCCAACGCCGGCCGCCCTGGCCGACATCGAAGGCGTCACGGGCATGCAGTAGGCGACGGTTGTCGAAGATCACCAGGTCGCCGGGCGTGTAGGTGAAACGCAGCGCGAATTCGGGCTCGCGCAGCAGGCGTTGCAGGGCCATCAAGGCGGCATAGGCGGGCTCCACGTCCTCGAACGGCGCCATCAAAGGGCCACGCAGGAAGTCGGCGATGCGGACTTCGTCGAAATCGCCGTTGTCATCGAGCTTGATCATCGGCGCGTACCACACGTGATCGGTAGTGCGCGCGGTGTTGGCGTAGCACCAGTGCACGCGAGTGAGCGTCGCGAAGTGCTCGGGATGACGCTCGCGCAGGGCCTCGGCGACGGCGAAACCGTCCATCATCACCGCTTCGCCACCGACGGTGTCGTTTTCCAGGCAGTGCAGCAACTGTAGGCCTGGCTGATACTCGCGGGTGGGCAGGTCGACGTGCGGCGGCAGAGCGATCGAGGTATAGGCGTTGGACTCGGGGTCCGGCTTGGCGCGCACGTCGAACAGCGTGCCGAAGTTGGTGGCGCGCGGTGGACCGATGCGACGGGCGATGGCGTCGAGGCTGCCGGGCTCGGTGGGCAGATTGCGTAGCCGCACCAGGCCCTCGCCAATGACGGCTTCCAGCGCTTGTTCGAGGCAGGTATCCAGCGCCTGGGGATCGGCGTCGGTGTCGAGCCAGTCGTATGCATCGAGGGTCGTGGGCGCGTTGCGCTCGCTGCCTTTCCATAACGTGGCGGGGGGCAGTGGGGCATCGAGTTCCGCCAGGTGGGTATAGTCGTGCGCGCGCAGCCAGCCGGGGTGAAAGCGCAAGCGGCGTTGCTCCGGCGCGAAGACGATCACCAACGCGCCTGCCTCGTCGAGAGTCGCCTCGCTGACGGTGGGCCAGTCTTCGAGACGCGAGAGGTCGAGAATACGCTCGCGGGTATCCGGGTTGACGGTACTGGCATCGGCGGCGTTCTCACGCAGCCAGATGCTGTGGTATTGGCTGGTGCGACCGTCTTCCCAGTGCACTTCCACCTGGTGCGGTGTCGGGCGCACCTCGGCGATGGCGACCTCGAGCGGCCAGGCGTCGTAATCCGGCGTCGCGGGGAGCGTCTCGCTGGGCGTATTGGCAGACGTGGCAGCAGGCGTGGAGAGAGTCATGACGACATCCTTGGCTACGAAACGTCGCCCTAGCATGGCCTGACTCGTCGTCCATATTTACACCCCAAGCGACGGCTTCTTGCCGTAAGTCGTCATGTTGCGTCGTCCGGG
>NZ_JARANY010000204.1 GCF_029889885.1 Chromohalobacter sp. 296-RDG
TCTCCGGGTTCCTGGGGGCTACCGCGCTTGGGATCCTGGCCTTCAAGGGGTTCACCACCATCACCAACAGCGGGGCCGAAATTCGCGATCCCCACCGTAACGTCGGTCGGGCCATCATCGTCTCGATCGCCCTGTGCGTGGTGATCTATGCGCTGGTGGGCCTCGCCGTCGCCAGCAATCTGTCGCTGACGGAGATCATCGCGACGCAGGACTACTCGCTGGCCGCGGCCGCACGCCCCGCCCTGGGCGAGGCCGCCGTCTGGTTCACCGTCTTGCTCGCCATGCTGGCCACGGCAGGCGGCATCATCGCCAGCGTGTTCGCGGTGTCGCGGATGCTGGCGATGCTGACCGAGATGAAGCTGGTGCCCCATCGCCATTTCCATATGCCCGGCAGCATCCAGAAGCACACCCTGGTCTATACCATCGTGCTCGGCCTGCTGCTGACAGCGTTCTTCGACCTGAGCCGCATCGCCGCCCTGGGCATCATCTTCTACCTGGTGATGGATATCGCCATTCACTGGGGGGTGTTGCGGCATCTACGCGATGCGGTGGCGGCCCGCCCGGCCATCCTGCTGACCGCGATCGCCCTCGACCTGGTGGTGCTGGCAGGCTTCCTCTGGGTCAAGGCCACCACCGACCCGCTGGTGCTCTACGTTGCCGCCGCCGCGATGGCCGTCATCCTGGTGGCGGAATACGTCTTTCTTTCCCGGCGGCCCGCCCAGGACGCCGACCACCATGCTCATTCGCATGACGCGAGTGGCAGCCACAGCAGGGAGGATGGAGCATGACACAGGACCACACCCATGAGGTCACGGACCCCGTCTGCGGGATGACGGTCGATCCTCACCATACCGACCACCGCGCCTCACACGCTGGAAAGACCTGGTACTTCTGCTCGGCCAGGTGCCAGCAGAAGTTCGAAAGGGACCCTGACGCCTACCTGCAGGGCGACGACACACCTGCCGAGCCAGCGCCGCCCGGCACGATCTACACCTGCCCGATGCACCCCGAGATTCGCCAGGAGGGGCCGGGCGACTGTCCCATCTGCGGCATGGCGCTGGAGCCCGAGACGGTCTCCGCCGATACCGGGCCCTCCGAGGAGCTCAAGGACATGACGCGGCGCTTCTGGATCGGGCTGGCCCTGGCACTGCCGGTGCTGGTGCTGGAAATGGGCGGCCATGTGTTCGGCCTCGATCACCTGATCGCCCCCCAAGTCTCGAACTGGATCCAGCTGCTGCTCGCCACGCCGGTGGTGGTCTGGGCGGGCAGGCCCTTCTTCGTGCGCGGCTGGCGCTCCATCATGCGCCGCAGCCTCAACATGTTCACCCTGATCGCCATCGGCACCGGGGC
>NZ_JARANY010000205.1 GCF_029889885.1 Chromohalobacter sp. 296-RDG
CCGATTATGGTGTGATTGGCGTGTCACAGGATTCAGAATACCAAACCCTGAAAGACCTAACCGATGCGCTCAAGGAAGATCCGCGTTCCATCACTTTTGCTGGTGGCGATGCGAAAAAAAGCTGGGACCATTTGAAAGCGTTGATGTTCGCCGATGAAGCGGGCGTTGAGGATATGAGCAAGGTTAAGTACTTGGCTTATGAAGGTGGAGGCGAAGCCTTGACTCAGGTGGTAGGCGAGCACGCGGACGTTTTCAGCGGCGACATTTCCGAAGCCAAGGGCTTCAGGGAATCCGGCGACCTACGCATCTTAGCCCTGCTTGCAGATGAACGCCTTGAAGATGATCTATCGGACATACCTACCGCGAAGGAACAAGGCATCGATGTCATCGCGCCCAACTGGCGCGGATTCTACATTCCGCCCAACGTATCGGATGAGGCCAAACAGTTTTGGACATCGACCATTCAGGAGCTTGCTGAGAGCAAGGAATGGAAGCAAGCCATGGAGAGCAATGGCCTGATGCCTTTCAACATGGAAGGTGAAGAGTTCGAGAAGTTCGTGCTCGATCAGGTTAAGGATATCGAGGAACTCTCCGAGGAAATCGGACAGGCGGAATGAAATCCAATGACCGTATCTTTGGTCTACTGATGCTCGTCCTGGCCGTCGCGTACGGCTGGGGCGCCACTCAGTTTTCTGAATCGAGCGAGGCCATTGGACCTGGGGCATTTCCCATCTTGCTGACCGTGGTGCTGGTGCTAAGTAGTCTGTATCTGATTGTCAAACCTGATCCGGGCTCAAAATGGCCGCCAGCGCGCACGACACTGGAACTTCTGATAGCCGTGGTGGTGTTGATCGCCTATGTGTTGTTGCTTCAGCCCCTAGGCTTCATCATCACCACGACTCTGGCTGTCGGCACCCTGTGCTGTCGCATGGGGGCGGCGCCTGTTCGTGCCTACGTAGTGGGTCTGATCGCGGGCATCGTGGTGTATTTTCTGTTTACCATAGGCCTCGATCTATCCTTGCCTCTGGGCGTGCTGCGTGTACTGGAGGGAAGCTGATGGAAACCTTGGGCTATCTGATTGATGGGTTTGGCGTCGCATTTGCGCCGAACAACCTAATGTTCGCCTTGTTAGGGGCCTTTCTCGGTACTTTAATCGGGGCCCTGCCGGGATTGGGGCCAACCAATGGCGTAGCCATCCTTATCCCGCTGGCCTTTACGCTGGGCTTGCCACCAGAAACCGCGCTGATCATGCTGACCTCCGTCTATGCCGGGGCCATGTATGGCGGGCGTATCTCGTCGATACTACTCAATATTCCTGGCGATGAGCCGGCGATGATGACGTGTCTC
>NZ_JARANY010000206.1 GCF_029889885.1 Chromohalobacter sp. 296-RDG
TTCGCGTCGCAGCACCTTGAGTGCGCTCACCCGCTTGAGTCGTAACAAGGTAGGGCCGGCGAAGCCGATGAGCACCGCCAGCGCGGTCAGTACTCCCATCAATAACGGCAACGGCCCCGGTGGCGGCAGTTCGAGCGGTAGAAAATTCGTCAGAATCACCAGCAAGCCAGCCTGTCCCAGCAGGCCCAATAGCGCGCCCACCACCGCAGCCGCCAATGCCAGCCAGGCGAGCTGCAGGGCAAACAATGTCACCAGTTGTCGCTGAGAGGCGCCGAAACAGCGCAGCAACGCCGCCGTATCCAAATGGCGATCGACATAGCGACGCGTGGCCATGGCCACTGCCACTCCCGCCAGCAATACTGCAGCCAGCCCCGACAGACTCAGGTAGCGCTGGGCACGATCCAGCGCACCGCCCAGCCGAGGGCGATCCTCGCGCACGTCGCGTACTTCGACGCCATTGTCGCGCAGCCTCTCCAGACGCGACTGCACGCGCGCCACGGCGTCGGGCGGCCCTTGGGCCAACAACTCGTATTCGAGCCGCGAGCCAGGCTGCACCAGGTCAGTCGCCGCCAGATCGTCGCGATGCATCATCACGCGCGGATTGAAGGCCGAAAATCCGGCGCTCTGATCCGGCTCGCGCTCGATCAGGCCGCTCACGGTGAGCGTGCTGTCGCCTATCGCGAGCGCGTCCCCGATGTCGAGTTCCATCAGCCGCGCCAGACGCGGCGCCACCCACACGCTGCCGGGCGCAGGGCCGTGAGTCAGCGTCTCGAGCCCCTCGCCACGCTCGACGCGCACTTGCCCATATAACGGATAATCCGCGTCAACGACCTTGAGACTGGCCGGTTGGAAGGCATCGTCGCGACTGACCATCGAGATCAGATCGACCTGCTGCGAGAGCGTCAGTCCGGCATCGCGCAGCGTCTGGCGCAGTTCCTCGGAAAAGGGATCGCTCTGCTCGAGTACCAGGTCGCCGCCCATCAGTTGCCCGGCCTGTCGGGTCAGCCCTCGGTCGAGACGGTCCAGGAAGAAGCCGATCATCGTCGAGGCCGCCACTGCCAACGCCAGAGCCACGAACAGCGCCCGTACATCGGCGGCACGAAGATCACGCCACAGTCCCTTGAGCGATAGCGAGAGCGCCTTCACGAAGCCACCTCTTCGTGCCTCATGACCTGCAGGCGCCCTTCGTCAAGGCGCAGGCAACGCCCGCAGCGGCGTGCCAGAGCATGATCGTGCGTGACCAATATCAGTGTCGTGCCCATTTCCTGATTGAGCTCGAACAGCAAGTCGATGATATGCGCCCCCGTGGCGCGAT
>NZ_JARANY010000207.1 GCF_029889885.1 Chromohalobacter sp. 296-RDG
CGCCATGGATCCCGAACGCCACCTGCGCCTGCGCGATTACGCCGAACTCATCGCCGAGCTCGAAGCGAAAGGCCTGACACCGGATAAAGAGATCGTCACCCACTGCCAGAGTCATCACCGTAGCGGCTTCACCTGGCTGGTCGGCAAGGCTCTGGGTTTCGAGAAGATGCGCGCCTACCCCGGCTCATGGCAGGAATGGGGCAATCGCGACGATACACCGATAGAGAAATGATAACCGCGAGCCGCGAACCGCGAGCCGCGAGCCGCGAGCCGCGAAAACGATGAGCGCCGCTTGCCAAAAGGGCAAGCGGTTCCCGTAGCCCGTAGCCCGTAGCCCGTAGCCCGTCACCAAAATATTGCGATGCCCCGCCGCTACGACTAATGTGGCGAGTTCTCTTCCATTGCCGTGGATATGCCCGTGGATCGCGACGAACTCTTCGCCAGAATGCAGTACCCCCTTCCCCACCACTTGATCTCGCGTGGGGTGGGCAAGCTTGCCGAGAGCCGCACGCCATGGCTCAAGGACTGGGCGATTCGGCGTTTCATTCGTACCTTCGATGTCGACATGAGCCAGGCGCTCGAAAGCGACCCCGGGGCTTACGCCTGTTTCAATGACTTCTTCACTCGCGCGCTGACTCCCGAGGCGCGGCCCATCGGCGAGGGCATCGTCTCCCCTGCCGATGGCACGCTGTCGCAGTTCGGCGCCATTGATAATGGCACCCTCGTCCAGGCCAAGGGGCATACTTATTCACTGACCGCCCTGCTGGGGGGCGATACGCATCACGCCGCGCCCTTTCGGGACGGCCACTTCGCCACGGTCTATCTCTCGCCGCGCGACTATCACCGCGTGCACATGCCGGTGACAGGTACCCTGCGTGAAATGATCTATGTGCCGGGGCGGCTATTCTCAGTCAATCAGGCCACTGCCAATCACGTGCCGGGGCTCTTCGCCCGCAACGAGCGCCTGGTTTGCCTGTTCGACACCGAACACGGCCCGTTGGCGATGGTATTGGTGGGCGCGATGATCGTCGCCGCCATCGAAACAGTCTGGGCGGGTCAGGTCACCCCACTCAGCGGGCGTGTCCAGACGACGCGTTTCGACGAACCCATCGTGATCGAGAAGGGTCAGGAAATGGGTCGCTTCAAGCTGGGCTCCACCGTAGTGATGTGCTTCGGCCACGACGTCGCGTTTCGCGATATCTGCACCGACGGCCTGGTGGTCAGCATGGGGCAGTCCCTAGCTTCCTAGGTCGTGTGCCGAGACAGAGTCACCATGCCGAGCGGGGCAAGGCCGTGTTCCCCAGTAGCAC
>NZ_JARANY010000208.1 GCF_029889885.1 Chromohalobacter sp. 296-RDG
CGGCATTGGCCGAGAAGATCGCCAGCGCCGTCGCGGCACCGCCGCGTATCGACCCGAGCCATTATCAACGCTTCTCGCCTCACGCCATCGCCGAGCGCTACGAGGCGTTATTATGAGCTTGAGGCGCACCAGGATTCGATCTAAGTCGTTATGACAGCTGAAAGTTGCTGTAAGCCATTATCAAAAAGCCCCGATTCGGGGCTTTTTTTATTTTTACGGCGCCTGGCGTTTATTGCGCCTCAGGGCTGCGCGTACGTATTTCGAGATGCCCCGCAACAGCCGCTTGCGGTCTCCGGTCTTGAGGGCGTGCTTCACGGTGTCGGAGAGCAGCGAGAAAGGGATTCGGCAGCCGTTCTTGAACAGGGCGTCGAGCTGTTTGTAACGGCGTGCTGACAGCAGCCGTTCCCGCTCGGCTGGGTGCAACTGGCGCCGAAGCTCGGCTTCTTCCTCGTCGATGATCGCGTAGATGCGGTCGATCTCGTCGCACGCGAACCGCTTCTTTGAGAGCCGGAAGCCGGGGTGCACCCGGTAATTGAACAGGGGCTGCTGTATCGAGCCGATGGTGGCGCCGTGACTGAGTGCCCGTGTCACCAGCATGAGATCTTCCCGGTAGGCTAGCGATTCGTTGAAGCCGCCTATCCGCTGAAAAAAGGCCCGCTCGATCATGATGGTGGGCGCATGTGGGGAAGGCTCGTTGAAGAATAGATGCTGCGCACATGTCAACGGCGGCTGGATGGCGCTCGCAGGTTGCAACTCGCCGTCCGCGTCGAACCGGTCAAAAGAGCAGATGCTGATATCCAGCTTGTGATCCAGCATGTGCTGCAATTGGTGGGCGACCTTATGCTCGTAATAGAGATCGTCGTCGTCCAGAAAAGTGATGTACTCCCCCCTGGCCAGCTCGACGCCCCGATTGCGCGTCGCGGAAACGCCGACATTGTCGGGATTCGCCGAGTAGCGGACGTTGGGCCCCAGGAAGGGCGCGACCTGTTCGTGCGTTGCCAACTGGTTGGCCGAGCCTTCGCCGTTGTCATCGACCAGTATCGTCTCGACCCGGGGATGCGTCTGGGCGATGACGCTGCGCAGTGCCGCTTCGATGAAGTGGGATCGCCCATGCATGGGGATGATAACGGAGACAAGCGGCACGTCGGTCATAGGGAAAGCGGATCGGTGATGTCGGTGTGAAGCCGGATGGTAGCATGGCGGCTTATTCGGTTTTTATGACGCCTGCCAGTTTTGCGCCGGCCCGGCCAGCGCCTGTGTCTAGAGAAACGCTGCATAAATCCCGT
>NZ_JARANY010000209.1 GCF_029889885.1 Chromohalobacter sp. 296-RDG
TATCAGCGTTCTCCTTCACGACTCATGACGCCTCGTCGTCTCATCCGAGTCGGCAACGATAGCGTCGGCCACGGCATCGACAGCGTGCGCCTCGAGATGCAGATGATGTCCCCCGGGCAGCATCACGCGCGTTAGCCGAGCGATGGCGTCACGGGCCCGCTGGGCGTAGGCACGCTCGGCGAGAATGCCCTGCTCGCCCTCGATCAACAGTACCGGGGCTTCGATGGTGTTGAGTAGCGACAGCATCTGTTCGGTGGTAAAGCGCACCAACGATGGACGCAGCAAGCGACCGTCGGAGCGCAAGCGCACGTGTCCATCGTCTTCCACGTCCAAGTTGCGGCGCACCAGGGGGGCAGCCGTGTCGGTATCGATAGGCGTCACACCGCCCGCCACGCGCGCCGCGATGGCGGTGGCCTCATCGGGATAGCGCGGCACCATGGAGCGCGAGCGACGGCGCTGGAGCAAGCCCATGCGCAGTTGCTTGGCGGTGTCGTCAACCTCGGTGGTCAAGGTGCCCAAGCCGTCGATCAGCACCAACCGAGCGACACGCTCTGGCATCGCGGCCGCCACCAGACACGAGACAGCCGCCCCCATCGAATGCGCCAGCAGCGGCGCGTCATCGAGTCCCAATGCATCGAGTGCGTCCAACACGTCCAGCGTATATTCCCAGATCGGATAGTCCCCGCCTTCAGCACGCGGCTGCGAGCGCCCGTGGCCAGGGAAGTCGATCGCGACGATGCGAATCCCCAAACGCTCGACCAGCAACGGCGCCAAGCGCGAAAAGCTCTCGGCGTTATCCAGCCAGCCATGCAGCGCCAACCACACGGGCGCGTCGGCATCGCCCCAGGCCAGGCCCGCGAGGCGCCCATGGGCCAGATTAAGAGATTCTACTTCGCGCATGGAGACTCCCACAGTTGATCGATCGAGGGCCCGCTCGCCACGCCGCCCTCTTCATCGGTCATGGGACGGTTTGAAGCGCGGCACTGGGCCTAGCAGGCTAACGGGTTTACCATAAACCTTTTCGTTTCCCAAGCCGACCAAGGAACAAGGAACCCTGCGTGCCAAGATCTCGATCACCCCGTCCCACTCGTCTACGCAACACCCTATTTTGGCTCGTCGTGGCCGCCGCCATCATCGTGGGCTTCGTCCTCGCAAGACAAGGAAGCTGATAGCGCATGGACCTGCTGGCCGTTTTCTCGCATACGCTGCAAGTCACGCTGCCCGTCTTCGCCATGGTGTTTCTGGGGATCGTCTTCAAACGCATCGGCTGGATCGACGCGCA
>NZ_JARANY010000021.1 GCF_029889885.1 Chromohalobacter sp. 296-RDG
CGAATCCATTCCAGGTCCTTCCAGGAAATGGCGGGATCGAAGTTGTTGCCGAGCCAGGCGATATAATCCTCGAGCCCCGTCGGTTGGCCGCGATAGTCCGAGACGTTGCCCAGGTCGTGAGGGCGTCCATGGAGGCCCACGTCCCAGGCCCAGAAAGGATGCGTCATAGCCTGGAGCATTCGCCGCGTCGCCGCATGCTTGCCGCTCATGCCGGCATGGGCATCGCGGTAACGCGCCCCCGGCACGGGCATGTCGACCGTGAAGATCAGGGTCTTGACGCCGGCGGCCTTGGCACGCTCCAGCACATGCTTCATGAAGCCCCTGTCCTTCAGCACATAGAGCTGAAACCAGAGAGGGCGATCGATGGCCGAGGCCACCTCATTGATAGGGCACACCGATACCGTCGACAGCGTGAAGGGTATGCCTTTCCCGGCCGCTGCGCGCGCCGCCTGTACCTCGCCGCGCCTGGCATACATCCCCGCCAATCCCACGGGCGCCAGCGCAACTGGCATGGCCATGGATTCGCCGAATAGTTCGGTTTCCAGAGACAAATGGGACATGTCCTTCAGCACGCGCTGACGCAACGCGATATCGGCAAGATCTTCGACATTGCGTCGCAGCGTATGCTCGGCGTAAGCACCCCCGTCGGCGTAGTGAAATAGAAAGGGTGGGATACGTCGCTTGGCGGCTTGGCGGTAGTCCGTGGAAGCTGAAATGATCATGACAAGCCCTGTGCAAATGATGCGCTATCGTTGAATGGTCATCGAAGAGTCGTGCCGAACGTCCGGAGAGTGGTGACAATAGAGTGGTCAAGACATAGGCGGACGAGGATATGGAAACGGCACCTCGTCACTTTCCTTTATTGGTTTTACCAATTTACAAAAATGGATGAATCAACTCTATGAGCGTGAACTGAAGAGTGTCAACACAGAACCCATCTATTGCACAGCAATGGCCTTGAACTTTAGTCAAAATCATAGTAGCAGACATACAAACGAAGGCTGGAGTGACGCGAAAAGATTGCGTAAAATTGGTCATACCATTTATTGACTTGTTTTACGCCCGTCATCAATCACCGAGTAACGAGCGACACCCATGGCCCCACAACACCTGAGACAACCGCGTCTCGCCGACGTCATCACCGAGCGACTCGAGGCCATGCTGCTCGAAGGCAGTCTCAAACCGGGAGAGAAGCTGCCTCCCGAGCGCGAATTGGCGGAGCATTTCGGCGTTTCGCGCCCTTCCCTGCGCGAGGCCATCCAGAAGCTAGCCGCGCGCGGCCTGCTCACCAGCCGCCAGGGCGGCGGCACCTTCGTCTCTGAACAGCTCAACAATAGCTATAGCGATCCGCTCCTGGAAATGCTCGCGCGGCACGGTGAGTTCAATCTCGATCTGCTCGAATTCCGCGATGCACTGGAAGGTATATCAGCCTATTACGCCGCCTTGCGTGCCACACCCGACGACAAGGCCATGCTGCAAACGCGTTTCGAGGCACTCGAGGCCAGTTATCGGCACCCCGACCGCAGCAGCGACCCCATGCGCGAGGCCCGTGCCGACGCCGCTTTTCATCTGGCTATCGCCGAGGCGGGCCACAACGTCCTGCTGCTGCACACTATGCGCGGCCTGTTTCACCTGCTGGAGAAAAGCATCGTCGCCAATCTGGCTCATCTGTTCGAGAAGCCGGACTCCCGCGACCGCCTCATGGAACAGCATCGCGCCCTATTCGAGAGCATCGTCGCCGGCGACGCCGACGAAGCAAGGACACGTGCCCACGAACACCTGGCCTTCGTCGAGAATGGACTGCTTGAGCTCGAACGCGCCGAGACACGCGCCCAGCGCGCGCAACGCCGTTCCCAAGGATTACCCGAACCGCCTACCTGAGGCCGCCTCGTCAGGCCACATCACAGCCAGAATGTTACGCCGCGATTCACCAACTCCAGCAGCATGGCCCAGGGCGGCAGCCACGGCGCCAGGGCAACGCCCAACAGCAACCACAGGACAGCATTGCCAGGCTCGCGATAATCGAAGAGCTTGAAGGCGGTACCGAAGGAACGCTTGAGCCGCGAGCCAACCAGGTCAACGCTGTACAGCTCGTCAAGCAACAGATGGACCAACGCGCCCCCGCTTAGCGCCAGCCCCTGGGCCCATGCCATCGGTGCCGGCTGGGCCAGCAAGTGGAAGCTCATCGCCGCCGTGCCCATGCCGCACAGCATGCTCGCGAGCAACGAATGCCAGATGCCGCGATGCACGGTGAAACGCTTGAAGATCGCGCCAGCCAGGTAGCGTACGCCGAGATACACACCGCCACATGCCAGCACCAGTGGGCCCGGCGCCAGACGCGATTGCAGCCATAGCGCGCCGGCGATCACTGCCAGGACGGCCAACAGGGTGAAAATCAGACGAATGGCGTGCGAATGATCGGAGTCGATGTCGGGCAGGATGCCGCCAAACGCCATCAATACCGCCAGGGGCCAGCCCTCGTTGAAGCTCCAGAGGCTTGCCTGCCAGCCGGCATAGGCCGCCAACGCGCCACCGCCCAGGGCAACGCCGAAATGTGTGCGAAAGTTGGCCATGGCCCGCCCGAGACGCCCTCGACAACACTGGATGAAAAACCAGATTATGGGGCTTCACGACGAGACAAAACAATGCGTTAAGCGAGAAAATACCGCCTCGAGCAGGCCTGACACTCACGGGCGTGTCGTTATACGGGGGGCTGGGCCAGGTACTCGTCCTTGAGTTTCACGTAATTCCCCGCCGTATAGGTGAAGAATGCTCGCTCGGCTTCCTTGAGCGCCCTGAGCGGCTTCGCGGGATTGCCCGCGTAGACGTATCCACTTTCCAGGTGCTTGCCCGGCGTTACCAATGCGCCAGCGGCGATGATCACCTCGTCCTCGACGATCACGCCATCCATGACCGTGGCGCCCATGCCCACCAGCACCCGGCTGCCGATGGTGCAACCGTGCAATAGCGCCTTGTGGCCTACCGTCACGTCATCGCCGAGCGTCAGCGGATAGCCCTCGGGGTTGTAATCGCTGGCATGGGTAATGTGCAGCACGCTGCCATCCTGGATGCTGCAACGCGCGCCGATACGGATACGATGCATATCGCCACGAATCACGGTCATCGGCCATACCGAGCAATCGTCACCCAAGGTGACATCGCCCAGCACGACACATGCCGGGTCGATATAGACCCGCGCCCCCAGGCGTGGCGTCGTCCCTTTGAACGTCCGCAATGTCATCCGCTCTCTCCTTTATTCCATTCATGATGGCCGGGCAGCTCATGATGCACGGGCGTCACCATAGCGCCGACAACAGTACGATAACGACCAGCGGAATCGACACATAGCGTACCAACCCACGCCATAGCCGGTACCCACCAGGGCCTGCGTCCAGCGAGCGCATGGCCGTACTCGCCGGCATGATCCAGGCAGCGAAGATGGCGATCAACAACCCGCCGATGGGCAGAAAGAACTCCAGTGGCACGGTGGTCACCAGCTCGAAGAAATTCATGCCCGCCAGCCACTTCACCTCCGACAGGCTCGAGAACGAGAACACCGATAGCAAGCCGACCAACCATACCAAGGAGCCGATCAACGCTGCCGCCTTGCCTCGCTTGAGACCGGCATCGGTGAAGATCGCCACCAACGGCTCGGCCAGGTTGATCGACGAGGTCCATGTCGCCAGCAGCAGCAACAGGAAGAAAACGCCCAGCCACAACGGCCCGCCCGGTAGATCCGAAAAAGCAATGGGCAAGGTCACGAACATCAGCCCCGGCCCCTCGGCGGGATCCATACCCTGCGAGAACACCACCGAGAAAATCGCGATGCCCGCAAGCAGCGCCACGGCAACATCCAGTACCGCCACCGCCGCCACTGCACGCGGCAGACTCTGGTGATCGGGCATATAGGCACCATAGGCCATCAGCGCGCAGGCGCCTACCGCCAGGGTAAAGAAGGCGTGACCCATGGCATTGAGCACCACACTCAAGGTGATTGCCTCGAAATCAGGGGTGAATAGCCACGCCATCGCGGTGTCGAAGCCATCGGTGGTTACGGCGTAACCGACCAGCACCACCAGCAGGATGTAGAGTAACGGCATCAGCAGGTTGTTGAGCCGTTCCAGACCTCCGGAAATACCAGCCGCGACCACCGACATGGTCAGCAATATGAATAGCGTATGGTTGAACGTCATGCGTAGCGGATCGGCGAGGAAGGCATCGAAACTGGCGCCGATCTCATCCGGCGTGCGGCCGCTGAAATTACCGTTGACCGACTCGATCAGATATTCGATCGACCATCCCGAGACCACCGAATAGAACGACAGGATGAAGAACACCGTCAACGCCCCGAATAGCCCCAGCCAGCGCCAATGCGGCGATACCCCTGCCTGTCGCGCCAGATGCGTCAAGGCATGCATCGGCCCACGTCGTCCGGCACGCCCCACGAGGATCTCGGCCATCATTATCGGCAATCCCAGGATCAGCACGAACACCACATACAGCAACAGGAATATCGCCCCGCCGTTTTCGCCTGTCATGTAGGGAAAGCGCCAGATATTGCCCAGGCCCACGGCCGCCCCGGTCACCGCAAGAATGAAGGCACGTCGCGACCCCCAGCGTTCCAGCGTTTCACTCATGGTGCTGCATCCTTCGTTACGACCTGGCGCCCGACACGGCGCCGAAAGCGCCAAGCCTAGCAGGCGCGCGGTTGGCGGCCAATCACGCCGACATTGAAAGCCGCCGGGCCCACCCCCACTTATGCTGCATTAACACGTTCATATCGAGGTGCCCATGTCACGCAATCCTTTGCTCGAATCGCATGTCCTGCCGCCGTTCGATGACATCCAGCCCGAGCATGTGGTGCCGGCCATCGAGCAGCTTCTGACGGAGAATCGCCGTGACATCGAGGTCCTCGCCAATCAGTCGCAGGTCAGCTGGGAGAACCTCGCCGCGCCGCTCGAGGCTCTCAACGACCGCCTCTCGCAGGCCTGGTCGCCGGTGTCACACCTCAATTCCACCATGAACAACGACGCGCTACGCGAAGCCTATCAAGCGTGTCTCGCCATGCTGTCCGACTACAGCACCTGGCTGGGCCAGCATCAGGGCCTCTTCGACGCCTTCACGCGCCTGAAGGAAAGCGACGAATACGCCCACCTCGAGGAAGGTCAGCAGCGTTCCATCGATAATACCCTGCGCGATTTCCGCCTCGCCGGGGTCGATCTGGCCGAGGACAAGAAACACCGCTACGGCGAGATTCAGGCACGCTTGTCGGAACTGGCCAACACTTTCTCCAACCATGTGCTGGACGCCACTCAGGCATGGCACAAGGACTTGCCCGACGACTCGCGCCTGACCGGCCTTCCGGAAAGCGCACTGGCCACGCTCAAGGCCAACGCTGAAGCCAAAGACGTCGAGGGGTACCGCATCACGCTCGACTTCCCGAGCTTTTACCCGGTGCTTTCCTTCGCCGACGACCGCGCGCTACGCGAAGAAGTCTATACCGCCTTCGTGACCCGCGCCTCGGACAAGGGCCCACAGGCCGGACGCTTCGATAACGCACCGATCATCGAGGAAACGCTGCGTCTGCGTCGCGAACTGGCCGAGCTGCTCGGCTTCAGCACCTATGCCGAGTATTCGCTGGCCACCAAGATGGCCGACTCACCCGAACAGGTTCTGGGCTTCCTCGGCGACCTGGCCGACCGTGCGCATCCCCAGGCCCAGCGCGAGTTCAATGAACTGGAGGCCTTCGCCCGCGAATCGCTGGGACTCGAGACGCTGAAGCCGTGGGACATCGGCTACGCCAGCGAGAAGCTTCGCGAGGCACGCTATGCCATCTCGGAAGAGCAGCTACGCCCCTATTTCCCGGCTCCCAAGGTGATCGAGGGCCTATTCAAGGTGACCGGCACGCTTTACGGCATCCGCTTCGCCGAGCACGACGACGTGCCGCGTTATCATTCAGACGTACGCTATTTCGAGATCCTCGACGGCGACACGCCGATCGCCGGCTTCTATCTCGATCTTTATGCCCGCGAGGGCAAACGTGGTGGTGCCTGGATGGACGAATGCCGTGTGCGCCGCACCCACGAGGACGGCAGCCTGCAATTGCCGGTCGCTTACCTGACCTGCAATTTCACGCGTCCCGTGGGCAGCAAGCCGGCGCTGCTCACCCATGACGAGGTACTGACGCTGTTCCACGAGTTCGGCCATGGCCTGCATCACATGCTGACGCGTCAAACCGTCGCCGATGTCTCAGGCATCAATGGCGTCGCCTGGGATGCGGTCGAGCTGCCCAGCCAGTTCATGGAGAACTTCTGCTGGGAGCGCGAAGGGCTGGATATGATCGCCGCGCATGTCGACACCGGCGAGAAGCTGCCCGACGCCCTGCTCGACAAGCTGCAAGCCGCACGTAACTTCCAGTCGGCCATGGGCATGACGCGCCAACTGGAGTTGTCACTGTTCGACTTCCGCCTGCACCATGAACTCACAGCACCCGATGCTGGCGAAGTCCAAGCCCTGCTCGACGACGTACGCGACAAGACCACCGTCACGCCGCGTGTCGACTTCAATCGCTTCCAGCACGGTTTCGGACATATCTTCGCCGGTGGCTACGCGGCGGGCTACTACAGCTACAAGTGGGCGGAGGTGCTTTCGGCGGATGCCTACAGTGCCTTCGAAGACGCCGGCATCTTCGATACCGCAACGGGCAAGCGCTTCCGTCAGGAAATCCTCGAGCGTGGTGGTTCACGTGACGCCGCCGCGCTATTCAGCGCCTTTCGCGGCCGCGCGCCCAGTATCGAACCGCTGCTTCGCCACTCGGGCATCGAGAATGCCGACGCGGCCTGATACCGTTTTTTTCAATTCCGCTTTTGCAATCCTATTCCAACCGGGCAACGCGCCCGGTTGCCATCGTAAGAGGACGCCAAGATGACGGCCAATCCCAAGCGTTTCATCGCCGGCGCCATCTGCCCGCGCTGCGCGGCCATGGATCGCATCCGTGCCTGGGAGCAGAACGGCATCCGCTATCGGGAATGCGTGTCCTGCGATTACCTCGAGCAGTTGGCCATCGATGAGAATGGCTTCGCCGAAGACCTCGCCACGCGCGTCAACCAACCACGCGAGGACGACACATCCGATGATATCCAGACCGTGCGCTTGATCGATCCGAGTGACGGCAAGACGCACTAAGGAAACACTGCATAAAGCAAGACGCATGAAAAAGGCTCCCGCTGGGGAGCCTTTTCGTTGCCTAGCGTGGCCGATATAGAGCGATCAATCTGACAAGGTTCCGCAAGCGACACGCTTGCCACCGCCGCCCAGCTTGGGCTCATCAGAATAATTGTCGCCACCGGCATGAATCATCAGGGCGCGACCGTCCAGGTCGGAGGCTTCGAGACGCGGCGCCAACACCGGCGTCGTGGCATTGCCATCCTGATCGACCATCAAGACCGGCAGGTCGCCGAGGTGACCTTCCGCATAGGGGCCCTGGTGGGTGCCCGTGTCTTCGGGGTCGTAATGACCGCCGGCGGCACCGCCCGGCACCGTTTCACCGTCTTTCTCCGACGGCTGGCAACTCGGGTTCATATGCACGTGAAAGCCGTGCATGCCTGGCCCTAGACCCGAAAGTTCTGGTGTCAGCAGCAGACCGTGATCGGTGTCCTCAAGCGTCACGGTGCCTACGCTTTCACCGGTTCCCTGGGCATCGACCTGGTGCATCTCGATGTCATGTTGCGCTGCCTGGGCACTTCCCAGCATCAACAGGGCACTGCCGATACCGAGCGCGATTCGGGGAGTACGTAGCATGCCTTTCTCCTATCCATGGGTGAGACGTCTACCTCCCCCAGGCTAGATGAAGAGCACGCCAGACGCCATGCATCAGCTATCGCAGCGTAGATTGTCGAGCACTCGCAACGCCGGCGTTGACTGGTTGAGCGTATAGAAATGCAGCCCCGGCGCCCCACCGTCGAGCAGACGCTGGCAAAGGTTCGAGACCACCTCCTCGCCGAAGGCCTGGATGCTTTCGCTATCGTCGCCGTAGGCTTCGAGCTGCTTGCGAATCCAGCGCGGAATGTCCGCCCCGCAGGCGTCCGAGAACCGTGCCAGCTTGGTGTAATTGCTGATCGGCATGATACCCGGCACGATCGGCGCCTCGACCCCCAACGCGCGGGCCCGCTCGAGGAAATGGAAGTAGGCGTCGGCGCTGAAGAAGTACTGCGTGATGGCGATATCGGCACCAGCCTGCATCTTGCGCACGAAATTCTGCAGATCATGCTCGTAACTGGGCGCCTGAGGATGCACCTCGGGATACGCCGCCACCGCGATCTGAAAATGGTCGCCAGTTTCCTCGCGGATGAACTCGACCAGCTCGTTGGCGTAACGCAGCTCGCCCATGCCGCCCATTCCCGAAGGCAGATCACCGCGCAGCGCGACCAGATTGGTGATGCCCGCCTCACGGAAACTTTCGAGACGCTCGCGCAATTCGCCCTTGTCGCTGCCGATGCAAGACAGGTGCGGGGCAGTGTCGATGCCACACTGGCGCACCGACTTAACGGTCTCGAAGGTCCGTGCCTGAGTCGACCCCCCGGCGCCGTAGGTGACCGAGAAGAAACGCGGACGCCGCTCGGCAAGCGTGTCGCGCACGCCTTTCAGCTTTTCCCGCCCCGCCTCGGTGTTGGGCGGAAAGAATTCGAAGCTGATGCCCAGCGGATGTTCACGCATACTCATCGATGCAACCCTCTTCATGTCATGGCGTGACCGACATAGGGTCACGTTCGTATTCGATGCCGCGCATTCTGCCGATCCCCGCCCGCGCTGACTAATGAAAGTTTCGCGGCTTGGCATTAATCCGGGTCATGGCGCGCGACGCCACGCCGCGAACGCCTCAGGGATGCGTGGCGGATGTCACCTGGCAATCGCCGCCCGTCAGACACGCTTCACCCTCGACTTGCATCGTGGCATGGCTGATCCCGAAGCGTTCCTGCAAGCGCGCATAGGCAGCCTGGAGCATCGCCTGGTGCGACATGTCATCGCGTACCACCAGATGCAGACTCAGCAACGGATCCTGCGGCGTGAGTCCCCACACATGCAGATCATGCACACTCACCACACCCTCGATGTCTTCCAGCGCCGTGCGAATCTTGTCGACATCGACGCCTTCCGGCGTGCCTTCGAGCAGGGTATGGGCCGAACGACGCAGAATTTTCCAGGCCGCGCGCAGGATCAAGGCCGCCGCCAGCACGGATAGCAACGGATCGATGGGCGTCCATCCGGTCAGCATGATCACCAGCGAAGCCGCAATCGCCGCCACCGATCCCAGCAGGTCGCCCATCACGTGCAACAGCGCCCCACGCAGATTGAGGTTCTCCTGATCGCCACCGTGGAGGATCTTGAACACCACGAGGTTCACCAACAAGCCGAGAATCGCGATGACCATCATCGGCCCCGCCAGCACGTCCACCGGCTGCGTGAAACGCTCGAGGGCAGCGATGAAGATCCATATCGCGATGCCCAGGAGCATCAGCCCGTTGATGAAGGCCGCCAACACTTGGAAGCGCTGGTAACCGAAGGTACGCCGCTTATCCGGCGCTTTGTCACCCATGTAGAAGGCGAACAATGCCAGCCCCAGCGCAAAGCTATCGCTGAACATGTGCCCGGCATCGGCCAACAGCGCCAGCGACCCCGATACCCAGCCGCCTACCGCCTCCGCCAGCATGAAACCGGCGGTCAGGTACATGGCGAGCTTGACGCGCTTGGCGCTATCGGCGGTGACCGTGGGCGCGTGATCGTGGTCGTGGTCGTGGTCGTGGTGATGATCATGCGCCGCATGATCATGGCCGGAAGACGAATGTCCCATACCGTCGTGCCTCTCGATGGCTTTTCTCCAGTGTAATGTCTGGAGTGGACTTCAGGGTCAATCCGTCGATCCTTGACCACGTCGCGGCATGCGTAACCAGCCACTGCCGATGAGCATGCCCAGCGTGATCAGGGCCGCCGCCAACACCAGCCAGGCCGTCGCCGAGGCATAGCCGGTGGCGATCAACACCAACGTGGAAAGCAGCGGGGTGAAATAGGCCAGCAGCCCCAGCAAGCGCAGATCGCCATGCTTCACGCCCACGTCCCAGGTAAAGAAGGCGCTACCCACCGGACCGAGCCCCAGGCCGATCACGCCCAGCCAGCCGATACCCTGGGGCCAGCGCGAGGGCTCGAAAAGCCAGTGGCACAACGCCGCCAGCACCGCCGTCGCCAGGCAAAAGCCCCCCACGGCAGCCGTGGGCACTGCGCGGTTGGCGCGTGAGAGCACCGAGTAACCGCTCCACAGGAAGGCGCAAGCGAACGCCGCGATATAACCTGTCGCACTGCCCGAGGCACTGACATCGCCGCCCACCAGCAAGGCAGCTCCTACGAAGCCCAACAGCGCTCCCACGACGTGTTGCGCACGCAGTCGCTCACCAGGCAGCAGCGCCACGAACAATACGATCAAAAGCGGCCACAGATAGCTGATCAACCCGGCATTGGCCGGCGGTGCATTCTGCTGGGCGACGAAGTACAGGGCGTGATAGCCGAATAGCCCACCGACACCCAACCCCCAGACCCGCGGCGGCTGACGCAACGGCGCCCGCAGCGACTCGCCACGCACGCGCAGCCAGACCATGAAACATAAGAACGCCAGGCCGAACGCCAGCGCAGTGAGCAAAAACGGCGGCACAGGCCCTGCCAATTGCGTCAACGCGGCCAACAAGGCCCAGTTGAGCACGGTAGTAGCGCCGATCAGCGTGGCTCGGTGAGACGTGGACGACTCTAGCGACATGATGAACTCCCATGTGACATGAACGCGAGCGCTTAGACTGTCACGCCGATACGCCACAAACTTGTCGAATCCTGACCCGAGGACTACCACATTAGGTGCATTACAAGCGCATCAGAGACAGGTCAAAGCGAGGGTTTTTTGCCATGGATGGCAAAAGTAGTACCCAAGGATGGGATTTACAGCGCCCTCGCGAAGACCTGTCGCTGGAAAAGCACCGATAAGTAAGCGGCCTAATCCTTCTTCCAGGACTGCCCAAAAAGCCGCATAACGGGCATCATGACGCACTCATCATCAGGAAGTGCGCATGTCTCAAGTCGACCTTTCTCAACCGCTATGGATGCTGCTGATCTTCGTGGCCCTGGGCTGGCTCTGCGCGCGGCGCCTCGCCGTCGACCCGCGCCCCATCGCCACGCTATTGATCTATCTCATCGCACCGCTGACGTTCTTTCGTGGACTCTACCTGGGCGAGCCCTCGCCTGCCTTGCTAGGCCTGACGGCGGGTATGTTCACGCTGGCAAGCCTCCTGTGCCTGGTAACCCACGCCGTCGTGCGGCGTTATTTCGTCCCTCAGGAAGCCGCGCTACTGGCGTTTTCCGCCGGCACCGGCAACACCGGCTACTTCGGGCTGCCCTTGGCCATGGCGTTGCTCCCGCCGGAGGGCGTTACCGCTTACCTATTCTGTTTGCTGGGCGTCACGCTCTTCGAATTCAGCGTGGGCTTTTACATCAGCGCCCGGGGGCACTTCTCGGTCCGCGAGAGTCTCGGCAAGATAGTCCGCCTGCCGTTGCTCTATGCCTTCATCGCCGCCCTGCTCGCCTATCATTTGCCATGGAGAGTCCCCGGCGCGGTGATCGATGGACTCGACTACTTCCGCGCCAGCTATACGGTGCTCGGCATGATGATCATCGGCATGACCCTGGGCGGCGTTTCGATGCGCGCGTTCGACGCGCGCTTTCTGGGTGTCTGCATCGCCGCACGCTATGTGATGTGGCCCTTGGTGATGCTGGGCCTGGTGCTCGCCCTGCAAGCGGCAATGGGCATTTCGGCGACGCTGGCCGGCGCGCTGCTGTTGCTCGGTGTGGTGCCCATGGCGGCCAATGTCGTGGTCATCGCCATGGAACTGAACATCCGCCCCGCCAAAGGTGCCATCGCCGTGCTGCTGACGACCGTGGCAGCACCACTGATCATTCCACCCTATCTAGACATTCTCTGGCGAATCGCAGGACTCGGTTAGCGTACCGACTATCGTGAATCTGCCGACTGGCGACGTTGCCGCCACTCGCGTGGTGACAACGCATAGTGGGCGCGAAAGGCATGCGAAAAATGCGCACTGTCGTGAAATCCGCATGTCTGGGCGATCTCGGTAAGGGGGCGGCGGGTATCCTGCATCAGCGTGCAGGCGCGTTGCAGGCGGCGCTCGATCAGCCAGGCGTGCGGCGAGGCACCGGTGAGGGTGCGAAAACGCCGCGCGAACGCCGCCTCCGCCATGTGGCAGCGCACCGCCCAGTCACGCACACGCCAGGGTGCCGCCAGATCCGCCTCGACCTCCGGCAGCAAATGCAACAAGCGCAAGCGCGGCTCGGCATGCGTCGTGCGCCCCACGTCGAGCAGTGCATGCAGTCGTCTCGCCAGTACATCGGGACGCGCGTCGACGAGCGCAGAGATATCCGCACGCACGGTCGACGGCAAACGGCGCGACGTGACATCACCAAGCCCAGCCGCCTCGCACCAGGCGACGGGCAGATCGAGCACCAGCGTGCGGTTGTGGCCCGGCGCCAGATAGTGGTGCTCGTTGCCACTGGCGATAGTGACAAGCCGCCCCGCCTCCACGTGCGCGCCACGTCCGTCAGCTTCCAGTTCGACAACGCCCTCGAGCCCGATCAACCACTGGTGAAAGCCATGGCGATCGGTCAGCACCCGATCCGGGTAGCGGCGTGTCTCGGCGGTGGGCAGCAAGCATTCATTCGACATGGCAACGACTCATCTCACTCGGCCAGCGCCCAGCCGGCCGCACCATAGATGCTGGCGCCAACCAACGTGGCCAGCCCCACGTTAGGCGTCAAACGCTGCACCAGCAATACCGCCGTCGCGCCCAGCGCCAAGCGTAACCCGCCGCGCCAATGCGGCGCCTGCCACCATAGATCGCTCATCGAGAGGACGATCAACGCCGCGATGGCGGCAAGCCCCAACGCCCCGAGGAAGCGGCTCAGCCAGCCTTCACTTCGCGCCAGGCGCGTCCCGGAAAGCAGCGGCAGATAACGTATCAGAAACGTGCCCGCCCCCGCCGCGATCACGATGCTCCACCATGTCATGTCATTGCCTCCCGAGAGCATCGGGTACGAGATCGACGGCTACCCACCAAGGCACCCGCCAGCATGCCGATAAGCATGGCCACATGCCCCGGCCACCACACCATCCCCAATAGCGTGACGCCGGCCGCGACCGCCACCACCGGCCATCGAGCACGACGCCACGCCTGCGCAAGCAAGGCCAGGAACAGCGCAGGGAGCACGAAGTCGAGTGCCTGTGCCACGTAGCCACCATCGTTTGCCCATCCCGCCCCCATGCTGGCACCCAAGGCCGTACCGCCGACCCAGGCCAGATAAGCGCCTGACGCCAGGCCCAGGCACCAGGCTGGCTCGAGAGGCCGCGACGCGCCCTTGGCCATCGCCGTGGCGAAGACCTCATCGGTCAGCCCGAATGCAAGCCAAGGCGCCAAGCGACGCGGTAGTACCACGAGGCGTGTCGCCAGGGCCGGTCCATAGAACAAATGGCGCAGGTTCATCATCAACACCGCCGACAATACCGTAAGACCGCCACTGCCCGCGGCCATCATCGCCACCATCACGAACTGGCTGGCGCCAGCGAAGACCAGCAACGAAATACCTACGGCCTGCCAGGGCGTCAGCCCGGACTGCACGGTGATAACACCAAACGAGAACGCAATCGGCGCATAGCCGACGACCAACGACAGACTCTCGCGCAGACCTTGACCGGCAGCGCGCCAGGGCGACGAGATGGCCCGTTCGAGATTCATTGAGCCACCTCGTCATGTGGATACACGATGCTGACCACAATCCGCGTGGTGTCCAGCAGGGCTTCATAGCGATGCTCTACATCCGCCGCGAACTCGTGCCCTTCGCCCGGCCGACAAACGGCCAGCGCATGACCAGCCCCCACACGCAACGTGCCTTCGACCACCATGACATGCTCCCGCACGCCTCGCGGATGCGCCCGCGAGGTTTTCGTCTCCCCCGGTGCCAGGTGCATGAGATAGACCTCCACCCGAGGCGACTGCTGCCCGCGCACCATCAGCTGCACATCGCCACCACCGGGTTCGCTGACGGTCATGCCATCTTCGCCCTCGGCGAGCAGCTCGCTGAAAGCCACACCCAGCGTATTGGCGAGTGTCCAGAGCGTTTCGATAGTCGGATTGCCCTTGCCGGCTTCGAGCTGCGAGAGCGTCGATTTGCTGATCGCAGCCCGTTCAGCCAGCGCGCTCAATGAATAACCCCGCATCTCGCGGAGGCGGCGCACGTTGACGACGATGACGGGATTCGGTGATGACATGCAGTGTTTACCAAAAAGAACGATTCTGTTCTTTTTAACGAACAACAGGCTAAAAAACAAGGGCGCCAGTCAGGCGCCCCTGATTATCAACACGCATTATCGACATGCACTATGGCATCCACATGTCACGCCGTCGCGGGTTGCGTCTTCTTGGCCAGCAGGAACAAGACTACCGTGATTGCCGCACCGACGACATCGCTGAGCAATCCAGGGTAGATCAATGTCAACGCCCCGATCGCTGCCAGCAGACGCCAGAACGGATTGAGCGGACGGCGCAGATAGCCTTCCACCGCCACGGCCAGCAACAAGACGCCGACCACACCGGTGACGATCACCCACAGAATGTTACTCAGCGTCGCATCGATCATCAGCATGCTGTGCGCAAACACGAACATGTAGGGCACCACAAACCCGGCAACAGCCAGTTTCATGGCTTGGAACCCCGTAGCATTGGGCGAGCCACCGCTGATGCCGGCACCGGCATAGGCGGCCAGGGCCACCGGTGGGGTCAGGTTGGCGAACAGCCCGAAATAAAACACGAACATGTGCGCCACGAAGATCGCCGTCTCATTACTGCCTGCCAGCTCGCGGAACAGCGGCAGGTTGAGCAGGATCGGCGCCGCCATGGTGCTGGTGATGATATAGGTCGGGATGCTCGGCAGCCCCATCCCCAGCACGATAGACGCGATCATGGTCAGGAACAGTGTCACCAGAAGCTGAATCATGGGGACCGGAATCTGCTGCCCCAGGGTGACTACGGCATCGGCAGCGTCCAGGGCGATGCCGGTGAGCGTGGCGATACCCACGATGATGCCTACCGCACCACAGGCGACCGCCACGGGAATGGCATTGCGCACGCCGTCGTGCATTGCATCACGGCACTCGGCGATATCCATTTTTTCCGCCACCAGCCCGAGCTTGGCACGCACAGCGTTGAGCGCCACCGGCACCGCAATGATCAGAAACAGTGACCAGCGACTCGCCGGCATGTTGGGCTGCGCATAACCGACAAATAATGCCCGCAATTGCGGCTCGAAGATCAAAAGCGCCAGAATCGCACTGACACCCACGGTGACTCGACGCGTGCCGCAAATCAGCACGGTGGCGGCAATCGACCAGAAGGCCGCGAAGAACGGTGCTCGGCCATCGAACAGCAGCCACAGCAGCACCACCATCGGCACCAGCAGATGACCGCGCTTGAGCATCACGGACTTGAGCGGCGTCAGCTCGGAGCGTGGGATTCCCTCGAGGCCATTGCGCAGAGCACGCAGGTGCACCTGGAACAACACACCCAGATAAAACAGCAAAGCCGGAATGATGCCGGCCAGGACCACTTGGGTGTAAGGCACTGACAAGACTTCCGCCATGATAAAGGCAGCCGCCCCCATGATCGGTGGCAGGATCTGCCCACCGACACTCGCCGAGGCCTCGACAGCCCCCGCGAAATTCGGCTTGTAACCGGTGCGCTTCATCAATGGAATGGTGAAGGCCCCCGTGGTCACCACATTGGCGATCGCCGACCCGTTGATCGAGCCCAGAAAACCGCTGGCGATCACCGCCACCTTGGCCGGCCCGCCGCGTGTGTGTCCGGCCACGGCGAGTGCCAGATCGTTGAAGAGCTGCCCCAGGCCCGATTTCCCCAGGAAGGCGCCGAACAAAATGAACAGAATGATATAGCTGGCCGATACGCCGATGGCGGTACCCAGCAAGCCCTCGGTGATGAATACCAGATGCGACATGATCTGGCGGCAGGTGGCCAGAATGACCGACTCGTTCAACTGCGGATAGAACGACAACTTGGCGTAGAACCCGTAGACCAGGAAAATCGTCGCCAGCAGCGTTAACCCCCACCCAGTCGCTCGCCTGGTGGCATCGAGCACCAGTAGAATAGCCAGCAAGCCCACCAGCATATCGACATCGTTGATGCGTCCCGCCGAGGCAATGACGCGATCGGACACCACCAACATGTAAACGCCGACGCCAAACGCCAGCACTGACAGAATGGCATCCCCCCACGGCACCCGGTCACGCGCACCCTTGCGGGTCAACGGGTAGAGAATGAACGTCAGACCCAGCAGGGTATACAAGTGGATACTGCGCTGTGCCACATCGACCAGCGGCCCCGCGAACGAGGTATACAGGTGAAACAATGCCAGCAATATCGCCAGACCGGTGACGAACTTGACCACCAACCCCGGCAACGCATCGCGCACCAAACTTTCACGGTCAAACCTTTCCAGCGCTTCCTGGACCGCCTTGTCATTATCATCGGCGGCTGGTGCACTTTTATCTTGAGACATAGGGATCTTCATCTCTCGCAAGGCGAGTCATTACGATAACCAGGGCCGCACCAATGCCGGCAATACTCGCCAGAGTGGGGCCCTGCGGACGCTAAACGTATAAATCGGCGGCGGAGAGGCATGCGATAATGCGAACATATGCCCGGCATAGCGCATGCGATAATGCTCGGCAGGGGCTGCCTGGACGGCGAGAGGGTCCACGACGCGGTCGATGCCCGTCATCACCACCCAACCATCCTCAAGGTGTGTTTCCTTGCCCGCCGATGCCGGTACGCCTGCCCCAAAGGTCTTGAAACGGGTGCCAGTGATCTCTATTGCGCCACCTTCGGTCACCTCGAACCACTCTTCCCAGTCTTCCTTCTCGACCGAGTGCGTCCAACGCAGAGTGAACGACGTCCCTTCCCAGCCCGGGAAGGCATAGCGCCATTGCGACCCTTCGCGTACCGCCAACCAGGACCATGGATACAACACGGTGGCGATCGCCATGATCGCCACCGTGCCGCCGATCCACCAACGCTTACGCGGCATAGTGAATCATACCGCCAGGCCTTGCATCAGGATTGTGCGTCGCCAGCATCCTCGCTCGACGCATTTTCCGCATCACCGTTCTCAGAGGACAGTGAATCATAGAATGTCTGAGCCCCCGGGTGCACCGGCGCCACCAGGTTCTGATTCATGGTGTCAGGATCGAACTGATTGAGTGCACCCACCGAGACGTTCTCGGAATTGAGATAATCATAGAAGCGTTGAGTCAGCTCCTCGGCGACGTCATCGCGCATATCGCCACTGACGATCAACATGTTGCGAATCGCCACGGTGTCGACCTCTTCGCCGAGATCATAACGCTCGGGCGCGCCCGCCGGCAGCGTATACGTCTCGTAATAAGGGTATTCGTCGAGCAACTTGTCCGCCACGTCACCGCTCACCGGCACGAAGGTGATGTCAGTGCTTTGCATCAACCCGGTGATGCTCGAGTTGGGCACGCCGGACGTAAAGAAGGCCGCATCCAGATTGCCGTTGCTCATGCTGGTCACGCTATCGGCATACCCGGTATGGCTGACTTGGGCCAGATCGTCATAGCTCAAGCCGGCGGACTCGATCACCTTGGCGGCGCTCTGCTCGACGCCGGAACCGACCTTACCCACGCCGACGCGCTTGCCTTCGAGATCGGCAATGCTTTCGATGCCACTGTCCTCGGTCGCAACGATCTGCACGACGTTGGGATAAAGCCCGGCGAGCGCCTGAATATCAGCAGGCTCACCATCAAACTGGTTCTCGCCGTTGACGGCGTCATAGGCGACATCACTCATCACGATGGCGATCTGATTGAGACCATCGGTGATGTTGTTGATGTTTTGCACAGACGCGCCGGTGGAGACGACCTGAACCTCATCAACGAGATCGCTGGCCTCGAAGACGCCCTTCAGGGCACCGCCGATGGGATAGTAGGTACCGCCCGTGCCTCCGGTGCCGAAGATTAGGCTGACCGGCTCGGCACTCGCGGTCTGCGTGTCGCCTCCGCCATTGGTGTCACTGACATCACTCGATGTCTGCTCTTCGGAGGCCTGCGAGCTCGACTCGCCGTTTTGCGTCGCTTCCTCGGTCTCGGAGTCACTCCCGTCGTCACCGCAGCCGGCCAGCAAAGCACCGGAAAGGCCCAACGCAGCCGCCAGCATCAAAGTACGAGTCGCCATAGCGTATTCACCCCTTGATTATCCACGATCCCGTGGTTATTGAATTGTCGACCCCTTACCTTACGAGCCGCAGAGAGTGGATACCATGGCGACACCCCGTCTTACGACTAAAGTCTAATAATCTTTGGAGTCTTGAGATAAGACACGCTGAACCAGGCGACCGATCGTCAGCCCCTGAGCCAGAATCGAAAAGAGAACGATGATGTAGGTCACCATCACGATGGTGCTGCGATAGTCGCTCTCGGGCAACCCTAGCGCCAACGCCACAGAGATGCCGCCTCGCAGCCCACCCCAGGTGAGTACTCGCGTCGTCCCATGGCGATAAGGCACCCAACGCCTCAGTACGATGATGGGAAGACCAATGGTGAGCAAGCGCATCATCAGGATGACGCCGATCATGGGGCCCGCAACGATCAAATAGGACCACTGGAAAGGAATCAGCAGCAGTTCGAGCCCGATCAGCACGAACAGCACCGCGTTGAGAATCTCGTCGATCAGCTCCCAGAAGCCATCGACATAACGACGGGTGGTATCCGACATGGCATGTTCACGGCCACGGTTGCCGATGAACAGACCGGCGATGACCATCGAGATCGGTCCCGATACGTGCAGATGCGTTGCCAGCGTATAACCTCCCAGTACCAGCGCCAGGCTGACCAGCACCTCGACCTGATACTGATCGATGCTTTTCATCATCCGGTAGGCGATATACCCCATGACCAATCCGAGTAACGCCCCGCCGCCGGCCTCCTCCAGAAACAGTACTGCGGAGTGTGTGAAAGTCAGCGCTTCGGTCGCAGTCGCCGCCCCCAGCATCATGGTGAACACCACCACCGCGACGCCATCATTGAACAGGGACTCACCGACGATCTTGATCTCCATATCCTCGGGCGCACCGGCGCTTCGCATGATGCCAAGCACGGCAATCGGGTCCGTTGGCGAGATCAGCGCCCCGAAGACCAAGCAGTAAAGATAGGGCACCCCGACATGAAAAGTGGCGAAGAGCCACCAAGCCGCGCTGCCGATCGCCACGGTCGAGATCACCACACCGATGGTGGCAAGAAAGCCGATCGAGTAACGGTAACGTTTGAGCTTGTGAACATCGACGTGCAACGCACCGGCAAACAACAGACACGACAGCATGCCGTCCATCAACAAGGCGTTGAAGTTTATCTGGCCCAGCCAGGCTTCCGCCCAATCGGTAATGGCGTCGAAACCGAAGTAACTCGATGTGATCAGCAACACCGACGCCAACAGCGAGATGCACATCACGCCGATCGTCGCCGGTAATTTGATGAAGCGGTAGTTGAACCACGCAAACAGTGCGGTGACCGTGATGAAGACTGCGGCGATTTCCAGCATGCAAAGACTTCCCTTTCGCTACCAGCCATGGCGAATTGTCACCGGAGCTCTCGTCTCTGTCATTAAGCGATAGAGGCGCTCGATGGAGGCGACCATGATGCAGATTCATCGCGACGATAATCGATCAAAAAAGCGGATCCGGGAACCCGGATCCGCTATGCCGTCATAGCGTCACTTCTCGAGCAAGCCTCATGCGTCGGATCTTGCCAGTAGGCCTCCCATCACAGGCCAGCCGCCTGCCGCAAGGCATCGGCACGGTCGGTCTTTTCCCAGGGAAACGCCGTGAAGGTCTCGGCCTGCTGCTCGCCGTTGGCATCGGTCCAGGTATAGCTATGCTCGAACGGCTCGCGGCCGAAGTGCCCGTATGCCGCCGTCAGTTGATACATGGGATGCAGCAGATTGAGCATGCTGGTAATCGCATTCGGGCGCAGGTCGAAGTGCTCACGGACCAGCTCGACGATCCTGGCATCGCTGATCTGGCCGGTACCGAAAGTATCCACCGAGACGGACGTCGGCTCGGCCACACCGATGGCGTAGGAAATCTGAATCTCGCAGCGCTCGGCGAGACCGGCGGCAACGATGTTCTTGGCCACGTAACGTCCGGCATAGGCAGCACTGCGATCGACCTTGGACGGATCCTTGCCCGAGAACGCTCCGCCACCATGGCGCGCCATGCCGCCGTAGGTATCGACGATGATCTTGCGCCCCGTCAGGCCACAGTCGCCCACCGGACCACCGATGACGAAGTTACCGGTCGGGTTGATGTGGTACTTGGTGTTCTCGGTCAACCATTCAGCGGGAATCACCTCTTCGATGATCTCGCGCTTGATCATGTCACGCAGTTCTTCCTGGTCGATGTCCGGATCGTGTTGGGTGGACAGTACGATGGCATCGACGCTGCACGGCTTGCCATGCTCGTCATAGCGGAACGTCAGCTGACTCTTGGCGTCCGGACGCAGCCATGGCAGCAAGCCGTGCTTGCGCAGCTCGGCCTGGCGTTCCACCAGACGGTGAGAATAGTGAATCGGTGCCGGCATGTAGGAGTCAGTCTCATCGGTAGCATAACCGAACATCAAGCCCTGGTCGCCCGCGCCCTGATCCTCGGGTTTGGAGCGATCGACGCCCTGGGCGATATCCACGCTCTGTTTGCCGATCAGGTTGAGCACACCACAGGTATTACCGTCGAAGCCGACCTCCGAGGAGGTATAACCAATCTCGTTGATGACGTTACGCACCAAATCTTCCAGATCGACCCAGGCGGACGTGGTGATCTCGCCAGCGACGATGGCGACACCGGTCTTGACCATGGTTTCACAGGCCACGCGCGCCTGCTTGTCGCGGGCAATGATGGCATCCAGCACCGCGTCGGAAATCTGATCGGCGATCTTGTCCGGGTGCCCCTCGGAGACAGACTCGGAAGTAAACAGGGAATATTCGCTCATGGCGTCCTCGACTCTCTCTATCACATGCTGGCGAGCCGAAACACGACCGCCATCGTTAAGGAGATAAAATTACGCCGCCAGCCGATGGCGATTTCGGCACGGCGCATGACAGGTCCGGCGCGAGACGAGGCCGGCTCGGGGGTGCAAAGTTTACACGCTGGATGACTAGCTGCCTAGCGATTGGCCCTCGGCGGCATTTGATGCTACGTGGCTTCTCGGCGACAATACCGAACCGAATCCCGGGGCCCGCACAGGCGGCGCCCCGCGCTCGATATCGGCGGCGTAGGAAAGAGTACGTACAACCGACAAGCGCTCACGCGCCGGGGCTCTTTCCTACGTCGCTTTACCCGATGCCGCAGGCGAGGAGCTAGCCAATGCCGTCCCGTTTCGAAATGGCCAATGCCATTCGTGCCCTATCCATGGATGCCGTCCAGAAGGCCAGTTCCGGCCACCCCGGCGCGCCCATGGGCATGGCCGATATCGCGCAGGTGCTGTGGAATGAATACCTCACGCACAACCCCGCCAACCCGCACTGGGCCAACCGCGATCGCTTCATGCTCTCCAATGGTCATGGCTCGATGTTGCACTATTCGCTTTTACACCTGACGGGGCACGGCATCTCACTGGAAGACCTGCAGAACTTCCGCCAATTGCACTCGAAAACCGCCGGGCACCCGGAGTTCGGCTACGCACCGGGCATCGAGACCACCACGGGCCCCTTGGGTCAGGGCCTGGCCAATGCCGTGGGCATGGCCATCGCCGAGCGCACTCTAGCCGCGCAATTCAATCGTCCCGGCCATGCGATCGTCGATCACTACACTTATGTCTTCGTCGGCGATGGCTGCCTGATGGAAGGCGTCTCGCACGAAGTCTCTTCGCTGGCGGGCACCCAGGGGCTGGGCAAACTGATCGCCTTCTACGATGCCAACGGTATTTCCATCGACGGTGAAGTCGAAGGCTGGTTCACCGACGATACCGCCAAGCGTTTCGAGGCATACGGCTGGCACGTGGTGCCCAACGTCGATGGTCACGACCCCGAGGCGGTCAAGGCAGCCATCGAGCTAGCCCGCACCAACGACGACAAGCCCAGCATGATCATCTGCAAGACGATCATCGGCTTCGGCGCGCCCAATAAGCAGGGCAAGGAAGAAAGTCACGGCGCGGCACTCGGCGAGGACGAAGTCGCCGCCGCCCGCGAGCAGCTCGGCTGGCCGCATCCTCCGTTCCACGTGCCGGAAGACATCTATCAATCCTGGGACGCCACCCAGCGCGGTCGCGAGGCCGAAGCCAACTGGGACGAGCGTTTCGCGCGCTATCAAGCCGCCTATCCAGAAGAGGCCCGCGAGCTCGAACGTCGCCTCAAGGGTGAACTACCGGCCGAGTTGACCAGCGAGAAGCTCATCGAGGATGCCCAGGAAAAAGGCGAAAGCCTCGCCTCGCGCAAGGCCTCGCTGGCATGCCTCAACGAACTCGGCCCGCAGCTACCCGAGCTACTGGGCGGCAGCGCCGATTTGGCGCCGTCCAACCTGACCTTCTGGAAGGGCGCCCAGACCATCACGCAGTCCGAGGCCAACGGCAACTACCTGCATTACGGCGTGCGTGAGTTCGGCATGGCCGCGATCATGAACGGTATCGCCCTGCATGGCGGCTTCGTACCCTATGGCGCTACCTTCCTGATCTTCATGGAATACATGCGCAACGCCGTGCGCATGGCAGCGCTGATGGGCCAGCAAGTCATCCACGTCTTCACCCATGATTCCATCGGGTTGGGCGAAGACGGTCCGACGCACCAGCCGATCGAGCAGCTCACCACGCTACGCTCGACGCCCAACCTCTCCACCTGGCGCCCCTGCGACGCCGTGGAAACCGCCGTGGCCTGGGACGCGGCGCTCAAGCGTCAGGCCGGCCCCTCAGCCCTGGTATTCTCGCGCCAGAGCTTGCCCCACCAGAACCGGGACAAACAGCAGCTGGCCAATATCGAGCGCGGTGGCTACGTCCTCAAGGACTGTGACGGGACACCGGAACTGCTTCTCATCGCCACCGGCTCCGAAGTCGGCCTGGCGATGGATGCCGCCAGTGAGCTGGAAAGCGCAGGCAAACGCGTGCGCGTGGTCTCCATGCCCTCCACCGACACCTTCGACGCCCAGGACGCCGACTATCGTGATTCGGTTCTGCCGCGTGGTGTCACCGCGCGCCTGGCCATCGAAGCCGCGCATCGCGACTTCTGGTTCAAGTACGTGGGCCTCGACGGCGGCATCGTCGGCATGACCACCTACGGCGAATCCGCACCCACCGGCGATCTGTTCAAGCACTTCGGCTTCACCGTCGACAACGTCGTCGACCAGGCCAAGGCACTGCTGGCATGACGCGCCCGGCCTGGCGCTACGCATCAGGCCTTTAATGTCCGTCGCATGACGTACACGCCCGGCAAGCATGGCTTGCCGGGCGTTTTCGTCTGGGCCGTATGTCCACGGCGCCTCAGTCCAGGTCAGTCGTCGAGATACTGACCATGCAGCACACGGTCGGCATGGCCCAGGCGATTGGCCGCCGTATTGTGCTGGTGCCAGTAGGGATAGAGCAGCGCCGGACGGCTGACTTTCTCGATGGCGGCGATCTCGTCGGGCTTTAGCGCGAGCTCGGCGCTCGCCAGGTTGTCCTTGAGCTGCTCATCCTTGCGCGCGCCAATCACCGCGGTGGACACGCCGGGGCGGTTCAGCGTCCAGGCCAGCGCTACCTGGGCGGCGGAGACGCCGTGGCCGTCGGCGACTTCTACCAGCGTATCGATCAAGTCGAAGAGTCTGTCCTCGTCATGGATCGGCGGCTCGGTCCAGCCTTGACTGAAACGCGTGCCGTCGGGGTTGTGCTGGCCACGGCGATACTTGCCGGAAAGCAGGCCCCCGGCGAGCGGGCTCCAGACCATGGTGCCCAGCCCCTGATCGACGGCCGCCGGCATCAGCTCGAACTCGGCATCGCGGGCCTGAGCGGTGTAATGGATCTGCTGGCAGATCGGCTTGATGAAGTTGTGCCGCTCGCAGATCTTGAGCGCCTTCATGACGTGCCAGGCGGACCAGTTGGATACGCCGTAGTAGCGGATCTTGCCGGCGCGTACCAGTTGATCCATCGTCTCCAAGGTTTCTTCCAGGGGCGTAAGGCCATCCCACTGGTGCATCAGATAGAGATCCAGGTGGTCGGTCTGCAGCCGTTTCAGGCTGGCCTCACACTGACGCAGGATATGAAAACGCGACAGGCCGTCGTCGTTGGGGCCCTCGCCCATCGGGAAACGTACCTTGCTGGCGATCAGTATATCGTCACGCTTGGCCTTGATCGCTTCGCCGAGGATCTCTTCCGAACGACCCTCGGAATACATGTTGGCGGTGTCGAAGAAGTTGACGCCACGCTCGATGGCCATATCGATCTGGCGCTGGGCGTCGCTCAGCCCGGTGTCGCCGACGCTGGCCATCTTGCCGACACCGCCGAAGGTCATGGTGCCTAACGTCAGTGGCGAGACGCGCAGGCCAGAATGGCCGAGATGACGATATTCCATGTTGGCTCTCCTGATTGATGACGAAATGACAGCCGCCCGCTGGACGGCCGCCGGAGCGACTATCACTCCTCCCGTGCGGGAGGTGCCATGAACTCGGGGCCTACGGGGTCCGTGACATGCTCGTCGATGATGGCGTCGATGTCGCGCAGGTCGCTGGATGTCAGCGACCAGTTGCCAAGCGCATCCAGCGGTGTCACCTGATCCGGGCGCCTTGCACCCCAAAGGGCAATGGCATTGGGATGGGAATCGAGCACCCAGCGCACCGCCAAGGCCAATACTGGCTTGTCGTGGTGCTCACGAGCGAGTTGCGTCAACGCCTCGACTGCCGCGAGATACTGCGCGAAGCGAGGCGATTGGAACTTGGGGTCGGATTGGCGCAGATCGTCGCCGGTGAAGGCCGAATCGGCGTGCATCTTGCCCGTCAGCAAGCCGCGACACAGCGCGCCATAGGCCAGAAAGACCAACCCTTCGCGCTGCGAATAGGGAATGATGTCGCGCTCGGCATCGCGCTCGAACAGATTGAGCGGTGGCTGCACACTGTGCAACGGCGCCACCTGACGAAAGGCATCGAACTGCTCGGGACTGAAGTTGCTGACACCGATGGCGCGAATCTTGCCGGCACGGTATAGACGCTGCATGGCGTCGGCGGTTTCCTCCATCGGTACCCGTGGATCCGGCCAATGAACCTGGTACAGATCGATCGCCTCGGTGCGCAGGCGCCGCAGCGAGTCTTCCACTTCCTTCTCGATGCGTGCTGCGGAGGCATTGCGCACCACGCCGTCACTGCCTTCCTGCCACTCCAGCGCCGTCTTGGTGGCGAGCACCACCTTGTCGCGCTGCCCGTACTCGGCCAGCGCCCGACCGACGACCTCCTCGGAATGCCCAAACCCGTAGGCCGGCGCTGTATCGATCAGCGTAATGCCGCGATCCAGCGCGGCATGAATGGTACGCACCGCATTGGCGTCGTCGGCGCCGCCCCATTTCCAACCACCGATTGCCCAAGTGCCGAGCCCCACGCGTGACGGCGTGAGGTCGGTCCCCGGTATCGTGATGCTTTCCATGCTGCTCTCCTTTGCCTGTCAGCGGCAGCGTGCCGCCTTCCGGAACGCTATCCAGCGTGGTCGCCGACCGCAACTTTGACAAGATTTACGAGAGGAGAAAGCGGAGGATATGCGCCCCCGGGCGCCACGACACGAGCCGATGTCGGGCACCCAGGAGAGGCTGAACAATCAAAGCGACGGAGGACGCTGATCAGGACGTAATGAGACCGACTCAGAACGCCCAGTCTTCATCCTCGGTACGCTCCGAACGCCCGATGACGTAGGAAGAGCCGGAGCCGGAGAAGAAGTCGTGGTTCTCCTCGGCCCCTGGTGAGAGCGCCGCCAGGATCGCGGGATTGACCGACTCGGTGGCGCCGGGGAACAGCGGCTCGTAGCCCAGGTTCATCAACGCCTTGTTGGCGTTGTAATGCAAGAACGCCTTGACCTCTTCGGTGAGTCCCACGTCGTCGTAGAGCGATTCGGTGTACTGCACCTCGTTGTCGTAGAGCTCAAGCAGCAGATCGAAGGTGGCGTCCTTGATCTCTTGCTGGCGCTCGGCGCTCTCCTTGGCCAGCGCCTGCTGGAACTTGTAACCGATGTAGTAGCCGTGGACCGCTTCGTCGCGAATGATCAGACGAATCAGGTCGGCAGTGTTGGTCAGCTTGCCGCGGCTGGCCCAGTACATCGGCAGATAGAAACCGGAGTAGAACAAGAACGACTCGAGGAAGACGCTGGCGACCTTGCGCATCAGAGGATCGTCCATACGGTAACGGTTGAGAATCAACTCAGCCTTGTTCTGTAGATGCGGATTCTCTTCACTCCAGCGGTAGGCATCGTCGACATCACGCGTCGCGCATAGCGTCGAGAAGATCGAGCTGTAGGAGCGCGCATGTACCGACTCCATGAAGCTGATGTTGGTGAACACCGCCTCCTCATGGGGCGTCACGGAGTCCTCGATCAGCACCGGCGCGCCGATGGTGCCCTGAATGGTGTCGAGCAGCGTGAGCCCGGTAAAGACGCGAATGGTCAGCGTCTGTTCCTGCTCGGTCAGTGAGTTCCACGCGCTTACGTCGTTGGACAACGGCACCTTCTCGGGCAGCCAGAAGTTGGCGGTCAGCCGGTTCCAGACCTCGAGGTCCTTGTCGTCCTGGAGGCGGTTCCAGTTGATGGCATCGACACGCGTCAGATGACGCGGTGCGGCGGTAGCGGTCATGACGGTTCTCTCAGTTCCGGCGGTGCGCGGGCACTGTCACCAACGCACCGGTAATCTCGATGGAGTGGTCGCGTAGGCGACAGCTTACAGGGTGCAGGACACGCAACCCTCGACTTCCGTGCCTTCCAGCGCGGCCTGACGCAGACGCACGTAATAAAGCGTCTTGATGCCCTGACGCCAGGCGTAGATCTGCGCCCGATTGATATCGCGCGTGGTCGCGGTATCGCGGAAGAACAACGTCAGCGACAGGCCCTGATCGACGTGCTGCGTGGCCTCGGCATAGGTGTCGATGATCTTCTCGGGACCGATCTCGTAGGCGTCCTGGTAGTATTCCTGGTTGTCGTCGTTGAGATACGGCGCCGGGTAATAGACGCGTCCCAGTTTGCCTTCCTTGCGGATCTCGATCTTCGACACCACCGGGTGAATGCTCGACGTCGAATGGTTGATATAGGAAATCGAACCGGTCGGCGGCACCGCCTGGAGGTTGCGGTTGAAGAGCCCATTAGCCATGACCGACGCCTTGAGTTCGCGCCAGTCGTCCTGGGTCGGCACATGGATACCGGCCTTGTCGAACAGCTCGCGGACGCGCGCGGTACGCGGGCCCCACGCCTGCTCTGTGTACTTGTCGAAGTACACACCGCTGGCATAGTCCGAGTCCGCGAAACCGGCGAAGGCCACGCCCCGCTCAATGGCCAGCTGGTTGGAAGCGCGCAGCGCGTGATAGGTCACGGTGTAGAAGTAGAGGTTAGTGAAGTCCAGGCCTTCTTCACTGCCGTAATGAATATGCTCGCGGGCTAGATAACCGTGCAGGTTCATCTGTCCCAGACCGATGGCATGCGAATGCTTGTTGGCCTCGGCAATCGACGGCACCGAGCGGATATCGCTCATCTCGGACACCGCCGTCAGCCCGCGAATCGCGGTTTCGACCGTGGCCCCGAAATCCGAAGAGTCCATGGTCCTGGCGATGTTCAGCGAGCCAAGATTGCAGGAAATATCCTCGCCGATACGCTCATAGCCCAGATCCGCATCGTAATCGGACGGCGTGTTGACCTGCAGGATCTCCGAGCACAGGTTGCTCATGTTGATGCGACCGGCGATCGGGTTGGCGCGATTCACCGTGTCCTCGAACATTACATACGGATAGCCCGACTCGAACTGGACCTCCGCCAACGTCTGGAACAGCTCGCGCGCGTTGATCTTGGTCTTGTGAATACGCGCATCGTCGACCATCTCGTCGTATTTCTCGGTGACGCTAATGTCGCCGAACGGCTTGCCGTAGACGTTCTCGACATCGTAGGGCGAGAACAGATACATCTGCTCGTTGCGCCTGGCCAGATCGAAGGTGATGTCGGGAATCACTACGCCCAGCGACAGCGTCTTGATGCGAATCTTCTCGTCGGCGTTTTCGCGCTTGGTGTCGAGGAAACGCAGGATATCCGGGTGATGCGCGTTGAGATACACCGCGCCGGCGCCCTGGCGCGCGCCCAGCTGGTTAGCGTAGGAGAACGCATCTTCGAGCATTTTCATGATCGGAATGATGCCCGAGGACTGGTTCTCGATATGCTTGATCGGTGCACCCGCCTCGCGGATGTTACTGAGCAGAAACGCCACACCGCCGCCACGCTTGGAAAGCTGCAGCGCCGAATTGATGGAGCGCCCAATGGACTCCATGTTGTCCTCGATGCGCAGCAGGAAGCACGAGACCAGCTCGCCGCGCTGCTTCTTGCCGCAATTGAGAAACGTCGGTGTGGCCGGCTGAAAGCGTCCGTGGATGATTTCATCCATCAGCTGCCGAGCCACCGTCTCGTCACCCTGCGCCAAGGTCAGCGCGACCATGCACACACGGTCCTCGAAGCGCTCCAGGTAGCGTCGCCCGTCGAACGTCTTGAGCGTATAACTGGTGTAATACTTGAACGCGCCGAGAAAGCTTTGAAAGCGGAACTTCACGGCATAGGCGCGCTCGAAAAGCGACTTGATGAAGGCGAAGTCGTACTGATCAAGCACCTCCTTCTCGTAATAGCCCTTCGTCACCAGATACTCGAGTTTTTCTTCCAGCGAATGGAAGAAAACCGTGTTCTGGTTGACGTGCTGCAGGAAGTACTGACGCGACGCTTCGCGGTCCGCCTGCAGTTGCAGACGCCCCTCGTTATCGTAGAGGTTGAGCATCGCGTTGAGGGCGTGATAATCCAGCGTCTGCGTCGCACGGCTCAGCTCGACGGAGGACGTATTCTCGGTAGTTTCCACGGTATCATCCAGCATCTGTCATCTCCGCCGCCAGGCAACTATTCACCTTGGCGACATCCTCGGGCATTCCCATCAATTCGAAGCGGTGCAGCAACGGCACCTGGCACTTGTGCGCGACCACGCGACCGGCTAGGCCGAAGGCGGCACCGAAGTTGGTATTGCCAGCGGCCACCACGCCTTCGATCAGGGCCCGGTTGTGGGGGTCGTTCAAGAACCGGATCACCGGTCCCGGTACTGCCGTGCGTGGATCGCCATCGCCGTATGTCGGCAAGATCAGGATATAGGGACGCTCCACGCGCAGCAGGACATCGTTACGGCTACGCGGGATAGCCTGCGCCGGCACGTCGAGCTTTTCGACGAAGCGCCGCGTGTTGCCCGATTGCGTGGAAAAGTACACTACATCGCGCATTCTGCCCCCTCCTCTCAGGCGAGTTGGCGAATCAGCTCGGGACGAAAACCTGACCAATGCTGCGATTCCGCCGCCACGACCACCGGCAACTGGCGATAGCCCAGCGATTCGACGGTTCGTACTGCCTCGGGATCCTTGCTGATATCCACCACCGTGTAGTCGAGCCCCTGCTTATCGAGGGCGCGATAGGTGGCGTGGCACTGCATGCAATCCGGCTTGCTGTAAATCTTGATGCCCATGAGAATGATAGTCCTTTGTTTTCGCAAAGAAGAAATAGAAGGTATAAAGATTGTTTGGGGATGACGCGCCGCTTTCTCAGGCACCGCGTCTCAATACACCATATATGGTAGTACAAACTCAGGGATACGCATAGATATTGACGGAGCCATACAAATTCGCTAGTGCGAGTCAGGTGAGCAAAGCCCGTCTATGGCGGGGAAAGAACCGTCTCAGCGACGCGACGACGGCCTGGCCAAATAGTCTTCGAGTAGCCACTGAAGCGGCACGGCTTGGCGCGCGGCCCCCAGTACCAAGTGACGCATGAGGCGTGACGGTGGCCGCGTATCGCCGTACAACGTCACCAAGGCTCGCGAAGCATGCCACAGCGGTAGGATCGCACGCTGATGGTACCGCGCATAAACCGCTAGCCGCGTCGGCGTCCCGACATCCTCCACCGTCTGACCGTGAGGCGTCAGCGCATCGACCAGCCGGCGCACACTGGCCAGGCCAACGTTGAAGCCATGCGCCGTGACCGGGTGCAGCCCCACCGCCGCATCGCCCACCAACGCCACGCGATCGGCGACCAGATGCTCGGCACGACTGACCGTGAGCGGATAATCGTGCAAGGCGTCATGGCAGTGCATCTCGCCCACACTGCGCTGATAAAGACGCGTCGCCTCCGCCGCGAATGCTTCCGACGACAACGCCTTGAGCCGCTCGGCATCGTGCGGCGGGAGCGTCATCACCAGCGACGCAGTATCGCCCGCCAGCGGCAGCAATGCCAAGCCACGCTCACCGGTGAACCATGACCAGGTCACCTCCCGATGTGGCCGAGCATGCGCCATACGGCGCACCAGCAGACGCTGGCCGGTGTCATGAATCTGTGCGGAGAGCCCCGCCAGGCGGCGCGTCGCCGACAAACGACCATCGGCAGCCACCACCAGACGTGCAGGAATGTGCGACTGGTCGTCGAGCAGCACGCTACGCCAGCCAGCGCCGGTGCCCAATGCGCTCACCCGGCGTCCGGTGACGAGCTCGATATGCTCGACGCCCTGCACCGCTTCGAACGCGGCGCGCCTGATGACATGATTGGCGACGAGCTGGCCGATGCTGTCCTGGCCCTCGCCTCGCGCACTGGCCAGGGTCATGCCCCGCGGATTGGCGCCGTTATAGAGACGTGCCTCGCGAAGCGGTGCCATCCGATCTGCAGGAATATCGATACCCACCGCCGCCAGTTGCTCGCGCGAGGCGTGCGTCAGGGCAATCTCACGCCCATCGTCGCCGGGCGAGGCCAGCGCCGTGTACGGCGCGGCATCGATCAACGTCACCGACAAATCCAGCGCCGCCAGCTCCAATGCCAGGCACAGCCCGACCGGCCCCGCACCGACGATCACCACATCTTTGATAGCGACACCTCCGGCAGATTGCGGCATGCGCCCTCCGCGTCAAATGCGCATGCCCGGACTGGGCACGCCACCATCATAGTGGGCACGACGCTCACGCGTCATAAGCGTGACAATGGGTCGCGACCTTAGGCTATGGACGAAAAGTCGGCAAGACGACCCGGCAAGACCGAGTCGTTATTCAGTGTCGTTAGGCCGCGCGTCAGGCAAGAGTTACCTCGGAGGAGAGGTAGACGTCCTGAAGGGCGTTGAGCAGTTCAACGCCTTCGTTCATCGGCTTCTGGAACGCCTTGCGTCCGGAAATCAGCCCCATGCCGCCAGCGCGTTTGTTGATCACCGCCGTGCGCACGGCTTCACCCAGGTCGGAGTGGCCTTTGGAGCCACCGCCGGAATTGATCAGCCCGGCACGCCCCATGAAGCAGTTCGCCACCTGGTAGCGCGCCAGATCCACGGGATTGTCGCTGGTCAGCTCGTCGTAGACCTTGTCGTGAGTATGCCCGAAACCGACGGCACGATAGCCACCATTATTCTCCGGTAGCTTCTGCTTGACGATATCCGCCTTGAGCGTCGCCGCCATGTGGATCGCCTGGCCGGTCAAGTCCGAGGAGACGTGATAGTCCGTGCCCTCGTGCTTGAACGCCGGATTGCGCAGATAGGACCACAGCACGGTCACCATGCCCAGTTCATGGGCGCGCTCGAAGGCCTCGCTGATTTCCTGAATCTGTCGACGACTCTCGGGCGAGCCGAAGTAGATGGTGGCACCCACCGCCACGCAGCCCATGTCGTGCGCCTGCTCGACCTGCGCGAACAGCGTCTGGTCATAGATCGCCGGATAGGTCAGCGTCTCGTTGTGGTTGAGCTTAAGCATGAAGGGGATCTTGTGCGCATAACGGCGCGCCACCGAGGATAGAACGCCCAGCGTCGAGGCTACGCCATTGCAGCCGCCCTCGATGGCCAACTCGACGATGTTCTTGGGATCGAAGTAAAGCGGATTAGGCGCGAACGACGCCCCGGCAGAGTGCTCGATCCCCTGATCCACCGGCAGGAAACTCAGATAGCCGGTACCGGCCAAGCGGCCATGATTGAAAAGCGTCTGCATGTTGCGCAGTACGTGCGGGCTACGGTCGTTTTCCGACATCACCCGATCGATGAAATCCGGCCCCGGCAGGTATAAATCTTCCTTGCGAAACGTCTGGCATTGATGCTCCAGCAGTGTTTCCGCCTCAGCCCCCAAGAGCCTTGCGATATCGGTCATGTCGTTTCCTCCCTGTCATCCAAGCCTGGCTATACGCACGGCACGGCAGCCGACGTCGATCATCAGGCTGGCACATGCTCGTAGAGCATAGCAATTCACGCTCGCCACGTAAGCGTCAATGTCGCCCCCGGCATTCGCCGCGTACTCTGGTATGATGCGCGTCAATCTCCGGCACATTCATGCAAGGGCTATCCGCATGCTGTCCATCCTACGGGGTTTTCTGATCCTGACGGCGTTTTTGATGCTCGGCGACATCATCGTCGAGCTGTTCGCACTCCCGCTCTCCAGCGGGGTGGCCGGTATGTTATTGCTCACCCTCTGGCTTCTGCTGCGCCGCCGCTTGAGCCACGACCTCGACGCCGCCAGCCAACCGTTGATCGGCATGCTGGCACTGCTCATCATGCCAGGCGTCGTCGGCATCTTCTTCCAAGCCGACGAATTCAGCGGCCAATGGCTGACCATCTTCATCGCTCTGGTCCTGGGCACACTGCTCAGCTCGTTAACTACGCTGTGGCTGATGCAGCGTCTGGTCTCAATGTCCGGAGAGCGACCGCATGAGTGAGTTTTTACTTCGCCTGGAAAGCCTGGCCAACATGCTGCCGCAACGTCCTGAAACCGCCATCGTGCTCACCCTGGCGGCCTATTTCGCCGGCCTGCGACTTTTTGGCTGGCTGCGCTCGCCCGCCTGGTGCCCACCCATTCTGCTCGCCGCCTGCCTGCTGGCCGGTTTGCTGGCGCTTTTACCGCTCGACTACACCGAGTACCGCCGTGGTGTCGGCTGGCTGACCTGGCTACTTGGCCCCGCCACCGTAGCGCTCGGCGTACCGCTCTACCAGCAGTTGCATCATGTTCGAACACTGTGGAAGCCCATCGTGCTGACCTTACCCCCTGCGGCGATCCTGGCCGCGGGATATGCTGTAAGCATCGCCTGGTTGTTGGATGCCCCGCCGACGGTGCTGGCCTCGCTAGCGCCAAAGTCGGTGACCGCCCCCATCGCCATGGGCATCGTCGAGGAGCTACAGGGCTCGGTCTCGCTGTTGATGGGTGCCCTGCTGATTACCGGCGTGATGGCCACGCTCAGCATTACGCTGCTGGCGCGCTTGGGAAACATCCACGACCAGCGCGTCATCGGTTTTGCGCTGGGCGTCAACGGCCACGCCATCGGCACCGTGCGTGCCTTCGACATCGGCCCCACCGCCGGCGCCTTCGCCTCGCTTGGCATGAGTTTGACCGGCGTATTCACGGCGCTATGGCTGCCGTTGATGTGGCATATCATGGGTTAGCGCTAGCCTGCGGTGACATGAATGCCCAAGCTGAATCGTGTCATGTCATGCCAACGTCACGCAGCCTTGGGCAAGCGAGGCGTAACTGCGCTAACATCGGCACTTCACTGTCGAAGCGGGGCTCACGAGCGTCTGTCCATGTCCTATCGCATCGCCATCAATGGTTACGGCCGTATCGGCCAATGTGTCCTGCGAGCCCTCACCGAGCGCCATGCGACTGACCTGGTCGTCGTCGCCATCAACGAGATGTCCGATCTCGATACCATCGCCTACCTGACGCGCTACGATACCACCCATGGGCGCTTTCCCGGCCAGGTGGAAGCCCGCGACGGTGCGCTGGTCATCGACGACCATGCCATCCGCGTGCTGTCCGAGTCCGACCCGTCGCATCTCCCCTGGGCCGAGCTTGACATCGACCTGGTGCTCGAATGCTCGGGCAGCTTCAAGGACCGCACCACCGCCGAACGGCATATCGCCGCCGGCGCCCAGCGGCTACTGTTCTCGCAGCCCGCCGAGGCCGATGTCGACGCCACCATCGTGCATGGCATCAACGACGCCGAGCTACGCCCTGAGATGACCATCGTCTCCGCCGCGTCCTGCACCACCAACTGCCTGGTACCGCTGTTGACCGTGCTCGACGAGGCGCTGGGGCTGGAGCACGGCGTGACCACTACCATTCATTCGGCGATGAACGACCAACCGGTGATCGATGCCTACCACAAGACCGACCTGCGCCTGACGCGCTCGGCCATGCATTCGATCATCCCCGTGGACACGGGCCTGGCACGCGGCATCGAGCGCCTCATGCCGCATCTTGCTGGGCGCTTCGAGTGCCTGCACGTGCGTGTGCCGACCATCAACGTCTCGGCCATGGACATGGCGCTGTCAGTGCGCGAGACCACCACCGCCGAGCAGGTCAATGCGCTGTTACAGACCGCCAGCCACGCGCGCCTCCACGGCTTGCTCGGCTATACCCAGGAACCGGTGACCTCGGTCGACTTCAACCACGATCCGCGCTCGGGTATCGTGGACGCCACCCAGACCCGCGTGGCCGGCAGCCATCTGATCAAGATGCTGTGCTGGTTCGACAACGAGTGGGGCTTCGCCAACCGCATGCTCGACGTGGCGACACATTGGCTGGCGCTCGCCTCTCAGGCAACGCCCGCCACATCGACACACGCCACACCCTCGACAGCGTCGTTTTCGTCTGACATCCCTTCACCCAAGTGAGGAACACGCCCATGAATGTGCGCAAGATGACCGATCTGGATCTCGCCGGAAAACGTGTACTGATTCGTGAAGATCTCAACGTGCCCATCAAGGGCGACCAGGTCACCAGCGATGCGCGCCTGCGCGCCTGCCTGCCGACCATTCAGGCCGCACTCGACGCCGGCGCTCGGGTGATGCTGATGAGCCATCTAGGCCGCCCCACCGAAGGCGAGCTCGACGATGAGTTCTCGCTCGCCCCGGTGGCGACGCATCTCGGCAAGCTGCTAGGCCGCGAGGTACGCCTGGAAAAGGACTATCTCGACGGCAGCGTCGATATCGCCGATGGCGAGGTCGTGCTGCTCGAGAACGTGCGTTACAACACCGGCGAGAAGAAGGACGACGAGGTACTGGCCAAGACCTACGCCGCGCTCTGTGACGTCTACGTGATGGACGCTTTCGGCACCGCCCATCGTGCCCAGGCCTCGACCCACGGCGTGGCGCGATACGCATCCACCGCCTGTGCGGGTCCCTTGCTGGCGGGCGAGCTCGACGCACTGGAAAAGGCACTGGCCACGCCGGCACGCCCGATGCTGGCCATCGTCGGCGGCTCCAAGGTATCCACCAAGCTCGAGGTACTCACCGCGTTGTCCGAGAAGTGCGATCAACTGATCGTCGGCGGCGGTATTGCCAACACCTTCATCGCCGCGGCGGGCTACAACGTCGCCAAGTCGCTGCATGAGGCCGACCTGGTCGATCAAGCCAAGGCGCTGATGGCCAAGGTCAACATTCCACTGCCGTCCGACGTGGTGGTCGCCACCGAGTTCTCCGAGCAGGCCGAAGCCACCGTCAAGCCGGTCGACCAGCTCAACGACGACGACATGATTCTCGACATCGGCCCGGATACCGCCAAGCGCTTCGCCGCGCTGCTCGAAAACGCCGGCACTATCCTGTGGAACGGCCCCGTCGGCGTGTTCGAGATCGACCAGTTCGGCAAGGGCACCGAGACGCTCTCGCGCGCCATCGCGGCCAGTACGGCGTTTTCCATCGCCGGTGGCGGCGACACCCTGGCAGCCATCGACAAGTACGGCGTCGCCGATGATGTCTCCTACATTTCCACCGGCGGCGGCGCCTTCCTCGAATATGTGGAAGGCAAGCAACTGCCCGCCGTAGCGGCGCTCGAAGCCGCCTCCCGATAACCTGGCTCAAGCCACTGCTTAAGCCACCACTCAAACCACTACTTAAAACGACTACTCAAGCCACTACGTCACGATCGGCGGCCTGCGGGCCGCCTTGTACTTCTAGAGGAATCACACTCCCCATGGCTCTGATCAGCCTGCGTCAACTGCTCGACCACGCCGCCGAACACGCCTATGGCGTTCCCGCGTTCAACGTCAACAACCTGGAACAGATGCGCGCCATCATGGAGGCCGCCGACCGCACCGACTCACCGGTTATCGTGCAAGCCTCCGCAGGCGCGCGCAAATACGCCGGTGCGTCCTTCCTGCGCCACCTGATCCTGGCCGCGGTGGAAGAGTTCCCGCATATTCCAGTGGTCATGCACCAGGATCACGGCACCAGTCCCGATGTCTGTCAACGCTCCATCCAGCTCGGCTTCTCGTCGGTAATGATGGACGGCTCGCTCAAGGAAGACGGCAAGACGCCCGCCGACTACGCCTATAACGTCGACGTCACCCGTCGCGCGGTGGCCATGGCGCACGCCTGTGGCGTCTCGGTGGAAGGCGAGCTGGGCTGCCTGGGCTCGCTGGAAACCGGCCAGGCCGGTGAGGAAGACGGCGTCGGCGCCGAGGGAACGCTGGATCACAGTCAACTGCTGACCGACCCGGAAGAGGCCGCACAGTTCGTCGCCGCCACCCAGGCCGACGCCCTGGCCATCGCCATTGGCACCAGCCACGGCGCCTACAAGTTCACGCGGCCGCCGACCGGCGACATCCTCTCCATTCAGCGCATCAAGGAAATTCACGCACGCATCCCCGACACCCACCTGGTGATGCACGGCTCCAGTTCAGTGCCGCAGGAATGGTTGGAGACCATCAACGCTAGCGGGGGCGAGATTCCCGAGACTTATGGCGTGCCGGTCGAGGAAATCGTCGAAGGCATCAAGCACGGCGTGCGCAAGGTCAACATCGACACCGACCTGCGCTTGGCGTCTACCGGTGCGGTGCGTCGCTTTTTGGCTGAAAACCCCAGCGAGTTCGATCCGCGCAAGTTCCTCAAGGCAAGCGTCACCGCCATGCGCGATGTGTGCATCCAGCGCTTCGAAGCCTTCGGCACCGCCGGCCAGGCCAGCAAGATCGCCCCGCTCAACCTCGAACGCATGTTCGAGCGTTACGCGAGTGGCGAGTTGAAGCCGCAGATCTCGTAAGCCCTATCGAGACCGGGGGAGACTTGAGAGCGCCGCAGGCGCTCTCAAGCGCTTCAGGGAAGGATTACTGCTTAAGCACGAACGGGTCGGTGTATTGATCGACATTGTCCGAGGTGATGAGAAGGCAGTCGAAGAGCCTCTTCTCGCTATCCATGCCGGTTTCACCGTTCTTGATGTATTTATCCGCCATGCGCACCGCCGTTTCCGAGAAGATGGCCACCGGTTGCAGCACGGTATATTCCATCTCTCCAGCTTTGACCGCCTCGACCGCGTCGGGCGAGCCATCAAAGCCTCCCACGACCACGTCATCGAGCTTGCCGGCTTCCTTCAGGGCCGAGATAGCGCCCAGCGCCATCTCGTCGTTACCGCTGATCACGCCATCGATGTCGGGGTTGGCCTGTAACATGCTCTGCGTCTTGTTGAACCCTTCAGTTCTATCCCAGTTGGCGACATCGACGCCGACCTGCTCGAGGCCGGGATATTGGCTGAGTACGGTTTCGTAGCCGTTGGAACGGGTCGCGGCGTTATTATCCGAAGGCGCGCCCTTGAGCTCCACGTAGCGTGCCGAATCGCCCACTGCCTTGATCCACTGCTGTGCACCCAGCGCCGCACCCTGGGCGTTGTTCGAGACGAGCTGTGCCTGAGCCAGCCCCTGCTCGTTGATTTCGGCATTGATGATAAACACCGGGATATCAGCTTCGACGGCCTTGCGCACCGCCCCAATGGAGCCGTCAGCATTGGCTGGGTCGAGAATGATGGCATCGACCTGATTAGTGATGGCCGTATCGATCTGGTTGCTTTCCTTGTTGGTGTCCCCCTTGTGAGAACTCACCTCGGCGCGATAGCCAAGCTCTTCCGCGGTTTCCTCGGCGATCTTGCCTTCCGTGAACCAGTAGGGGTTGGAGGTGTCGTTGACGATAATGGAGATACGTCCTTCGTCCTGGGCCGCGACCCCACCCACGAAGAGCGGCGTGCTCACGGCCAGTGCAGCTATCAGCAGGCGTTTTCCTTTCATGAACATAATCGACCACCTTTACTCTTATGATTGTGTACCGGCGTTACCGGCAGTACTTCCCGAGACCGGCGAACGCTCAGTGGCGCTCTCCGATTGCGGTGAAGTCGTCTTGCCATCGGAAGAGGCTTGCTGCGTCTTCCGACCGCTGTATTGAATGCTGTTGAGCAAGACCGCAAGAATGATGACGGCCCCTGTGAATACGGTCTGCCAGTAGGAAGAAACCCCTATGATGACCAGACCATCGGAGAGAAACCCGATCACGAAGGCCCCCAGCAAAGTACCGCGCACATTGCCGCGGCCACCGGAGAGTGCCGCACCGCCGATGACGACACCGGCGATCGCGGTCAATTCATAGGTCGTCCCGGCGGTCGGCCCTGCCGAGGTCAATTGCGAGGACAGCACCAGTCCAGCAATGGCCGCGCAGATGCCCGATAGCACATACACCAACACCTGCACGCGTTTGACCGGTACTCCCGATAGTTCTGCGGCACGGGCGTTACCGCCTGTGGAATACACCCACCGTCCGAAGGGTGTACGGCTCAACGCCAGGACGCATAGAATCGCGACGGCCGCGAGCACCCACACCCCGACCGGCACGCCGAGAAGACGGTTGAAGCCCAGCCAATCGAAACCGGTATTGCCCAGTTCCGGACTACCGCCCAGATTGTTATAGGTCAGGCCGTCGGTCATCAGCAGGGCAACGCCCCTTGCCACGTACAATAGACCCAAGGTCGCCACGAAGGCAGGCACCTTGAAATACGCAATCAGCACGCCATTGATGGCACCGACCAGTGCGCCCAGCCCACATGTCAGAATGACCACGACCCACACGGGGGGATAGAACACGACACCCAGTATTTCGAAAGACACACCCTGCATCAGAAAGCCTGCAAAGACGCCTGCCAGACCCAGTGTCGAGCCCACGGAAAGATCGATGCCACCCGTCAGAATGACCAACAACATACCCAGCGATAACAGCCCAAAGATGGCGACATGAGACGACATGGTCAGGAAATTGCTGGTCGAGAAATAGACCGGGGAAAGAATCGAGAAAATGACGATAATCGCGATCAAGGCGAAGAACGCACGTCCCTCCAGAAGAGCACGCTTTATATCGAAATCGCCGCCGAATAGTTTGCCTCGTCCATTGCCATTATCTTGGCTGACATCAGACATTGTAATTATCTCCGCTATAAGTGGATCAAGCGACCACGGCCTCGCCCGAGGCAGCCATAATCTCTTCTTTGGTGGCATCGACACCGAATTCGGCCGCCATTCGGCCACGACTCATGACGACGATACGATGGGCAATACTCAGGCATTCGCCGACTTCCGACGTCGAGAACACCACGGCCAAGCCCTGTTGCGCTGCGCCCTCGCTGAGCAGCCTGAAGACCTCGGCCTTGGCACCGATATCGATTCCCCGACTGGGTTCGTCAAGCAGCACGACTCTGGGGTGAGTGGCCATCATCTTGCCGATCACGACCTTCTGCTGATTGCCGCCGGATAACGAGCCGATGGAGGCGGCAGCACCGTCGGTCTTGATATGCACATTGCTGATAGAGTCCCGCACCACGTGATGCTCACGCCCACGCGATGTCAGAAGCCCCTTGGTGAAAGCACCGATACTGGCAAGCGAGAGGTTTTCGCCCACCGACATCGTCTGCACCAGACCATCACGCTGACGATCTTCCGGCACCAGCACCAGGCCTTGTTCGATACGCTCCGCGATACTCAGCCGCGAGATATTCTCGCCATGCAGCAAGACCCGGCCCGCGGCCATGTCGCCGCGCCCCGCCACGCTTTCGAGCAATTCGGTGCGACCCGCCCCCATCAACCCATAGATGCAGACGATCTCGCCAGCACGCACGCTCAATGACACGTCATCGACCACGGCGCGCCCGGGTACCGACGCATCCGGGACGGTGACGCCTTCGATCGACAGCACGGCGTCCCCCATCGCGTATCCATCCGGCGGGGAACCGAGATCGAAGTTTTCACCCACCATGTTGCGTACGATCCATTCGAGATCGATCTCCGCACGAGCGGCATAGGCCGTCATTCGACCGTCGCGCAATACCACAGCATGGTCGGTAATGGTCAGGGCTTCCTCGAGATGGTGGGAGATATAAACGAGCGAGACGCCGCGGCTTTTCAGGTCACGAATCACGCGAAACAGCACTTCGACTTCCGAAGCGCTCAAGGCCGAGGTCGGCTCATCCATGATCAGGATGCGTGAATTGATGGATAACGCACGGGCGATCTCGACGATCTGCTGCTGCCCGAGGCGCAGATCTTCCACAGGCGTGAGTGGATCGATGGGTTCATTCAACTCTTCCATGAGTTGACGCGTCTGGCGCGATTCCTCCGTGTAATCGACGCCGCCCTTGCCGACGATTTCACGGCCCATGAAGACGTTATCGCGAACGTTCAAATTGGGCGCAAGGCTGAGCTCCTGATGGATAATCGATATCCCCTGGCGCTGTGCCTCCGTGGTCGAGGAGAAACGAACCGGCTCGCCTTCGAGGACGATTTCTCCCGAGGAAGGTTGCATGACGCCCGAGAGAATCTTCATCAGCGTCGATTTTCCCGCGCCATTCTCGCCGAAAAGCGTCGTCACTTGCCCATAGTGGACATCGAAATTGACGGCCTTCAGGGCATGAACATTACCGAAAGACTTGGCGATATTGCGCGCCGACAGGATTACTTTGCCCAGCGCCTCTTCTTGATTGGTTACATATTCGCTCATCGCATCAAGCCTCCGGCTCATTGCACGCTAAAGTCGACCGGTGTCACGAGCCAGTTATTCGGATTGATCAACTGGAATACGCCCGTCACTGTCACGGTCTTGCCTTCCAGGTCTTGTGTATCGATATCCGATAGCACCTGAGCCTTCATGGCATCGTTCAAAGCGGCGCCCGCATTCTGATATTCGATCTGATTCTTGAATTGACCGAACTCGATCTCCCCCGTGGCATCCCGCAGGTCGGTACCATTGATGGCCGGCCCGGTCTGAACCCTCACCACCAGATCATCGGGCGCCCCGTCGGCCTTGACTTCATATGTCCCGGATGTGCTTTCACCCACCACGCCGGTAAAGGTAACGGGCATGATAGGACCGACCCCGCCTGATACACCGTATTTTTCACCCGCCGCACTTTGATCTTCGGCAATCGCACTAGACAGCTTACCGATACCGACGGCTCTGCTATCGACATCCTCGCGAATCTTGGGAAATTCTTCTTCGGCGAAGCGTGCCATTTTTGCGCCTTCCTGCTCCTCTTCCGCTCCGATCGGCATCACCGTCGTATCCCAGGCCATGGCGGCAAGCAGGACGACCGCAACACCGATCATTACCGCCTTACCGCGCCTTTTTTTCCATTGTCTCTGAGGCATGGCAGCCGTATGTGAAGTCATGATGAAGCGCCCCCTGGCGTCGCTGATGAGTGGTAATCAAGTCCCGCGCCGGATGACGGTTGTGGCCGTTACGCAGGACATCGCGACATCACTCACCGGGCATGAGGATGATCTTGAGTGCGCTACTGTCGTGCCTCATCAGCTCGATACCCTTGTGGAAATCCGCCAGTGGCAGCTTGTGAGTCACCACACCCTCGGTGGGGAAATCGCCGCTCTCGATCCCTTCGATTACGTGTGGATAGCAGTAAGGCCCTAGATGCGAGCCCAGTACGTCGAGTTCCTTGCGGTCACTGATGATGCTCCAATCGACCGTCACCGGATCCTTGAAAACGCTGAACTCGACGAAGCGACCCAGCTTGCGCAACATCGCCAGCCCCTGCTCCACCGACTTGGGCGCGCCGGTCGCTTCGATGTAGATGTCACAGCCATAGCCGTCGGTCATATCCTTGACGATCTGGACGACATCTTCGTCACCCGGATTAAGCACCACATCGGCACCAAATTTCTTGGCCAGTTCCAGGCGCTCGCCGTGCAGATCAAGCACCACCAGCTTGGCGGGGCCGGATTTCTTGGCCGGGCCAATCATCCCCAGCCCCAGGGTGCCGGCACCTGAGAGCACCACGATGTCACCCAACTGGATTTGCGCTCGTTCCACCGCGTGCATGGAGCAGGAAAACGGCTCGGTCAGCACGATGTTTTCCACCGGCACATCATCCGGCAGCTTGTGGTTGATGGCTTCCTTGGGAAACTTCATGTACTCGGCCATACCGCCATTGACGTTGTTCTGGAAGCCATACACGTCGTGCTTCTCGCACATCCAGTACTGGCCGCGATGACAGAAGCGGCAGTCCCAGCAGGGCACGATCTGCTCGGAAATAACTCGGTCGCCGACCTCAAAACCTGTCGCGCCGGGGCCCATCTTGACGACGTTCCCGATGAACTCGTGCCCTGGGATCATCGGCGCTTTGATATAGGCAGGCTGATCCTCGTCACCCCAGAAACTCGGCGCACCTTCATACGCCTTGAGATCACCAGCACAGATGCCACAGGCCTCGACCTTGACCAGGATTTCCTTTTCACCGATATCGGGGACCGCGACGTTTTCCAGTCGATAATCTTCCGGCGCGTAGGCAACGATGGCACGCATCGTGTCGGGGATATCGGGGGATGGGGTGAGCGTATCGTTCATGACGGCCTCCATTGAGCTGGCGCTCATTTATCATTTGATCTTTTGTTGCTCAAATGAATTAACGCTTTTCAGTATAGCCAGGTCAATGAAGTCGGCGACCTTTTCGTCTTATACTTTAGGATTGCTTTGTAATTTACTGAAAATAAACAACTTTTAGAAAGATATCTGAAAGTGAACGTCCGCAAAGTGCAAGAAGGAAAAGATAGCTCGCACAAAAAGGCCGTTCAAATAAACACATCAGTGTTCATATGAACGGCCTTGCACGACACTCGGTCGCATATTGCCTCAGCTTGGCGCCGAAGTGGTCGCTTCATCCAGACGCAGGATGGTATGGGCGTTAGTCACGCTGGTAGCCAAGGTATCGATGACGCCGGTACGCAGGGCTCCCAGGATTCCCGCCGCCTTAGTGTTTTCGCTGGCGATCGCCACCACGTCGGGAATCCGCGCCAAGTCGGTGATGGTCAAGCCAATGACCCGACCCTGCATGGGTGTTTCCGACGGCCGGCCATGCATATCGATGAAATCGTATCCCATCATGTCACCCACCGTTCCCGAAAGCCGCGCCTCGGCAATTTCCTGGGGCGTGAACCAGCCCATGCGTACCATGTTGCTGTCCTCACTGAGATCGCCGACACCGATCATCGCGGTATCCGCGCGCCGTGCCCTGTCCAACGTCTGACGCACGGTGGGGTTTTCATACATCGAATCGCGCAGCGACGGGTTCTGCACCAGCGCCGGCGCATACAGCGTCTCGCTATCACCACCATACTTCACCGCCAGGCGGCGACAGATATGATCGGGATTCATGTACTCTCCGGCACGCAACGAGCCGCCAATGGCACACACGAACGAACATTTGCGCTCGCCTTGTTCGAAGACGTTATCGGCCACTGAGCCCACGTTACGCCCCATGCCCACTGCCACGATCGAACCATCGTGCAGCTCGCGCGACAAATGATCGGCCACCAGACTGGCCACACCAGAACGCTGAACGTCGGGGTCGGTATGGTCGAGCGCAATCAAGGCGCGCTTGATACCGAAGCGGTTTATCAGTGCCTGCTCGATCTCGGCGCTTACCGCAGGATGCTGACGAACCCGCACATCGACGATGCCTTCGGCATGCGCACGCTTTAAAAGACGCCCCGCCTTGACCCGGGAAATCCCCAGACGGTTGGCGATCGCCTCCTGGGTTTCGCCCTCCACATAATAGAGAGAGGCGATCTCAGTCATCAGCGCGACCTCGGCGCTCTCGACACGTTCACTCATGGCACTGCCTCATACGATCCGCTTCCTGGCCACTTCGGGCGATGCGCACCAAGATACCACAGCGAACAAGCGCACTCTCATCGATCAGACGCTCGAGGAATCACGAAAGGCCTCTTTTTCGTATTCCAGGATACGCTCGATTTTGGCGCGCGAACCGCCACCGCCGAACTCGGTTTCCAGGAAGGTCGTCACCACGGCCTTGGCCAACTCCGGACCAACCACACGGGCGCCGAGCGTCACTATTTGCGCATCATTGCTCGAGCGCGCCTTGGCGGCCGAATAAGTGTCATGCGCCTGCGCGGCACGAATACCACGCACCTTGTTGGCCGAAATCGCCACACCGATGCCAGTCCCACAGACCAGCACTCCCTGCGTCACCTCTCCCGATTCGATGGCACGCGCCACCCGGACCGCTACATCGGGGTACAGCACCGGCTCAGCGTTATAGGTGCCGTAATCGATGGGCGCGTACCCCAGAGCGCGAATGTGCTCGATCAGCAAGGCCTTGAGCTCGAATGCGGCCTCATCGCCGCCCAGTGCGATGCGCATTGCTGGTGCATAGCCGTTTGAGTCTGACATGTGTTGCCTCCCGTGATGATTCCTCCCGCTTGCGATCGGTATGCTGTTACCTCTCGCGCTATGTTCAAAATATCAGTAACCGAACATTTGTAAAATTCTCGATCACGAAAAGTAAGCGGCTAATTTGCGCCACCCTATTATTCGAGTTCCTTATTAATAAATAAAAACCCTTTAATTCAATTACTTAATATTCAACATCGCTTTCAGAGCTCTTGTTCACGACCAAAGTCTCAGACGTCGACACCGGCCATGCCTTGACAGCCTTGGGCCCCAAGCCTAAACATCTGATCAGTTAAAGATCATTATATAATTCGTCAACTCAAGTGGCGGATCGCCACGCCCCATCGTCGGTCACAACGAACAATCGGCCACAACGAACAAGAGGAATACGCCATGCAACGCATCATCAATGACCCCGACAACGTCGTGGACGATGCCATCAAAGGTTACTTGCACGCCTCGCCGAGCTTGTTTGCCGCCACCGATCACTCGCGTGTTCTCAAGTATCCGGACAGCCCAAGCGACAAGGTCGGTATCGTCACCGGTGGCGGTTCAGGCCACGAACCCGCCTTCCTGGGCTATATCGGCGCGGGGATGTGCGATGCGGTGGCCATTGGCGAGATATTCTCGTCCCCTACCGCCGATGCATTCCTCGAAGCCTTTCGCTCCGCGCCCCATGAGCAGGGTGTCGCTTGCCTGTACGGCAACTACGCGGGCGACAACATGAACGTGAAGATGGCCAAGCAGATGGCCGAGATGGACGACATCGAGGTCAAGACGGTGATTGCACGCGACGACGTGGCCTCGGCACCGGCATCAGAGCGCGACAAGCGACGCGGCGTCGCCGGCGAGGTGATGATGTGGAAAATCGGCGGCGCGGCGGCGGCCCGGGGCGACAGTCTCGACGAAGTCATTCGCCTGGCGCAGAAGGCCGTCGATGCGTGCTCGAGCATCGGCGTCGGACTGAGTAGCTGCACCATCCCTGCCAACGGCAAACCCAACTTTTCGATCGAGCCCGGGCACATGGAACTCGGCATCGGCCACCATGGCGAGCCGGGGATCGAGGTCGCGCCGTTGACCAGTGCCGAGGCCATCGCCACGGCCATGTGCGATCCTGTGCTCTCCGACCAGGATTTCGCCGGCAGCGAGGTGGCGGTGTTGATCTCGGGGCTTGGCGCCACGCCGGTGATGGAGCTCAATATCCTTTACGCACACATCGCCGAACGGCTCGAAGACGCCGGCATCCGCGTGCATCGTACGGACATCGGCAATTACTTCACCTCGCTGGAGATGATGGGCGCCACGCTCACGCTGATGAAGCTCGACGACGAGCTCAAACCGCTGCTGGACGCCCCGGCACGCTCGCTGGCCATCACGCAGTGCTGATCGGAACCGCTACTACGGAGACTCACCATGCAAGTTCTGGACGCGACTCACGGCAGGGACATTCTCGAGGAGTTGGTCGAGGTCATCGTCGACAACCGCCAATACCTGAGTGATGTTGACGGTGCGATCGGCGACGGCGATCACGGCATCAACATGGCCAAGGGATTTCGACTTTGCGGGGAGTCGGTCGCCGGCCAATCGCTGTCGCTTTCCAAGGCGCTGGGCACGCTCGCCACGACCTTGATGGGCTCGATCGGCGGTTCGATGGGGCCACTTTACGGCAGCCTCTTCATGGGCATGGCCAAGTCGACCAAGGACAAGAACGTCCTCGATGCCAAGGATTTCGGCGAAATGCTGGCCAGCGGGCGCGAAGCGCTCGAGCAGATCAGCGACGCCAAGGTCGGCGATAAGTGCCTGCTCGATACTCTGGTGCCGACCATCGAACGCTACCGCGACGCCGTCGAGAGCGGAGACGACTTTTCCCAAGCATTGCAAGCATTACGCAATGGCGCCCAGGACGGTCGTGATTCGACGCTCGACCTGGAGGCCAAGATTGGGCGCGCGGCACGCCTTGGCGAACGCTCACGCGGTCATCTGGACGCCGGCGCGGTGTCGTGCTGCCTGCTACTGATTCGGCTAGCCGACAGCACCGAAAACCGCCTGGAAAAAGCCGCCGCCTGAGCACTAGCGGCGGCTCACTGAGTTACTCTCCATTTCCTCGCCCCCGGCGCTGCCTGACACGTCGTGGGCTTTCACGCCCGCATACAGCGGCGGAGCACACCATGGTTTCACAGCTCGACTCACTCAAGGCACTATCGCAAGTGGTCGCCGACACCGGGGACCCAGCCGCCATCGAACGCTATCGGCCCGTCGATGCCACCACCAACCCATCCTTGATCCTAAAGGCATTCGAACTGCCCGGCTATCAGCCACTGATCGAGCGGATTCTGGCTGAGGAGCGTACCGAGAAGCCGCATGATGCCGACCATTTGGAGCGCATCGTCGACCGACTCTCGGTGGGCATCGGCAGCGAGGTCGCCCAGCTCATTCCGGGGCGCGTCTCCACCGAAGTCGCCGCCAAACTCTCGTTCGATACCCAGGCCAGTATCCGCAAGGCCCATGAGTTGGTGGAGCGTTACGAAGCTCTGGGTATCGGTCGCGAGCGTATCTTGATCAAGCTCGCCTCGACCTGGGAGGGCATTCGCGCCGCCGAGGTGCTCGAGCGCGAGGGTATCCAGTGCAACCTGACGCTCTTGTTCAGCGACGCCCAGGCCCAGGCTTGCTTCGATGCCGGGGTGTTTCTGATTTCACCTTTCGTGGGGCGTGTGACCGACTGGTATCAGAAAGAAACCGAGCAGACGTTCGGCCCCGACGATGACCCCGGCGTGCGGTTCGTGCGCCAGGTATGCGAGCGTGCCGACCAGGGCGGTTACGAGACCGTCGTCATGGGGGCGAGCTTTCGTACGCCGGAGCAAGTCCTAGCCCTCGCCGGCTGTCATCGACTGACGATCTCCCCCGCCTTGCTGGAAACGCTCGAGGCGCGCGAAGGCAATGTCGACGCCAAGGTGCGCTTCACGCATCCCGAGGCACGACCCGCCAAGCCCCTCGGAGAAAGCGCCTTCCGCTGGCAGCATAATCAAGACCCCATGGCCATCGACAAGCTGGCCGAGGGCATCCGGCGCTTCGCCGACGATCAGACCTGCCTCGAGGACTTGATCGCCGACCGGCTCGCTAACTGATTCACCGCTCATGGAGGAGACACCGATGCCCTCTCGATTCACACTGGCCAATGCCATTCGCGCCCTGTCGATGGATGCCGTGCAGGCCGCGAACTCTGGCCACCCCGGCGCGCCGATGGGCATGGCCGATATCGCTGAAGTGCTGTGGAACGATCATCTCAAGCACAACCCCAGCAACCCTACCTGGCCCGACCGCGACCGTTTCGTACTCTCCAACGGACATGGCTCGATGCTCTTGTATTCGCTGTTGCATCTCAGCGGTTACGATCTGGCCATCGACGACATCAAACAGTTTCGCCAGCTCCATTCGCGCACGCCCGGGCATCCCGAACTCGGCTATACGCCTGGGGTCGAAACCACCACCGGCCCGCTGGGTCAGGGGCTCGCCAACGCCGTCGGCCTGGCGCTGGCCGAACGCACCCTGGCCGCGCAGTACAATCGTCCAGGACATGACATCGTCGACCATCGCACCTGGTGCTTCGTCGGCGATGGTTGCCTGATGGAGGGCATCAGCCACGAAGCCTGCTCGCTGGCGGGTACTCAGGGCCTCGGTAAACTGACCGTCATCTATGATGACAACGGCATCTCCATCGACGGCGAGGTTGCAGGATGGTTCACCGACGACACCGCCAAGCGCTTCGAGGCTTACGGCTGGCAGGTCATCGCCAACGTCGACGGACATGACCCCGCTGCCATCGAAGACGCCATCACCGCCGCTAAACAGCACGACCAGCGCCCGACCTTGATCATCTGCAAGACGGTCATCGGCTTCGGCGCGCCCAACAAACAGGGCACCGGCGCCTGCCACGGCGCCGCCCTGGGCGAGGATGAAGTTGCCGCCGCACGCCAACGCCTCGACTGGCCGCATCCGCCGTTTCACGTACCCGCCGACATCTACGCGGGGTGGAATGCCGACACGGCCGGCCAGCAGGCCGAGGCCACGTGGCGCCAGCAATTCGCGCACTACGCCGAGGCTTATCCTGAGCTCGCCGAAGAGCTCGAGCGCCGCTGGCGTGGCGAGCTACCCGGCGACCTGGGCGGCAGCGCCTTGACCGAAGAGGCTCAGCAAGCCTGCGACTCGCTGGCCTCGCGCAAGGCCTCACTGGGCGTGCTCAATCGTCTGGGACCCAAGCTGCCGGAACTACTCGGCGGCAGCGCCGATCTCGCGCCGTCGAACCTGACGTTCTGGGACGGAGCAAGCGTACTCTCCGCGCAGTCCCCCGAGGGCAACTACCTGCATTACGGTGTCCGTGAGTTCGCCATGGGCGCCATCATGAACGGCATCAGCATGCACGGCGGCTTCATTCCCTACGGGGCGACGTTCCTCACCTTCATGGAGTACATGCACAACGCCGTGCGCATGGCCGCCATCGCGCGGCGCCAGGTGATCTTCGTCTACACCCACGACTCCATCGGCCTGGGCGAAGATGGCCC
>NZ_JARANY010000210.1 GCF_029889885.1 Chromohalobacter sp. 296-RDG
CCCTGACCCAGCTGACGCGTCAACTGCTGGAGGCCGGTGAACACACGACGGATACCCACGTGCTGGCCGAGGGGCGTCTCTACCGCGTGGCCGTGTATCTGGAGCCGGTCCGTGCCGACCAGCTCGATGAAGTCATCAACCGCTATCGCTAACGGAGGCCGTCATGGCAACCCCTATCAACCCCAAGCCCCCCAAGCAGCCGCCAGAGGCGCAGTCCCATCAGGACAGTACCGCGATCATCCAGGTCATCGAGCGGGCCGCCCTCAACCCCGACGTCGACATCGACAAGATGGAGCGTCTGCTGCAGATGCAGGAGCGCGTGCTGGATCGCCAGGCACTGATGGCCTACAGCGCCGCCATGGCGGCCATGCAGACCGAACTGCCAAGCATTGCCGAGCGTGGCCAAGGTAACAACGGCCACTACGCCACGCTGGAGGACATCGTCGACACCGTGCGGCCCATTATGAAGCGACACGGGTTCGCGGTGAGCTTCCGCATCCAGACCCAGGAGCGTGGTATCCAGGTGACCGGCGTGCTCATGCACCAGGACGGCCATCGGGAAGAGACCAGCATGCTGCTCCCGGCTGATGCCAGCGGCAACAAGAACGCCGTCCAAGCCTTCGGCTCCTCGACCAGTTATGGCAAGCGCTACGTTCTCTGCGCTCTGCTCAACATCACAACACGGGGGCAGGACGACAACGGAGAGACCGCCGCCTCGGTCAAGTACGTCACTCGCTTTCAGGCGGGTCAGCTCAAGCAGCTGATCGCCGCCTGTCCTCCCGCTGCTCAGGAATGGTTCGTGGGCAAGTACGGCGATGCCGAGCAAGTGCCACGCAGTGATTTCGACAAGCTGCGCGCCTCTCTACAAAAACGCGCCTATCCCAGCGCTCAACATCACTGACCAACCGCGAGGGGCCCCCTCGCGGCCTATGCCGCGTCATCAAAAAGGAGACCGTCATGCAGATCCTGACACTCGATCAAGGCACACCCGAGTGGCATGCCGCTCGGCTCGGTATCGTCACCATGTCCGAGCTGAAGACCATTCTGGTCAAGGGCAAGGGGCCGGGGGGCTTCGGTAGCGGGGCGCTGAGCTACATGCATCAGTTGATCGGTGAGCGCATCACCGGCGAGCCCTCGGATGCCTTCCAGGGGAATGCCCACACCCAACGCGGCCATGCGCTGGAGCCGGTGGCCCGCGCGCTCTACAGCGAAGCAACGGGAAACACCCGGCTAGAGCAGGTCGGGATTATCCTCAATCATGGCGTGGGCTATTCCCCGGAC
>NZ_JARANY010000211.1 GCF_029889885.1 Chromohalobacter sp. 296-RDG
TGGACTTACCCCGGTTTAGTGGACACGCATCGATAACTCCCACGTAGGAGAAACCCGATGCCCGCAATAATCACGGGGAAGAAGACGCAACGTTACAGTACTGAGTTCAAGGTGAAGGCGGTCGAGTGGAGCCACCAGGCTCACCGAAGCGTCCAAGGGGTCGCGGAAGCGCTGGATATTCACCCGTTTATGCTGTCACGCTGGCGAAAGGAGTACCGAGAGGGAAAATTTGCCATGAAACGGGTTAAGAAAGCGCCTGCCGAAGCCAAGGAAAAGGTCAGGGAGCAGGATGAAGTCACCCGCCTCAAACGCCGGGTTGCGGAGCTTGAGGAGGAAAACGACGTCCTAAAAAAGTTTCAACGTTTTCAGGCCGAGGAACGACGGAAGCGTTCCGGTTCGTCTGGAAACACCGGCAACGATACAGCGTAAAGTCGCTTTGCCAGCACCTCAGCATTTCACGCTCCGGCTACTACGCCTGGGTCAACCGAAAGCCAAGCAAACGAATGTCCGAGCGAGCTATGCTGCTGTCCCAGATCCGCAAGATCTACGATAACAGCGAGGGACGATACGGCAGTCCACGGGTTTATCAGGCGTTGCGCCGTGAGGGCGTCACGGTGGGTAAAAACCGGGTCGCGAAGGTGATGCAGCAATGGGGAATGAGGGCGCGCGTTACCCGCGTCTACCGGCGCTTGGTGAGGCGCCGTCATGAGCTGAAAGCGCTGCCCAATCACCGTTTGGAGGCTCCCGCACCGGACGCTGTGGATCAGCAGTGGAGCAGCGACGTCACTTACATCAAGCTGGGTTCGAAATACGTCTTCCTGGCGGTGGTGCTGGATCTGTTCTCGCGTCGAGTGCTGAGCTGGCGATTGGGTGAGAGACTGAGTGCGGATTTCTCCAGAGCGACCCTGCGCGAGGCTTTCGAAGCTCGGCGTCCCGCTGCTGGTCTATTGCTTCACACGGATCGAGGTATCGAATACCGGGCCCAAAAGACGCAACGATTGCTGAAACAGCATAGGGTACGTCACAGCATGAACCGCCCGGGCCAATGCACGGACAACGCCGAGGTTGAGTCCTTCTTCAAGACGTTGAAGGGAGAATTGCTGCACGCCACCAGTTTCGTGACGATGCGGCAATTACGGAAACATATAAATCACTATATTGAAGGCTTTTATAACACTCAACGGCTCCACAGCAGCCTTGGTTACAGGACGCCGCTGGAATTTGAGGATTTGCACTGATGGCGCGTGTCCACTTTTCTGGGGGAAGTCCA
>NZ_JARANY010000212.1 GCF_029889885.1 Chromohalobacter sp. 296-RDG
TATCGACCACGGGCAACTCATCCCCGGCGGTATCGTCCTGCGGCTCTTGCGCCGGTGCTTCGCCAGGTGGTGCGGGAAGCGCCGTGGGATGAGGCTCGGGCGCGGAATGAGCGATTGTACCCAGGTGGTGCTCGAGAATGGCATTCAGTGCCGGTTCGCGGATGGGTTTGATCAGGCAGTCGCTCATGCCGACGTGCAGGAGCTGTTGACGCTCCTCTTCGAGAGCGTGCGCGGTCAGCGCTACGATGGGCCGTTGCTGCCAGTCGTCGCCTAGCGCGCGGAGCGCTTTCATGGCGTCTACGCCATTCATGCCGGGCATCTGGATGTCCATCAATACCAGCGCAATGGACTCGCTTTGCGCCATCGCCAGCGCTTCCTCGCCGCTTCCGGCGAGTAGCGGCGACAAGCCGCGGTCTTGCAATAGCTCCTTGACCAGCAGGCAGTTGGAGGGCGTGTCATCGACGACCAGCACTTTGCCGCTCGGCGCTGGCGATGGAGTCTCCGCTGGCGCGTGCGCCGGCTCGCCCTCGACCATCAGCAAGGCGTTGATGGCATTGCCCAGGCCGCGTCGCGATACGGGCTTGGTGGTGATTTCGCCGCCGTGGGGGAGCGCCAGGTCGGGCAGCTCGAAGGGATCGGCATTGATCAGCAGCAGCCCGGGGCACGCGCAGTGATTCAGCGCTTCGCGCCAGGCGGTAATCTCGCGAGGTCGCAAGTCATCCTGGGTCAGCCCCAGCAACAATAGGTCGATCTCCGGTGGTGGGTTCGTGCAGGCATCCCGCGAGGGCAGCGGCACGACGTGAGCATCCCAGCGCTCGAGCAGGTGCGTGAAGGCTCGCCGGGTGGTGGCGTGGGGTTCGAACAGGCCGACGCGATAGCCGCCCAGATTCAACTCGGGCAGGCGCTCGCGCTGTTGCGTCGCGATCAGCGTCAGCGAAAACGTGAAGGTCGTGCCTTCGCCGCTTTCGCTTTCGACATCGATCTCGCCACCCATCTGCTCCACCAGGCGCTTGCTGATCATCAGCCCCAGCCCGGTGCCGCCGTATTGGCGCGAGCGGCTAGCATCGCCCTGACTGAAGGCCTGGAAAAGTCGCTCGCGGCTTGCTAGATCGAGGCCGATTCCCGTATCGCGGACGCTGATGTGCAGCTTGGTGCTGGTGGTGCTGAGCTCATCGAGCATGACGCGTACCACGACCTCGCCGCGCTCGGTGAACTTGACGGCATTATTGACCAGGTTGGTGAGCACCTGTTTGATGCGCAGGGGGT
>NZ_JARANY010000213.1 GCF_029889885.1 Chromohalobacter sp. 296-RDG
TACCTCGGTCTATCAACTGACGCAGGCCCAGGGGCAAGCGACAGGTAGCGGCGTGAGGACCGTCGTGCCTGCAAAGCAAGTGTTGGGGCGCACACGTGCGGTTTTCATTCCCGCTGCACGGCGTGAAAACGCAGGCGACAGCGATGTGGCCACTATTGATGTACAAGCATCGCTCGCGCCCCAAGGCACACGACTACGCCTGGAAAGCCGTGCCGAGCCGTCACAGGTGACCGATATCGAAGCCGTTCATCGCGCCGTACTGCGCCAAATAAACGCATTGGATGCCACCTGGGCGACCCAAGCCAAGCAGCACGCAACGCAACGCCATGCAAGGCTAAATCGCCAAGCCATCTGGCTGAGAGAAAATCTCGACCAACATGGCAACGCCAAGGCCTTGATGCGCGTGCAAGGTACGTTGCAACGAATAGCGCTAATGCGCGATACCTGGACGCCCGGCCAACGCAGAATGCTGGCACAGCAGACACCTCAGGCCATTCCGCGCGATTGGCACGCGGCTTGGTCAATGGGTAGCCGCGCAGGGCTGTGGGCGTGTCTCGTCGTATTTTGCTTACCGCCGTGGCCTCGGCGTAGTTCATTACGGCATCGCCTCACTCAGGCAAATACGCGCTAAACGTCGCCATGGCGCGACAACTTTTGGGTTTTCTCTCACAAAATTCAACGCTATAACGGTAGAGATGAGCGGGGGGCTCACATAGAATGAGGCAGCGTGGCCAGGAAGGCCATGTGTTGCTGTCTTTTCGAATCTAGCGTTACAACAACGACGACACCGCCATGTCAGCGGGCGAGGGTGCAACAAGGAAGGCCACCGGTAGCGTCTTTAATCAGGGCGCCCATTCCTATTCTCCTGAGCCTCGTATCGCCTTGCCGTTTACTGGCCGGCGTAGCGGTGTCGCCCATACGATGGAAGGGCCTTGGGAAGCTGCCCGGTGTAATCCTAGGGCGGTAGCGTGCCTAAGTGGCCGACCGTATAGCGAATAGGGAAATCAACGCGTCATGACACAACCCCCCGCGCAACAACACCAGAAAACTCAATGGCCGGATGCCGACTGGCGAGACGATGAAATCTCCCTTGTGGACCTCGCGGTGATCCTAATCCGCCGCTGGAAGGCCATGGCTGTCATCTTCGTCGTCGTCGTCGCTCTCGCGGTAGCCGCGGCATTCCTGCTGCCCAGTCAGTACCAATACTCTTCGCTCTATAGCGTGGCCGAGTACACC
>NZ_JARANY010000214.1 GCF_029889885.1 Chromohalobacter sp. 296-RDG
CACCGCCGCTGAACAGCTGCCAGGCGGTTTTATGATGGTCCTCCAGGGTGGGAAGCTTGCCGGCAGGATTGCCAGGGTGGCAGACCACGGCAGCCTCATGGTAATGGACGATCATAGCAGGGCTCCCTGTACCGGCGGCACATCAACCCGCGACGCTTGGAGGAGGGGGATCAGCTCACGCATCATTGTCGTGAGGCGCAGGCGATCATGAGGATTGACAGGCAATGCTGTCAGCAAGGCTTCGGGATCAGGGACTTGGGTAAGCCACGTGTCAAAGGCGCTGTCGCGACGCTGCCCACGGGCGGCGTCGGTAATGGGCCGCCAGAAAGCGGGTTTATCGGCCTTGTGGGCTAGATCCATGGCAATCACCCGGCGGGCGGTATCCAGCATGGCGTGTAGATCCAGTGGCGTCGCGCCACTCTCGCTGTTGCACCAGAGCTCCTGCAGCGAGGTGGAGGCCATGAATCGCTGCATCAGCGCATCGGCTTTTCGTCCCCATTGCTCGACATAGACAAAGCCTTGGGCTCGTTGGTCCAGTTCGCCTTGATGCAACAAGTGGGTCAACAGGCCCAGCCCGCTCAGGCGGTGTAGTTGTCCACGCTGCGCCCACAGCCCGCTCTGGAACTTATCGTAGAGCGCTTGGGGTAGCGCCAGATGTAGATCGCCACTGGGTGTGATAACGCCGGCCGAGCCCGGCAGCATGCCCAGCTTGGCGTAGACGGGATTGTCGCGGTTGCCGACGGAGTAGCGTTCTATGCCCAGCATGGCCTCGGAGCCAATGCGCGGGGTGTAGCAGGTCGTGCAGACATACTCCACGGCGCAGTTGACGCCGTACTTGTATTCGGCGGCTTGGCCGGGGTCTTCAACGTCGTGCCATGGCCTTGCGCAACAGGCGCAGGCGGTCGTCGGCGGAGTGACTAACGTAACGTCAGCGTGCCGGCGCAGCGCTTGCGTGGCGCGGTGAAGTAGCGCGTAACCTGTGTTCATCACACCACCTCTTTGAGGATGCGCGGTGGCCGATAGACCGGCTCATCGTTGCCGGTGGCATGCATGCGTAGCTGATCGGGAATCGCGTTGTAACCCATGCCGTGGTGCTCTGCCGCCTGCCGCCAGGGGCGTTGTCGCCAGCGTTGCCGGTCATCTTCCTGAAAGGCTTCGATGCTGATCGCGCCTTGTCCACGGGCATGCTCAAGGCCGATATGGGGGGTATGACTAAG
>NZ_JARANY010000215.1 GCF_029889885.1 Chromohalobacter sp. 296-RDG
CCTGGGCCGCTACAACGGTGAATACGAAGCCCCCCGCGCGGTGCTGCAAGCGCTGGGCGTCGAGCTGGTCGAAATGCAACGTTCGGGCTATCGCTCACGTTGCTGCGGCGGCGGTGGCGGGGCGTCGGTCACCGATGTTCCCGGCAAGCAACGCATCCCTGACATGCGCATGAATGATGTGCGCGAGACCCAGGCCGAACAGGTAGTGGTGGGCTGCCCGCAATGCACGGCCATGTTTGAAGGTGTCGTTCCGCCAACAGGCGACGAAGAGGTTGCGGTCAAGGACATTGCCGAGATGGTCGCCGCCGCGTTGGATACCACGCCAGCGGCGACAGCACCTGCGCCGCGTGATGCCTCGGCCGCGCAGACCACCGAGGAGGTCATGTCATGAGTGTTCTTCTGCGTCGCGATCCGCGTCAAGAATGGATCGCCCGTAATCGTCTGCATCCACGCCATGCTGAAGTGCTCCTGGCGATGGGCCAGGGCGCAGTCAGTGAGTGGCGGGGCCCTGATGGTCTGTTACGCAGAAATCCGCACGCAGTGGGATTCGTCGGCCCTAATGGCGTGAAGCGTATCGATCGCAGCGGCACGCAGCAGGGCGCGGGTGGTGGCGGCTCGGCGACACCGGCTGCTGAGCACAAGCCGTTGGTCGAGATTGAAGCGCCGGCCTTCATGGTTGCGGTGGTGCCGGACATGGCCGGTGGTCGCCTGAGCGGGCATGACCGGGATCTGCTCGGCTTGGCGCGCCAGCTGGCCGATGCCGATCCTGAGGCCCGGGGCGCGGTGGTGGCGGTGATTTTCGGGTCCCACAAAGAGGCGAATTTCGGTGAAGCGGGCATCGACCGTCTGCTACATCTCGATTCTCACGAGGTCGTAGGCTATGCCCCCGAGGCGCGTTTGGGAGCGCTGCTCATGGCCGAGGAGGCCTGGACACCACGCCATTGGCTGCTGCCGGACTCCAAACTGGGCGGCGGAGAGCTGGGAAGACGCTTGGCGGCGCGTCTCGGTGAGCGACCGGCGACGGGGGTCTGGCAGGTCGAAGCAGACGCCGAGACGGCTACGGGATGGCATTGCACGGCGCGCGGTGCGGCCGGATCGCTGGACATTCGGCGCCCCTTGCCGCGTCTCGCCCTGGCCCTGGCCGAATGTGCCGAGCCGGTCAGCGAAACGCGTCACACCGCTGCCGAACTGGCC
>NZ_JARANY010000216.1 GCF_029889885.1 Chromohalobacter sp. 296-RDG
GGCCAGTTCGGCAGCGGTGTGACGCGTTTCGCTGACCGGCTCGGCACATTCGGCCAGGGCCAGGGCGAGACGCGGCAAGGGGCGCCGAATGTCCAGCGATCCGGCCGCACCCCGCGCTGTGCAATGCCAACCCGTGGCCACCTCGGCGTCCGCTTCGACCTGCCAGACGCCCGTTGCCGGTCGCTCGCCGAGACGCACTGCCAAGCGTCTTCCCAGTTCTCCGCCGCCCAGTTTGGAGTCCGGCAGCAGCCAATGGCGTGGCGCCCAGGCCTCCTCGGCCATGACCAGCGCTCCCAAACGCGCCTCGGGGGCATAGCCTGCGACCTCCGGTGAATCGAGATGCAGCAGGCGATCGATACCCGCCTCACCGAAGCTCGACTCCTTATGGGGACCGAACACCACGGCCACTACCGCGCCCCGGGCTGCCTGATCGGCATCGGCGAGCTGACGCGCCAGGCCGAGTAGGTCACGGTCATGTCCGCTCAGGCGACCGCCGGCCATGTCCGGTACCACGGCGACCATGAAGTCCGGCGCCTCAATCTCGATCAACGGCTTGCGCTCGGCAGGCGATGTCGCCGCACCGCCGCCACCCGCGCCCTGCTGTGTGCCGCTGCGGTCGATACGTCTCACGCCATTGGGACCGACGAACCCCACCGCATGTGGATTTCTGCGTACGAGACCGCCAGGGCCCCACCATTCGCTGGCCGCGCCCTGACCCGCCGCCAGCAGCGCTTCAGCATGGCGTGGATGCAGACGATTGCGGGCGATCCATTCCTGGCGTGGATCGCGACGCGGAAGATCGCTCATGACATGACCTCCTCTGTGACCTGCGCAGTCGAGGCATCACGCGGCGCAGATGATGTCGCCGCCGGCGTGCTATCCAGTGCGGCGACGACCATCTCGGCGATATCCTTGACCGCGACTTCTTCGTCGCCTGTTGGCGGGACGACACCTTCGAACATGGCCGTGCATTGCGGACAGCCCACTACCACCTGCTCGGCCTGGGTCTCGCGCACATCATTCATGCGCATGTCAGGGATGCGTTGCTTGCCGGGAACATCGGTGACCGACGCCCCGCCACCACCGCCGCAGCAACGTGAGCGATAGCCCGAACGTTGCATTTCGACCAGCTCGACGCCCAGCGCTTGCAGCACCGCGCGGGGGGCTTCGTATTCACCGTTGTAGCGGCCCAGG
>NZ_JARANY010000217.1 GCF_029889885.1 Chromohalobacter sp. 296-RDG
CTCGTCATCACTGGCATGGGCATGGTCAGCCCACTCGGTTGCGGCGTCAACGCCAACTGGGAGCGCCTGCTGGCCGGCCACTCCGGCATTTCTTCGATCACGCGTTTCGATACCGGCGAGCTGCCGATCAAGGTCGCGGGCGAGGTTCCCGGCATCGAGAGCGACACGCAAGCAGGCCTCGACCCTGATCGCGTGGCCGATGCCAAGGAACGCCGCAAGATGGAGCTATTCAGCCTATATGCCATGGCCGCTGCCGACGAGGCGCTGGCCCAGGCTAACTGGTTCCCGGAAATCGAAGAGGACCGACTGGCCACCGCGACCATCGTGGGCTCCGGCATCGGCGGCTTCCCGACCATCACCCAGTCGCAGAACACGCTCTCGACGCGCGGGCATCGTCGGCTCTCCCCTTTCACCGTACCGGCCTTCCTGGCTAACCTCGCGGCGGGCAATGTGTCGATTCGCTATGGCTTTAATGGGCCGTTGGGCTGCCCGGTTACGGCCTGCGCGGCAGGCGTGCAGGCCATCGGTGATGGCATGCGCATGATCCGCAGCGGTGAGGCCGAGGTGGCTCTGGTGGGCGGCGCCGAGGCCTGTATCGACCCGCTCTCGCTGGCCAGCTTTCATGCCATGAAGGCGCTCTCCCCCGAGCAGGACGCGCCCGCCAAGGCATCGCGTCCTTTCGATCAGGCCCGCAACGGCTTCGTTATGGGCGAAGGCGCGGGGCTCTTGGTGATCGAAACCCTGGCCCACGCCGAGGCGCGCGGAGCAACGCCGTTGGCCTACCTCAGCGGTTATGGCACCAGCGCGGATGCTCACCACATCACGGCCGGGCCGGAGGATGGCGCCGGTGCCGCAGCCGCCATTCGGTCTGCGCTGCGGATGGCGGGGCTCGCGCCTGATGACATCGGTCACATCAACGCCCACGCCACCTCGACGCCAGTCGGCGACCGGGCCGAGATCGCCTCATTACGCAATGCGTTCGGTGACGCCCTGGCCGGTATTCCGATCTCCGCCACCAAGTCGAATACTGGCCATCTGCTCGGCGCCGCCGGCGGCGTGGAAAGCATCTTCTCCGCCCTGGCGGCCATTTACGATCAGCTTCCCCCGACCCTGAATCTGGAAAATGCCGACGAGGATCTAAGCGACTTGGACTTCGTCTCGGGCGAGGCACGCGAGCACCGCAGCC
>NZ_JARANY010000218.1 GCF_029889885.1 Chromohalobacter sp. 296-RDG
GCCCAAGGGTCGTGGGTAGTGATCGCGAGATCGGCGAATGGCAGTAATACCAGACACAGCGCAATCAGCCCTAACGAGCGCCGGGCGAGGCGTAGATTGAGGGAGTCTCCGGCGAGCAGGCCTGGTGCGCGTTCGGCACTCATGCCGGCTCCGATTGGGCATCGGACGAGTGGGCGTCAGGATAGAGCGTGTCGAGATCGTCGAGCGTCAACTCGCGCGCCGGCGCATCGAGTATCAGTTGGCCGTCGCGCAGGCCCCATACGCGATCGAAATGCGTCAACGCGAGTTCGCGCTGATGCAGCGCGATCACGCAGGTCGCGTGCTGGTTCTGAATCATATGCAGTAGGCGACGTGCCTGGTGCGGGTCGATGCTGGCGACCGGCTCGTCGCCGAGAAATACTTCACGCGCCTGATAAAGCGCCCTGGCGATGGCCACACGCTGGCGTTGACCACCGGAGAGTTGTACAACGGGACGTTTGAGCAGTCCTTCGAGGCCCAGCTCGCCGCATAGTGTCTGGATGCCGCGCCAGGCGTCGCGTTGCGGGCGCATTAGGTTGATGAGGTTGGCGAGTGCGGAGTGGCGTTCCAGGCGGCCCATGTAGACGTTGTGATAGACCGACAACGGCGGCACCAGGCCATGCTCTTGCGGACACCATGCCGCGCGGTGGCCGAGGCGCTGGCGCAAGCCGGCCAGCAGGGTAGATTTACCCACTCCGCTGGGGCCGAGCAAGGCCACTCGTTCGCCGGCCTGAAGTCCTAGCGTGAGATCGGCGAGGACGGTGTGGCATGCATGACCCAGCGCCTCGCCGTCGAAGCGCACGAGTTCTTCTACACTCAACGCAGCAGGCCTAGTTTCTCGCCGACGTCTTCGATGGGTTGATAGTCGTCGTTATCGGCGGGTATGAAGCCCTGACGAGGGAAGCTCTCGAGCAGCTCGGGGTCGTGCATGTCGAGCAGTGCCTGACGCACCTTATCGGTAAAGCCGTCGCCATATCGGTCATCGACGTCGCCACGCACGGTCCATTGATAGTCGGGGTAGGTCGGCGTCTTCCAGATCACGTCGACCTTGTCGGTATCCACGCGTCCATCGGCGACGGCGGCGTCCCAGACCTTGAAGTTGACGGCGCCGATGTCGTAGGTGCCCGCTTCGATCCGGGCGATGGTA
>NZ_JARANY010000219.1 GCF_029889885.1 Chromohalobacter sp. 296-RDG
CTGCAGTACCTTTTCCAGCGGCTGCATCGCTGCGGCGTGATCGGGGTCGACATCGAAGGTCCGCGCGGTGCCGAGGCCGACGACTGGAATGCGCTGTCCGGACGCCGGAATTTCACGCATGTTCAGCGCTTCCGGTGCGGCGCTCAGCGCCGTCGGGCCAAGGGCGGCCAACACCCCGGCGCCTGCGGACAACTGGAGGAAGGTGCGGCGCGATATGGCGCCGTGCTTGTCGGGAAAATCGTTGTCGCCGGTCATGGGATTCTCCTTGCCGCCGTCGAGACGGGCGTTGCAGTGTCGGTGGCCCGCGCCTGCCGCGATACGCCGAGGCGATAGCCGATAACCGCCCACAGCACCGCCAGTGGAATAGCGACGACCGAGATGCCGCTGATACCCAATCCGAGCCCCGTCAATCCGGTATAGGCCCAGCCCGCGATGGCGTCACTCCCGCGATAGACCACGGTATCGATGAAATTCTTCGACTTGTACTTCTCGAATCGGGGCACGACCGTGAACAGCATCTCCCGGCCCGGTTTGGCCAGTGCGTAGTTGCCGGCACGCCGGATCACCTGAACCGCGGCGATACTGAGTAGCATGGGGGCCGCGACCAGCACCACAAAGCCCGCGGCGACGAGCAGTGGCACGAATGACAACGCACGGCCGAGGCCAAAGTACTGCACGAACCGGGCGGTGAGAAACAGCTGGATACCCACGGTGAGGGTGTTGGTGAGCAGGTCGATGGCCGCGAACATCGCGGTGCGATCGCCACTGTCATCGAGGGCATTGCTGATGATATCGGCCTGGATGAAATACAGGAACGTGGCCAGCGTCGTGTACAGCCAGATGAACAGGCAGATGCCGAGTAGGTAACGCGACTGCAGGACCGCCTTGACCCCCTCGAAAAGCGTACCGCCGAGCGGCTGATTCGTGGTGCCGTGCTCGCTACTGCGGTCGGAGAAGCGTTCCAGCACCCACATGCACGGCAAGGTGCAGGCGAGAATCACGGCGGCGATGGGCAACAGGCTTGCCGGCTCGAGTTGCTGGGCCAGCACGCCGGTGATCGCCGGGCCGCCGATCGCGCCGGCGCTTCCGCCGGCGGCGATGGCACCGAACAGGCGCGTCGCCTGGCGATTCGTAAACACATCGGTCAGGAAACTCCAGAA
>NZ_JARANY010000022.1 GCF_029889885.1 Chromohalobacter sp. 296-RDG
GCATAGCCCGGTGCCGGCGCCCACGTCACTGGCCAGCGAGGTGATGACGCCGGCGTTACGGGTGGCGAGGCGATCGAAAAGCCCGCTGCCCAGAAACAGGTTGGACGTCGGTGAGAAGGCGATATTGGCACCGGCATCGGCAAGCCGCGTGTGCTCGTCCTCGGAGAGATGGATGCCGTGCGCGTAGGTGCTGCGCGGACCGACCAACCCGTAGCGTTCGTAGACGGCGAGATAGTCCCGACATTCGGGGAACAGCTCGGCGACCCAGGCGAGCTCGCCCCGATTTTCCGAGAGATGGCTCTGTAGATACAGACTTGGGTCGTTGCGCAGTACGCCACCCACGGCATCGAGCTGTTCGCGACTCGATGTCGGTGCGAAACGCGGCGTCAGCGAATATGCCAGACGATCCTTGCCGTGCCAGTCGGCGATGAGCCGTTCGCTATCGCGGATGCCGCCGGTCGCGGTGTCGGTGAGCGCCTCCGGGGCGTGACGATCCATCAGCACCTTGCCCGCCAGCAGGCGCAGCCGCCGTTGCTGGGCGGCACTGAAGATGCTATCTACCGAGCCAGGGTGAGAGGTGCAGAAGACTTGGGCGGTGGTGGTGCCGCCACGCAGCATCTCGTCGAGGAAGCGCTCGGCGACGTCTGCGGCATGGGCGCGTTCGGCGAAACGGCATTCGGCGGGGAAGGTGTAGTCGTTGAGCCAGTCGAGCAATTCACGGCCGAACGAGGCGATGATATCGAGTTGCGAATAGTGCACGTGGCTGTCGATGAATCCCGGCATGATCAGCTTGCCGCGGTAGTCGACGAACTCGATCTTTTCGGGCAGATGCGCGGCGAGGGCGGAAAAGTCGTCGACCGCGCGAATGCGGCCATCTTCTACCCACACGGCGCCGTCCTCCCAATAGCGCAGGCTATCGGCTTGCGGGGTGGGCGCTTCGCCGGGATCGGCGTCGAAGGTCAGCACGGCGCCGCGTAGTAGTCGGGAGTGAGGCATGGAAACGCTCTTGTAAACAGGAAATGACGAAAACGGTTCTGCTGTCGACCTTAGAGGTGCACACCTTGGCCGGTCGTCTGGTGCCAGGTAGTGGGCGTTACTCCGTGTTGTGACGCGTGGGACTCGGCCGGAGCGAAGGTCAGTAATTCGGCGGCGATGGCCAACGCGATCTCGTAGGGGCGCTTGCCGCCCGCGCCGGGGATGCCGATCGGGCAGCGTACCCGCGCCAGCGCGGTCGTGTCGTGCCCGGCATCGCGCAGAAGATGCTGGAAACTCGCCCACTTGCTTTGCGAGCCGATCAAGCCGATGGAGGTCACGTCGGCATGACTGAGCAGGGCGTCGATGAGGCGGCGGTCCTGGGCGTGATCGTGGGTCATGACGAGCGCATGGACACCGTGCGGTAGGCTTTCCAGGGCCGTCTCGATGGCGTTCTCGTCGAGGCGATGGCAATCGACGCATGGCGAGGGCGAAAGTGCTGCGAAGGCGTCGGCACGACTGTCGAACCAGTGTATTCGCCAGGCAAGCGGTGTCAGCAAGGGCACGAGCGCCTGGGCGACGTGGCCGGCACCGAATATGGCGATGTGCTGCTCGGCGCCCGCGAAACACTCGAACAGCAGGCTGACATGCCCACCGCAACATTGTCCGCTGCGGCCGCCCAGGGGGAAGGCTTCGAGACGTGGTGTGGTCGTCTGCTCGCCACGTTCGCTGGCGGCGAGCATGTCGCGCGCGCAGGCGATGGCCTGGTACTCGAAACGCCCGCCGCCAAGCGTGTCGTGGCTGGTCTCGGCAGTCACCACCATCTTGGCACCGGGCTCGCGCGGCGTGGAGCCTTCGGCGCCGACCACGCTGATCAACACATGGGGCGCGGCATCGGCCTGCAGGCGGTGCAGGGCGCTGTGCCAGTTCTCGGCGCTCATCGTGGCGTCTCCGCTGGTGTCTTCGTTTCAGGGGCCTGGCGCAGGGCCTGAGCCGCGAAGAGCACGCGCTCCGGCGTGGCCGGCGTATCCAAAGCGGGGCTCACGCGATAATCGGCGAGGCTCGATAATGCGTCGCGTAGCGCCGACCATACCGAGATCGCCAGCATGAAGGGCGGCTCGCCCACCGCCTTGGATCGGTACAAACTGGCCTGTGAATTGGGGTGCCCCTCGAGCAGCGAGACGCGAAAGTCGGGCGGGGTATCGCCGATGGTGGGAATCTTGTAGGTCGCCGGCCCATCGCTCAGCAAGCGACCGGTGGCGTCCCACTTTAGCTCCTCGCTGGTTAGCCAGCCCATGCCTTGAATGAAACCGCCTTCGACCTGGCCCGTGTCGATCGCCGGATTCAGCGAGTCGCCGACGTCGTGCAGGATATCCACGCGGGTGACGCGATATTCGCCGCTCAGGGTATCGACGACGACCTCCGACACCGCCGCGCCATGCGCGTAATAGTAGAAGGGGCGGCCTTGGCCGGTGGCGCGATCGTAATGAATCAACGGCGTGGCGTAGAACCCTGTCGCCGAGAGCGACACGCGTCCCAGGTAAGCGGCCTGGATGAGTTCCCCCCAGGCGATGCGGCGCTCGTTCTCGCCGTGGCCGGCAACGAGCTCACCGTCTTCCAGACGCATGTTATCTCGGACGGAGGGCGGTTCTGGAAGCTGGTCTGTAAAGAAATGCTCGGCGGCGAAATCGAAAAGCCGTTCGCGCACCTGGATGGCCGCGTTGCGGGCCGCCATGCCGTTGAGATCGGCGCCGCTCGACGCCGCGGTCGGCGAGGTGTTGGGCACTTTGTCGGTGCGTGTAGCGGAAATACGTACGGTGCTGTTATCGAGTCCCAGCTCGCGGGCCACGACTTGGCCGACCTTGGTGTGCAATCCCTGTCCCATCTCGGTGCCGCCGTGATTGATCATCACGCTGCCATCGGTATAGATGTGCAAAAGCGCGCCGGCCTGATTGAGGTGCTTGGCGGTGAACGAAATACCGAATTTCACCGGTGTCAGCGCCAACCCCTTCTTGAGGACTGAACTTTGGGCATTGTAGGCGCGGATGGCATCGCGACGTGCCCAGTAGTCGCTGTCGGTTTCGAGTCGTGAAACGATCTCGTGCAGCAGCGCAGTCTGCTCGACGTGTTGTCCGTAATGGGTGACGTCTCGGCCGGGGCGATAAAGGTTGCGCTTGCGGATCGTCAGCGGGTCTTCGCCCAGGTGTCGTGCGATATCGTCCATGGCGCGCTCGACGATCATCATGCCTTGGGGGCCGCCGAAGCCTCGAAAAGCGGTATTGGATGGATTGTGCGTCCGCGCGGGAATTCCGGTCACTCGGGCGTCACCCAGGGAGTAGGCGTTGTCGGCATGGAACATGGCGCGGTCGACGATGGCTTCGGACAAGTCCGGCGAGTGGCCGCAATCGCCGATGGTCGTGATCTCGCCTCCCAGCAATATGCCCTGGGTGTCGACTCCCAACCGATAGCGGTTATGAAAGGGATGTCGCTTGCCGGTGGCGCGCATGTCGTCGCCACGCGGCAGGCGCAGGCGAATGGCGCGACCGGTGCGGCGGGCCAGCAGCGCGGCCAGGCACGCCCACGGCGCGGCCTGGGTTTCCTTGCCGCCGAAGCCGCCGCCCATGCGACGCACTTCGACGGTCACGGCATGAAACGCTACACCCAGCACTTCGGCAATGAGTTTCTGCACTTCACTGGGATGCTGGCTGGAGGTATGCACAATGACGCCATCGTCTTCGTTGGGCAGTGCCAGACAGGCTTGCCCCTCGAGGTAGAAATGCTCCTGCCCGCCGACGAACTGCTCGGCCTCGAGCACGTGAGCGGCATCGGAAAGTGCCTGTTGCCAGTCACCGCTTTGCTGGACATGCGGGGGGCGGACCCATTCCTCGGCCTCGGCGGCGGCAACGGCGTCGAGCTGCGCGGGCTGAGCATCGATCTCGATCTCGGCAAGTGCTACGGCGCGGCGGGCAGCCTTGAAATCGGTGGCGGCCACCGCAAACAGTGGCTGCCCGACATAGCGCACCTCGTCATCGGCAAGTAGCGGGTCACCCGGAAACACGGGGCCGACATCGGTCTTTCTGGGGATATCGACGACGGTGATGATATCGATGACTCCGGGGGCACGGCGTACCGCGTCGAGATCCAGCCGTGTAAGCCTGCCGCGTGCGGTTGGGCTCAGCCCCACCGCGACATGTAGCGCATTCGCCGGTGCGGCCTGATCGTCGAGATATCGCGCACGGCCGGTGACATGCAACGTGGCGCTGTCATGCGCGGGGGCATGGCGGGCGTCCGTCTGTGCTGCGGGACGACCGGGTGTTTCTGGTCCGGCCGGCGGGCGTGAGAGATCAGTGAGCGTACGCATCGAGGCAGACCTCCTGGTCGGCGTCGTGGTCGATCGTCAGGCGCAGGCGTTCGAGTAAATTGGCAGCCGCGAGTCGTCGGTAGGCGGCGGAACCACGCACGTCGTCGAGCGGATTGAAGTCGCGCGCGAGGGCTTGGCGAGCCGCATCGAATGTCGTCACTTCGGGAGGGTGTCCCTCCAGGGCGGCTTCGGTGGCGTGGGCGCGCCGTGGTGTGGCATCCATGCCACCGAAGGCCAGGTGAACATCGTGCAGACAGCCATTTTCCTGGCGCCAGGCAAAGGTGCCGAGCACTGCCGATATATCGTCCTCACGGCGCTTGGAGAGTTTCCAGACCTCGAGATGCTGGTCGCTTTCGGGGCGCGGCAGAAAGATGGCGCGGATGAATTCGCCGGGTGCGAGCGCGGTGCGCTTATAGTCGAGAAAGAAGGCTTCCAGAGGCATTTTGCGGGCGCCATCGGGACCTTCCAGGGCCAAGTGGGCATCGAGCGCGAGCAATACCGGTGGTGTATCGCCGATGGGTGAAGCATTGGCGATGTTGCCGCCCAGAGTGCCGCGATTGCGGATCTGCGCGGAGCCCAGGCGCCGTAAAAGCCGAGCGAACGCGGGGTAAACCTCGTCGAACAGCGGTTCGAGGCGCGCGTAGGTGACGCTGGCGCCGATCCACCAGCCGTCGGGCGTCTCGTCGATTGCTTGCAATTCGGCGACGCGGCTGACGTCGATCAGATTCTCGAAGGCTTCGAGCCGTTGCGTGGCCTCGAGCCACAGGTCGGTGGCCCCGGCGACCAGGCGCGCCTCCGGATATTGACGGCGTAGCGTGTGCAAGGTCTCCAATGTGTTCGGGATGGCATAGCCAGTGGCCTCGAGCGTGTTCTCCAAGGCCGTGACATCGTTGTCGAGCCTTGGGTCATCCGCCCAGGGCGGGCGTACATCGGGTTGATCGGCCATGTGGCGTGCGGCCTTCTGGATGGGGCGGTAGCCCGTGCAACGGCATAGATTGCCGCCCAACGTTGCTTCGAGGCATGCATCGTCAAGCGCGACCGGCGCCTGGCGCTGGCGCTCGTGAAGCGTGAACAGCGACATGACGATGCCCGGGGTGCAGAAACCGCACTGGCTGGCATGGCAATCGACCATGGCTGCCTGGACGGGATGCAAGGCATCGCCGCGCGCGAGCCCTTCGACGGTGACGAGATGTCGGCCCTGCAGTTGGTGGGCCGGGGTGATGCAGGCATTGGTACTGTGATAGTGCAGGCGGCCGTCGCGGTCGGTGTCGCCGATGGCGACGGTGCAGGCGCCGCAGTCGCCCGAGGCGCAGCCTTCCTTGGTGCCGGTTCGCTGCAATTTGTTGCGCAAGAGCTCCAGAATGCTGGTTTCCGGCGCTAGCGATGCGCAGCGTTGCGCTTCGCCATTGAGATAAAACTCGATCATCGGAGTGTCCATCGGGTTGTCGTTGTGATCCGAGGTGCGCACTGCACATGTCGATATGACCATTTGGTCAACTCTGCTAAGCCTTAATCAAAATGCCGCGTATGACAAGTCTCTTTTGCGTTTGTTTGTCGCGCGCCGAGGTGAGCCAGGTCGATCGCTGGACTGCGGCGCCATGGGACGTTGATGTGCGTTGCACTGGTGACGCTCGCTGGGGCAGACTTCCATACCGGCAGACGAAGAGAGCGGCCATGACATCGATGAATTCGTCCGGGTTGGGAACGCGGGCGCGCAACGAAAGCATGATTCTCGAGGCGGCTGAACGCGTGTTCGCGTGCCATGGTTATCGAGGTGCGAGCGTGCAGGCCATCGCCGAAGCGGCTGGGCTGCCTAAATCCAACGTGCTGTATTATGTGGGCAGCAAGCGCAAACTGTACGTGGCGCTGCTCGAGCGTATGATGGCACGCTGGAACGCCATGCTCGACGATATCGGCGAGGACGATGATCCGGGCGAGGTGCTGGAAGGCTTCATCCGTAGCAAGATGCGTCTGACGCGGCAGCATCCCCAAGGTTCTCGGTTGTTTGCTGCCGAGGTGCTTCAGGGTGCGCCTTTTCTGCAGGAATACTTACACGGCGAGCTACGCGAGTGGGTGCGCTCGCGGGCGCGCGTTTTCGAGCGCTGGGCGGAAAAGGGCCTGATGGATCCCGTCGATCCGGTGTGGCTTATCTTCTTGATCTGGTCGGCCACCCAACATTATGCGGATTTCGAGGCTCAGATACTGGGCATTACCGATCAAACGGCGCTTGGGGAAAGCGACTACCGTGCGATCACCGATTTTTTGTGCCACGTCATTCTCAAGGGATGTGGCGTTCGACCACCATCCGACGTTGACAGTGAACGTCACTATCAAGATATCCAGGGTGAGGAGACAACATGAAACTTTGGGGCATCTTGCTCCTGGTCAGCGGCGGCTTGCTCGATGATTCATCGTCGCTGCCAGCGCAGCCCCCCGATACGCCCAGGGCGATCACGGCGCAGATCGCACGCGATCATCTGCAATGGACGTCGGCGACCGATGAGGAGATGTATCTGGCTCAGGCGAGCGTCAGGAAGCTCCTCAAGTATCCCGCTACCGCGGTTTTCCGCGATATCCACGCCGTCGGCCCTCGCGTTGGCGGGCCGTCGAATCGCGTGGTGTGCGGGCAGGTCAATGCACGTTGCGAACGTGGCGATTATCTAGGGTATCGCTTGTTCGTGGCACGCCAAGGTGCGCAGGCCGCGATCATGTCGTCGAGTTTGCATCGCAGTGGATGGGACCCTAACGCCGTGGCGGCAGCCTTGATCGAATGGCAGAAGATGGCATGACCGGTACTGGGATGCATGGGGCTGTGTGCATGATGATGCGTTCAGCCCTATGTAACTCGGTTTCGTACAGGAATCTAACGGTTTTGGAGATGCCATGAAAGAACTACCCGGAGCACTGCTCGGCATCATGGTCGGGCTGGTTGCGTGGTTGGTGGTGGGCAATGTGCTGGCGGGCGTCATTGCCGGTATCGCTGGCGGAATCGGGTGGGATCTATGGCGTCATCGGTAGAGGCATCATGGATGACTGTTTGGCGCTGAAGCGTCATGCGTGTGTAGTCGAGACGGCTTGGCAGAAATGACCAAGCCGTTTAGGGATGATCATTCCACGCTCGGGTCGTCGTCCGCGTCGCCTGCCTTGACCTCGTTGTCGGATGCTTTCATTCGCTGACGCTCGGCTTCGGCATGTTCCATGCTTTGGTAAAGTCCTAGGCTCACGCCCGTGTCGCTATCATAGACTTCATAGCGGACGTCGTTCTCGTCGGGGCCGGCGATTTTCCGTATCTCAATAGCGTCATGCAGCATGTGTTGGACCTCGCTGGAATTGCAGTAACCGAACGTGGGACTCGTCATGCTGACGAGTGTTCCAGGCAAATCATCACCATGATGCTAACACAACGAAAAACCGCCGCTATGGTTGACCCATAAGCGGCGGTTTTTCTTCAATCTTTTGGTCGGAGCGACTGGATTCGAACCAGCGACCTCTGCAACCCCATTGCAGCGCGCTACCAAGCTGCGCCACGCTCCGTTAACGTTCTGCCGGAAGGCTTTCAAGCCGATGCCGCCCGTGGAACGCTGCGTATACTACCTCGGCTTCCGGGAAATGAAAACCCTTGATAGCGCTTTTTTTTCAATTGCTTGCCAGTTCCCGGTAATAATGAATGTCCGACGATGAAGGGGATAAGGCAGTGTGCTGACACGCCATCAACGGAGGTGTATGGAGGCATTGGTTAGACGAAAGATGTAGAATGTGGCCGTTTCATGTGGAGATGTCGCGATGCCTCTTATCGCAGGAATGAGCGTGCTTCTAGGGTGTCAGTTTCTCGGCGAAATCCTGGTGCATGGGCTCCAGCTTCCCGTACCGGGACCAGTCGTGGGTATGGTGGTGTTGTTGGTCGGGCTGATGATCAATGGACGTGTGCCTGCGGGGCTGCGCACGAGTGGTGAAGGGCTGTTGCGTTACTTGACGCTTCTCTTCGTGCCTGCGGGGGTTGGCATCATGGTGCATTTCGATCTTATCAAGGCGGAATTCTGGCCCATCATCGTAACGCTCGTGGTGTCGACCGCCTTGACCTTGGCTGTCACGGCAAAAGTGATGTCGTGGTTGATGCGCTCGGTACCCAAAGACCCGCGTGACGAATGGCGGGAGAAGCGTCCATGAGCATGCCCGTTCCCGTACTCGATCAGCTTTGGGTGTACCTCTCTGCCAGTCCATTATTGCATCTTCTGGTGACGTTTCTGGCCTTCATGGGGGCGAGTTACCTCAATCGTCTTTTAGGGGGGACGCCTTTTCTGCACCCGGTCGTGCTCACCATCGTTCTGATCATTGCCTTTCTGACACTGACGGATACCGATTATGCGACGTACTTCGAGGGTGCTCAGTTCATCCATTTCCTCCTGGGGCCCGCGACCGTTGCCTTGGCGATTCCCTTGTATGACTATCGAGAACGTGTCAGGCGTATGTTGGTGCCGATATTACTTAGCTGCGTCGCGGGAATCGTGACGGCGGTGACGTCAGCGGTGGGGGTCGCGATGCTCATGGGGGCTAGTCGCGAAACCGTGCTGACACTGTCACCCAAGTCGGTGACATCACCCATCGCGATGGGGATCGTCGAGAAACTGGGCGGCATTCCGTCGCTGGCGGCGGGGGTGGTGTTGATAACGGGGTCCCTTGGATGTGCCTTGGGACCTGTCATCTTCCGCCTGGTCAGGGTGCGCGATCCCAGTGTTCAAGGCTTTACCATGGGCTTGGCAGCGCATGGGTTCGGAACGGCCTATTCCTTTTCTTCGATCGGTGCTGCGGCAGGAGCCTTTGCGGGACTAGCGATGGGGCTGACGGGGCTTCTGACGGCCTTCATCCTGCCGCCTTTGGTGCATCTGTTCGGTATTTGATTATTTATACCGTTATCTTGTGAGTTTCATTCAAAGCTAGAAAGCTGAAACCGGTATGGCAACGCTTCATGGAGCGTTGCCATACGTTGATATTACAAAACGTCTTGATCGTTTATGTCATGCGCTGTTCACGCCCATAGAACGCGTAGCAGGGACACGGTGATCAGCGTGATCAGGAGGGTGCCGACAATGTTAAGCAGTAGTCCGGCGCGGATCATCGATTGAATCTTCATATGCCCCGTCGCGAACACGATAGCATTGGGTGGGGTCGCAACCGGCATCATGAAAGCACAGCTTGCGGCAATGGCGGCGGGGACCGTGATCACCAGCGGGTCCATGTCCAACGAGATGGCGAGTGCACCGAGAAGTGGCAGGAAGGCGGCTGCCGTGGCCGTGTTGGAGGTCACTTCGGTGAGGAAGATGATAACCAATACGATGATGCCCACCAGCATCAACAACGGGAACACGCTGAAGATCGAAAGTTGTTGAGCGATCCACTCGGCCAGGCCGGAGCTCTTGATCATCCCTGCTAATGCTAATCCGCCGCCGAAGAGAAGCAGGACACCCCAAGGAAGCTCCTTGGCGCTGTCCCAGTCGAGCAGCGCGCCGCGTGCCTTGTCTCCACTAGGGACGAGAAACAGCCCGATACCGGCGGCCAGAGCAATGGTGGTGTCCGATAGCCAGTCGAGCCCGACCTGATTCAAGAGAGGCCGAAACATCCAGGCGGCAGCCGCCATGAGAAAGATCAGGCCGACGCGGCGCTCAGCGCTGGTCATGGTGCCGAGCGACTCGAGTTCGCGGCGAATCATCTCTCCGCCATCGTCGCTTTGTTGCAAATCGAACCCTTTGTAAGTCAACCACCACCATGTCACGACCATCATCACGATGCTGACCGGCAAACCGATGGTCATCCATTGGGCGAAGCCGATATCGATTCCTTCGCCGGTGAGATATCCCGCGAGCAAGGCGTTGGGTGGGGTGCCGATGAGCGTGGCGACGCCGCCTATGCTGGCGGAATAAGCAATGGCAAGCAGCAGAGCGGTAGCGTAGCGCGAGACTTCACGTGAGTCGCCATCGCCCAGCAAGCTGACGACGGACATGCCAATGGGCAGCATCATGATGCTGGTAGCCGTATTGGAGACCCACATGCTGATGAAGCCGGTGGCAATCATGAACCCCGCGATTTGCTGGCGTGGTTTCTGGCCGACGATGCTTAGGACTTTCAAGGCGATGCGTCGATGCAGGTTCCAGCGCTGCATCGCGATGCCCAGCAAGAAGCCCCCCAGGAAGAGATAGATGATAGGGTCGGCGTAACTGGCTGCCACGGCCTCGAGTTCGTCGATGCCCAGCACCGGCGCGAGCACCATGGGAAGCAACGAGGTCGCGGGGATGGGGATGGCCTCGGTGGACCACCATGTGGCCATCAAAAGTGCAAAGCCGACACATGCCCATGCCGGTGATGACATGCCGGCTGGCGCAGGGATGACCAAGCATAGGATGACCCATAGCGGCCCCAACCAGAGTCCGATTTGCGCGGCGCTGAAGCCGCGGGAGTCCCCAGTAGTCTCGTTCATGAATTGCTTCCCTGAAGGCGGCGAATGATTAATTGGCTCACGATACTCGTTATGCTACTAAGGTATTAAGATTCAGTGGCTTAGCCATTAGTCTAAGCCGTATGCCCGGTCTTGCCGGGATGGCTTGTTGCAACGCGGCAAGCTCGGTAATGTCCGCGCTCGTTGCCGATTAACTAAACGTATTCGATTGAGGTGCGACCATGTCCGTAGTGGTGGGCTGGAGCTTGGTGGTATTGGCGGTGCTGGTCGTCGCTGGTTTGGTGGGCTATGCATGGCGGTTATGGCGAGAAGTGCAGCGCCGTGACACAGCTCGGCGTGAGGAGCTCGATCGGGCTCATCGTAATTGTCTCGAGAGTCTCGAGGCGATCGCGACGGCTATGCTGGGGGATCAGGTCGACTTGGTAGAGGGAGCGCTTCGCTGCAAGGTGCTGCTCGATATCATCGATCCCGCGTTGCTTGAACGCGAGAGCTTCCAGGTTTTTGCCGAGATTTATCGGCGCACAGAGCATTTGCATACGCATTCTTCGCGCCAAGACTTGTCGGCAAAACAGCGCTTTGCGGAGGATCGCGAGCGCATCGCGCTGCAGGAAGAACGCTATACGGCGCTCCATGAGGCGGCGCAGCAAGTTCTGGCATTCAAGCGCGAGTGGCCGACAGGCTTGCAGTGAGCCATGACGTAGGAGAAGAGCATGGGAGATCGGTTTATGTCGCTTGACCCCACGGAAATTCGCCGCAGTTTGCATGCTGAGCCGGAGTTGTCGGGACAAGAAGTCGATACGGCGCGGCGTATCGTCGAATGGCTTGAAGAGGCAGGGGCAACACGTATCGTGACAGGTTTGGGAGGGCATGGCGTAGCGGGTGTTTTCGCCGCTGAATCTCCAGGGCCGCGGGTGATGTTTCGTGCCGAGCTCGACGCGCTTCCTATAGGTGAGACCGCAGAGGTGGCATGGCGATCGAAATGCGAGCACGTGGCGCATAGCTGCGGCCACGATGGTCATATGGCGACATTGCTCGGGCTCGCGCAGCGTTTGTCGAAAAATCCGCCTGAACGTGGCGAAACGGTACTGCTTTTCCAGCCTTCCGAAGAGACGGGGCGAGGCGCGCGGGGCGTCGTCGAGTCGTCACATTTCGAGGAGCTCGCCCCCGATCATGTCTTTGCGCTGCATAACTTGCCAGGTGAGCCGTTAGGTGAAGTGTCAGTACGAGCGGGGGCGTTCACGTGCGCCTCGCGAGGCTTGATCGTGCGTCTCAATGGATTATGCACACATGCGGCACATCCCGAGCAGGGACGTAATCCGGCCTTGGCAATGTGCCGGATCCTGCAGGGATTGAAGCGTCTGCCTCAGCAGTTACCGGACGATCAGGGGCTGGTCATGGTGACGCTGATTCATGCGCGTCTGGGTGAAGTTGCCTTCGGTACGTCGCCGGGGCAGGCCGAGGTGATGGCCACCTTGCGCACCGAAAACGATGCGATGATGCGTGCCCTGGCGGAAGCGGCCGTATCGCTGGCCCGGGTCGAGGCCGAAGAGGACGACCTGGGAATCGAAGTCGATTGGTGCGATGTCTTTCAGGCGACCCACAACCATCCGCGTGCCGTCGAGGCGATACGTGATGAAGCGAATGCCCTGGCGTTACCGCTGCGTGAGTTGTCCGTAGCGCATCGCTGGTCGGAGGACTTTGGATGGCTGGCCGCCCAGGGCGAAGGAGCGTTGTTGACCCTGGGCGGTGGCGAAAAATGCCGTCCTTTGCATCACCCCAGCTATGATTTTCCGGATGCCATGCTGACTCCTGGCATCGATTTGTTCGAACGCTTGGTCAGACGCTACCAGGGGTGTGCCGGATAGTTATACAAGAATGAGACATTATGATCTCATTCTTTCATTCGAGTTTGCATCAATTCCGATAATGCATAATGATGAGGGGGAATTCATCGGGAGAAGCGCTGGTGAAGGGTGGAGCACTGGATAAACGAAAGGCTTTGTGCTTTATTTTTTGATGAGAGAAGGACGAAAAGTCTTTCTCCCACCGGGAACCGCTTCTATACTCGGACCCCGCTGGGTAACGTCCCGCTACGACTAGCGCTGTGTTAAGAAGGAGTCTTACATATGAAAAAATCTACGACTGGCTTGCTGCTCGGTTCCGCGATGATGGTCGGCCTTTCAGGCTGTGCCACTTCGGGTTCTCAGTCCATGTCCCAATCCGATGATCAAGCATGGTACAAGTCACCTTTCGTCTGTGGCCTGGCCGGCGGCTTGATCGGCGGTGGCATTGGCTATGCATCGAGCAGTGATTCGGACGAAGATACCGGTGCTGCACTCGGTGGCGTCGGCGGTGCAACGGCAGGTGCTTTGCTGTGCGCTGATTATTCCGACAAGGTGGTGGACAGCGATGGCGATGGCGTTCCCGATGACCGCGATCAATGCCCCAACACACCGGCTGGCGTTGCGGTAGACGCTCAGGGTTGCCCGCTTGATAGCGATGGCGATGGCGTTCCGGACTACAAGGACGAATGCCCGGGGACACCGTCTGGTGTCGACGTCAACGCTCAGGGCTGCCCGCTGGATAGCGATGGCGATGGCGTTCCGGACTACCAGGACCAGTGCCCCGATACACCGGCAGGTGAAGAAGTCAATGCGCTAGGCTGCCCGGCGGACTTGGTGCTGCATGATGTGAACTTCGAGTTCGACTCCGCCACGCTCACCAGCGATGCGGAAGGCATTCTCGATGGTATTGCCGAGAAGCTGGCTGCCAACGAGAGTGTCAATGTTCGACTGGAAGGCTATACCGATTCCGTCGGTAGCGCTTCCTATAACAAGGATCTCTCTCAGCGTCGTGCCGACTCTGTGAAAGACTACCTGGTCTCGAAGGGCGTCGACGGCGATAACGTCACGACCATGGGTTACGGCGAAGAAGATCCCGTCGCGACCAATGAGACGAAAGAAGGACGTGCTGAAAACCGTCGTGTTGAAATGGGCGAGCAAGAGTAACGATCGCTCGGTTCATGATCGAAGAAAGGGGCGCCTCCGGGCGCCCCTTTTTATTTGTGCTACAGGTGCGACTGGACGATATTTCGCGCGCTTGCTAGTGTGCGCAATTCGCCGTTTCATGCGTTTGTGTTGCCTTTCATCTAAGTCGCAGGCCCGCAGGCGTATGACGCACAAGGGTAAGTAGGCCGATAGCCTCCCCCCATTGCTTTTCATCTTCATCGTTTCATGTGGTCCCTGGTATGGGCCACCACTGAATATAAGGGACCTTGTATGCCCATCGTGACCTTGCCTGATGGCAGTCAGAAAACTTTCGACTCACCCTTGACCGTTATGCAGCTCGCCGAGTCCATCGGCACGGGTCTTGCCAAAGCTTGTGTAGCAGGAAAGATAGATGGCGTTGCTGTCGATACGGCCGACCTGATCGAACGTGATGCCGAGGTCAGTATCCTGACCGCGCGCGATCATGAAGGGGTGGAAATTATCCGCCATTCCTGTGCCCATCTCCTGGGACATGCCGTCAAGCAGCTTTATCCCGACGCTAAAATGGCGATCGGACCGGTCGTGGACGATGGGTTTTATTACGATATCGATTTCGGCCAGTCAATCTCGCCGGACGACCTCGACACGATGGAAAAGCGTATGAAGGCGCTTATCGAGCGTGAATACAATGTCGTTCGTGAGTACGTGACGAAAGAGCAGGCCCTGGCGACCTTCGTTGAACGTGACGAGCCCTACAAGCAGGAAATCGTCGAGGGTATTGCCGATGGTGAGCTCGTTCGCCTCTATCATCATGAAGAATACATCGATATGTGCCGTGGGCCGCATGTTCCGAATACGCGGCACCTGAAAGCTTTCAAGCTTACCAAGCTGGCGGGCGCCTATTGGCGTGGTGATGCTACCAAGCCAATGCTTACGCGCATTTATGGTACGGCTTGGCCGGATAATAAGGCCCTGAAGACCTATCTCCAGCGCTTGGAAGAGGCGGAAAAGCGCGATCACCGTAAGTTGGCACGCAAGCTCGACTTCTTTCACATGCAGGAAGAAGCGCCGGGCATGGTATTCTGGCATCCACGGGGCTGGACGCTCTGGCAGACCGTCGAGCAATACATGCGGCAGGTCTACAAAGACAGCGGGTATCAAGAGATTCGCTGTCCGCAGATCATGGATGTTTCGTTGTGGCAGAAGTCCGGCCACTGGGACAATTACGCCGATAACATGTTCTTCACCGAATCGGAAAAGCGCGAGTATGCGCTCAAGCCGATGAACTGCCCAGGGCATGTGCAAGTCTTCAATTCCGGCCTGCGCAGCTATCGTGAACTGCCGGTGCGTTATGGCGAGTTCGGTGGTTGCCATCGCAACGAGCCCTCGGGTGCCTTGCATGGCATCATGCGTGTCCGTGCCTTTACCCAGGACGACGGCCATGTGTTCTGCACCGAAGCGCAGGTCGAGTCTGAAGTGACAGCCTTCCATCGCCAGGCTTTGGAAGTCTATCGTGATTTCGGCTTCGAAGAGATTGCCGTCAAGATTGCCTTACGTCCCGAGAAACGTCTGGGGAGCGACGAGAACTGGGACCGAGCCGAAGAGGCGTTGCGTAACGCTTTGGGGCGCTGTGACGTGCAATGGGAAGAACTTCCTGGTGAAGGAGCTTTCTACGGACCCAAGATCGAATATCATATGCGTGACTGCCTGGGGCGCGAGTGGCAGGTCGGCACGATGCAGGTCGATTTCATGATGCCTAACCGCTTGGGCGCACAATACGTGGCCGAGGACGGCTCCCGTCAGGTGCCGGTCATGCTGCACCGTGCCATCGTGGGGTCCATGGAGCGTTTCATCGGCATCCTCATCGAGCACTATGCCGGGGCCATGCCATTGTGGCTGTCGCCTCTGCAGGCGGTGGTGCTGAATATAACCGATGCCCAGCGCGATCATGCCGAATCGGTGTCGCTGCGTTTGCAGAAACTCGGTCTGCGTGTCAAGACAGACTTGAGGAATGAGAAGATCGGCTTTAAAATTCGCGAACATACGTTGCAGAAGGTCCCCTATCTCCTTGTGGTTGGGGATAAGGAAGTCGAGGCCGACTCGGTAGCTGTGCGTACGCGCGGCGGCGAAGACCTGGGCAGTATGACGGTGGACGCTTTCATCGACAAGGTGCAGGCCGAGCGGTAATAGCGACATCTTCCAAGGCAAAAGTGGAGACGGAACCATCAAGAGAAGCAACCCCAGAGGGCGCCCACAGGACAAGCGCCCACCAATGAACGAGCGGATTACCGAAGATCAAGTGCGCTTGATCGCCAGCGACGGTGACCAGCTTGGTATCGTGCCGACCAGCGATGCCTTGGAGCGTGCCGAAGCGGAGGGTATGGACCTCGTACAGATCTCCAATGCCGACCCGATCGTTTGCAAGATCATGGATTACGGCAAATTCCTCTTCGAGCAGAAGAAGCAAAAGGCTGCTCAGAAGAAGAAAACCAAGCAGATCCAGGTCAAGGAAGTAAAATTCCGGCCCGGTACTGACGAGGGCGATTATAAGGTGAAGTTGAAAAACCTTATTCGTTTCCTCGAAGCGGGCGACAAAGGTAAGGTCACGCTACGTTTTCGAGGTCGTGAAATGGCGCACCAGGACATCGGCCGCAAGCTGATGGAACGGATTGCGGCTGACCTCGAAGACATGGCGTCTGTCGAGTCCTTCCCCAAGATGGAAGGCCGTCAGATGATCATGATCCTGGCGCCCAAGAAGAAGTGATCCGTTGGCAGTTGAACGGGCAGTCGGTACTGCCGACTGCCGGCCCCGGGTTTTCTGAAGAAACCGAGAGGAGTTTTCCCTCATGCCGAAAATCAAGAGTAACAGTGGCGCTGCGAAGCGCTTCAAGAAGACTGCCCATGGCTTCAAGCACAAGCAGTCCTTCCGCAGTCATATCCTGACCAAGAAGTCGACCAAGCGTAAGCGTCAGCTGCGCGGTATGAAGCAGGTTCATGATGCCGACAAGCAACTGGTTCAACGCATGCTGCCGAACCTCTAAGTACTTGTATTCAAAAGTATAGGTTCTCGATTTTAAACGTCAGGAGTAAGCCATGACTCGTGTCAAGCGTGGTGTCGTCGCTCGTCGTCGGCACAAGAAGATTCTGAAGCAGGCCAAAGGTTATTACGGCGCTCGTTCGCGCGTATTTGGCGTTGCCAAACAGGCGGTTATCAAGGCAGGTCAGTACGCCTATCGTGACCGCCGTCAGCGCAAGCGTCAGTTCCGTGCGCTGTGGATCACGCGTATCAATGCGGCATCTCGTGCCAATGGTCTGTCCTATAGCCGCTTCATTGCCGGTCTGAAGAAGTCCGGCATCGAGATCGACCGTAAGGTGCTGGCCGATCTCGCCGTCCATGAAAAGTCTGCCTTTGCCGCGATCGTCGACAAGGCCAAGGCTGCTCAGTAATGGCCGGGTGAGACGTTCTTAATGAGTGTCTCATCATGCGCATGAAGCCGCAGGGGGAGAGCAGCAGCTCTTCCCCTGTTTTTTTGTCTGGGCCATCACGTCATATCGATGGCCTTTCATGGGCACTTAGGGAAATGCTGAATAAATAGACGAGCGGGATGAAGCGCGAGGCGCATGGAACACAGAACACGAGACATAACATGGGATTAGGCGAGTGTTCGAGTACCACGCAACGACGCGATTCGCTCGTGTAGGCATTTATGTAGCGTTTCCTTTGCATCGGAGCTAGACGGATGGACCATCTCCCACAACTGGTCGCCGAGGCTCGCGCCGCCATCGAGAGCGCGCAGGATGTCCAGGCGCTCGACGAGGTTCGAGTGCATTTTCTGGGCAAGAAGGGCGTGATTACTGCGCTTCTCAAAGGTCTTGGTCAACTGCCGCCGGAAGAGCGCCCTAAAGCGGGTGAGCGGATCAACGAGGCCAAGCAGGTATTATCGGACGAGCTCGAGGCGCGTAAGAAAACGCTTAAAGAGGCCGAGCTCGATGCGCGTCTGGCACGAGAGCGCATCGACGTGACTCTGCCTGGCCGTGGCGAGCCGACGGGTGGTTTGCACCCGGTGACGCGTACGCTTGAACGTATCGAATCACTATTTGCGCATATTGGGTTCGACGTGGCCGTGGGCCCTGAAATCGAAGACGATTATCATAATTTCGAAGCGCTCAATATTCCTGCGCATCATCCGGCACGGGGCATGGCCGACACCTTCTATTTCGATGCTTCGCGATTGTTGCGTACGCACACATCACCGGTTCAGGTGCGTACCATGAAGGAGCAGGCGCCGCCGATCCGCATCGTCTGTCCGGGGCGCGTGTATCGCAGCGACTCCGATCTCACGCATACACCGATGTTCCATCAGGTGGAAGGCTTGCTGGTCGATGAGGGGGTCAGCTTCGCTGATCTCAAGGGCACCATCGAGGACTTCCTCAAGGCCTTCTTCGAGCGTGAGACGCTTTCCGTACGCTTTCGGCCGTCCTATTTTCCGTTCACCGAGCCCTCCGCCGAGGTCGATATCCAATGCGTGATGTGCGGTGGTGAGGGCTGTCGCGTCTGTTCGCATAGTGGCTGGTTGGAAGTCATGGGCTGTGGCATGGTTCATCCCGAAGTCTTTGGGCATTCGGGGATCGATGCCGAGCGTTATACGGGGTTTGCTTTCGGCATGGGGGTCGAGCGCTTGACCATGTTGCGATATGGCGTCAATGACCTGCGGCTGTTTTTCGAGAACGACTTGCGCTTCTTGCGCCAGTTCGGCTGATCTGCGACTAGGACACAGGAAGAAACATGAGATTTTCCGAAACATGGTTGCGCGATTGGGTGTCGCCCGAACTTACGACGCAGGCGCTTGCTGACCGAATCACGATGGCGGGGCTGGAAGTTGACGCCATCGAGGCGGTGGCCGGCGATTTCGAGGGTGTCGTCGTCGCCGAGGTTGTCGCCAAGGAACCTCATCCCAGTGCTGACACGCTGAATGTCTGCCAAGTCCAGGATGGCGGTGATGAGGCGGTTCAAGTTGTGTGTGGCGCTCCCAACGTGGCGGTTGGGCAGAAAGTGCCTTTCGCCCGGGTGAACGCAACGCTTCCCGGCGATTTCAAGATCAAGAAAGCCAAGCTACGCGGTGTGGAATCGCGTGGCATGATTTGCTCCGCGTCTGAGCTCGGACTGGAAGAAGGCACCTCGGCGGGTATCCTGGTGTTGTCCGCTGAGGCGCCGCTTGGTACGTCCCTGCGCGATTGGCTGGCGCTTGATGATCATGCCATCGAGGTGGATTTGACGCCCAACCGTGGCGATTGCTTGAGTCTCAAGGGGATGGCGCGTGAAGTAGGTGTGTTGAGTCGTCTGCCGGTGCCGGCGCCGAATGCTGATATCGTTCCGGCGGCGCATCAAGCGACCTTTCCGGTACGTGTCGAGTCGCCAGTGAAGTGTCCACGTTATGCGGGACGCATCATTCGTGGTGTCGATGTTTCGGCGAGCACACCGCTCTGGATGACCGAGCGCCTGCGTCGAAGCGGCGTTCGTGCCATCGATCCGATCGTCGATGTCACCAATTACGTGATGCTCGAACTCGGGCAGCCGATGCATGCCTTCGACCTGGCGCGCTTGAATGACGCCATCGTGGTGCGCGAGGCGCAAGACGGGGAACGCTTGACGTTGCTCGATGGCCAGGAAGTTGCCCTGCACGAGGGCACGCTGGTGATCGCCGACGAAAAGCAACCGTTGGCGATTGCCGGGGTCATGGGCGGTGAGTCCTCCGGCGTCAATGCCTCGACGCAGGATATTTTCCTAGAGTCGGCGTTCTTTTCGCCGCTGGCGGTGGCGGGACAGGCGCGTTCTTATGGCCTGCATACCGATGCGTCGCACCGTTTCGAGCGCGGCGTCGATCCGCAATTGGCGCAGGTTGCCATCGAGCGTGCCACGCAGCTGCTGTTGAGCATCGTCGGGGGAGAAGCGGGCCCTGTGACCGATGTCATGAGCCCCGATCATTTACCTCTGGGTCATGAAGTGGTCTTGCGTCGCGAGCGTCTTGATCAATGCCTGGCTTTGACCATAGCCAGTGACGATGTCGTGGATATCCTGTCGCGCCTTGGTATGGGCGTCGGCGTCGCTGACTCGGGGTGGCGGGTGACGGTGCCTAGCTGGCGTTTCGATATCACGCTGGAGGAGGATCTCATCGAGGAGCTGGCGCGTATCCATGGCTATGACCAAGTCCCTGTGCGGCGTCCTTCCGCACGCCTGAAATTGAGTACCTCCAACGAGGCGCGCCAGCCACTGGCACGTCTGCGTCGCCACTTGGTGGCACGCGGTTATCAAGAAGCGATTACTTATAGCTTCGTCGCGCCTGAGCTGCAAGAGGCGCTGACCCCAGGGGCAATAGCACCGTATCTGGCCAATCCCATCTCGTCCGATATGTCGGTCATGCGGGCGAGTTTGCTACCTGGACTGGTCAAGTCGTTGAGCCACAACCTCAACCGCCAGCAACCACGTATCCGCCTGTTCGAAACGGGGCTCGTGTTTCGTGGCGAGCTAGACGCTCTCGAGCAGGTGGCGATGCTCGGAGGCATCGTCTGTGGGCCGAGACAACCAGAGGGATGGTCTTCTTCTCGCGACGGCGTCGACTTCTTCGATCTCAAGGGTGATCTGGAAAGTCTGATGGCATTGACTCAGCAGCCTGATGCATGGCGTTTCGAGACCGGTGAGCATCCGGGGCTTCATCCCGGTCAGACGGCCCGTATCATGTGTAACGGTCGTCATGTGGGCTGGGTCGGTGCCTTGCATCCTGGGGTGCGTACCCATTTGGGCATCAAGACCAATGCCTTTGTATTTGAACTGGAGTTGGAAGCGCTGACCCAAGGAAACCTGCCGTCCTTCGCACCGTTGTCGCGGCATCCGGACGTGCGTCGCGATCTAGCCTTGGTCGTGAGTGACGATGTACCGGTCATGGCCTTGATGGACGTCATGCGCGAGCAGGCTGGGGAATGGCTGGTCGATATGCGACTTTTCGACGTCTATCAAGGTGAGGGGATTGAAAAAGGCCACAAGAGCCTTGCCTTGGGCTTGACCTGGCAGCATCCTTCGCGCACGCTGAATGACGATGAAATCAATCAGTTAGTCGATGCCATCGTCGGCGAGGCAAAAACACGCTTCGCGGCGGTCCTGAGGAGTTAATCCCATCAGCCGTTACGAGGATGAAAGCATGGGGGCGCTGACCAAAGCGGATTTGGCCGAACATCTGCACGCTGAGCTGGGTTTTTCCAAGCGCGAAGCAAAGTCGATGGTCGAATCTTTCTTCGAAGAAATTCGCAGCTGCCTACGCGAAAACGAGCAGGTCAAACTGTCCGGGTTCGGAAACTTCGATTTGCGTGACAAGCGTGAACGTCCGGGACGTAACCCCAAGACCGGCGAAGAAATTCCGATTTCGGCGCGTCGTGTGGTGACGTTTCGTCCTGGACAGAAGCTCAAGGCAAGGGTCGAGGATTTCGACGACGCGGACGTTATGCACTGACGCTGCAGCGTTCTGCCCATGCGATGACATAATCTCGGGTACCTCGAGCACTTCCGAGTACTCGGGATTGTGTCGTTCATCTTCATTCGAGGCGCTAACGACGTGCCATGCATATGCTAGCATGGCGCATACATTTTACCGTTGAATCGACGACTGAACTGCATGCCAAGCATCAAAATCTTCGTAGGCACCATGTACGGTGGCGCCCTGGACGTTGCCGAGCAGGTGACGCCGCTTTTCGAGCAAGTGGGCTATGAGGTGGCGATCTTAGAACAGCCCACCCTCGGTGATCTCGATCCCTTGCCCGATCTCGCCTTATTCTGCGTTTCCACGACCGGTAGCGGTGATTTCCCCGGCAATTTTGTGCCCTTCGCGCGTGATCTCCGTGAATCACCGCCTGCGCTGAACCAGTGCCGCTACGGGCTGATAGCCCTGGGAGATAGCTCCTATGGTGAGACGTTTTGCGGTGCGGGTCGGGCACTGGATGTCTTGCTGGAGGATCTCGGCGCCCAGCGTTTGGGCGAGCGTCTGGAAATCGATGCCATGGAGACTTTCATGGCCGATGATGCCGCCATCCCCTGGGTAGAATCATGGATCGACGAGCAAGGGTTGCAGGGCACGTGACGCGCGACACGACGACGTCACCCTCCGCTGCACGCGTGAGCGTCATGATCGGGCTTCTGCTCGTGACGTTGTGCTCTTGGCCGCGCTATCAACTGGGAGGCTATGATACCCATAGTGGTTTGTTGATCATGGTCGCTACAGGCTTGGCTATCGTCATCATTGCCTATTGGCGGCGTATGGCGGCAAAGCAGCGGCATCTGCTCCCAGCACGGCTCCAGTGGTTGGTCATGTCGTTCGTGGCGGGCGGTGTGATCATGGCCATCTGGCATTACGGCTTGGCGAGTACCCGCGTAGGGTGGGCGACCGTGCTGTCGCATGGTGCCACGGCGGGCTTGCTGCTTCACGCTATCTCGATAGGTTGGTGCGCTCGGCGGTGAGCCTTCTTTGTTCGCCGTGCAGAATCTTTAGCCGCACTCGATTTAAACGAAACCCCCGATCCATAGGATCGGGGGATTTCGTCTCTATAGCACTCTCTATCCCCTATCAGGATTTTTCGCGAATCATCTCTTCGCGCGCCAGGCGTGCCTGTTCCTCGGGATAGGTAGGGAAATCCACGTAGCCGCGCGCATCGCCGCCATAGAACGTATTGGCATCGAAGTCCGCCAAAGGCCAGCCATTTTGCATCCGCTCGACCAGGTCGGGGTTCGATGTGAAATAGCGGCCAAATACCGGAAGGTCTATGGTGCCTTCATTCACCAGTTTTTCGGCTTCTTCCTGGTCGAGATTGCCGGCGAGCAGCAGATTGCCCTGATAGACGTCACGGAACTGGCGCAGATAATCACGCGGCATCGGGGGCATGCCTTGACCGCCTTGGTCGTGCAGGTGCACGTAAGCAAGGCCGCGATTGTTGAATTCGCGTGCGAGGTAGAGATAGGTCTCTCCGTTGTCATCGTACTCCGGCATGTCGAACAGCGTACCGAACGGTGACAGGCGAACCCCGACGCGTCGCGCGCCGATCATCTTGCTGACTTCATCGATGACCTCGAGCAGCAAGCGGCAGCGATTTTCGCGCGAGCCACCGTATTCGTCGTCACGATCATTGACCTCTGGGTTGAGAAATTGCTCGAAGAGGTAACCGTTGGCGCCATGAACTTCGACGCCATCGAAGCCGACATCGCGGGAATTGACCGCCGCCTGGGCGAAGTCATGCACGATATCGTGTACTTCATGGGTATCGAGACGGCGCGGCTGACTGGCCTTGAGCATATCCGGCTGGCCATCGTCGTTGTAGCCAAAGGCCATGCCGCCTTGCTTGTCGCTAGGGCCGACAGGTGACGCGCCGGCAATCTGTACCGTGGTATGGGAAACGCGTCCCACGTGCCAGATCTGGGCGAAGAAGATACCGCCGCGCTCGTGTACGGCGCGCGTGGCCTTGGCCCAACCGGCCAGTTGGTCAGGGCCAAAAATCCCTGGATTGTAGAGATAACCCTGGCCCTGCCGCGAAATGGGTGTGCCTTCGGAGATGATCAGCCCGGCACTGGCACGTTGGCGATAATAGAGGGCCCCCATCTCGGTTGGGATATCTTCAGGCGCACGTGAACGCGTCATGGGCGCCATCACGATGCGATTGTTCAAGCGTGTACCATTGAGATCGAAGGAGTCGAAGAGTGAAACCATGCGATGCTCTCCTTGCAGGCAGGCGGTAAATAGAAACGAAGACGCGAGCCTTAGATCGGGCTCGCGTATGTTTGAGATTCTAAAATACTGTTAGCATTTTAACAATTGCATGAGGCGATCAAGGCCATAAGCACTGGTTATCTAGCGTCGAGCCTGACTCACGTAATGCAAGATGGTGTTTCCCGTCGGCTTTTAGCCCAGCGTATAACAGGGGACGTATTCGCTACCCGGCAGTTTCATGCGCTCCTGGGCGACGAACGAGGTCAGCAGTGCGTCAAGACGTGCCATCAAATCCGGCTCGGCATGCAAGCGGAAAGGGCCCCTCTCCTCAATGGCACGAATACCTTCTTCCTTGACGTTGCCGGCGACAATGCCCGAAAACGCACGACGGAGATTAGCCGCGAGTTCATGGACTGGTTGCTCGCGGTGCAAGGCAAGCTCGGCCATGCTTTCGTGGGTGGGTTCGAAAGGCAGTTGAAAACCGGCATCGACGTTGAGGCGCCAGTTGAAATAGAAAGCGTCGCTCTGACTACGCCGAAACGCGGCCACGTCGTCTACGCCTCGGCGCATGGCACGACCGACCTCGGCGGGGTCGTCGATGATGATCTGATAGCGTTCACGGGCCGTTTCCCCGAGCGTGAAGGCCAGAAACTCGTCGATGCGCTTGAAGTAGTCGGCGCTGTCGCGGGGGCCGGTAAAGACGATCGGGAAGGGGACGTCGGCATTGTCAGGATGTAGAAGAATGCCCAGCAAATAGAGGATTTCCTCGGCGGTTCCCACGCCACCGGGAAAGATCACGATGCCATGACCTGCCCGCACGAAGGCCTCGAGGCGTTTCTCGATGTCGGGCATTATGATCAGTTCATTGACGATTGGATTGGGCGATTCAGCGGCAATGATGCCGGGTTCCGAAATGCCCAGGTAACGTCCATCGTGGCGACGCTGCTTGGCATGTGCGACGTTGGCGCCCTTCATGGGGCCTTTCATGGCGCCGGGGCCGCATCCCGTGCAGATGTCGAGATCGCGAAGCCCCAGGTGATAACCCACGTCCTTGCTGTAATCGTATTCCTCGCGGGTGATGGAATGGCCGCCCCAGCACACCACGAGGCTGGGTTCGCGTGCGGACTTCAGCGTGCCGGCGTTGCGCAGGATATGGAAAACGGCATTGGTGATGCCATCTCCGCGCTGAAGATCGAACTTGGGCGTGTGCTGGATTTCGTTGTGAACGTAGACGATATCGCGTAGCACGGCAGAAAGGTGCTCGCGAATCCCGCGGATCATCTGGCCGTCGACGAAGGCGCTTTGCGGTGCATTGTCGAGCTTGAGACGAATGCCGCGGTCCTGCTGGAGTACTTCGATCTCGAAATCGTGGTGCGCCTGCATGAGCGCGCGGCTGTCATCGGTAGGATTGCCGCAGTTGAGCACGGCCAGCGAGCAGCGTCTCAAAAGATCGTGCAGGCCGTTGGCGGAGGTGTCACGCAGACGGTTGACCTCTTGCTGCGAGAGGACTTCCAGGCTCCCTTCGGGAGAGATGATGGTAGAAAGTTTCTGGGGCATTGACGCATCCTTGTGGCGGCACGATGGCCGAAGGAAAAGCTCAGCATCAGGGGGCGGGCCGAACGTCATTGGCGCGCTGTGCGCCTGACTCGGTCACAACACTACCCGGGAGCTTAATCAATTTTCGATGCTAACACGCGATCTTCTGCCACGCAGCGATGTGAGGTGTAGCATAATTTGCTATGATGCCGTTATCACAACCCCCGAAGCCACGGTTATTGCCACGCTAACCTTCGTTGATCGTGTCATGGCTTCGGCACATAAGTAGCTGCCCCGAAACGCCAGCCGGTGGACCCTCACTTCATGTTCAACGCGCAATATTTCCGTACTTTTATCACGCTTGTCGAAACGGGTAGCTTCACGCATACCGCGCGCAAGCTGGAAATGACCCAGCCAGGGGTCAGTCAACATATACGTAAGTTAGAACGCTATCTCGACAAGTCCTTGCTGCAGCGGCACGGGCGTCGTTTCACACTGACCGAGGCGGGGCGGCGTGCCTATGACTACTCTGTCAAACTGTTTGCTGAGCATGAACAGTTTCGCCATTCGCTGGACAACGAATCACCGGACACTGGGGAGTGTCGCGTGGCGTCACCGGGCAGTGTGGGGTTGATGTTCTATCCGTTCATTCTGGGGTATCAGCAGATGCATCCTGGTCTGACGGTTACTTATGATTTTGCCTTCAACGGTGAGATCGTCGACGCAGTTCTGGCCGGGCGCTTCGACGTGGGCATCGTCACCGATGTCAGCAAACATCCGGATCTCAATTTCGAGCCTTGGCATCAGGAGCCGCTGTGTCTGGTCGTGCCTGCGGACTTCGCCGGCACTACGATCAGCGAGCTCATGGCGTTGGGCTTCATGAACTATTCCGATGGTATCAACAACGCCAGCTTGCTGTTGCGGCGCAATTTTGCCGGGGAATTTCGCTCAATGAGTCATTTCCCACAACAAGGCTTTTCCAACGAGATCAGCATGGTGCTGGATGCGGTGGCGCGTGGTCTGGGTTTTACCGTGATACCCCGGACGGTACTCGAGACGTCGCCTTGGCAGCGCCAGGTCAAGGAGCTGCCCGTCACTGAATCGGTATATGAAACGCTATATGTCGTGACCAAGCGCGGCGTCGATATGCCACGTCGTTACGAGCAGCTGCTTGGTGAGTTTCGGTCGCAGCGTCGCAATGTGCTCTATGGTTATGCTGAGGCACCACCGCTCGAGGAAGACACCTGACGGTATGCGCCGGGCGTGACTTTCTAGACTGACGTAATTGTCTCGACTGAAAAGGCCCCATCAAGGAAAGCCTTGATGGGGCCTTTTTGTGTGTAGCGCCGTGGACGCCAAGCTCGTTTAGTCGCCGTCGCGATACGCCTCGATGGGTGGGCAACTGCAGATGAGGTTGCGATCGCCGTGGACGTTGTCGACGCGGTTGACCGTCGGCCAGTATTTGGCGGCTTTGGTGGCCTCGGTGGGGAAGGCGCCCAGTTCACGCGAATACGGTCGTTCCCAGTCGTCTGCCATCAAGTCCGCCTGCGTATGCGGCGCCATGGATAGTGGGTTGTTATCCGCGGGCCATTCGCCGGCTTCCACGCGCCGGATTTCGTCGCGAATGGCGATCATGGCATCGCAGAAGCGGTCGATTTCATAGCGCGACTCCGATTCGGTCGGTTCGACCATCAAGGTGCCGGCTACGGGGAAGGACATCGTCGGGGCATGGAATCCGTAATCCATCAAGCGCTTGGCGATATCTTCCTCGCTGATACCGGAAGCCGTCTTGAGAGAGCGGACATCCAGGATACATTCATGAGCGACGGTGCCGTTGCGCCCTTTATAAAGTACCGGGTAGTGCGCTTCGAGACGCTTGGCGATGTAGTTGGCGTTGAGTATTGCCAGCTCCGTGGCGAGCTGCATGCCGCGCCCACCCATCATCTTGATATAGGCCCAAGAGATCGGCAGGATCGACGCCGAACCGTAGGCGGTCGCCGAGACCGCGCCGGAATCCGTCTCGACACCGGGAAGGGGCGTGATGACGTGATTGGGCACGAACGCGGCTAGATGCGCCTTGACACCGATGGGGCCCATGCCGGGACCGCCGCCGCCATGCGGAATGCAGAACGTCTTGTGCAGGTTGAGGTGCGATACGTCACCGCCGAAATCTCCCGGCCGGCAGAGCCCGACCTGGGCATTCATGTTGGCCCCATCGATATACACCTGGCCACCGTTATCGTGCACGATACGGCAGGCTTCGCTGACACTTTCTTCGAATACGCCGTGCGTCGATGGGTAGGTGAGCATGATCGCCGATAGTGCTTCGCGGTGCTTGTCGGCCTTGGTGCGCAGATCATCGATGTCGATGTTGCCATCGTTATCGCATTCGACGACGACGACTTTCATTTGCGCCATTGCGGCAGAAGCTGGATTGGTGCCGTGGGCTGAACTCGGGATCAGGCAGATATCGCGATGGCCCTGGCCTTGTGATTTCTGGTAGCGGCGTATGGCGACCAGGCCTGCGTACTCGCCCTGTGCGCCGGCGTTGGGCTGCATGGAAATCGTGTCGTAGCCGGTGATCTCGACGAGAAACGCCGAGAGCTCGTCGATCATCTGCTTGTAACCGGCGACCTGATCCTGTGGCGCGAAAGGATGGATATTGGCGAATTCCGGCCAACTGATGGGGATCATCTCGCTGGTGGCATTGAGCTTCATGGTGCATGAGCCCAAGGGAATCATGGCGTGGGTAAGCGATAGATCCTTATTTTCGAGACGCTTCAAGTAACGCAGCATTTCGGTTTCGCTGCGGTAATGCTGGAACGTGGGATGGGTGAGGAAGTCGCTTTCCCGTGCACAAGCGTCGGGGATGCCGGTCATGCCCTGTGCCTGGACGTGACGATCGAGCTCGCGCACCGACAGCCCATGCTCGTCTCCCAGCAACACGTCGAACAGTGTGACGATATCTGCTGCCGTGGTGGTCTCGTCGAGGCTGATGCCGATAGAGCCATTGGCGTCGTACCGCAGGTTGATTTCGTGCGTCAGGCTGCGGCCATGCACCTGGCCGTGGTCGAGCCCTCTCAGCGTGAGTGTATCGAACCAGCTGTCGTGGGCGAGTGTTACACCGTGACGCATGAGCCCCTCGGCGAGGATGGTCGTCAGGCGATGGATCCGCGAGGCGATGGTGCGCAGGCCCTCGGCGCCGTGATAGACCGCATAGAAGCCGGCGATGTTGGCAAGCAATGCCTGCGCGGTGCAGATATTGGAGGTCGCTTTCTCGCGGCGAATATGCTGCTCGCGCGTTTGCATGGCCATGCGCAAGGCGCGTTGACCACGGCTGTCCCTGGAAACACCGATGATGCGTCCAGGAAGCGAACGCTTGAGGGCGTCGCTGGCAGCGAAAAACGCTGCATGTGGGCCGCCGTACCCCATGGGGACACCGAAACGCTGGGAGCTGCCCACGACGATGTCTGCACCCAGCGCACCGGGTTCCTTGAGTAGTACCAGGCTCATCAGGTCAGTGGCGACGCAGGTCATGATCCGCCGTTGCCGTGCTGCTTCGAGTTGCTCTGTGATATCGCGTACTGTGCCGGTAGCCCCCGGATATTGCAGCAATGCCCCGAAAACATCGTGATCGGCCAGGGTCTCGGCGGGCGCGACGATGAGCTCGAAACCGAAATAGGCGGCACGGGTACGCAGGACATCGAGCGTCTGGGGCAGCACATCGTCAGCCACGAAGAAGCGCTCGGTCTTGGCTTTCTTGTTGGCGCGACGGCACAGGGCCATGGCTTCAGCGGCAGCCGTCGCCTCGTCGAGCAGAGACGCGTTGGCGATCGGCATGCCGGTCAAGTCCATGACCACTTGCTGGAAGTTCAATAGCCCTTCCAGGCGTCCCTGGGCGATTTCCGGCTGATAGGGGGTGTAAGCGGTGTACCAACCGGGATTCTCCAGTACGTTGCGCTGGATGACGGCCGGCAGATACGTGGGATAGTAGCCTTGGCCGATGTAGTTCTTGAAGGTCTTGTTCTGGCGTGCCAACTGCTTGAGATAGGTAAGCGCTTCCGCTTCGCCGCGGGGCTCTTCGAGGGACAGGTTACGCTCCAGGCGAATATCGCCAGGAAGCGTCTTGGCCATCAGCGACTCGGTGTCGGGAAGGTCCAAGGTCGCCAGCATGTGCTGGACATCGTCCTCGTCAGGCCCATTATGGCGCGTCAAGAAGTCGTCGTGATTGGCCAATTCGGCCAGGCTGCGATTGTCGTTTGCCATGAAACCCTCAAGCGGTGGCGGGCGGTCGAGCCCGATTCGACACGAAGCGGCGACACGTAACGAGGATGCCGCCGGCAGAACAGGACAAGTGCAATGTGCGAGACGCGTCAGCCTTCCTCGGCGATGACGAGCGCGTCATAGGCAGTAGCATCGAGCAGCTCATCGAGCGCGTCGGGCTCGGCGAGTTTGAGTTTGAGGATCCAACCATCCTCGTAGGGGTGGTCGTTGACAGATTCGGGAGAATCTTCGAGCGACTCGTTGACGGCAACGACTTCACCGCTTAACGGGAGGTACAGGTCGGAGGCAGCCTTGACGGATTCGATGACACCGAACTCTTCGCCGGCGTCGAGTTGCTGGCCCGTATCGGGGAGCTCTACGAAGACGACGTCTCCCAGGGATTCCTGGGCATGATCGGTGATACCGATCGTGACGGTGCCGTCGTTGTTGTCGAGGATCCATTCGTGGCTGTCGGTATAGCGAAGATTGGCAGGGATGTGACTCATGGTGATTTTCCTATACGAAAAGATTTTCTGAATTGGGGAATATGAGTGCCATTATGCCTCATTGATTCGCCCTTGGCATCGTCATCATGCATTTCTTCATGCCATTCGGCTCGACCGCCTAGTAAGGGTGGACAGGATACCGGCGAGCGTCCAGCAAAAAGCCATACTGCTTATAATCTTGGGCCATGCGTGGGTTCAAACACGGTTGCGACGCCCTGCCTTGATGAGTTTGCTGGCGATGGTGACTTTCCTCGCGCATCGAAAATGCGTGTACCAGTCTGCTATTCAGGGGATGGGCAGGGCGATGTCTTCCGGTTGCCAAGCCGAGGGACAGCGATTAGCCTTCGTTTCTAATAAGAAACTTGTTGTGCTCGTGTCTTGTCTGCATGGCCATGCGAGTAAGCGACGAGATTTCTGTCTATAACGCCTGAAGCGCGATTTAGCTTTGCGCCTATGGAGAAATGCCAAGCTGATCGGCTAAAGTCGAGAAGGTTTTGGCGGTTATCTTCTTGCGACAATGCCGTCGACGACAGTGCAGTCACTGCGCTGGATAACAACAAATGTCTGGGAGGACATCTCGTGGAAACACTCAACGCGGTATTCAGCGCCATCAATGATGTTGTATGGGGCCCCTTGATGCTCATCTTGTTGCTGGGGGTGGGCGTATATCTGCAACTGGGGCTCAAGTTAATGCCCATTCGCAAGCTGAAGGCCGGCTTCAGCCTGCTCTGGAAAGGACGTAAAGCCGAAAAGGGTGATGAGGAAGAGGGCGAAATTTCTCCCTTCAATGCGTTGATGACATCGCTTTCGGCTACTGTTGGCACCGGTAATATCGCGGGTGTCGCGACTGCCATATTCCTGGGGGGGCCGGGAGCCGTGTTCTGGATGTGGATCACGGCCCTGGTGGGAATGGCGACTAAATTTTCCGAGGCGGTGCTGGCGGTCCGTTATCGTGAAGTCGATGCGGCGGGTGAGCATGTCGGCGGGCCGATGTATTACATCCGCAATGGACTGGGCAAGAAATGGACCTGGCTGGGTGGCTTGTTTGCTTTTTTCGGTGCCATTGCTGCTTTCGGAATTGGCAATACCGTGCAATCCAACTCGGTCGCCGATGGTCTCAGTGAGTCACTGGGGATGCCGCATTGGCTTACCGGTGTGATCATCATGCTGCTGGCGGGTGCCGTGATTCTCGGCGGGATCAAGCGTATTGCCAAGGTGGCGGGCAAGTTGGTGCCGGTCATGGCGGTTGCCTATATCGTCTGCGGTTTGCTGGTGCTGATCATCAATGTCGATCATGTCGGTGCTGCGCTGGGACTGATTTTTGGCCATGCCTTTACGCCGGTATCCGCTGCTGGTGGGTTTGCGGGTGCCGCCGTGGCCAAGGCGATTCAATATGGCGTGGCGCGAGGCGTGTTTTCCAATGAGGCAGGGCTGGGTAGTGCGCCCATCGCTCATGCCGCGGCACAGACCAAGAATCCAGTTCGCCAAGGGCTGGTGGCAATGCTGGGGACGTTCATCGATACCATTATCGTATGCTCGATCACCGCGTTGGCAATCCTGACCAGTGCCGAGTGGACATCCGGCGAGACCGGTGCCGCGTTGACCGCGATGGCCTTCAACGGTGCGCTGCCGGGTATCGGCCAGTACGTCGTGTCCTTCGCGCTGGCGGTGTTCGCCTTCACGACCATCCTCGGCTGGGCCTTTTATGGTGAAAAGTGCTTCGAGTATCTGTTCGGCGTCGCGTCGATCAAGATCTACCGGGTGGTCTATATCGTGGCGATTCTTGTCGGGGCCGTCGCGCCGCTGGAATTCGTCTGGCTGATGGCCAGCGTCTTCAATGCCATGATGGCGATCCCCAACCTGATCGCACTGGCTCTGCTGTCGCCGGTGGTCTTCAAGCTCACCAGCGATCACTTTGCCGGCAAGACCGTCCTGCCGGGCGAAGACCTGGACGATAAACGCTGAGCTGTCTTGGGGCGACGATCGTCGCCCCTTCACGGATAACGACGAGGAAGCGATGATGTCCGACGATCTTCACCAGACGCCGTTGCATGATGTGCATGTCTCGCGCGGCGCTAAGATGGTGCCCTTTGCCGGCTATAGCATGCCGGTGCAATACGCTCTGGGTGTCAAAAAAGAACATGAGCATACCCGCCAGGCGTGCGGTTTATTCGACGTATCGCACATGGGGCAGCTCATCGTTTCGGGACCGTCACCGGCGCGTGCCATCGAAATGCTAGTGCCGGCGGATATCATCGGGCTACCGGCCGGTATGCAACGTTATGCACTCTTCACCAGCCATGAAGGCGGTCTTCTCGATGACCTGATGATCGTCAATCGCGGCGAGGACCTTTATGTCGTCGTCAATGCGGCTTGTAAGGACCAGGACGTGGCGCACCTGCGTACCGGGCTCGATGCCGAGCACCAGGTGGAAGTGCTTGACCGCGCCTTGCTGGCGTTGCAGGGGCCGCAAGCCAAGGATGTCATGGCGCGCCTGTGTCCTGAGGCCTGTGATCTAGTATTTATGCATCATGGCCAATTCGAGACGTTCGGTACCCAATTATGGATCAGCCGTAGCGGTTATACCGGTGAGGACGGTTTCGAGATCTCCGTGCCCGTGGACGCCGCCGAGGGGCTGGCTACGTGGTTGCTAGAGCAGCCTGAGGTCGAGCCCATCGGACTGGGCGCACGCGACTCACTGCGTCTGGAAGCCGGCCTGTGCCTGTATGGGCATGACCTGGATACCCAGACGACCCCCGCCGAGGCGAGCCTGATCTGGGCCGTGGGCAAACCCCGGCGCATCGGAGGCGAACGAGAAGGGGGCTTCCCGGGGGCTGATGTCATTCTGCCTCAGATCGATACCAAGCAAATCACCCGTAAGCGTGTCGGCCTTCTTGGTGAAGGGCGAGCGCCGGTACGAGAAGGCACTCAGCTTTATAGCGTCGAAGATCGTCATGTGGGTTGCGTGACATCGGGAAGCTTTGGGCCGACCTTGAGTAAACCGGTCGCCATGGCGTATATCGATATCGAATTCGCAGCGTTGGAAACGACGCTATATGCCGATGTCCGTGGCAAGCGTCTGCCCATGCAGGTGTCGCGAATGCCCTTTGTACAGGCCAAGTACTACCGCGGTTAAGCGTTCTCTTTTTATACCGTTATCTTGAAGCCTCATATATACTAAAAGGTTTTCTTATGACCATCTAGTTCAAAGTAGGGAGCCATTGCCCATAGGTCGCCCCCCAAAGTCCCATTTGAGCGATGGCAAACCCCAGTATCGCTCCTGCAACCACATCGCTGAGGTAATGCAAGCCTAGAATGACACGCGAGGCGGCGATCAGCCCCGTAAGCGGCAGAACCACGACGAGCAACCATGGCGACGTCGCCGCAGTAAGTGTGCAGAACATGACGGCGTGTAAAGTATGCCCGCTGGGAAAGCTGTAACGATCCACGGGTGGCATGGTGCATGGGATACTCGAGAACGTGATATAGGGACGTTCACGACAGAAGCGTGTCTTGACCAGGCGGTAGAAGAGGGCGCCTAGCGCAGCGCATATTCCCCACAGCAGCGTCAGTCGCCAGCCTTCACGCCCATATATGATCGGCTGCATCAGCGCCAGGGCCACCCAAGCCGGCCAGTCGCCGATACGACTGCAAAACCGGAACAAGCCATAAATCAACCGCCTCTGGCTGAGCAGTGCAATACGTTGGCAGAGCTGCCATTCGAGAGAGTCCAGGCGCTCAAACGTGACCGGGGGACGAGATCGCATATGGGCTCTCCTGAGTCGCCATGAATAGATACATCAAGAAGTGTTCGCCGATGACATTCCAGCTCTGATCCGCGACTTTTTCTCTAGCCGCGATGCCGGTACGACTTCTAACGTCCGAATTCCGGTACAGTTCCACGGCGGCTTGCACAAAAGCATCATCGTCTGTCGCCTCGATCAAGCGCCCTTCGTGTCCATCCACGATTAAATCACTCGCTGCGGCCTGATCGAAAGCGACCACGGGGAGCCCGCTAGCCATGGCTTCGGGGACCACATTGCCGTATGTCTCCGAGTGCGATGGAAATAGGAACATATCCGCGCTAGCGTAATGACGTGCTAAGGTTTCTCCGCTTAGAAAGCCGGTAAAAATCACTTCGGGAAGCTGGTGCTCCAGGTGCTGTTTTTCGGGACCGTCACCGACGAATACGGCCCGTAGCCCCGGGTATGCCTCTTGCATCGCGCGTAGCGTGCGCACGAGCAGTGGCGTGTTCTTTTCGGCGGCCAGGCGTCCCGCGTAGAGGATCACTGGCTGGTCGTCATCGACACCCCATTGAGTTCTTAGGTGGACGTCGCGCCGGGCTGGAGAAAAATGCTGAGCGTCGATGCCGCGTCCCAATACGTTCACGCGCTGGAAGCCACGTCGATATAAACGCTCGGCTTGAGCGCGGGTGGGCACGAGGGTCATCTGGCAGTGGTTATGAAAGTAGCGCAACCCGGCACCCACGATGCCGGTGGCCCACCGCAAGTGATAGTTCGCCGCGTACTGATCGAAATTGGTGTGGAAGCCGCTGACGACAGGAATCGATAAATGACGCGCTGTAAGCAGCGCGGCCCAACCCAATGGACCTTCAGTCGCGATATAGACGACCTCGGGACGTGACGCTTGCCACAAGCGCGTCAAGCGCCGCCAGGCGGGCAAGCCGACATTCACATCGGCGTAACCAGGGAGGGAGAATGCACGAACTTGCATATCACGCTCGGCACGTCCTTCGCGGCCGCCTTGTCGGGGCCGAGGGCGTACCAGCTGTAAGTTGACGCGGCGTGTGGCGAGGTGATGTGCCAGATGGTCCAGCGTGTGTGCCACACCATTGATATCGGGTGCCCAGGTTTCACTGACCAGTGCGACTCGCATGATGCACCTCCGTGGCATATCAAGACAGTGCAAGATTCAAGCATTCTGATGACAGCAGTGCGACATCATCGTGACGATACGATGTCGTCAACCTGGGTTACCGTGTCGTTGATGGGGCAGATATTTCTCGTCTAGCGTAGCACCTGTTTGGGGTCCACGGGTTTCCCGCCATGGCGGACATCGAACAATAGGTCATAACGCCCCGTGTCGTGTCGGTAACCGACATCGCAAACAGGCGTGCCTTGTTTTACCTCATCGCCATCTTCGACGAGTAGACGCTCGCATAGTGCATAGACACTTTGCATGTTGTCGCGGTGGTGAATGATCACCACACGTCCCAACTGCCGCATACTATCGGCAAAGCGAACGGTACCGTCGGCAACGGCAAGCGCCTGAGTATCGGCGGAGGTCGAGAGCAACATCGGCTGTAGGGTGCCGTGCGAATCGGCGCCGTAGGCACGCGCGATTTCATATTGCTTGAGCGGCCAATGCCATGTGTGAGCGCTATCGGGTAGTGCGCCTGGGTCGGGAAGCTTACGACTGCGCGTGGCAGGCTTGGACGCCGTTGACGACGAGGCCTGGGTCGTTGAAGCGCTGGAGGTACGAGCAGTTCCACCTGACGGCACCTCGAGCAACTGTCCGACATTCAGGGCGTTGGCCGAAAGCTGGGGGTTCGCTTTTTGCAAGCGTCGCGCAGTGCTGCCGAAGCGCTGGGCGATACTCGAATAGGTGTCACCCGGGCGCACTTGATAGCGATAAGGGCCGCTGCCGGGCGCGCGTTCGCGATGAGTGGGCACCAGGATGCGTTGGCCAATGGCCAGTCGACGCGCATCGACGCCCGGATTGAATCGTTGCAAGCGCAGTAACGGGACACCTGCTTGCTTGGCGATTTGTCCTAGCGTGTCGCCGCGTTGTATGGAGACCCAGTTACCAGCGATGTTGCCGCCACGATAGCCACCGGCGCCAGGCCCGCCAGCGCAGCCGGCAAGTATCAAGACAAAGAAGAGGAGGGGGATGATGCGAGCGCACGATCCTTTTCCTCCCATAGCGCGTTCAGCCATGAATGGAAACGTTCCTTGTAATGCGGATCCAGATGATAGTCGCCATTGCCCATCCAGGCGGGCACGTTGAGTCGGCGTGCCGCCATGTGTATGGGAGCTTCGCGACCGCAAAGGAAATGCCAAAAGTTGGGGGCGGCATGACGATAATGAAGCGTGACGTCGAGAATGCCGCTCAGACGATCACCCAATAGATGTATTACCTGGGCGGTGCCGCCGGCCTTGGGGCGCAGCAGATGCCGAAACGGACTCGCTTGCCGATCACGCTTGGTGGGAGTGAAGCGCGTGCCTTCGACGAAATTGTAGATCGTCATCGGCATTTCCCGCGCACGTTCGCACATGCGCTGGGTTGCGCGTCGATCGCGTTCTGCCAGCTGCGGTCGCTGGATCATTTCACTGCGAGCATAGCGGCGCATGAAGGGGAACTCGAGTGCCCACCAGGCGATGCCGACGATGGGCACGAAGATCAGCTCACGCTTGAGAAAGAACTTGGGCATCGAAGTTCGTCCGTACAGCACGTACTGCATGACGAAGATATCCGTCCAACTGCGGTGGTTGGCGATGATTAGCCACCATTGGCTGGGAGACAGGTCCTCGGGTAAGCGCGCGGTGATGTCTGGCTTGACCCAATGACGAATCCACCAGTTGTTGGTGGCGATCCAGGCCAGGGCGATGGCGTTGAGTCCCGCCAGTACGCGTAGTCGCAAACGCCGAGTCGGCGTGACGAGTTTGATGAGCGTCAGCAGATAAAGCGGCACGCCCCAGAAAAGCGTATTGGCGATCAGCAACAGCACGCTTGTCAGCCCCTTGAGGGTCGCCATGCCGTCCTCCTTCAATGACTTGGCAACTTATGCTACTGGATCGTGTAGCGGCTGCCCAGTCTCGGACAAGGCGATGGCGTGCGTATCACTCGGCGAGCGCAGGAAGGTTGGCGAAAAGCTTGAGGGCTTCGGGGTTGGCCAGCGCATCGCGATTCTTGACGTGCTCGCCATGGACGACATTACGTACGGCGATTTCGACGATCTTGCCCGACAGCGTGCGGGGGATATCCTCCACGGCGATGATCTTGGCGGGGACGTGGCGCGGGGTCGTATGCTGGCGTACAGTGCGTCGGATGTCGTCGCGTTTGGCTTCGTCGAGCACGACAGAGGGGCGCATGCGGACGAAAAGTACCACGCGCACGTCATTCTGCCAGGTTTGGCCGATACATAGCGATTCGAGCACGCCTTCTACCTTTTCGACTTGCCGGTATATTTCGGCGGTGCCGATGCGCACTCCACCGGGGTTAAGGACGGCATCCGAGCGCCCGTGGATGATGACACCGCCGTGGGGTGTCAGTTCGGCGTAGTCGCCATGTGCCCAGATACCCGGGAAGGTCGAAAAGTAAGCGTCGCGATAACGCTCTCCGTCTGGATCGTTCCAGAAGCCGGTGGGCATGCAAGGAAAGGGGCGTTTACAGACGAGCTCGCCTTTGTTGCCAGTGACGCTTTGTCCGTAGTCATCGAAAACGTCGACGTCCATGCCGAGTCCACGGCATTGCAGTTCGCCACGGTATACAGGGCGAATCGGGCACCCCAGTGCGAAGCAGGATACGATATCCGTTCCCCCGGAGATCGAGGCCAGCATCAGGTCGCGCTTGATCTCGTCATAGACGTAATCGAACGACTCATGGGGTAATGCCGAGCCGGTGGAGAGCAGCGCGCGTAACGGTGAAAGGTCCACTTGCTTGCCGGGCGCCAAGCCTTCCTTTTCACAGGCGGAGAGGTACTTGGCGCTGGTGCCGAAGACCGTGACGCTCTCATTGCTGGCGATTTGCCATAGAGTGTCGGGGTGTGGCGCAAATGGTGAGCCATCGTAGAGCACTAGCGTGGCACCGGAGCCGAGCCCGGACACTAGCCAGTTCCACATCATCCAGCCACAGGTGGTGTAATAGAAAAAGATATCGTCATCATCGATATCGGTATGCAGACGGTGCTCTTTAAGATGCTGCAACAGGGTGCCACCGGCCGAGTGGATGATGCACTTGGGGACACCCGTGGTGCCCGAAGAGTAGAGAATGTAAAGCGGGTGCTCGAAGGGCAGTGCCTGGAAATCGATTTCGCTGGCGTTGTTATCCAGGAAGTCGGCCCAGGCGATGGCGCGAGGGATATCATCGAGAGCCGGCGCTTCTTCGAGGAAGGGAAAGACCACGACATGCTTGAGAGAGTCGATGGCATCGGCAATATCGGCAACGCGTTCCCGAGTGTCGATGGCCTTGCCGTTCCAGGTATAACCATCGGTGGCGATCAATACTTTAGGGGCGATTTGCCCAAAGCGATCCAATACGCCGTTGAATCCGAATTCCGGCGAGCAGGAAGACCACACCGCGCCGATGCTGGCCGAAGCAAGCAAGGCGATGATGGCGTGTTCACTATTGGGGACGAAGCCGGCGACGCGATCGCCTTCCGTGACGCCGCTAGCCTTGAGTGCGTGGGCCAGCTTGGCGACATTGTCGTATAATTCGGCATGGCTGATGACGCGTCGGCGCAGGCGTTCATCGCGAACGATCAAGGCGGGATGTTGGTCACGTCGGCGCAACATGTTGGCGGCATAATTCAAACGTGCTTGTGGAAACCAGCGCGCGCCGGGCATGGCATCAGGACGTACCAGAACGTCATCGCCATGCCGCTCGGCGACGATGCCGAACTCATCCCACAGGAGTCCCCAGAAAGCATCCAGATGCTCGACGCTCCAGGCGTGCAATGCCTCGTAGTCGGTCAGTGATGTGCCGTGCTCGCGATCGATGCGCCGCATCAGCGCATGCATTTGCGTGCTTTGTATGGCCGTCATCGACGGCTCCCAAAGGGGCGTGGTCATGCGACCTCCGAGTCGTCAATGCCGCCACCTGTCTTCAGGTCGACGTTACATGGAGCGGCATGGGGAGCCGCGCGACGATATTGCAAAGTACAATAATGGTATTAAAAACAAGTCTGTAGCACGCTGTCCACTCGACGAAAGGGGGAGTGTGATAGCGCGATATGTGCGTTTGACGTCATGATGACAGTGCGGTGACGAAAATCTGACCAATCCAAGGCGAGATGGGAAACGACAAGCCGAAATGGCGTTTTCGACGCCGCTCATGCACAGCGTTATCCACAGTTTTTGTGGATGGTTTTTCTGATCCCTGAGAAGGGCATGTCTGACCTTCTATGCTGGACGGCGGGTCAGCGATATCCAGGCAGGAGTGGATGTCGTCATGCGTGCTAACAGGTAGACTAGTGCGCTTGCCCGATGCATTGCCAGCGCGTGTCTCCGGGAGGCATGCCGAACCCATATGCCACTATCGTCAGGAGGTCGATTTGCGCAGCTTGCCCGCCACCCTACCCATTCTATTTCTCAGTGAAATCAGTTTCCTGCTCGGCCATGGTTTGATCATGACCTTGCTTGGGGTGCGTATGTCGCTGGAGGGCTTTCCCTCGCAGATGGCGGGTTTGTTGATGTCGAGCTTCTCGTTAGGTTTCGTGATCGGAAGTTATCTGATCGAGAAGCGCATCCGCTCGGTGGGGCATATTCGCGTCTTTGCGGCTTGTGCGGCCGTACTGGCGGTGACGGCGATGCTGCATGGGTTATGGGTGGACCCCTGGGCATGGTTGGTGTGGCGCCTGTTCGGCGGTGCGGCGACTGCGGGCTTGCTGATGGTCATGGAGTCTTGGGTTTCGGGTGAGTCGACGAACGATAACCGGGGACGTGTGCTGGGTTGGTACCTGGTCATTTCGACCTCGTCCCTAGCGGTTGGTCAGTGGCTGCTCAATGTCGCCGACCCGGCGACATTCGTGCTGTTTTCGGTCTCGGGAATCCTGTTTACTCTGTCGCTGGTTCCTTTGTCGATTTATCGGATACATGGCCCGACACGCTCGTCGCATGAGGTCTCCAGCAAGATCTCGCTGCGAGAATTGTATCGCCGCGCGCCGGTCGGGCTGGTAAGCGCCTTTACGGCGGGACTGATGGTTCAGTCCTTTTTTGCGATGACGCCCTACTACGGACAGGAGATTGGGCTTTCGACCTCGCAAACGGCACAGTTCATGGCTATTACGACCCTGGTGGCGCTGGTGGCCCAATGGACGCTGGGACGTATCTCCGATCGCCTTGATCGCCGCAAGGTGATCTTATGCATGGCCTTGGTGATGGCGGTGTCCGGCGCCATGATTTCGGTGGCGGCTCGGTTCGACTTCTGGGTGCTGCTCGTGGTGGCCTGCTTTCATACCGCGATGCTGCATACGCTTTATTCCTTGAGCCTGTCGCACACCAACGACTGGCTCGAGCCCGAGGAAACCATTCAGGCCAATGCCAAGCTTTTGATCTGGTATGGCATTGGCTCGGTAGTTGGGCCTTATAGCGCTTCTTTGATCATGGAAGTAACCGGTCCGGATGGGCTGTGGCTTTTTTTGGGAGGTGCCGCACTGGCCTTGGCGATGTTCGTCATGGTGAGACTCTATAGCTATAAGGGAGTTGCTCCTGAAGTGGAGCAAGAGCCTTATGTGGCGGCAGTGCCCATGGTGGAATCGACGCATTATCTCAGTGAGATGGACCCGCGTTTCGAGCCTCAGCAATTCGAGCTCGATTTCGAGCCGTCCTACGAAGACGACTGGGCAGCATATGATAAGAGTGAGCCACAGCCAGAAGCGGAAGAAGAGGCGCGCTTCTAGGCGCTGAGCTCACAGCGAGTGTGCTGCGGCAACAAGAGTTCTGCTGCGGGTTCCGGGAAGCCGCTATAGTGCTTTCTCATTGCGTGGACGGATGCCTATTCAACGCTTTATCGCGTGTTTCTGGCGGGCCGGCAAAGGGTGGGGAGCGCCAACACCTGTAGCGATGCGGGGTTGGCGCTGACATAAACGTTAGCTTTGTGTCGCAGGCATCAGTTCATTATCGCGAACGTATTGCTCGAACTCAGTGAAGCCGCCGATATGGGTATGGTCGATGAAGATCTGCGGTACCGTTTCGACAGGCTGGCCGATAGTCTTTTCCATATCGGCTTTGGTTATGCCTTCTTCGTGAATGTCGATATAACGGAAGCCGAAATCGTCGCGCGCATCACTGAGCTGTTCGGCGAGTTCCTTGGCACGAACGCAGAAAGGGCAATTGGGACGGCCAAAAATCACTGTCAACATAAGTTTCTCCTCACGTTAAGGGGTGTATATGCCATTAAATTAATGGTGTTATTGTTCCGGAGTTGCGCATGGGGTACCAATAGAGTCTTGCTACGCACGCTATTGAGGTGTCCTATGGCAAATCAAATTTGTGCCTCGATCTCATCGAGCCGACCCTCATCGGCTTTCAAGAGAATATCGCGCAATGCGCCGTATATACCCGACGCGCCCACCAGTATGTTTTCCCCATAAAGTTCGGACGGAATACGATCGGGACACTGGTAGAGATGCCCTGTCTTGGCGCCTGCTTCACGCGCGATCAACAATCCAGCGGCAAAGTCCCAGGGTGAGACACTTTCATAATACGCATCAAAACGGCCGCAAGCGACGTGACATAGATCCAGCGCGGCCGATCCGTTGCGGCGTATGTCGCGGCAACTTGTGAGCACGCCAGCGAGGCGGCGGAACAACGGAGCACGCGCATCGCGGCGATAGGGGAACCCCGTAGCAACCAAACTGCGTGACAATTCGCTCGCATCGCTGGCTTGAATGGGCTCGCCGTTCAGCCAGGCGCCTTCTCCGCGTAGCGCCGTGAATGTTTCTCCCAGGAAGGGGGCATGAACGACACCCAGACGTAGCTTCCCCTCCGATGCCCAGGCGATGGACACCGCTACATGGGGATGCCCATACGCAAAATTCACCGTGCCATCGATGGGATCGACGATCCATACGGCATCATTGTCCTCGAGTACATCGCGGTCTGGAGAAATTTCCTCCGTGAGACGCGCATCGTCCTGAAAATGCGCATCGAGCTCGGAAGCGATGAGCCGGTCGATTTCGACGTCGGCGTCTGTCACGAGTTCGTCACCGCTTTTGTAGCGTTGCTGGAACGCTTGAGACTCGCGCGCCGCCACGATGCGTTCTCCTGCCAGCCGTGCGATACGCTCGGCTTCGGCAAGCCGTTGGGAAGGATCCATGCGGTCTCCTGGGGTCAATGCGTTGCTGCTAGTGTTTAATGTTCGCTTTAGTCTAACAGGCATGCCGAGTGGCGTAAGCGATGCGCCATGCTGGCATACCTCGCAGCTAACGTCTTATGCTCGGCATAGATCGTCTTGTCCTCGAGGAGAGTGCCATGGTAGCTCCTTCTACACGGGGCCATCCGCGTGTCGCGATCGTGACCGGCAGTTCCAGCGGTATCGGTGAAGCGGTGGTCAAACAGTTCTGCCAAGAGGGATTGCAAGTATTGGCGGTGGATGCCAATCCGCAAGGCGTGGATATCGCAGAAGCTGCGGGTGCCGTCTTCTACCAAGCAGACCTTACCGATCCGGAGGCTTGCCGTGGCTCGGTGACGGAGGCTATCAAGCGTTTCGGGCACGTCGACATACTGGTCAATAACGCGGGCATTCAGCACGTGGAGGCACTGGAAGATTTTCCCGAAGCGAAATGGCGTCAGATCAACGATCTGATGTTGACGGCTCCTTTCTTGCTGACTCAGGCGGTATGGCCCCATATGCGTCAAGGGCAGTGGGGACGGATCGTCAACATGGCGTCGATCCATGCCAGCGTCGCATCGCCGGGTAAAGTGGGTTATGTCAGTGCCAAACATGGGCTGGTGGGGCTGACGCGAACGGCGGCTCTGGAAGGTGGGGCGGCAGGCATTACGGTCAATGCTCTTTGCCCCGCCTACGTGCGCACGCCTTTGGTGGAACGCCAGATTGCGGATCAAGCGCGTCTCAATGGCATGGATGAGCAGCAGGTGATCGAGGAGGTCATGTTAAAAAACGCCGCGATCAAACGCCTCATCGAACCCGATGAGGTGGCGGCGTTGGTCAGCTATTTGGCGTCGGAGCAGGCCGGCGCGGTGACCGGGGTATGCTGGAGCATGGACCTTGGATGGACCGCGCAGTAATGAAGATGTCGACTAGCGCCTCACGGGGCGCTTTTGCAGTTTTCGCTGCAGCGTTCGGCGGTGCATGCCCAGCGCACGTGCCGTCGCGGAGATATTGCCATCGTGCTCCTGCAGCACTTTCTGGATATGCTCCCAGGTCACTCGGTTCACAGAAGGCGGACTGTTCGCGATGTCGATATCGGGGTCGCCGCCTTCTCGCTCAAGAGAGGAGAGTATCTCGTCGGCGTCGGCTGGTTTGCACAGATAATTGACGGCACCCAGTTTGATGGCTTCCACGGCGGTTGCGATGCTCGAATAACCGGTCAGCACGACCACACGACATGACGGAGCAATCGCCAGCAGCTCAGGAAGTAGCTTGAGTCCCGAAGAGTGCTCAAGCTTCAGGTCGAGCGTTGCCATGTGCGGAGGCTCTTGCCGCACGCTGGATAGCGCTTCTTCTTCGGTCATGGCGGTCGTGACCTCGAACCCCCGCCGCCGCATGGCGCGTGCCATGACAAAGCAAAACTGTTCGTCGTCGTCGATGATCAATAGCCGTTCGGCATCTACTGACATGATGTTCTCCGTCGCTTTCAGGCAGGGTCGCCTTCTGTCGCCCGTGGCAGCTTGACCTCGGTAAGCGTGCCGCCTTCTTCATGATTGTAGAGACTGACGCCGCCACCGAAGCGATTGATTGTGGCGTGGGTCAGAAAAAGGCCGATGCCCATGCCTTTGCTCTTGCTAGAGATGAATGTTTCGCCCAGTTGATCGGCAATATTCATCGAGACACCTGGCCCATGGTCGCGGATGTCGATAATGACGTCATCCTGCGTCCAGTCGAGCAAGATGGAAATGTCCATGGGGTTGGCGTCGGCAGCGTTGTTAAGCAGGTTCATGATCGCTTGTTCGAGCGTGTTGTCGGTGGCGATATAGGGAGTGCCACGCTTGCCTTGTATATCGATGCGATGGCTCACGTCGGGACGCAATACCAGCCAGCGTTGTAGCACATCGCTTAGCCACGTCTCGGCTGCGGCTATCTCTGGCTTTGACAAGCGCCGTCTGTCGGCATTGGCCACGAGTGTCTGTAGGCGCGCCTTGCAGGTGTCAACTTGTTGTCGCAATAAATCGATGTCCTCCACGAGTGGCGTGTTGTCGCGCGCTTCTTGTCGCATATCGCTGAGTAGCACTGCCATGGTGGACAAAGGCGTGCCCAGTTCGTGGGCGGTGCCGGCGGCCTGTGTGGCCACGGCGAGCACCTGTTCATTGCGCAATGCCGTCTCGCGGGTACGCGAGAGTGTGAGGTCGCGCCGCCGCAATGCGTGTGCCATTTTGAAGATGAAGAATGTCACGAGACCAGCGGACAGACTGAAGTTCAGCCACATGCCGATGATGTGCAGGCGAATACCGGTGCCCACGAATCCGTTGCTTAGCTGTGGGACGGGCTCGTAAAACAGCATCATGGTGGTGTAACTGGCCAAGGAAGCGGCGGCGATGACCCAGGCGAAACGCCAGGGGAGTGTTGCTGCGGCGATGGTTACCGGGACCAGGTAATAAGTGATGAAGGGATTGGTGGACCCGCCTGTGTAGTAAAACAAGAGACTCAAGCCGAGCACATCTATCAATAGATGCACGAGATATTCGATGTCAGTCACGGCCCGGGGACGTCCCAGTCGCCACCAGGTGGCGACGTTAACCAGCCCCATGGCAATGATGACCAGAATGACTGGCATTACATGTAACTGAAAGCTCAGTACTTCTATCCCGAAAATGATCGCCCCTAGAAAACCAGTCCACGTGATGCCGCGCACGATGGTCAGCCGCACCAGGTTACGGTTGGGGGTGGATAGGGGTAAGGGCTGATGCATGGAGGCTCCCGGCGTGCGATACGAACGGTATGATAACCGATAGACGAAATAGCGACAGCCGAACGGGGAGAGTGATAATGCCGCACCTTAGTATGCACGATATACAATAGCCGAGAGAGGTTTTTCTACGCTCTACGAATCCCCTTGCGTTCGCGTCGGCGGATCCGTAAAGTACGCATCCGCTGCCGGCGACGGGCTTCGTGGCCGGCGGTGAAAGGGTGGCGCAAGTGGCTGACTTGCTTGAGAAATTC
>NZ_JARANY010000220.1 GCF_029889885.1 Chromohalobacter sp. 296-RDG
TTCTGGAGTTTCCTGACCGATGTGTTTACGAATCGCCAGGCGACGCGCCTGTTCGGTGCCATCGCCGCCGGCGGAAGCGCCGGCGCGATCGGCGGCCCGGCGATCACCGGCATGCTGGCCCAGCAACTCGAGCCGGCAAGCCTATTGCCCATCGCCGCCGTGATTCTCGCCTGCACCCTGCCGTGCATGTGGGTGCTGGAACGCTTCTCCGGCCGCAGTAGCGAGCACGGCACCACGAATCAGTCGCTCGGTGGTACGCTTTTCGAGGGGGTGAAGGCGGTCCTGCAGTCGCGTTATCTGCTTGGAATCTGCCTGTTCATCTGGCTGTACACGACGCTGGCCACGTTCCTGTATTTCATCCAGGCCGATATCATCAGTGATGCCCTCGATGACAGTGGCGATCGTACCGCGATGTTCGCGGCCATCGACCTGCTCACCAACACTCTCACCGTGGGCATCCAACTGTTTCTCACCGCCCGGGTCGTGCAGTACTTTGGCCTCGGCCGTGCGTTGTCATTCGTACCGCTGCTCGTCGCCGCGGGCTTTCTGGTGCTGGTCGCGGCCCCCGTGCTACTCAGTATCGCCGCGGTTCAGGTGATCCGGCGTGCCGGCAACTACGCACTGGCCAAACCGGGCCGAGAGATGCTGTTCACGGTCGTGCCCCGATTCGAGAAGTACAAGTCGAAGAATTTCATCGATACCGTGGTCTACCGCGGGAGTGACGCCATCGCGGGCTGGGCCTATACCGGATTGACGGGGCTCGGATTGGGTATCAGCGGCATATCGGTCGTCGCTATTCCACTGGCGGTGCTGTGGGCGGTTATCGGCTATCGCCTCGGCGTATCGCGGCAGGCGCGGGCCACTGACACTGCAACGCCCGTCTCGACGGCGGCAAGGAGCATCCGATGACCGACGACAACGATTTTCTCGGCAGGCACGGCGCCATATCGCGCCGCACCTTCCTTCAGTTGTCCGCAGGCGCCGGGGTGTTGGCCGCCCTTGCCCCGACGGCGCTGAGCGCCGCGCCGGAAGCGCTGAACATGCGTGACATTCCGGCGTCCGGACAGCGCATTCCAGTCGTCGGCCTCGGCACCGCGCGGACCTTCGATGTCGACCCCGATCACGCCGCAGCGATGCAGCCGCTGGAAAAGGTACTGCAG
>NZ_JARANY010000221.1 GCF_029889885.1 Chromohalobacter sp. 296-RDG
CGCCTTCGATGTCGGCCAGGGCGGCCGGCGTTGGCTGCAAGGCTGCTATCTCGAGCGTGACGAAGCCCGCTCGCGGCTACGCATGCTACGCCGCGCCCACCGCCAGCAACGTGTCGAGGTACTCGGCCAAGGCTGATCCAGAGCCAGGACTGATTGAGGCGCACGACGGCACGTGCAAACACGCAAGAACCCGCCCATGGCAGGACATGGGCGGGTTCTTGCAGCAAGGAAGGACCAATGATCCGCCTTCGATTCAACGTTAGCGGCGTACGATCCCGATACGCCGCCCGGCGGCGCTTGGCCACTCGTCTCCGGCGGACGGCAATGTCTCGATAACCGCCGCGACCGGTTCGGGAAACGGTCCGGGCCTCCCGCTAGCGACATCGATGCCCATCAGCATCTGCTCGCTGGTCGCCAGCGGGTCGCCATCGACGTTGGTCAGCGTGAACAACACATGCAATCGCTTGGCATCATAATCGAGCAGCGTCAATTCGACCGCCAGCGCCTCACCGCGATGCGCTTGTTGGCGATAACAGAGATGCGTCTCGAGAGTATAGAGCGTATAGCCATGCTCGGCGCGACCGGCGGCGTCGAGGCCGAGACGATCCATCAACGCCTCGACGGCCAGCGAGAACACCCGCGCGTACTCGGCATCGTTCATGTGGCCGTTGTAGTCGACCCAGGCGTCGTCCACCCGAGTTTCCAGCAAGGGGCCGAAAGTTGAGCTGTCTGGCGTCCGGCTCATCAGATGCGCCCCTCGAGCCCTTCGGCTTCCGGCCAGTACTTGCGGGTCAATGCCAGCAGCTCGGTAAGGAAGGCGTCACGTCGCGTTTCCAGTTCGGCGACACTGCGCCCGGCGGCCTGATGCTCGCAACCGTCGGCGACCTTCTCGATCAACTCGTCGGTCAGTTCCGGCGCTTCGAGCTTAGTCCACGGCAGCTTCAGTGCCGGCCCGAACTGATGCAGCATGTGGCGCATGCCGCCCTCGCCACCGGCCAGGTGGAACGTCAGGAAGGTGCCCATCAGCGACCAGCGCAGACCCGCGCCATAGACCACGGCGGCATCGATCTCCTCGGTGGTGGCGACGCCGTCGTTGACCAGATGCAGCGCCTCGCGCCACAGCGCTTCCATCAGACGGTCGGCG
>NZ_JARANY010000222.1 GCF_029889885.1 Chromohalobacter sp. 296-RDG
CCTCGGGGTGAAAACAGGGCTCTTGGGCACGCAGCCTGAGGCGCCGCCGCAAGGCCATGAACACCTCGCGTGTGGGGGTGTTGCGGCTATCGAGCAGCTCATCTAATGCTTTTTTCTCCCAGCGCCGGCGGTTGATGGTGCGCAATTGTCCGCTGCGCTCGACACCCTCGTGATCATTGAGGGTGGCGGTCAGGCAGTGGAAATAGATGCCCGGTACGCCCTGTAGCGCGAGCATCAAGTGCTGGCTGCACAGGAAACGTTCCACCTGCCAGGGATCGGCGCCGCGACGTGTGCCGCGTAGCGCATCGAAGTAGGTGATGTTGACCTCGTAAGGCGTGTCCTTGCCATCGGCGTTGGCCTTCATGCTCACATACCCGCCGAAGCGATGCATGAGTTCGAGCATGGCGTCGATCTCGTGGGGCGGCAGCAGTCCTTCCAGCGCGCGCACGCCGATCCCGTCGTGGCTGGCGGTGAAGTTGAAATAGGTGCAGCCGGGTGGCAACGCGGGGAGGCCGCGCGCCCAGGCTTCCAGCGCCGTGGCGTCGCCGCTGGTGAGCGTATGCACCAGCAGTGGCGGCAACGTGAACTGATAGATCATGTGCGCTTCGTCGGGCTTTGCCGGTGCGTCCGACGTGGTAGCGTCGTCGAGGCGCTCGAGACCGAAGTAGCTCATGTTCTCGCGGTGTGGCACGTTGGTTTCGGTGATCAGCAGCGTGCCGGGCGCCAGATAGTCGAGCACGGCGCGTAGTAGCCGTACCACGGCATGAGTTTCCGGTAGATGGATGCACGAGGTGCCGACTTCCTTCCATAGATAGGCGATGGCGTCGAGGCGGATGATGCGCGCGCCCTGCTCCACGTAGTAGAGCATGATGCCGATGAACTCGATGAGCACATCGGGATTGGCGAAGTTGAGGTCGATCTGGTCCTCTGAGAATGTCGCCCACAGATAGCGTGTCCCGCGGCGCGTGGAAACCGGCACCAGCAGTGGCGAGCTGCGTGGTCGGGTGACCTGCGTCAGGTCGGTGTTCGGGTCCATCTCGATGAAATAGTCGCGTCCTGGCTGGGTGCCGGCCAGGTAGTCGACGAACCACAGCGATTCCCGCGAGACGTGATTGATGACCAGATCGACCATCAAGT
>NZ_JARANY010000223.1 GCF_029889885.1 Chromohalobacter sp. 296-RDG
GGCCTCGGTTTCCCAGTCGCTGCTGCCCATGGCCTTTCTGGTCTCGGTCTTCATCTTCCTGCGCGGCCACAACGCGCCGGGCGGTGGCTTCATCGCGGGGCTGGTGACGGCAGTGGCGCTGATCTTGATGTATATCGCCCATGGGGTCGAATGGGCCCAGCAACGCTTGTCGTTCCAGTATCAGCCGATCGCCGTCGCCGGTGTCGCCATCGCCGCGCTGACCGGGGTCGGCAGCTGGATCTTCGGGTATCCGTTCTTGACCTCGGCCTTCGGCCACTTCCACATCCCGCTGATCGGTGACGTGGAACTGGCCACGGCCATGCTGTTCGATCTCGGTGTCTACCTTACCGTGGTCGGTGCCACGCTGATGATCCTTGCCAATCTGGGCAAGGTGACCACATCGCACCGCCCCTCCAAGCAGAAGGAGAAAGCGTGATGGAAGCGCTATTCGCGACCACCACGGGGATCCTGGCCGCCAGCGGTTTGTACCTGGCGCTACGCGGGCGCACCTTTCCCGTGGTCGTCGGCCTGACGTTATTGTCCTATGCCGTCAACCTGTTCTTGTTCTCCACCGGAGGACTGACCACCGACGGTGCGGCCGTGATCAGCGATGGCGCCGGTCATTATGCCGATCCGCTACCGCAGGCATTGGTGCTTACAGCCATTGTCATCGGCTTCGCCATGACCGCCTTCTCGGTGATCCTCGCCATGCGCGTGCGTGGTGACGTGGGCAGCGATCACGTCAACGGCAACCGTGTCGACGAGCCGCGGGAGGACAAATCCTGATGCAGCACTTGATCATTCTGCCGGTTTTGTTGCCGCTGCTCACTGGAGTGGCATTGCTGATCCATCGCGGCGGCGCGCTAACCTTACGCCGCACGGCCAACGTGATCTCCACGATCGCGCTGGTGGTGGTGGGGATCTTGCTGGTCATCGAAAGCACCGATGACACCATCCGCTATTACGCCCTGGGCGACTGGCAACCGCCATTCGGTATCATTCTAGTACTCGACCGTCTGTCCGCCCTGATGGTGATGCTTACGTCGCTACTGGCGCTGGGCAGCTTGCTCTATGCCTGCGCCGGTGATGACGAGCAAGGCTCGAACTTTCACGGATTGTTCCAGCTGCAACTTATG
>NZ_JARANY010000225.1 GCF_029889885.1 Chromohalobacter sp. 296-RDG
TGCTTTTAAATTATTATACTGAATACAGAGATCATCTAAATTTAATCGTTTACGACTAAGGGTAATGCTAGCTTCACTTGCTGCTTCTAACCGTTTCTTTTCCCTTAAGTCAGCTACATTTTGACCCCTCTTAAATTCGGTTAACAATGCATTCAAAGGCTCAATGGCGTCAGCATAGCTTTGAATAGCGCCATTAAAAGCATCTATATTTGATTGCAAATCATCGAAATCAATTGAGTTAATGGGATTGTAAGGCGCGTCATATTTTTCTGCTAATGCTGTATCAATCGCATTATTAGTTGTAACTGATTCACAAATTAGAACTTGAAGTGCTTCAGTAACTGATTCGAAACGCTGAGCTAACGTTGCTTCATAGTCGAGTTCATTTAGCTTTTCTTTGATAATATCTTCAGAATAAGTTTCTAAGGTAGCGACGTTCTGATCATGCTTCTCTGTTAATCTCTCAAGACTAACATCTATAAGCGCTTTAGCTCTTAGTCGGGTTACTTCTGTTTTGGTGTTACTTACAAAGCTTTGGAAAGTATCATCAAAAGCTGTTCTGTAGCTCTCGATTAGTTCTTGAGCGTCAGCACCTAATTCTTGCCCACAGAAAGGGCAATCTTCATCTACGTGTTCGACACCACTAGCAGCCCATCCATTAAACAATTCTTTTTTGTTAACCTTGTTTTTATGCTCAGCAACTATAGCCTTAGATGCGTTATGTACGTTGACCATAGATAGGGCTAAACAATTATTGATTTCTTCTGATATGGCGGTAATAGAAACATCATTAGATAAGCCATTCAGATTGGAGCGTTGAGTGATTTGCGTTGTATTCGTGATTTGAGTTGCGAGCTGCTCTTGAGCCTGCTTTGATGCTTTAATATCAGCATCTAACTCAGCAAGTGTTTTAGTCGGTGCTGGTAACTCAATAAACGCTGCAAAGTCACCAATTTCATGATTCTCCAGTTCTTTTTTATGTCTGCTTAACGTTTGCCTATCAATTCTTAGTTGTTGATTGCGAACTTCAAGGGCATCAAAAGCAGCTATGCTCTCACCTAACATAAACCCTGAAACTTTAGTTGAATTCTCAAGACTGTACTTTGTTACAGCCATTACATTT
>NZ_JARANY010000226.1 GCF_029889885.1 Chromohalobacter sp. 296-RDG
ATGGTGCTGCTTCACCTCAGGATTCAAAGGATCCAACGGTTTCTCTACCCGGCGAAAGCTCACCAGGTGACTTTCATGTCCGGCATCGGCAAACGCATCCGCCAGGTTGACGGCGACACGTTCCATGCCGCCCATCTTGAGGGAACGCACTACGACTAGCGTACGCATTACACGCCCCGCCGACGCGGCCAGGAGAAAACTCGCTGGCCAGTATCCAATTGCCAGCGCCAGATATGCGTCACCAACCCGCCGACGACGATGTTATGCACGTACACACCCGTCCAAAACGAGTTATAGGACTCGAACTGATTGACGATCATCCAATACACGAAGAACGACGCCCCAAATAATGCAATATCCCCCGGCATGACGCCTGCACGCCAGGCCAGCCACGTCCCACGAGCGATCCAGAATGCCAATGCGGCGATAACACCTAGCCCCAGTAGCCCATAGGCTACCCACACTTCCAGGAAGAAGTTATGCAAATGACCGAAGTTCGCTTTAATTCTATCCGGCAGCCAATCGGTATGGTCAATCACCAAACCACGCCCTTCGCCGCCCCAGCCAACCAAGGGACGCTCGGCAATCCATTCACCCGCCGCGACCCAGGTATGGATGCGAATACCTATGCTGCTATAGGGCATCCCCTGAAGGTCGCCGTCCAGCAATTCCTCTATCACAGGGGCTTCGCGGTCAAGGCGCTCGCTTAAAGTATCCTTGAACGAATACATGGCCCCCAACCCGACAACCACCAGCACACAAGCGGTGACGATCGCGGAGCGCAGCACATGCCGCGCCCCGTGCGCCTTGGCAAGCCATACTAACCATATAGCAACACCTACGACCGTAGCGACACATAAAGCAAGCCATACCGCGCGGGTTTGCCCAATCAAAACACCTGTCACGGAAATGAGCGTCAGCACGCCCCAGAGAAAAGTCAGCGGCAAACGCCCTCGCCCCGAATGCATGAAGATGCGCCGGGCAAAGACGGCCAAGCCCACCAGACAAGCCCCAAATAGCATTGAGCCATGCTGCTTATTACGAATACCAAAGCCTACCCGCTGCCCGTTGAGCCCAGCCAACCACTCCTGAACAC
>NZ_JARANY010000227.1 GCF_029889885.1 Chromohalobacter sp. 296-RDG
GTGGATGATCGACGCACGATTGGCCACTGGGGAGGCGATACGGTGCTCAAGGGACACAAGCAGTCCGGATTGGTCACGCTAATTGAGCGCCGCAGTGGTTATCTGCTGGCCGCTCGGCTCCCCAGCATCACCGCCGAACTGACACAGAAGGCCATGATTCGGCTGCTGAAGCCCCGGCGTGGCGCTATTCAGCCCGTGACGCTGGACAACGGCTCGGAGTTCGCCAATCACGCGACAGTGGCCAAGGCAGTGACAGCGGCGGTCTACTTTTGCGATCCCTATTGCTCTGGCCAACGCGGGACCAATGAAAATACGAATGGCCTGCTTCGCTAGTATCTACCCAAGCAGGCCGTGTCAAAACAGAAAATGGCCTAGCTGGGTTGTCGGAGAACGGACTCGCTTCATTCGGTTGGGTTTCTTTGGGGTATTGCGGCGGTCAATCAACAGCCGATAGACCGCCCAACCCTCAGGCTGGCGTCGCTCCTAACCGAGCTTTTAGCGCTTCGGTGCCGATGTGGTTCATCAACCGTTTCAGATTGTAGGCCAGCACGGCTAAACTGATTTCTCCTCGACCTTTTCTTAGGCCTCTGACCAGTAAACGGCCACCGTTACCCATTAAGTCGTATTTAATCGTTCCGAAAGGGTGTTCTACCGTCGCGCGTCGGCGTGTCATGGCATGCGGATCTGCCTTGAGTCTACGTTGCGATATATCGAAGGCCGCCTCGTACTGATGGCGAGAGACGCGCCTATAGCTTCCTGTCGTGCAATGTGCTTTTTGTGGGCAGGCTCTACACGCCTCTGGATTCGCGTAGACACCAATCTTTTTCGGTGCATGCCACTGTTTCAAAGACAAGGTGTGACCAGCAGGGCAGTGATAGGTATCTCGGTCCCGATCATAATGAAAGTTGCTCACTTGGTAGAGCTGGCCGTGGCCTTGACTATTGATGCCCCGCCGCGGCGGGATAGAGCAAGCGATGCCTCGTTCTTCGCAATGCTGCTGTTGTTCGACATTGGAGTACCCTGTATCGGCCAAGACGGCTAACGTCTTGGTTTTTAGAGCTTGTCTTGTTGCCTCCACCACTG
>NZ_JARANY010000228.1 GCF_029889885.1 Chromohalobacter sp. 296-RDG
GCCCACCTGCATCGCCGCCTTCAGCGCCAGCGGCTCGCCGACGCCGTTCAAGTGGATTCGCTTGCCATCGATGGGGCAGTGGTCGACGTAATAGAAATGCCCCCGCACCTGTCGCAGCACCTGCGGCGGCAGGCCGGTCGCCTGGCCGCACGTCGCCGAGCTAGCGCCGTGCGAAGGTTCGTGCTGGGATTTGTGCATTGAATTTGCCGCGTTCGTCATCGCCATACCTCAACCTCCCTCCATGTAGGCGTAACCATTAGTATCAGAAATTTAGTAACTAATGGTCAAGTTAAGCACATATGAAGGTATATTGCATTAGTAAAACACGAATGATGATGCAGCGCGCTCTGGTATGACGATTCTGGTAACGAGTCCTTGCTTCCCTTAATATAAGCATCACGCGGTCACGGCCGCGTTTTTTTATGTCGCTACATTAGATAGCTGACTAACAATGGTGAGTACAAAGGATTGCCCTACACTTTATGAAGTTGGTAAGAAGTGGCGTCTAGAGTCTGTCGTGTGTGGCAAAAACGACACACGGGGCGTCGTTCATGAGCGACAATTTTTCCCAAATGCACACAAAATTCAACGCCATAACGCTAGAGGCTGTTTGAGCTCTCACTTAGAATGGCTTTATCTTGGCGCGATCAGGAAGATAGCGCAGTCGCGCGGCTTGCGTGACCACAACAGCGATACTTGCGGTGTCGTCAGTGAAAAGGGAGTTCATGCCTCCAACGCGCTTAGGCGCGGCTCTCTTCTCATGACAGCACCTGACTCGCTGAAAGATATTGACGGGCCTTGGGAAGTCATCCGGACAATCCTCGGGCGGTAGCGTGTCCAAGCGCTTTTTTATTTGAATTCTCTTTATTCGGCATATGGGATGGAACCTGCAGCACTTATCACGTTAGTCCTCATCTTTTCCGTCCTTGCCTGTCTCGCGCTGACCCGTATCGCCCCCGATGTCGTCCTCATGGGGGCGTTGGCATTTCTGGTCATCAGCGGCATTCTTACGCCCGGCGAGGCGTTGGCGGGGTTTGCCAATCCTGGTGTGATGACCATCGCGACGTTGTATGTGGTCGCG
>NZ_JARANY010000229.1 GCF_029889885.1 Chromohalobacter sp. 296-RDG
CGAACGCGGCGAACTCGTCGCACTGGAGACCCCGCTGCACCTGGTTCGGGACTTCTCGTTATTGTGGCATCCCGAGCGCTACCGCAGTCCGCTCTGGCAAGCCTTCAAGGTGTTTCTGCGCGACAACCATTGATTGCTGCCGAGAGCTTCACCGTCATCTTCTCGTCATGCTGATCGGCTCCGCTACAGCCGGCTGGTATAGCAATATTCCTGCGTGGTCAGTCGCGAGATGCGCAGCTCGATCGGGGCGTTCTGATAGTCGCGTGCCACGCGGCGAATTTCGATCAGGGGCTCGCCGAGTTCCACGCCCAGGTGGACGGCGTCTTGTTCGCCTGCCTTCATCGCCACGAGCTGTTCGTCGGCATGCACGACGGTGGCGCCGTATTGATGCTGGTAGAGCTGATAGAGCGTATTGGGCAGTACCTCCGGCTGCGACTCGAGGGCGGCGAAGGTATCGGCATCGAGCACGATATCCTCGAGCAGCGTCGGACTGCCGGCCAGCTCGCGGACCCGACGGATGTGGATCACATCGGCTCTGTCGGGCAGCTCCAGGGCGTCACGCTCGGCGGCGGTCGCCGTGCGACGCCGTCTGCTCAAAACGCGTGAGACGGGCAGGCTGCGCTCGCCGTCACGACGTACCACATTGAAGAAGCGAAACAGAGTGCGGTCGGCGTCGTGGGTGGCGACGGCCGTTCCCTTGCCCTGACGACGGACCACGACGTTGTCGCTGACCAGTTCATCGAGTGCCTTGCGCAAGGTGCCGACGCTGACGTTGTAGCTCGCAGCCAGCGCCGCCTCGCTGGGAATGAAGGTGCCCGGCGGCCACTCCTCCGATGCAATCCTTTCCAGAAGCAAGTCCTTGATCTGCTTGTAAAGCGGCTGAAATATCGGGCCTTTCGGCGCGGTCATTGAGTCGACGTCCTTGTGAATGGGTGGCGATGCGGAAGTGTCATCCTATGAATTGTAACTGCTGATCGGCCTGTCGGCATCTCCTTGACTATTTTATATACTATATCATATAAATGAGTTGGCAGTGAGGTTGTCAA
>NZ_JARANY010000023.1 GCF_029889885.1 Chromohalobacter sp. 296-RDG
GGTGCGGCCGGATCGCTGGACATTCGGCGCCCCTTGCCGCGTCTCGCCCTGGCCCTGGCCGAATGTGCCGAGCCGGTCAGCGAAACGCGTCACACCGCTGCCGAACTGGCCTTGCCTCAGCCGTTGCCGTCGACCTTGTCGCGCATTCAGGATCTCGGCCAGGTGAGTGTCGACCCGTCAGGCGTGGCGCTTTCCGAGGCGGAATTCATTCTCTCTGCCGGCAATGGCGTCAAGGATTGGCAAGGGTTTCACCATGCTGCCGAGGTGTTGGGGGCCACCAAGGGCGCCTCACGCGTGGCGGTGGATGATGGTTTCATGGCCCGTGACCGTCAGGTGGGCGCCACCGGCACCTGGGTGACGGCGCGGGTCTATGTGGCCGTGGGTATCAGCGGCGCCATCCAGCATCTGCAGGGTATTCAGACCTGCGACAAGGTGGTAGCGATCAACATGGATCCCGGTTGCGACATGATCAAGCGCGCCGATCTTGCGGTAATCGGGGACTCGACTCAAATACTCGAGGCGTTGGTCACCCTGGTGGCTCAGGCACGAGAGGAGAAACGCGATGCAGCCTGAATCGGCCATGACGCCAGAACTCGAAGTGACGGTGCTGGTTTCCGTCGGTCGCCACCCGCTAACGGGAAGGGCGCGGCGTGCCGACCAGGATGCTCGGGGCGTGGAACTGGCGCGCTCCCTGGCGGATGCCCAGGTACGTCTGTTACATGCCGGCCTGCGGGATGAAAGTAGCGAAGCGGCATTACGCGGCTATCTGGGCATGGGCTTCACCGAGCTGGCGCTGCTTGAGCAGCCCGAGAGCGCCGATATACTCCCTGCGCTTGCCGAGGCTCTGGATGCGACGTCGCCGCATCTGGTGATCGCCGGTGAACGTGCCGAGCGAGGCGAAGGGTCGGGCCTGTTGCCCTATCTGTTAGCAGAGCGCCTTGGTTGGCCTCTGATAAGCGGTCTGGCGGCGGTGGAAAGCGTCGAGGACGGCATGGCGACCTTGCTGCAGGCCTTGCCGCGAGGTCAGCGGCGGCGACTCAAGGTCCGCCTGCCCGTCATCGTCACCGTCGACGATGCAGCCCCCACGCCGCGCCAGAGCGCCTATGGGCCGGCGCGACGCGGCGCGTTCGAAGCGACGGCAGGACCGGTGAGCGATGATGAAGAGTGGGCTGCATGGCAAGTGCAACCCGCGCGCCAGCGTCCCAAACGCCTCAAGATCGTCAAGGCCGCCTCGGCACGAGACCGCTTCAAGGCCGCCGCTGCCAAGGCCGAAGGCGGCGGCGGGCAGGTGCTGACGGACGTGACCCCGACCCAGGGCGCTGAGGCGATCCTGACGCTACTGCGCGAAGAAGACGTGTTGCGTTGAGGCTCGCATCGCTCCAGTAGGGTGGCGCCAGGCGTCGATGCAAGTTCATGTTAGACGCTTGGCGTGTATTTTTTGTCGTTTTATGGCAATAGTTCATCATTAAGTTGCGCAGAGTAAGAGGGTTACTAGTAACCAATGGAGTCCTCTTATGCGCAAGATGCCATTTCGCCATTCGCTTGCCTTGTTGCCGTTGGCGTGGATCGCTGCCGGACCGGTGCAAGCTGATCTCGATACCGTACGCTTCGGTGTACCGCCGTGGCCGGGGGTGACGGTCAAGTCGGAGGTTGCGTCGCAACTTCTTGAGGCGATGGGATATCACACCGAGCAAAGCGAGTTGGCGGTTGGCGTCATCCTCAATGGTCTGACCAGCGACGATCTCGACGTCTATCTTGGTGGCTGGTACCCCATTGAGGAAGAAATGGTCGAGCCGCTGGTGGCCGACGATAAAGTGGTCAAGCTTACCAAGAACATCGACGATGCCAATTCGGGGCTGGTGGTGCCGGAATACGTCCACGAAGCGGGCGTCGATAGTGTCGCCGATCTCGCCCAGTACCGGGAACGTTTCGATGGCGAGATACAAGGCATCGAGGCAGGTACAGGCATCAACGATGCGATTCTGGCGGCCATCGACGACGATAAAGTGGGGCTCGGTGACTGGGAGCTGCGAGAGAGTTCGACCTCGGCGATGCTCGCCTACGCCGACCAGCGCATCGCCAATCGGGAGTGGGTGACGTTCGTCGGTTGGGAGCCGCACTGGATGAACGTCAGCTACGATCTTTATTACCTCAAGGACGATAACGATAGTGGTGTCGCCGAGATCAAGAGCACGGTCTGGACCGTGGTGCCGCCCGAGCTTCAAGCGGAGGATGCCAATCTCTATCGTTTCCTGTCGCAGTATCGGATCTCGATCGAGGATCAGAACGACTGGATCTACGAGTACAGTCATGAGGAACGTCCCGCCGACGAAGTCGCCAGCGAGTGGATCCGCAACCACTACGATACCGTAGCCCAGTGGCTCGAAGGCGTGACCACCAAGGCGGGCGAGCCGGCCATCGATGCAGTCAAGGCACAACTGGGAAGTTGACGGTCGGGCGAGATGACAGGTAAGGCCTAGGCGTCGTCCAGGCGCGCCCGCAGCGCCTGACAGAAATCCTGCCAGGCGGCGGTCATGTCGGGCAGCTCGGCGTGGCCGTGCAGTGCCGAATGCACCATGTTTGGCGCGCAGCGGTAGCCGACCGAGGCACCGGCTGCACGCCAGCGTTCGATGGCCTGCTCCAGTGGCCGCGTCAGTGGGTCGTGCTCCACTGCCAATGCCTCGATGCGCATGGCGGGTGGGGCATGTGGGTCGAGCTTGGGCACGTCGTTAGCGGCCATCTCCCACAACGAGAGAATATCCGCGCACGAGAGCAGCGGGGCGTCCGGGCCCAGAGTCTCGGCTGTCGGCGTGCCCACCAGCGGATAAATCACGCCCAGGAGTCCTGACCACGGGCTAGTACCCGCGATGTCGAGTGCCAGGCGGCCGCCAGCGCTATCGCCGAGCACGGCGACGGGCGCGAGCGCTGCCACCACCATGTGGCAATCGTCCAGTGCCTCACCGTAGTGCGCCTCCGGCAGCAAGCGGTAGTCGACGCTGACGACCTCGCGTTCGAGCCGCTCGGCGAGATCGGCGGTGATCCCGTGGTGGCTCTTCGCCGATCCCAGATTCCAACCACCGCCATGCATATAGACGATACACTCGCCCACGGTCTGTGCCGGCAGGAAGCGGCGTACGGCGACACCGGCCACAACGTCGTCGTTGACCTGCATGCCCTCCGGGTCGGTTGGACGATATTCGGCATGCAAACGCTCGTAGATGCGCCGACGTTCGCCAAGCGGGGCATCGGCGTAATCGTCGATCAGCGCCAGACGCCGAATGAACGACTCGATCTGCATTCGAAAGCTCCTCCTATATCTCCACTCATGCTATCCCTGACTAGGGTTTCCTTTCCATGTGCTCGGGCAGGCCGCTGGCCAGGAAGATGCTGATTACACCGCCGCCCAGGGCGATCCACAGTGGCGCGGCGGGCGCCCAAAGCGCGGCGATCGGCCCCAGAAGCATCACGCCGAGAGCCGCCAGTGCGTTGGCCAGGCCCAGCGCCATGCCCGACCCCAGCGAGCGGTTCTCGGGCAGGATGTCCTGGGCAATGAGGATACCCAGCGGCAAGGTCGCGAACAGGCTGATGCCCAGCACGCCGAGCACGATCCACAGCCAGATGCCTTCGGCCAACAGGAAAGCCGTCAGCATGATGACCGAGACGCTCATGGCGACGATCAATACCGGGCGGCGACCGAAGCGATCCGAGAGTCGCCCGCCGCCGAGATTGCCGATCACACCAACGACCATCAGGACGGTGATGAAACTGGCGCCGGTGGTCAGGTCGCCGCCGCCCTGGGCCCACATCAGTGGCACATAGGTCACGACCGAGAGAATCATTAGCGAGCGTAGCGTGGAAAATGCCACCAGCCGCGATAACGGGCCGGCATGCAGACGCCAGGCGATGGGGGTGGCATCCGTGGCGCGTGGCGGCAGACGTGGCGCCCAGTGCAGCATGAACGGCAGCGTGACGAGCGCGGGCAGGGCGAGCAGCCACAGATACCCTAGGCCCCACTGCACTACCACCCAGCTCGCCAGGGCCGGCCATACGCCGCGTCCCACCTCGCCGCCGACCATGAAGATCGACATCGCGGTCCCCGGGCGCTCGCCACCCAGACGACGAATGCCGGCCAGTGCCTGGGGATGGAAGAAGGCGTTGGAGATTCCAATCAACAGCAGGGTGCCGAGCAGAGGCCAGAAACCCGAGGCGAAGCCTACCAGGGCGCCGCCCAGCGACGAACCGGCGAGCCCCAGGGCGACCATGACACGACCACCGACACGGTCGGCGAAAATTCCCACTAGTGGTTGCAGCGCCTGGCCCATCAACAAGGCCGCCATGATCGTACCCGCTAGTGCCACGGATAGATTGAGCGAGATCAAAATCGCTGGTAGTACGCCCGGTAGATAATTGGCGGCGCCGTCGTTGAGAAAATGCGCCCAGCTCATGCCGGTCAGGCGAGCAGGCTGGGAACGAGACGAGGTGGCGGCGGTCGAGGCCTCCATGGCGAACTCCGGTGGCGAATGGGTGGCAGATACGCTCCGGGGTAGGGCGTATTTCGATCATTGCTTGAATAGCACGCCCCTGGAGCCGGAACAAGTCGCGCTTATGGTAAGGGCGCGAACGATAAGCGAGGCTGCGGTTGGCATGGCAATGTCTCTTTTGAGCATGGCGATGACTCGCTGGGAACAGTACGCGCCAGCAAGAGGGCTATGGTCGAAGAGTGGCGTTGACGCCACGACGCCTCTCACTACGAAACCAAAGGATAATAGCCATGAGTGCAGCCAACCGCGGCGTGATCTACATGGGCGCCGGCCATGTAGAGGTCCAACCGATCCCTTTTCCCGAACTGGCGCTGGGCAATCGCAAATGCGAGCACGGCGTGATTCTCAAGGTCATCACCACTAATATCTGTGGCAGCGACCAGCACATGGTACGCGGACGTACCACCGCACCGAGCGGCATGGTACTCGGGCACGAAATCACCGGCGAAGTCGTCGAGTGCGGGCGTGACGTCGAGTTCATCGGCGTCGGCGATGTCGTTTCGGTGCCTTTCAACATCGCCTGCGGGCGTTGCCGCAACTGCAAGGAAGGCCAGACAAGTATCTGCCTCAACGTCAATCCCGCGCGTCCGGGTGCCGCCTATGGTTATGTCGACATGGGCGGCTGGGTCGGTGGCCAGACCGAATACGTCATGGTGCCCTATGCGGACTTCAATCTGTTGAAGTTCCCCGACCGCGATATCGCCATGGATAAGATCCGCGATCTGACGTTGCTATCCGATATCTTCCCCACCGGCTTTCACGGCTGCGCCACCGCCGGCGTCGGCCCTGGCAGCACCGTCTACATCGCCGGGGCCGGCCCGGTCGGCCTGGCCGCAGCGGTTTCCGCCCAACTACTGGGTGCCGCCTGCGTCATCGTCGGCGATATGAACCCGCAGCGTCTCGGTCAGGCCGAAAGCTTCGGCTGCGAGACCCTGGACCTGCGCCAGGACACGCCGATGGCCGATATGCTGGAACCTATCCTTGGCGCGCGCGAAGTGGACAGTGCGGTGGATGCAGTAGGCTTCGAGGCGCGCTGTCATGGCCATAACCACGCGCATGAGCAGCCCGCCACGGTGCTCAATGCCTGCATGGACGTCACCCGAGCTGGTGGCCAGATCGGCATCCCGGGACTGTACGTCACCGAAGACCCCGGCGCCGAGAGTCAGGAAGCCCAACATGGCAACCTCTCGATGCGTCTTGGCCAGGGCTGGGCCAAGTCCCACTCCTTTCATACCGGCCAGTGCCCGGTAATGAAGTACCACCGGCAGCTGATGCAGGCGATCCTGTTCGACAAGGTGAACATCGCCGATGCGGTCAATGTCGAGGTCATCTCCCTGGACGACGCGCCGCGCGGATATGCGGACTTCGACGGTGGCGTGGCCAAGAAATTCGTCATCGACCCGCACGGCAGCGTAGCCGCTTGAGCGGCATTGAATGGCCCCGGCACGAGACCGGGGCTAACATGCAACGAGGCGCCTGTCGCAAGACAGGCTGGCCAAACCCCGGGGCTGCTCTTGATGGCGCCCCATCCCGCCGGAAAGCGCATTCGAATCCCATTGATGCAGCAAGGCATGGTGTTCGTGCCTTTCTGCTATCTGGAAGCGGCGGCCAATATCCTGACCAACTCGGCGATCGACCCTTTCGGCAAGATTCCCGAGTTCAAGTATGCCGCCAGCCGTTTGCATCGCGGCGAGGTGTCGACGGAGCTTGATGGCTGATCCGAGTCGGTGTGTCGCAAACGCATCCGGCCGTGACGTTTGCAAGCACTCCATCCAAGGGGCGACAGGGCTACCATCGCGGCATGTAAAGACACGTCGTCGTGCCAGTCCAGAGCACGGGGGCCGCGGAGGGGAGAGGGTATGCAACGTTATTCAGGCTTCGGGCTCGTCAAGCACGCGCTGCGTCACCACGAGGGTTGGCAACGCCAATGGCGCAATCCTACGCCCAAGCCGCGCTACGACGTGATCATCGTCGGCGGCGGGGGGCATGGCTTGGCGACCGCTTACTACCTGGCCAAGGAGCACGGCATCACCAATGTCGCGGTGGTGGAAAAGGGCTGGTTGGGTGGCGGCAATACCGCGCGCAACACGACCATCGTGCGCTCCAACTATCTATGGGATGAATCGGCGGCACTCTACGAGCATGCCATGAAGCATTGGGAGGGGCTCTCGCAGGAACTCAATTACAACGTCATGTTCTCCCAGCGTGGCGTGTTGAATCTGGGCCATACGCTGCAGGACATGCGTGATATTCAGCGCCGGGTCAATGCCAACCGCCTCAATGGTATCGATGGTGAAGTGCTCGACGCCGAGGGCGTTCAGTCGTTGGTGCCGATCATGGACTGCTCGAAGCGTGCTCGGTATCCGGTCATGGGCGCTTCCTGGCAACCACGCGCCGGCGTGGCTCGCCACGATGCCGTGGCCTGGGGCTACGCCCGCGCCGCCGACGCGCTGGGTGTCGATCTTTTGCAGAATACCGAAGTCACCGGCTTCAAGATTCGCGACGGGCAGATCCAAGGCGTGCACACCAATCGCGGCGACATCGAGGCCAAGACCGTTGGCTGCGTGACAGCGGGCAATTCCAGCGTGATGGCGGGTATGGCCGGTCTCAATCTACCGCTGGAATCGCATCCATTGCAGGCATTGGTTTCCGAGCCGCTCAAGCCGGTGCTGGATACCGTGGTGATGTCCAATCACGTGCACGGCTATATCAACCAGTCGGATAAGGGCGATCTGGTTATCGGTGCGGGCATCGATGGCTACAACGGCTACGGTCAGCGGGGCAGCTATCCCACCGTCGAACATACCTTACAGGCCATCGTCGAGATGTTCCCGATCTTCTCCCGGGTACGCATGAACCGCCAGTGGGGCGGCATCGTCGATACCTGCCCGGATGCCTGTCCGATCCTTTCCAAGACGAAGATCAAGGGGCTCTACTTCAACTGCGGTTGGGGGACGGGCGGTTTCAAGGCGACGCCAGGATCGGGGCATGTGTTCGCCGCGAGTTTGGCCAAGGGCGAGATGCACCCCATCGCCGCGCCGTTTTCCATCGACCGTTTCCACAGCGGGGCGTTGATCGATGAGCATGGCGCCGCTGGCGTCGCGCACTAAGGGAGAGCCATCATGTTCCATATCTATTGCCCCTACTGCGAAGAATTGCGCGAGGAAGAGGAATTCCATCCCAAGGGCCAGGCGCACATCGCACGCCCCGAGGAGCCGGACACCTGCAGCGACGAGGAATGGGGCGATTATCTGTTCTTCCGCGACAATCCGCGCGGCATCCATCACGAGATGTGGCTGCACGCAGTGGGCTGCCGCAAGTTCTTCAACATCACGCGCAATACCGTGAGTTACGAGATCCTCGAAACCTACAAGATGGGCGAACAGCCGACGATCACCGCCGAGCATCTGGCGCGTGAGGAAAAAAACGCGCGTGAGGAAAAAACCAATAATGCGCAGGTTGCCGAAGGCGGCCAGCAGACCGTAGGTGCCAGCGACGCCGCCGTGGCGTCGGTCAAGGGAGCGCAGGCATGAGCCAGACAGCATCACAGCCCAACCGCCTGGCGCAAGGCGGCCAGGTCGATCGCACGCAGGCGTTGACTTTCACTTTCAACGGTCATACATACACCGGCCATCCCGGCGATACCCTGGCCTCGGCCTTGCTGGCCAATGGTGTGGATCTGGTCAATCGCAGCTTCAAGTACTCGCGCCCGCGCGGCATCGTCGCGTCCGGCGCGGAAGAGCCTAACGCGGTGGTCCAGTTGGGCGCGACGGAGGCGACTCAGGTGCCCAACGTACGGGCGACCCAGCAGGCGCTGTACGACGGCCTGGTTGCGCGTAGCACCAACGGTTGGCCTGACGCGCAGCGCGACATCATGCGCTGGATCGGCAAACTGGGCAGCCCGTTCATGCCGCCGGGGTTCTATTACAAGACCTTCATGGCACCGGCGTCGATGTGGATGACCTATGAAAAATTCATCCGCAAGACGGCCGGTCTGGGGCGCAGCCCGACACAGTCCGATCCGGATATCTACGATCACATGCATCGGCATTGCGACATGCTCATCGTCGGCGCTGGCCCCGCAGGCTTGAGCGCGGCGTTAACGGCGGCGCGTGCCGGGGCACGGGTGATTCTCGCCGACGAACAGGAGGCGATGGGCGGCTCGCTGCTCGATACGCGCGAGACACTGGACGATCAACCCGCCGCGCAATGGCTGAAGACGACACTGGCGGCGCTGGCGGAACACGACAACGTCACCTTGCTGCCGCGTACCACTGCGCATGGTTATCATGATCATCATTTCGTGACCCTCCACGAACGCCGCACCGAACACCTGGGCGATAGTGCCCCGTCCAAGGCCGGTTACCGCCAGCCGCGCTCACGGCTACACCGGGTACGCGCCGGGCAGGTGATCCTGGCGACCGGCGCTCATGAGCGTCCGTTGGTGTATGCCAACAACGATGTCCCCGGCAATCTGCTGGCAGGGGCGGTGTCGACCTACATTCGCCGCTACGGCGTGGTGCCCGGCGAGAAGATGGTGCTTTCCACCAGCAACGACCACGCTTATCGCGCCGCATTGGATTGGCAGGAAGCTGGACGCGAAGTGGTCGCCATCGTCGATGCCCGCACGGCCCCGCAGGGCGATCTCGTTGCGCAAGCCAAAGCGGCAGGCATCCGTGTCATTACCGGCAGCGCCGTGCTCGAAGCCAAGGGGGCGCAGCGCGTCTCGGCGGCACGTGTGGCGGCCATCGACGTGGACGCCTTCAGGGTCACCGGAAAGGTCGAGACGCTTGAATGCGACACCATCGCCAGCTCCGGCGGCTACAGTCCGGTGATTCACCTGGCCTCGCATACCGGTGCGCGTCCGGTCTGGAGCGATGCCATCATCGGTTTCGTGCCTTCGACCGTGGCGGGTGTCGCCGCGAGTGGTGGCGCGCGTGGCGTTTATCCACTGGATGAGGTGCTGGCGGACGGCGTCGAGGCCGGCGTTAACGCGGCCACGGCACTGGGATTCGATGTCACCGTTGACGATGCGGACCTGCCGCAGGTCGCGTCGCGCCATGAGGGCCCGGTCTGCGCGCTGTTCCAAGTGCCACATGAGAAAGCGACGCTGCGTGCACCCAAGCAGTTCGTCGATCTGCAGAATGACGTTACTGCTTCCGCCATCGAAGTGGCGACGCTCGAAGGGTTCGAATCCATCGAGCACGTCAAGCGCTACACCGCCATGGGCTTCGGTACCGACCAGGGCAAACTGGGTAATATCAATGGCATGGCGGTCACCGCGCGCTGCCTGGGGCAGAGCATTCCCGAAACCGGTACCACGGTATTCAGGCCCAACTACACGCCGGTGACCTTCGGTGCCGTGGTCGGTCGTCACTGCCGCGAGCTCTTCGACCCCGAGCGCTACACGCCGATGCAGGCCTGGCATGTCGCCCGAGGCGCTGAGTTCGAGGATGTCGGGCAGTGGAAACGCCCTTGGTACTATCCACGCAAGCGCGCCGATGGCGGGCTCGAAAGCATCGGGGAAGCGGTTGCCCGCGAATGCCGCGCGGTTCGCGAGGGCGTGGGCATTCTCGACGCCTCGACGTTGGGCAAGATCGATATCCAGGGGCCGGATGCTCGCGAGTTTCTGGGTCGCATCTACACCAACAAGTGGCAGAAGCTGGCGCCTGGTCGCGTGCGCTACGGACTGATGTGCGGCGATGACGGCATGGTGATGGATGACGGTACCACCAGTTGCCTGGCCGAGAATCACTTCCTGATGACCACCACCACGGGCAACGCCGCACCGGTGTTGGAATGGCTCGAACTTTGGCACCAGACCGAATGGCCGGAACTCGATGTGTACTTCAACTCGGTCACCGATCACTGGGCGACGATGACCGTGACCGGCCCCGAGGCGCGCAAGCTGCTCACCGACTTGACCGATATCGACCTCGATCGTGAGGCGTTCAAGTTCATGGACTGGCGCGAGGGGCACGTAGCTGGCGTACCTGCGCGGGTGTTCCGTATCTCCTTCACCGGGGAACTGGCCTTCGAGATCAACGTCCAGGCGCATTACGCCATGCACGTCTGGGAGGCGTTGTTCGCACGCGGCGAGGCCTTCGATCTGACCCCCTATGGCACGGAAACCATGCACGTCCTGCGCGCCGAAAAGGGCTTCATCATCGTCGGCCAGGACACCGATGGTTCAGTGACGCCCGAGGATCTCGGCATGCACTGGGCTATCGGCTACGACAAGCCGTTCCCGTGGGTTGGCAAGCGGGCGCTGACGCGTGCCGATACGCGCCGCGAAGGGCGCAAGCAGCTCGTCGGCCTCAAACCCAAGGACGCGAGCGTGGTACTGGAAGAGGGCGCCCAGATCGTCTTCGAGCCAAATCACGCCATTCCCATGCCCATGGTGGGCCATGTCACCTCCAGCTATTACAGCCCCACGCTGGAAAGCGGCTTCGCGCTGGCAGTGGTCAAGGGCGGGCATCAACGCATGGGCGAGAGCGTTTACTTGCCCATGGTCGATGGCCGTGTGCATGAAGCCGAAATCGTCAGCACCCAATTCGTCGATCCCAAGGGAGAGCGCCAGCATGTCTAACTCGGTCCATGTCTACGACGCCCGCACCGATCACGCTACCGTTACCGCCGAGTCGCCGCTGGCGTATTCCTTCCAGCGCAGCGGTATGCCCGCGCCCGGAGACGCGTCTGGAGAGGAAAGCCGTGCGGTGATTGGCGAACGAGCATTCCTGGGGCATCTCATCCTGCGCGGCGGAGCCATCGTGCTCGACGAGGCATTGCGCGAGGTGCTCGGTATCGGCCTGCCCGGGCGTCCCAATTCGCTCACCGTGGACGCCGATGGTCAGCGCTCCGTGCAATGGTTATCGCCCGATGAATGGTTGCTGATCGTCCCCGGCGACGAGACCTTCGGTCTCGAGACGCGGCTGCGTGCACATCTTGGCGGGGCGCATGTCGCCATCGTCGACGTCAGCGCGGGGCAGACGCTGATCGAGCTCTCCGGGGAGGCGGCGCACGAAGTCCTGATGAAGTCGACGGTCTATGATGTCGACCCGCATACGTTCACGGTGGGCAAGGGCGTGACCACGCTCTTCGCCAAGACCAGCGTCATTCTACGTCGCCCGGACGCGTCGCGCTGGGAGCTCATCGTACGGCGCAGCTTCGCCGACTACGTGTATCGCTGGCTGCTGGATGCCGGCGAGGAATATGGCATTGGTGTCGCTCGAGAAAGCCGCCATGAGCCGCAGTGACGATACCTGGATCATCGCTGCGCAGTGCCCCAGCCGCCTGGGCACCGTGGATGTCGTGACCCGCTTCCTCAAGGAGCGCGAGTGCTACATCACCGAACAGCAGTCATTCGATGACCGCCTGGGCGAGCGATTCTTCATCCGTACCGAATTTCGGCCTCTGGCCTCCGATTTCGATGCCGAGGCCTTCCAGGCCGACTTCGCGACCCGGGCCTTCGAGTTCGAGATGGATTTCGAACTGACCCCGCCCGAGCGTCGCACGCCGGTGGTGATCATGGTCTCCAAGGCGGATCATTGCCTGCACGACCTGCTGTATCGCTATCGTACCGGGCAGTTGCCGTTGGATATTCGCGCGGTGATCTCCAATCACCCCGATCTCGAATCCTTGGTAGCCGGACATGGACTGCCATACCACCATTTTCCGGTCACGCCCGAAACCAAGGCGGCGCAGGAAGCTCGCGTCCTCGAGGTGATCGAAACCACCGGCGCCGAGCTTGTGATCCTGGCGCGCTACATGCAGGTACTTTCCAGTGAGATGTGCGCGCGTCTAAGCGGGCGCGCGATCAATATCCATCACTCGCTATTGCCGGGATTCAAGGGCGCCAAACCGTATCATCAGGCCTATGAAAAAGGCGTCAAACTGGTCGGTGCCACCGCGCACTACATCAACGACGATCTCGACGAAGGCCCGATCATCACCCAAGGCGTGGAGCCGGTCAGTCATGCCGATTATCCCGAGGATCTGGTGGCCAAGGGGAAAGACATCGAATGCTTGACCCTGGCGCGGGCGGTATCGCTTCATCTGGAGCGCAGGGTGTTTTTGCATGCCAAGCGCACCGTGGTGTTCAAGCGCTGACGATGCGGGGGCGGGCATTTTGCCACCGCTCTCCTAAACTTTGATAACGCCGGTGGCGATAGGCGTTCACGACAGTGATTGCCCACAACACCACCATCGCGGTCGCGGCCGGTGACACATACCGGCGTGCCGTCACTCGAGGAGGGTAAGACATGATGCTCGCGGAACTGATCGACGGCGACGACTTTCGTCAACGCCTGCAAGCGCTGGGCGTGCGCATCCCCGACGGTGCTTGCCCCGAAACCTGTGCCCGCATGGCGGCATGCAAGCACAACGAAGTCGGCGTAGAAGGCTTGCCCGAAGCCATTCACGACATGCTGCAGCACAGCGATGAAATGCTGCCGTCGGTACGCCAGGCAATCGACACCCACCTACTGCCTCGCCTGCGAGCGAACGAATAAATAAAGCAACCAACGTCCACCGCCGCGCCGGTATCGGCGCGGCGGTGGTGTACATTGCTAGCGCATGATGTCAGGGGTCAGCCCTGTACGACCTGCAACGAGGGCGTCTCTGCTTCCAGGTAGGAGAGCAGGGTTTCGCTATACCAGTCGACGAAGTCGATCACGCCGAACTCGTAAGTCTCGGAGTAGGGGCCGGGCTGGTAGGCGATGGAGTTGATGCCGCGCTGGTTCTCCTCCGCCAGTTGCCGGTCCTGATCGTTGGTGGCGTCCCACACCTTGCGTAGCCATTGCGGGTCGTAGTCGACGCCTTCCTGGGCATCTTTGCGGACTAGCCACTTGGTGGTCACCAGGGTCTGTTGCGGGCCCAGTGGTAGCACCCGGAAGACCACGGCATGATCGCCCATGAAATGGTTCCAGGAATTAGGCAGGTGCAAAATGCGCAGCGAGCCCAGATCGGGACTCGTCAAGCGTCCCATCAACTTTCCGCAGCCAGGCTTGCCGTCCATGGTCATCGACATGACGCCGTCGATCATCGGCGTGCGAGTCAGGCGTTGGCGCTTGCCGAAGTACTTGAGCTCCCAGGGCACCTGCAGGCTTTCCCAATGCGCTTGCTGGCGGGCGACCAGTTCGCGATAGGCAGGCGTGGCACGTGGGTCGTCGGTGTCGTCGTACTCGATCAGCGAGTTGAGCAGCTCCGGGTGGGCACCGTTGCAGTGATAGCACTCGCGGTTGTTCTCGATCACCAGCTTCCAGTTGGCCTGCTCGACGATGCTGGATTCCGCCGCGACCTTGACGTTGTCCATCTCGTAAGGCGCTAGGTACTCATCCAGTGTCGCTAGAAAGTCGTCGATGGCCGGTGGCTGGTCGGCGAGGCTGATGAAGATGAAACCGCCGGCGCTCTTCACTGCCACCGGCTTGAGGCCATGAGCTGAAAGATCGAAATTTTCGCCCATGTCCTGCCCGGCGAACAGCAGGCGGCCGTCGAGTTCATAAGTCCATTGATGATAGGGGCAGACCAGCTTGGCGACCTTGCCTTTCTCCTGTGTGCACAGCCTTGATCCACGGTGGCGGCAGACGTTGTGGAAGGCATGCAGCGTGCCTTGATCGCCACGTACGACGATGATGGGGTTGTCGCCGATCTGTACGGTCAGGTAATTACCCTTGGTGGGTAGCTCGCAGGTCATGCCGACGAACAGCCACTCATGGGTGAAGATTTCCTGCATATCCAGCGCGAACACGCGCGGATCATTATAGAAGGGTTGCGGCAGCGAATACGTGCGCCGACGCTGGCGAAGCATGTCGGCGGTCGCGTCACGCGCGGCGGCCAAGGGATCGTCGAGTGCGGATGTAGCGAGCAGATCCATGAAGGCATCCTCTTCGTGCGCCGTGTCGGATAACGGAGGCGCCATGACATTGAGTGAGTGTGCTTGAGAGGCGTGAGTGACACGGAGTGTGGCGTATTGCTACCAGTGGGGATTGTCTGCCCGCGACATTGGCCGATGCCGTGACGACGTCAGTTGGCGGTTGCCCTCGTGATGGCGGCTGGAGCAGGCATGCGCGTGTCGTTGGCAGGCAAGTGGTCGGTGCGGGGGGCGCCCACAATGCGCCTGACAGTCAGATACCGCCGTGCGACCGGGTAGCCATCTTATGACCTTGAACTATTTCAATCCCGTCAATACCCAGACCTGGACCAATGGGCGCCATAATGTGCGTTGCGTAAAGGTCATCCAGGAAACCTGGGATGTGCGCACCTTCTGCTTCATGGCCGATCAGCCAGTGCTGTTCTTCTTCAAGCCCGGGCAATTCGTGACACTGGAACTGGAGATCGATGGCGAGCCGATCATGCGCTCCTACACGATTTCCAGCTCCCCCTCGGTGCCCTATAGCTTCTCGATCACGGTCAAGCGTCTTCCCGATGGACGCGTTTCCAACTGGCTACATGATAACCTGCAGGTCGGCAGCGAGTTGGTCGTTCACGGGCCGGTGGGGGATTTCAACGTCATCGACTACCCCGCCGACAAGGTGCTCATGCTTTCCGGCGGGGTCGGTGTCACCCCCTTGATGTCGATGACGCGCTGGTTTTTCGATACCAACGCCAATGTCGACCTACAGTTCGTGCACAGCGCACGCGAGCCACGCGACATCATCTTTCACCGCGAGCTGGAACATATCTTCTCTCGGATCCCCGATTTCCGGCTGCATATCGTCTGTGAGCGCGGCGATGAAAACGGTGTGGCCTGGGCGGGATTCCGTGGCTATCTGGCGCAGTCGATGCTCGAGTTGATGGTGCCGGATTACCTGGAGCGCGAAATCTTCTGCTGCGGCCCCACACCGTACATGAAGGCCGTCAGGCAGGTGTTGCAGAGCAACGGCTTCGACATGAGCCACTATCACGAGGAGTCGTTCGGGGCCACGCCCGCCGATGTCCGGGCGGATGTGGAAGAACTCGCCGAGCAGGCCGAAGCGGAATTGGAAGCGGTCGACACCGCCGACATGCTGCAGGTCGAATTCAGTAATAGCGGCAAGAGTATTCGCATTCTGCCTGAGGAGACCGTGCATTCTGCCGCCGCCAAGCTCGGTCTACACATCCCCAAGGCCTGCGGGATGGGCATCTGCGGAACTTGCAAGGTCAAGAAGCTCTCGGGCGACGTCAATATGGAGCACAACGGCGGCATTACCGAGGACGACGAAGCGGACGGTTACATCCTGAGCTGCTGCAGCACGCCCAGGAGCAACGTCGCTATCGAGTTCTGAAGAAGAGGGAGTAATGACCCGGCGAGGAACCGTTCAACGAGGTTCGGTGGACGGCATGCCGGGTCTTTCTTTCGCGTGCGCTTGACGCAGCTCGCCACGCGCCTGGCGGGCGATCTTCCAGCCGCCGGACAGCGAGAGAAACGCGAATACCCCACCGACGATCAAGTCGGGCAGGGCGGTGCCGCTGCCGAATACACCCAGCGCGGCGAGCAGCACGGCACCGTTGCCGATGACATCGTTGCGCGTGCAGATCCACACGCTGCGCATGTTGCTGTCGCCCTCGCGATAGCGCATCAACAGCAAAAGCACCGCGAGATTGGCGATCAGTGCCAAAAGCCCCACTGCGCCCATGGTCGGCGCGTCCGGATAACTGCCCGCTATTAGATTATGCAGCGTCACTCCCAGTACAACGACGCCGAAGCCTGCCAGCGTCGCGGCCTTGATGAGTGACGCGCGAGCACGCCAGATCAGGCCCATGCCCAGTACGCCGAGGCTGATGGCGTAATTCGCCGCGTCGCCGAGAAAGTCGAGCGAATCGGCCATCAGCGAAGTCGAATCCGCCTTCATCCCCGCCAGCATCTCGAAGCCGAACATCACCGCGTTGACCAGCAGTGCTATCCACAGTACGCGCCGGTAACGCGATGTCGATTGTGGTGGAGGGGAAGAAGGACCGCAGCAGCATGCCATTAGAGACCTCGTATCGTTTGTCGATCAATATGCCCTGATTTTACAACCCTAAAGTGGGCTCCAGGGCAAGCGCTCTTTCACAGATGAGCGTAATTTGAACGAGAAATCAAAATTATGAATAATGGAAAAGACAATCTTGGATAATAATTCAATATTAGAGGGGCTCATGACACGTTCAAGATGGAACCTCTTGCCGCTGGCGGCACTGACCTTGGGCGCTGCCTCACTGACGCAGGCCGATGTCAGCGTGACGCGCGGCGCAACCGACATTCCCGATGGCGAGGCCTCTCACGTCGAGGACATTACCGTCGCCAACGACAAGCTGGCCTTCGCGCTGGCCGTCGAGTCACGGCCGCCCTGGGGCGTGCCGCGTGGCACATTGGTCGACTTGGCGGCGGTAAAAGGCGGCGAGATCGACCTCGACCGCGTTGCCTTCGCCGATTTCATTCCCAACAACTGGTCTGCCTGGCCCAACGACGGCAAGAACGTCGAAGTCGTCGATAAGTCGCCCGAGCGCGCGGTGGTCCGCGTTAGCCGCAACTTCGGCGAGGCGATGGTCACCACCACCTACACGCTGGATGCCGACAGCGACCGAGTGCATCTGGAAACGGTGCTCGACAACCAGGGCGACGAGCCGTTGGACGCCATTCGCTCCGGCTTCACGCTGTGGCCGGATACTGGCTATCTGTTCGGCGTACCCGGCCTGGGCGACGCCAAGGAGACCGAAGCCAGCGACGCACTCACCGACCGCATGGTCGCTTACGACCAGGATTGGGCCTTCGCCCTGCATGCGCCATATTTTGATCGCATCAACTACGAAGGCCAGGACATGTACCTGGAACACAGCCTGAAAGCCGGCGAGTCGCGCCGTTTCGAAGGCTGGTTGCAGGTGGTGCCGGAAGGCGATCTGGTGCCGGTGGTTGCCAACGAGATCGAACGCAAGAATCTCGATAGCGGCGAGATTCATGGTCGGCTAAGTGATGGCGACGGCGAGGCGCCCGCCAATGGTCTGGTGATGGTCGAGAAAGAAGGCGCGCCTTACGCTTGGACGTTGGCCGACGATGGCAAGTTCTCGATGCCGCTGCCGGCGGGCAAGTACCAGGCTTACGCCACTGCGGAAGGCTTTGCCAACTCCGAGCCGGTCGAACTGAATGTCACCGACGGCAGCGAGCGCGAGCTGATCTTCGACGACATGCGCGGTCCCGGCACCTTGTCGCTGGATATTCGCGGCGCTGACAATGACACCCCGCGCGACGCACGCCTGACGATTCTCGAAGGCCAGCAGCCGCCGGTGGAATTCCTCGGTAAGCAGACCTTCTTCACCGAACTGGACCCGGCCGGGCATGCCGAGCTCAAGCTGGCGCCCGGCGATTACCGCTTGGGCGTCAACGCCGGCGCCGGTTTTACGGCCCGCGAGAAAACGCTGGATGTCAGTCTTGAGACCGGCGAAGAAATCGACAGGACCATTGAGATCGAGCGTCTCGTCGAACCCAACGACGAACACTGGTATGGCGCCGATCTGCACCATCACGCCAATGTGCTGGAAGGCACTACACCGCCGGACATGGTGGTGCGTGCACAGTTGGCCACGGATCTCGATCTGACCTTCATCAGCGATCACGATTCCACTGCCAATCACGCTACCTTCCGCAAGCTCTCCGCCGAGCGCGGCGTGCCGTTCATACCCTCCATCGAGATTTCGCCCTCGTGGGGCCACATGAACCCGTTCCCCATCGAAATGAACGGTGAGCTCAAGGTCGATCCCGGTACCGATGACGTGCAAGACATCCTCAAAGACGCGCGCCGCCTGGGTGCCGAGGTGATTCCCATGAATCATCCGTACAACGCCTATGGTTATCTGCAGAACTTAGGCGCTGGCAAGGTACCCGGCGGCTTTACCACCGGCTTCGACCTGCTCGAGCTCAACGCCGAGGTGGATAACGCGCCGACCTTGAAGGCCGCGCATCGCTTGTGGGATCAAGGCACGCGCATGTACTTCACGGCGGGCACGGATACCCACGATGCCTGGAACGACCTCACCGGTCGCATCCGCATGATGGGCCACGTGCCCGGTGAGTTGAGCCCGAGCACCTTCGCTCGTGCCCTCAAGGATGGCCACGGCTACGCGACCCAGGGGCCGCTGCTGTTTCCCGAGAACCACATGTTCGGCGACAGCCTACGTCTGGTGGAAGACGCCAAGGGCGAATGGACCCTGAACGCCACCGCCGTCAACGGCCTCAAGGAAGCGCGCTTGATCGGCCAGGGAGGCGAAGTGCTTGCCACGCAATCCCTCGACGGCACTGACGCGACGTTGACCTTCGATATCCCCGGCGACGCCAACGGCTGGGTCGCTCTCGAAGTCGACGATGCCGATGGCGATACTGCCTGGACGAACCCGCTGTGGCTCGAACGTTCTAGCAAGACCGATTATCTTGGTAATAAAGACGGCGCCGACGAGGAAGACGCCTGATCCCGCTATCCGGCCCTCGTCACCACAACCACGATAACGCGTCGTCAAACCCCCTGCTCAAAGGGGCTTCAAGGGAATGCCACGCCTTCGGGCGTGGCTTTTTTGTGGGCGGTCGGGGAGGGCCGTCAACCGTGCTGTTTCTCGATTGACGGATGCTTGTCTGCTTTATTGGCAGGCTACCGCGACGGCATCATCATCGGTGGAGACAGTCGGCTGCGTTCTCACGCCGACAAGCACCAGAGCGGCGGCAGCCAGCAATAGCGTGCCGGCCGTCGCGCACACTCCCAGCACGCCGCTGATATCGAACATCACCCCACCGACGGCGGCGCCCAGCGCGATCGCCAGCTGGATCGAAGCGACAATCAAACCGCCGCCGCTTTCTGCCTCATCCGGTACGACGCGGGTGATCCAGGTCGACCAGGCGACTGGCACGGCACCGAAGGCGAAGCCCCATAGGGCCACCATGAGGACATCGGTGCCCATTGAAATGCCGCCCAGCGTGGCCAACAGCCAGCCCAGCATGCCCATGATCAGCGGCATCAGCAGCAGTGTCAGTCGCAGGCTGCGCTCAAGTAGATAACCCGCGACCAACGTGCCGACGAAGTTCGCCACACCGAACGCCAGCAGGGTCGAAGAAAGCTCGTTGATGCCCATCCCGGACACGGCTTCGAGAAACGGACGAACATAGGTGAAAAAGGCGAAATGGCCGCAGAACACCAGCAGAATGGCGACGATGCCGACTGCCATGCCCGGCCGTTTTATTACACTCACCAACGTACCAAGGGGTGTCGGACGCTCAGGTGTCATCCGTGGCAGGGTGGCGTACTGCAGTATCAGCGTGAGTACTGAGAGCGCGGTCGCGAGAAGGAAAACGTTGCGCCAGCCAATCATGTCGCCGAGATAGCTGCCCAGCGCAGCGGCGCTAATGGTGGCGATGGGGACGCCGGTAAACAGCAGCGACAATGCGCGCGGAACGTCATGTTCCGCCACTAGCCGCATCACCGTGGCGGTCGACAGTGCCCAGAAGCCGCCCAGTGCCACACCGAGCAGTATCCGGCCGATCAGCAACCAGATCAGATGCGGGGCGAAGGCTACCACCAGGTTGGCCGCGATCATCAGCACGGAGAATCCTAGTAGCACGTGGCGCCGGTCGAGGCGTTGCGTCACGGACGTCACCAGCAAGCCGGATAGCAGCGCCACCACCGCCGTGACGGTAACGGCCTGCCCGGCTTGGCCTTCGCTGATCATGAGCGAATCCGCCATCGGGGTCAGCAGACTGGCCGGCAGGAATTCGGCCATCACCAGGCTGAAGACGCCCATCGTCAGCGAAAGCACGGCGACCCAGCGCGATGGCGTGGGCGACGCGTACGTCGAGCGTTGAGGTTCTTGCGTCGTCATTTCGATAGTTCCGATCAATACTTGGGATGGTGCATAGACTAAAGTATTATCTTAGGATCTCCTATCACTAAAGCACCGACATGATTGATCAAGAGTCCGAAATTTTTGCCGCTGACGGCGCTGGAGTGAGCTCCAGCGAATGGATCAACGAGCTGCTCCTCGGTATGCGCCTGTCGGGGTTGAACTATCGTCGTCTCCAGGTCGCACCGCCCTTCGGCATTCGTTTCGATACTCACTCCAGCTGCGCGCAATTTCACTTCGTCGCCCAAGGCCCCGTCATACTGCGGATCGGTGTAGAGGAACAGAGCCTGGAGACCGGCGATGCCGTACTTTTACCTCGGGGCGGCCAGCACTGTCTGCTTTCTTCGCCCGAAGTGAAGAGTCGCGATATCGAGCAGATCGACGCGCTGCCTTTATGTGACGATTTCAGTTGCGTCAATGAATGCCCGGACACGCTCGACGGTACGCCCCCGGTGCGACTTTTCAGCGGCTGCATGCAGTTCGATCTAGGCGGCATGCAGCCGCTGTTGACGCTGATGCCCGCCGTGATGCACGTCGACACGTTACTCTCGCGCTATCCCGAAATACTGCCGATGCTGGAAGCGATGGCGCGCGAGGCGAGTCTCGAGCGGGCTGGCGCCGCCGGCATTCTCTCGCGATTGGCCGACGTGGTAGCCGCTAGCATCGTGCGTGGCTGGGTCGAGTGTGGCTGCGCCGACATCGGTGGCTGGATCGAGGCGTTGCGCGACCCGCGCCTGGGCAAGGTCATCGCCGCCGTTCACCGCGAGCCCGGCGGCGATTGGACGGTCGCCGCCATGGCGGCGGAGATGGGCAGTTCGCGCTCGGTATTCGCCGAACGCTTCCGTGGCTCGCTGGGCGTGTCACCGCTCGGCTACGTCACCCAGCTTCGCATGCGTCTGGCTACGCAGTGGATCGCCGAGAAGCAATTATCGATCGATCAGGTCGCTTGGCGCCTAGGCTATGGCTCGCAGGCTGCCTTTAGCCGCGCGTTCAAACGCTCGACCGGACAGACGCCGGGAAAGTTGAGGCATGGCTAAGCGACCGCGCCAAGCATGGCAGCCGAGGCCGATTCGGAGCCTTGTGGTTGATTATGGGCCTCAGCGATGCGAGGCCGCCGGATATTCGTGACGGCTGACCAAGCGATGGTATAGCAAACCGAATCCTAATATGGCCAAGGCTCCCACTCCCACGGGAAAAACTAAAAACTGCCAAGACTGGCCGGTTAACATGATTACGAGCGGATTGGCGCCAGCGGGTGGGTGAGTGGTTTTGGTCATCAGCATGAAAAAGACCCCCAGCCCTACTGCGAGCCCCAGTGTCAGCGGCGACACGCCGAAGACATGCAGAATAACGACACCCACCGCGGAAGTGATGAGATGCCCAAACAGTATGTTACGGGGCTGGGCCAAAGGGCTTGAGGGTAAGCCGAATAAAATCACCATCGTCGCCCCAAACGGGGCCATTAACCACACTATCGATGTGTCGAGGTGTTCAAGATAGGCAAGTAGCGTGATGCATGCCATGGCGCCGAATCCCGCAACGGCGGCTGAAAAGATAGGTGGGAGAAGAGATTTCATGGGGGCGGCTCCTGATGCTGAATGTATACCGATCTGTCTACTTGCTTATGGTAGACAGATCGGTATACAAATATCAAGCTATGTTGATCCACCGGGAGCAAAGCTTTGTCTCAAGCAAACAACAGGTTGGAAAAGCGTGACCAACTGATCTCTACAGCATTTTCGCTTTTTTATCGCTATGGCATACATGCCGTCGGCATCAATCAGGTCATCGACGCGGCGGGCGTCGCAAAAAGAACGCTGTATCATCACTTCGATAGCAAAGAAGCATTGATCGCGGCGACGCTGGCGTATCGAGATCAACAATTCCGCATATGGCTTGAGGCACGCATTGAGCAGGTACCGCCAGGAGGGGGCGCGCTTTTAGCGGTATTCGATGCGCTGGATGACTGGTTCAACGAGCGTGACGAGGCCATCATGCCGTTTCACGGATGCTTCTTTATCAATACCTGCGCGGAATACACCGACCCACAGAACGTTCATCATCAGCAGTGCCAAACGCATAAGCGCCTTGTGCATGAGATGCTATTGCGTCATGCGTACCAGGTGAATGCCGAGAGAGCCGACGCATTATCTCAAGAACTCGTCTTTCTAAAGGAAGGCGCGATTGTCCAGGCGCATGTCATGGCGGACCCTCAAGCGGCTCTCGTTGCCAAGGGCGTAGCCAAACGTCTACTCCAGTCGTATACGACATAACTTGGTGCGCTCATGGCGCGTCTATGCGCTTATGCCGTCAAGCAACATTGGGCTTGGAGATAGACCTTCGTCGGGCATAGAGTAAGAGCAAGACGCCATGCATCGATGTGGCGATCACGTTTATGCGCCTCTCAAGGGCGCCAATGCGGAGGGAATCGCATGAGCAGTCACAGTAACGTGGCCGATATCATTGTCGAAACACTGGCGGATGCGGGCGCCAGGCGTTGTTACGGTGTCGTAGGCGACACCATCAATCATTTCACCGACGCCATTCGGCGCAGCGATGCCCTGGAATGGGTTCATGTGCGCCACGAGGAAGTCGGCGGCTTTGCGGCGGGCGGCGAAGCGTACATGACGCGCGAGCTGGCACTTTGCGCCGGCACTTGCGGTCCCGGCAGCCTGCATTTCGTCAATGGGCTGTTCGAGGCGCATCGTAGCGGCTCACCGGTGGTGTTGATCGCCTCCCAGGTCGCTACCCAGGACACCGGCATCGGCTTTCCGCAGGATGTCGATCCCGCGCCCATTTATGAGCAGTACAGCGTATTCTGCGAGTCGATCGTCAATCCCGATCAAGCGCGGCGCATGACCGCCTTGGCCGCACAGGCGGCCTTGGCTAACAACGGCGTGGCGGTGCTGGTCGTACATGGCGACATATTCACCCAGAAGCCGAGCCAGGACTTGCCGTTTCGCGCGCATCGCTTCGATCCCATCGTACGGCCCAACGCCGAGGAATTCGTCCCCGCCGTTAAACAGCTCAACCAGGGGGGCAAGATATCCATTTTTGCCGGGTTCGGCTGCGAGCACGCACGTAGCGAAGTCATGGCGCTGGCGGCCAAGCTCAACGCCCCGGTGGCTTGGACCTCGCGCGCCAAGGACTTCATCGAACCCGACAATCCCTTCCAGGTAGGGATGACCGGCGTATTCGGCCTGGCCGGCGGCTATCACGCCGTGTCCGAATGCGACACGCTTTTGCTGCTGGGCTGCAACTTCGCCTGGGGCCAGTTCTATCCCGAGAAGGCGACCATCATTCAGGTAGATATCGATCCGCAACAGATCGGCAAGCGTCACCCGGTGGATATCGGCCTGGTCGGCAGCGTGCGCGATACCTGTCTGGCGCTGGCGAAGATGGTCGATGAGCAGACCGATACTCGCTGGGTGGATAACTGCCGCAAGCAGTATTTGGACGCTCTGCAGCATGATGCTCACGAATCCAAGGACGACACGCTGATCCACCCCCAGGCGCTGACCCTGGCGCTCGACGAGCAGGGCGCCGATGATGCCATCTTCACGGCGGATGGCGGTAGCCCCATGGTCTGGATGTTGCGTCACATTCACGCCAACGGCCAGCGCCGTACGCTTTCCAGCCTCGTTCACGGCACCATGGCCAATGCCTACCCGCAGGCCATCGGTATTCAGAAGGCGTTTCCCGAGCGGCAGGTCATCGCCATGTGCGGCGATGGCGGTCTGACCATGCTGATGGGCGATCTTCTCACCCTCAAGCAAGAGAAGGTACCGCTAAAAATCGTCGTTTATAACAACAGCTCGCTGGGCTTCGTCGAACTCGAACAGAAGGTCGAAGGCCTGCTCGACAGCTACACTGACCTCGAGAATCCCGACTTCGATAAACTTGCGCAGGCCATGGGTATCTGGGGCAAACGCGTCGAGGAATCCCACGAACTCAAGCCCGCTATCACTGAATGGCTCAACCATGACGGTCCCGCGCTACTCGACGTCAAGGTCAACCGTATGGAGCTTGTCATGCCGCCCAAGGTAGCCGCCGGAGAAGTCGCTTCCACCGCGCTCTACTCCACTAAAGCCGTCCTCAACGGCCGCATGGAAGACGTCGTCGACCTCGTCAAAAGCAACTTCTTCAAGCGCTAAGCCGTCAAAAAGTTAATGCTCACTCTCAACCGGGCGCCGCCAAGCGCCCGGTTTTTCGTAGTGTCAGGCTGGGTGACGGATATCGCGACCAACTTGATCTCGTAGCGCCATGTCTTCAGATCACCTTCTTGCGTAGCCAGGCGGCGACGGCCTCACCGGCGATGACGAGCACGATGATAGCCAGCAATACGGTGGCGACGGTGGGCCAGTCCAGCGTGTCGATGGCACCCTGGAGAATCACCCCGATGCCGCCGGCGCCCACCAGGCCGAGCACTGTGGATTCACGCAGGTTGATGTCCCAGCGCAGGATGCTGACCGCGAAGAAGGTCGGGACCACCTGCGGCACGATGGCATAGAGGATGACCTTGGCGCGCGAAGCGCCGGTCGCTTCCAGAGCCTCCACCGGGCGACGATCGATCTCCTCGATGGCCTCACCCATCAGCTTGCCGAGAAAGCCCAGCGAACGGAACATGATGGCAATGATCCCTGCCAGCACGCCCGGTCCGAAGATCGCAACGAACAATAATGCCCAGATGAGCGTGTTCACTGAGCGGCTGGAGACCAGGATGAAACGTCCCAGCCACAAGGTGAACCGGTTGGGAGTCGTGTTCTGTGCCGAGATGTAGGCGATCGGCAGCGACACGAACACCGCCACGAAGGTCGCCAAGGTGGCGATATTGAGTGTTTCGATCAGTGCCCAGAAAATCGCCCGCCAGTTGCTGAATTCCGGCGGTACCATGCGCCGAAACAAGTCACCGATCTGCAGCGGCGCATCCCAGACCCAAGCCCAGATGACATCCAGGGTCGCCACCGACCAGGTGACTGCCAGCGCCACCACGATAAGGCCGGCGAAACGTTTCCAGCGTTGCTGGGGGCTATAGCGCGACCAGGCGCGCTCGGCCACGGATGGTTGTGTCACCAGATCGCCCTCCTGATACGTCCACTTATGGCCTCGCTGACTAGAATTACGGCGATGATCACCAACGTGATGGCCAGTGCGAAGTCATAATCGTAGCGACCGAAGGCGTTCATCAACGTGGAGCCGATACCTCCTGCGCCCACGATACCCACGACGGCTGAAGCACGCAGATTGCTGTCGAGCTGATAGATCGACAGGCCTATCTGACGTGGCATGATTTGCGGCAGCACGGCAAATTGCAGCACCGTGAGATAGCGTGTGCCACTGGCGCGCAGTGCCTCAACTTGCCCCCAATCGATTTCCTCGATGCGCTCGGCAAGCATCTTGGCGACGAAGCCGATCGAGTAAATGGTGAGCGTCAGGATACCTGCCACCGGGCCGAAGCCCACCGCCTTGACGAACAGAATGGCGACGATCACCGGATGGAAGCTGCGGGTGATGATGATCAGTGCACGTCCGATCAGGTAGATCGGTTTGATGGCGATGTTGCGTGCCGCCATGAACGCGATCGGAACGCTCAGCGCGAGCCCCAGCAAGGTGGCGAGAATGGCGATCTGGAGACTCTCCAGGAAGCCTTTGATCAACAGGTCGTGACGCGAAAAGTTGGGTGGAAAGGCACCCGAGAATATACGCGCTGCACGCTCCATGCCTTGGCTGACCCGCGCCCAGTCGAATGGGAGGGTGGAGGCTGCCCAACTCAGGTAGACGAGCGCGACGACGATCAGCCCCCAGCGCAGCCACGGGTTGGCTATGAAGGGCGGTTTACGCCAAGTGCGGGATGGAGTGGCGTCGTTCATGAGACCACCGCCCGGGATGTGTCCTGTTCGGCCTGTTGCTGATCGTCCGCCGGTGTGCCGCTGTAAACGGTATCCATCGCGGATTGATCGAGATCCTCGGGCTTGCCGTCGAAAATCAGTCGCCCGAAACGCATTCCCACGATGCGCTGCGTATATTCGCGAGCCTCGGCGACATTGTGAATGTTGATCAGTACTGGCAGTTGTAGCTCCTGTGCGAGCGTCTGCAGCAATTCCATGATCTGACGTGAGCTGACAGGATCGAGCGAGGCGGTGGGCTCGTCGGCGAGCAGAATTTCCGGGTTCTGCATCAGGGCACGCACCACGCCGACGCGTTGGCGTTCGCCACCGGAGAGTTCATCGGCGCGTTTATTGGCGTATTGGGCTATCCCTACGCGTTCCATGAGCGTGTAGGCCCGCTCTATGTCCTCGGTTGGGTATTTACGTAGCGCGGCGCGCCAGTAGGGGATATAACCCAGGCGCCCGCACTGCACGTTTTCCATGACGGTCAGTCGGTCGACCAGGTTGAAGCCCTGAAAAATCATGCCGATGCGCCGTCTCGCCTTGCGGAGTTCATTGCCATGTAGCTGGGTCAGCTCTATATCGTTGAGCTCGATACTTCCCGAGGTCGGCTCGACCAACCGATTGATGCAACGTAGTAAAGTACTTTTACCAGCCCCTGAAGCGCCGATGATCGAAACTACCGATTCCTCGGGTACTTCGAGATCCAACCCCTTCAATACAGGCTCGTCGTGGCCGTAGCGCTTTACGAGTTGCCGAATTCGCAACATATTTATCCTCCTCGTTCGGATGCCTGTGACGGCACCCGAACGGTATTCACGAAAGCCTGCTGAACGTATCGCGCGGATCAACCATCGAGGTTGTCGGGGGTGTACTCCACGTCGTTGGCTTCCTGAATGTCACGGATGACTTCCCAATCCTTCTTGTAAGTCACGGGAACGAACTTGGTAACACCCTCGAATTCCTCGCCGAGTTCGGTACCGCGCATGTCGAAGGTAAAGAACGCTTCCTTGATCTTGTCGATCAGCTCGGGCTTCAAGTTGTGGGCGTATGTGTAGGCTGTAGTGGGGAATGGCTTGGACTCATAGATGATCTTGACCTTTTCTGGATCGTAAAGATCGCGATCCGCCATGCGGTCGACGACCTCGGAGGCCACCGGCGCGGCATCGTAGTCACCAGCGACAACGCCGAGCATCGATTGATCGTGCGAGCCCGAGTAAACCACCTCGTAATCCTCGCCCGGTACGATGCCTTCTTTCGGGAATAGCGCGCGCGGGGCAAGGTTGCCGGAGTTGGAGGTGGGTGAGGTATGGGCTATGCGCTTGCCTTCCAGGTCTTCCATGGTGTCGATGCCGCTGTCCTTGCGCGTATATAGCTGCAAGGTATAGCCGAATTCGCCATCCTCGGAGCCCATGATTGCGAAAGGCACGGCGCCGGCGAGATTGACCGCGAAGGGCGTCGGGCCGGTGGAGAAGCCTGCAACGTGAATGCGATCGCTGCGCATGGCTTCGATCTCGGCGGCATTGGACTGCACGGCATAGAAGCGCACGTCCTTGCCGGTCACCTCGCTGAGATGCTCGATGAACGGGTCCCAGATATCGGCATAGATGGCCGGATCCTCGACCGGAGTGTAGGCGAAGACCAGCGTCTCGGGATCGATGTATTGGTTGGGGTCGCTGGGTGCATCGGCGACCAGATCGCCGTTGGTATCGCAGTAGATCGAGGCCAGTTTACCTCGCTGCGAGCAATCCTCCGCTGCTTGAGCCGTGAGTGGCAGGGTCGCCAGCAGTGCCGTTGCCAAGAGATTGCGAGGGCGCAGTACGCCGCGGAACAAGGCAGAAAGGGCATTGGTGAAAGTGATGGATGGCGCGTGTTCAAACGCCTGAAAAGCATCGTGGGTCATGGCGTGGACTCCTTGTATCCCTGACTGTGATTGTTCGTTTGGGATTATCTGGAGGCTAGACTAGCTAAATTGGTATTTACAACAAAAATGCAGCATTGTTCGCCTATAGTCGCAATACAATGTGGCGAAACACAGATTAAAGTGTGGGAAACAGCGACCCAGGTAGCCTTGCTAAATGTGTTAAGGAGTCTTAGCGTCATGAGCCGCAAGCCGCGCAAGGACGAACGTCATGCTCAGATTCTCGAGGTTCTGCGCTATACGCCCCATGTGCGCATTGCGACGCTTGCCTCGCGCTTTGGGGTGACCACCGAGACGATACGCCGCGATCTGGACGCACTCAGCGACCAGGAGCTACTCGACCGTGCCCATGGCGGAGCCGTGGCGCGCCCGATGGGAATCCAGCCGCCCATTGATGAACGCGAGCGGGCGACTGTCGACGAGCGTCGGGCTATTGCCCATGCCGCTGCCCGGCTGGTGGAGCCCGGTCAGGTCGTGATGATCGACGCCGGCTCCACGACTACTCAGCTTGCCTGGCAACTGGCGGCTAACGGACAAACGCTGACCGTCATCACCAACAGCTACCCGGTAGCACGTGCGATGGCGTCCTCGGCGTCTCGACTGATCTTGTGCCCCGGCGACTTCAATGCCCGTGAAGGCGGTATTTTCGGGCAGGACACGACCGACTATCTGACCCGTTTTCACGCCAACATCGCCTTTATCGGCGCCAGCGGTTTGACGCAGGAAGGCATTCTCGACGTTAACCGTGACGCTGCTTGGGTCAAGCGCACGCTGATCGAGCGCAGCGAAAGGACCTACCTACTCGTCGACCACACCAAATTCGCCCAGACCGTACTCGAGCGGGTGGCACCGCTGAGCGTACTCGATGGCATCGTCACCGACCGAGCGCCATCCGATGCCATGGCGCAGCGTCTGAAACGTGCCGGTGTGGCCGTTCATATCGCCACTCTCGAGGTTCTCGACAACGCGCTATCGGCGCGTGCCCCGGACACTGCCTGCGAGGATACTGCATGACCGCTCCCCAACCGTTGCAATGTGCGCCACGTGAGGCATTGGCCGGTGTGTCGGTGGTGCTGACCGATGTCGATGATACCTTGACTCGCCATGGTCGTCTGGCGAGTACGACGCTGGCCGCATTGGAGCGACTCGATGCTGCCGGCATTACAGTGATTCCGGTCACCGGCGGTTGCGCTGGCTGGTGCGATCATGTCGTTCGCGCCTGGCCGGTCGCGGCAGTAATCGGCGAAAGCGGTGCCTTCCGATTCCGGCGCACGCAGGCGGGGGGACTGGATATTCACAGCGTGCGATCGCTGGCAGCACTGAATGAGGAGCAGCACCAACTTCTAGCGATTGCCGAGCAAGCGATGCGCGCCGTACCCGGAGCCCGCCTGGCCGCCGATCAGCGTTACCGCCTGGCCGATGTTGCTGTCGACCATGGGCAAGATGTAGCGCCCCTTGATGATGACGCGATTGCGCGGTTAATCGCGGCTTTTCAGGACGCCGGCGCTAGTGCCCGAGCCAGTTCGATTCACGTCAATGCCTGGTTCGGCGATCATGACAAGGCCACCATGGCGGACTGGGTGCTTGAGCATGACCTTGGTCTTCGCCCCGAAGAGCGCCGAGATCGCGTTTTGTTCATCGGTGATGCGCCCAATGATGCGTCTCTTTTCCAGCGTCACCCGTTGAGCGTGGGCGTTGCCAACTTAGTCACGCGCCTCGATCAATTGCCTCGTCCTCCTCGCTGGCTTTGCAATGCTAGCCATGGCGATGGCTTCGTGGAGATGGCGGAGGCGCTGCTAGCGGCGAGAACGTGACTAATCGCTAACGCGAGGGAGGAGCGTGGAGATGTCATCGGGATTTCTATGTGCGACATGCGGGGTGCAGTATCCCACGAGTGAAACGCCGCCGGCGCGGTGTCCGGTGTGTGAGGACGAGCGCCAGTACGTGCCGGCGTCGGGCCAGCAGTGGACGACGCCGACGGCCCTGGCGGCGGGACATACTAATACTTTTCGCGAGATGGCGCCGGGGCTGTTGGCATTGGCCACGGTACCGAAATTCGCCATCGGCCAGCGGGCGTTCTTGCTGCGCACGCCCCACGGCAATGTGCTGTGGGATTGCCTTAGCCTGCTGGATGCGGCGACGGTCACGTTGATCGAGGCGCTGGGCGGCTTGCGCGCCATCGTCATTTCGCACCCGCATTATTACGCCACTATGGCGGGCTGGGGGCGTGCGTTCGATTGCCCGGTATATGTGCACGCAGCGGATCGCGAATGGATCATGTGTTCGGACGAGACGTTGCACCCGTGGCAGGGTGAGACGCTGGAGGTACTGCCCGGAGTGACGGCGCACCGCCTGGGCGGTCATTTCCCCGGCGCCAGCGTGCTGCATTGGGAAGCACGTGGGCTATTGTTGACGGGAGACACGCTGCTGGTCACGCCGGACCGCATGGCATCCTTCATGTGGTCGTATCCTAACAATATTCCGTTGCCTGTCGACGAGGTGGCACGCATTGGCGCGCGCTTGCAGCGTCTCGACTTCGAGGCCGCCTACGCGGCATTCTGGGGCAGTGAGATCACCGCCGATGCCAGCGCCGTGGTGGCGCTGTCGGTAGCGCGTCATTGCCAGGCACTTGATGCGCCTCGGGCGAAGTGAACGCACACTCTTGTAACACCATATGACGATCATGGAGCGCATGATATGAAGCTGTATCTCAAGCCGGGTAGCTGTGCGATGGCCGTGCACATCGCGCTGGAAGAAGCGGAGCTGACCTACGAGATCGATAAAGTGGATCTGGCCGCCAAGAAAACGGAAAGCGGCGAGGATTATCTGGCGATCAGCCCCAATGGGTATGTGCCCGCTTTGGTGTTGGACGACGGCGAGGTGATGACCGAGGCGGCAGCGATTCTTCTCTACGTCGCTAACCTCGCACCGGAGGCCGAGATGGCGCCTTCCCCGGGTAGCAAGGCGTATTTTGAGCTATTGGGCCAACTGGTATTCATCTCCACCGAGTTGCACAAGAACTTCAGTCCTTTCTTCAAGCCCAACAGCGGCGACACCTGGCGCAGCATCGCGCAAAAAAATCTCGAGACGCGGCTATCGCTGATGAACGAGCGTCTGGCGTCGTCTGACTACGTGATGGGCGAGCGCTTCAGCGTGGCGGATGCCTACCTGTTCACGGTGCTCAGTTGGACGCAGGTGGTGGATATCTCGCTGGACGCGTGGCCCCATCTACAGCGTTATGTGGCGCGCATCGCCGAGCGGGACTCGGTTCAGCGCGCCATGCAGGCCGAAGGCTTGAAGTGAGCAATCGCTTGCTCTCGACCCGTTGCGATCAGCCGTGATCGCGCGGTTCGGCGTCGCTGACGTCGATATCCACCTCGACCATCATCCCGGGGCCGATCAGCTCGGTCGGCCCATCGTCGAATTGAATGCGCACCGGCAGGCGTTGGGTGATCTTGGTGAAGTTGCCGGAGGGATTGGGGTCCGGCAGTAGCGCGAACTGGCTGGTGGCGGCACGGCCGATGACGCTGACGTGGCCTTTGAAGGTGGCGTCCGGGTAAGCGTCGACAGTGATCGCGACCGATTGGCCCTTGCGCAGTTCGCCGATATCGGTTTCCTTGACGTTGGCTTTGACCCACAGCTTGTCGGGATCGTGCATCATCAGGATCGGCTGTCCGGCGCTGACGTACTCGCCCTGATCGGCCAGTGTCTTGTTGACTACGCCGTCGACCGGGCTGGTGACGTGTAGGTCGTCGAGGCGCAGCTCTTCCTGGTCGCGCTTGGCCTCGGCCGAATCGAGATCGCGCTCGGCGATCTTCACTTGCTGGCGGAGCACCTCGGGGTTGGGAAGCGGCATCTGCGAGCCATTGATGAAGCCTACCTGGGCGTTATCGGCCAGTGCCTGGCTGACTTCCACTTCTTGCTGCGCTTGAGCGTGCTCGGCCTTGGCGGCCTGGTAGGCGTAGTAATCCTGATCGCGGCGTTGCTCGGAGACCGACTTCTTCTTGTACAGGGCATCGGAGCGCTTGAACTCGCGCTGGGCCTCGGTGAGCCGTGCCTGGGCGGCTTTCTCGGCGGCTTGGCTGGCCTCGAGATCTTGATGGGTTAGCTCCATGCCGCCTTCAAGCTGCTTCTTGGCCGTCGCTAAGCGTGCCTTCTCGTAGGCGAGTTGCGCGCGCTGGGCGGCGACGTTGGCTTCAAGCGATGCCAGTTTGCGCTTGTCGGGTTTGCTGTAGAGCGAGGCGACGGCGTCGCCTTGCTTGAGCGTATCGCCCTCAGTGAGCGTGAAGTCGGTGATGCGACCGTCCAAGCGGCTACTGACGGTGATCTGGTCGGCCATCACGCGGGCGTCCTGGGCACTGACATGTGACAGGCGGTGGGCGATAGCGAAGCCGATCCAGATCAGGCAGAGCACGACGAGAATTGCCAGAATCAGCCATTTTCCGCGCGGCAGTAGGCGGCGTTTGTGGGTTTCCTGAGGTGTTGTGTCGTCGGTCATGAGACAGTGTCCTTGGTCGAAACATGCGTCGCTTGGACGTTGTGGTCACTTAGGTGTCGTGGTCACTTAGGTGTCGTGGCGCGCCAACGGCTGAGTAGAAGCGAGGGAATCGCGACGATGAACAGACTTCCCGTCAGTACCCAGAAGCCGTCCTGGTAGGCGAGGATCGAGGCCCAGATAGTCTCGGTACGCTCCATCAGATATCCGGCCATGGCGCTTTGCTGAGTGGCTGAGGTGCCGAAATGGCCAGCCAGCTCGGCGAGCTTGTCGAGCTGTAGGTTGGCGAGCGCATTGTCGGCGTTGACGCCGGCATTGAGAGACTGTCCGTGCTGGGCCGTCTGTCGGTCGAGCAGGATGACCAACGCTGCTGTGCCCAGTGCGCCGCCGAGTTGCAACGCGAAGTTGATCGCCCCGGAGCCGTGGCCGGTCAAATGCCGGGGCAGACCGGCGATGGCGTTGGAAAGCGTCGGCGGGGGAAACGAGGCCATGCCGATGGAAAGAATGCCCATCGACGTCGCCAGGTACGCGAACGAGGTGTTCCAGTCCATCTGCGCCATCAGCCACACCGCATACATGGTGCAGGCAAGCCCCGGTATCGTCAGGCGATGCGGCGGATGACGGTCGCTCAACCAGCCCACCAGTGGCACCAGTACGCCCAATACGGCAGTGGAAGGAAGAAAGATCTGTCCGGCGGTGATCGGGCTGTAATGCAGCACCGACTGCACGAATTGCGGCAGCAAGTACATGATGCCGTAGAAGGTACCGCCGAAAAGGAACATCGCCAGAGTACCGACCACGAAGACGCGGTTGCGGAAGATCGCCAGATCCATCAACGGATGCCGGGAGCGATTCTGCCAGATCACGAAGGCGGTGCCACAGACGAGAGCGGTGAGGATCAGCGTCGGTACGCGTGGGTCGTACCAGCCCCAGCGCTGTCCGTTGGAAAGTGCAGCGAGTAGCGAGAACACCGCAACGAATAGCAGCACGACGCCGGCCCAGTCGAAGGGCGGGCGCGGCCCTTTCTGCTCCCGCGAAGGCAGGAAGAAATAGCCCATGATGGCTGCCGCCACGCAGATCGGCAGGGTGATGAAGAACACATAGCGCCAGGTGAAATGCTCGACCAGCCAGCCGCCTATTACGGTGGCCAGCGTCAGCGGCAGGCCCAGGCACATGCCGTACATGGCGGTCGCCATGCCGCGCCCCTCGGGTGGGTAAGCCGCGAACAGCGCCTGCATGGCCACCGGGCGGATCAGCCCCGTCATTCCACCCTGAATGACGCGCGCAGCGATGAGCATGCCCATGCCTTGCCCAAGGCCGCCGAGGATCGAGGCGGCGATGAACACGATAAGCAAGCCGATGAAGGTGGCGCGCTGGCCGACGGCAGAGACCAGCCACGGTGCGACGAGCAGGGAGACGGTCGTCGAGGCCAGAAAGCCGGTGGACAGCCACTGTACCTGGGAGTCGCTCATGCCGAACGCGCCTTTTATGTAAGGCACCGCTACATTGACGATGGTGATCGACATGCCTAATGCCACGAGCCCCAGCATCACGGTCAGGGTGACCCAGAGGCGGTAGCGGGGACCATAACGTTCGAAAAGTTGATCGACCTGCGTCATGCACGACCGCCGACACAGCGGGAACGGCGACACCGTGACGAGGGTGCCAACGAGAGAGAATGCAAAGCCTTGTCCTTGTGAGTCGTGAACGTTACGCATGCCAGGCGTGCTGTCATGAAAACCGCAAGCAGGCAAACCGATAACGTGACGATATTTTGTCAGCTAAGTGATTATGACGGCTTGTCAGGTCGTCTTTCAACGGGTCGGGGCGCGACCAAGACACGTCTCGCGGCGGCCATCGGCTGCGCTGAGGTGAGTTCATACTGAAATAAAGACTTTGGTCTTACGCCTTTGGTCGCGGTCTGGAAGTGCAATGCCCGGTCTTTAGGAGGCATACGATTCTGATAATCGAATAGTTATCGTTTTAAGTCACAAAACGCATTAGATGGCTATCGGTTTACGCATTAGGTTGGCGCCTCGTCGTCGCTGAGCGGCGTTCAGCCACCAATGCGAGGACCGTATGGACACCGCATTCGCTTTCTCTTTGTCGACGCCGGGTCTGCTTGCCGTGGCTGCGGGGGCGATCGCCGTCCTGTTATTTCTGATCATCAAGGTAAAGCTGCACCCTTTCCTTGCCCTGGTGATCGTGAGTATCGCCACGGCGCTGGCGACCGGCGTGACCTTGGACGACCTTCTCCCGACGCTGCTTTCCGGCTTCGGCAAGACCTTGGGCAATGTAGCGTTGTTGATCGGCTTCGGTGCGATTCTTGGGCGCATCGTGGCGATCTCGGGGGGCGCCAAGGTATTGGCCGATACGCTGATTCGCATCTGCGGTAAGAATAAGGCGCCACTAGGGCTGTCCATCGCCAGTTTATTGTTCGGCTTCCCGATCTTTTTGGACGCCGCCTTCGTGGTGATGCTGCCGATCATTTATACCATCGCGCGCGAGTTGCGTGGGTCGCTGCTGATCTATGCGCTGCCCGCGACGGGGGCGTTTCTGGTGATGCACGCGTTGGTGCCACCGCATCCCGGCCCGGTGGCGGCAGCGGTTTTCCTCGAGGGCGATATCGGCAAGGTGTTGCTGGTGGCGTTGATCGTGGGACTGCCGACCTGGTATCTGGCGGGTTATCAGCTATCGCTGTGGCTGGCCAAGCGCACGCCGTTTCACCCGGTGCCGGATCTAATGGGCGGCGCCGAGAGCGACGAAGTCGATCGCACCTCGCTACCACGGTTCTCGACGATTCTGCTGGTGTTGTTGTTGCCGCTGGTGCTGATCTTCATGAATACCGGCATCACCACGTTGATCAGCGCGGGCACCTTGCCGGAAGGCAATCCCGTGCTTGGCGCGCTGACGCTGATTGGCGAGACGCCGGTGGCGTTGCTGATCAGCTTGTGCCTGGCGATGTGGCTGTTGCTGCTGCGCGGCCATGAAAAGGGCGCCATGGGCGCCGTCAACGAGACCATCGAGAAAGCGCTGGCTCCGGTGTGCAGCATCATCCTGATCACCGGCGCGGGCGGCATGTTCGGTGGTGTGCTGACGGCCAGTGGTATCGGCGAGGCGCTGGCCGATAGTCTGCAGACACTGGGGCTGCCCATTCTCGTGGCCGGGTATGTGATCGCGGCGGTGATTCGTATCGCGCAGGGGTCGGCGACGGTTGCCGGGACCACGGCGGCGAGCATTATCGCACCGGCGGTGATCGATTCCTCGCTGAGCGGTATGCCGCTGGCATGTGTGGTAGTAGCCACGGTGGCAGGCGCCATCGGCTATTCGCACGTCAACGACTCTGGCTTCTGGTTGGTTGGGCGCTTCCTGGGCATGGAAACCAAAACCATGCTCAAGACCTGGAGCGTGGTCTCCACTGCGATTTCGCTGATGGCCTTCGGCCTCGCCTGGGTACTGTTTACCGTGCTGACGTGAGCACGTTCGATGCCGCCACCGCACATGCGGCGGCGGCATGCCAGCGAAAAGGCCTGATATACTCCTGCGTCATGATGCGATCAAATAAGGCTAACGCATGACGCGGGATTGGTTGCGCAGGGGACTGCGCTTTTTGCTGTTCGTGATATTCGGCTTCGTGGGGCTATCGGTGCTCCTGGTGCTGGTGTTTCGCGTGGTGCCGGTATTCGGTTCAACGGTGATGCTGGAGCGCAAGATCGAGTCGTGGGTGAGTGGCGAACCGATCGTGATCCACCAGCAGTGGCGACCGTGGGCGAGGCTTTCCGACGATGCCAAGCTGGCGGTGATCGCCTCCGAAGACCAGCGTTTTCCCATGCATCACGGATTCGATTTCGATCAGATGCAAAAGGCGCTCGACGCCTGGTTCAGCGGTGATAGCTTACGCGGCGCCAGCACCATTAGCCAGCAGACCGCCAAGAACCTGTTCCTGTGGACCGACCGCAATTGGGTTCGCAAGGGGTTCGAAGCCTGGTTCACGGTGTTGATTGAGCTGCTGTGGCCCAAGGAGCGGATCCTCGAGGTGTATCTCAATATCGTTGAGTGGGACCGAGGCGTGTTCGGCCTGGAAGCTGCCGCGCAGCATTACTTCGGTGTGAGTGCCGATCAGCTCAGTGCCGCGCAGGCCAGTCGTCTAGCGGCAATTCTGCCCAATCCGCGCGAGTGGAGTGCGTCGCGGCCGTCGACGTACATTCAGCAACGCAGCCAGTGGATTCGGCAGCAAATGCGTCAACTGGGCGGTAGCGCCTACCTTGAACGCTTGTGAGCGTTGGCATCGTGCTGGCCGCTGTCATTGCAGTCGCCTTTATCAGATAAGGAGCTTTCATGATTTCCACTTCCGTGGCCATCGTCGGATTCGGCAAGATCGCACGCGACCAGCATGTGCCCGCCCTGCATGACAATGCGGCGTTCACGCTCGATGCCGTGGCTAGCCGTAATGCGTCGCTGGAGGATGTCGCGCATTTTCGTGATATCCAGACCCTGCTCGATGAGCGCCCGGATATCCAGGCGATCTCGCTATGTGCGCCGCCGCAAGTGCGTTATCGACAGGCGCGTGCGGCCATCGCCGCAGGCAAGCATGTGATGCTGGAAAAACCACCCGGCGCGACGCTCAGCGAGGTGGAAGACTTGCGTGCCCAGGCCGAGCGCGCTGGCGTGACGCTGTTCGCGACCTGGCATTCGCGTTACGCGGCGGGGATCGCCCAGGCTTGTGAGTGGCTGAGTGAGCGTCGCGTGAGTTCGGTCAATGTGCAGTGGAAGGAAGATGTACGCCGCTGGCACCCCGGCCAGGAATGGATCTGGGAGGCCGGCGGCCTGGGCGTGTTCGATCCCGGCATCAACGCACTGTCGATCATCACCGCCGTTCTGCCTGAACCGTTCTTTCTCACCCGGGGCGAGCTGGAAGTGCCGGCTAATCGGCAGGGACCGATCGCGGCGACGCTGGCATTCCGCGATGTACATGATGCCGACATTCGGGCAGAGTTCGATTGGCGCCAGACGGGGCCGCAGACCTGGGACATTCACATCGAGACCGATGCCGGACCGCTATCGCTGACCCAGGGCGGCAGTCGTTTGGCCATCGGTGATGAGGTGGTAATGGAAGGCGGCGATGCCGAGTATCCCGGACTCTACGCACGCTTTGCCGAGCTTATCGCCAATGGCGAGAGCGATGTCGATGTCGCGCCGCTACGGCATGTCGCTGATGCCTTCCTGCTCGGCCAGCGCGTCAGCGTCGACGCCTTCCATGAGTAATCTTGCGTTGCTGAGGGCATGATTCATTGCCCCCGGATGATCTCGCGCAGGGTCGACATCAACGCCGCCGCGCCGGGTGAGAGACGTTGTTCGCGCAGGCTGACCAGGCCGTAGGGCTGCACGCTCAGGGCTTCCGGGAACGGGAGGATGCGAAAGCGCGGTTGATTGCAGAGTAGCTCCGCGACTTGTCGTGTGGTGACCGTCACGGTATCCGATTTATCGACCATTGCCAGAGCCACCAGGATGTCCGGCGTGTCGACGATCTGGCGCGGCAACGCCACGCCGTGATGCAGGAACAGATGATCGACCCGCTGGCGCATCAAGGCACCCGGTGGCTGTAACACCCAGGGATAGTCGACCATCGCCGCCAAGTTCAGCGACTCGCGCTGGGCCAGTGGATGGTCGGCGCGACATACGAAGCACAGTGCCTCCTCGCCGATCTCCTCAAAGACGAAATCGCCCGCCGGAAGCGTCGAGGGAATTCGCGCGATGGCGAAATCGAACTCGCCCTCCATGAGGCGCGGAACCAGCTCGTGACTGACATCCACGTCGATGCTGACCTTGAGGTTGGGGCGGTCGCGATGCACGCGCTCCACCGCGCTGGTTAGCAGCGTGACGGCGGGCGCCATTACCGTGCCCACCGAGACACTCCCCGCGCTGCCCGCCTGCAATGCGTTCAACTCGTCGCCCGCCTGGTGGAGCGACGACAGGATGCCGCGCGCGTGTCGAATCACCGTCTCGCCGTACCAGTTGGGGGCGATGCCGCGCGGGTGGCGGTCGAACAGCACGAGGCCGAGCTGACTCTCTAGCTCTCCCAGCAGCTTGGACGCCGCCGGCTGACTCATTCCCAGGCGCTCGGCGGCGCGGTGCAGGTTACGTAGCTCGTCCAGTGCGATGAACAACTGCAAATGGCGCAACTTTAGTCGCACCTTCATGAACCAGTCAGTGGGCAAGGAGCTCATGGTGTCTGGCCTCAGGAGAAAATAATAACAAAATAGATATCGGTCTTCCTGTCAAGTGGCATTAGCCGGTTATTTCACTGATGCCTATTGTTCAGACTGTTAAGTAACCTTCTTAGCAACACAACAACAATCCCCTTCGAGGGATCCAGGAGGACGCCGGATGTCATTAACAACACCGATGACGCGTACGCTACGACCCATGATACGTACGCTACTGGGAATGGCCGTGGGCCTGGCGCTAAGCGCTGGACCGTTGACGGTACAAGCCCAGAGTGATGCGGACGTCAAGATGGGCTTTATCGTCAAGAAGCCCGAGCAGGCGTGGTTCATCAATGAGCAAGAGGCCGCGACCAAGCTCGGCGAGAAAAAAGGCTTCGAAGTGGTGCGCTTGTCGGGCGAGGACGGCCAGGAAGTGCTCAGCGCTATCGACAATCTTAATTCGCAAGGTGCCCAGGGTTTCGTGATCTGTCCACCGGATGTGCGGCTGGGACCAGCGATCATGAACCGTGCCAAGCAATATGGCATGAAAGTGGTGACCGTTGACGACCGCTTTATCGGCGGCGATGGCGAGCCGATGGAGAACGTGCCGCACTTGGGGATGTCCGGCTACAAGATCGGTGAGCAAGTCGGTAACGCCATCGCCGAGGAGATGGACAACCGCGGCTGGGATCCGGACGAGGTCGCGGCGCTGCGTATCACCAACTATGAATTGCCCACCGCGAAAGAACGCACCGATGGTGCCACGGCCGCGCTGCTCGAGTCCGGGTTCAAGAAAGACAACATCTTCGATGCGCCGCAGCAGAATACCGATACCAGCAGCGCCTTTTCGGCAGCATCGCCGGTGTTCTCCAAGCGTGGTGATTTCGAGCACTGGGTGATCTACGCGCTTAACGAAGAGAGCGTGCTGGGCGGCGTGCGCGCGAGCGAACAGTACGGACTCGATCCGGAACAGGTCATTGGCGTGGGCATCAACGGCTCCGGCGCGGCGTTCGCCGAATTTTCGCGTGAGACGCCTACTGGCTTCCACGGTACTGTCGCCGTGAGCTCGACCATGCATGGGCGCCAGTCGGCGGACAACCTCTACCAGTGGATTACCGAGGGCGAGAAGCCGCCGGCCAATACCGAAACTACCGGTAAGCTGATGACACGGGACAACTGGCAAGACGTACGGGAAGAGCTGGGCTTGTAAGACCGATGCCCGCGCCCCGGCGCGCGGGCATGCTTTTTTCCTTCAGGAGTGCCGTATGTCCGAGGCTTTTCTTCGTTTCGACGATATTACCGTCGAGTTTCCCGGTGTGAGGGCACTCGATGGTGTGAGTTTTGCTGCAAAAGCCGGCGAGGTGCATGCCTTGATGGGCGAGAACGGGGCCGGGAAGTCGACCTTGCTCAAGGTGCTCAGCGGCGTCAATCGTCCCTCCTCGGGTCAGCTATGGATCGACGGTCAATCGTATGTCTTTGCCAACGCTCGGGAGGCGCTGGCTCAGGGTATCGCGATCATTTATCAAGAACTCACTCTGTCACCCAACTTGTCGGTGGCCGAGAACCTGTTGCTGGGACAATTGCCGGAGCGTCGCGGCTTCATCGACCGCCGCACCATGAAGGCGCGTGCTCGGGAGATTCTCGAAGATCTCGGCGAGGGAGAAATCGACCCGGCCACCAAAGTGCGGGAGCTTTCCATCGGTCAGCAGCAAATGATCGAGATCGGTCGTGCGCTCTTGCGCAACGCCAAGATCATTGCCTTCGACGAGCCCACCAGCAGCCTTTCTGTGCAGGAGACGCGGCAACTCAAGCGCATCGTCGCGCGTTTGCGCGAGGAAGGGCGCGTGGTGCTGTACGTCACGCACCGCATGGAAGAGGTCTTCGAGATGTGCGATGCGCTGACGGTGTTCCGCGATGGTCGCCATATTCGCACGCACGAGACGCTGGAAGGCGTCGATCAGGACACCTTGGTCGGGGAGATGGTGGGGCGTCAGATCGAAGACGTATATGGCTTTAGAGAGCGCGCCATGGGCGATGTGTTGATGCGTATCGATGACTTCCAGGGGCGCGGTGTGAACGAGCCGGTCAGCCTGGAAGTGAAACGCGGCGAAGTGTTCGGTCTCTTTGGACTCGTCGGCGCCGGACGCAGCGAGTTGATGCGCCTGGTATGCGGCGTGGAAACAGCCACCCAGGGAGAAGTGACGTTTCGCGGCAAGACCGGCGTCTTTACCTCGCCGGGCGAGGCGATTCGTGCGGGCATTGCCATGTGCCCCGAGGACCGCAAATCCCAGGGAATATTTCCCGTGGCGAGTGTCGCCGACAATCTCAATATCAGCTGTCGGCGTTTCTTCAAGCGCTGGGGCATGTTTCGTCATGCTGGGCGCGAAGCCGATAACGCCAAGACCTATATCCAGCGTTTGAGTATCAAGACGCCGAACCATCGCACACCGATCAACACCCTCTCGGGAGGGAATCAGCAGAAGGTGATTGTTGGGCGCTGGCTGGCGGAGGAGATCGACTTGTTCGTGATGGACGAGCCCACGCGGGGCATTGATGTGGGGGCGCGACGTGATATTTACACCCTATTGTATAACTTGGCGGAACAGGGCAAGGGCGTGATCGTGATTTCCAGCGACCTCGCCGAGGTCAGTTCGATCTGTGACCGCATCGGCGTCATGCGCGATGGAGCCCTGGTCGATATCGTACCCCGCGAGCAGGCGACTCAAGAGCGTCTCCTGGGACTGGCGCTTCCCGCTTGAGTTGCTGCCCAACCGCGTTGCTCACCCGCTAACAACATGAAGAGATTGACCACATGAGCACAGACAAACTGGCCGCGTCCGATACTTCGTCGACGGCGCCAAAACCGCGGCCCAAGGCATTGCGCACGCTGCTTGATACCTCCGGATTGATTGCGATCTTTTTCGTCCTCTTTATCGCCTTGGCGATTTTCGTGCCGGACTTTTTGACCGGTCGCAATATCGTCGGCTTGCTGCTCTCGGTCACCCTGATCGGGACCATCGCGACCACCATGATGATGGTGCTAGCACTCGGCGAGGTGGATCTGTCGGTAGCCTCGACCGTCGCTTTCTCCGGTGTGGTGGCTGCCGTGGTGACCTCGACTTCGGGCAGCGTCTTCATCGGCGTGCTCGCCGGGGTGGGCGCCGGCGGCGCGGTGGGCGCTTTCAATGGTTTCGTGGTATCCAAGTTTGGCATCAATTCATTGATTGCCACGTTGGCCGCGATGGAGTTCGTGCGCGGTTTGGCCTATATCACTTCCGGCGGTGATGCGGTCATGGTCACGGTGCCGAGCTTCTTCGATCTGGGCAGTGCCTCGTTTCTAGGGCTGACGCTGCCGGTGTGGACCATGATCGCGTGTTTCGTGATCTTCGGTATCGTGCTCAACATGACGGCGTTCGGGCGCAACACCCTGGCGACCGGTGGTAATGCCGAGGCGGCGAGCTTGGCTGGGGTCAATGTCCGGCGTCTGAAGATTACCGTATTCGCCCTGCAGGGCGTCGTCGC
>NZ_JARANY010000230.1 GCF_029889885.1 Chromohalobacter sp. 296-RDG
GTGCTGCGGGTCGTTCGCTGTCCCGGCAGGCAGGGGCACGTCGAAGAAACAGTAGAATTCCTGCGCGTCCTGGTCGTTACCGCCGCTGCCCATGGGCATCAGCGAGACGCGTTTGGCATCGCCGACGTATTGGTCCCAGTTGTTGAGCGGCGCCAGATCGTCGGCGGCGGCCACGCGTACGTTCCAGTTGACGTACCCGACGTACTGACGTTCCACGGCGCGCCCGGTGATCTTGCCGCGCAGCCGCGAGTGCGTGCCATCGGCGACCACCAGCAAGTCGGCGTGGAGGCTGCCACCATCCTCGAAATGTGCCGTGACGCCGTCGTCCGCCAGCGTGTAATCGTTGCAGCAACGCCCGAGCTGGATATGCTCGGCGCCGACTGCGTCGAAGAGTGTTTGCTGCAGGGCGGCGCGTGCGATGGGACAAGCGCGCTGCCCGACGTCCTCGAACAGCGGCGCGAGACTGAAATCCGTCAAGGTCCGCCCGTGGTGGGTGAGATAGCGCATGCGGGTCATCTCGCCGCTGAGACGCTCGATGGTGTCGCCGAGCCCTAGGCGGTGCATGATCTTGACCCCGTTGGGCCACAGGGAAATGGCCGCACCTATCGGGCGTATTTCCTGGACACGCTCGACGACGGTGACTCGGTGACCCTGGTGTTGAAAGGCAAGCGCGGTACTCAGGCCGCCCATCCCCGCGCCGACGACGATAACGTGCAAGGGAGAAACCTGTTGTGTTGAGCGAGACATGGCGAACTCCTTCAATCGATTGTTATGAGGGACGAAATTGTTATGGCTTACGAAGGCTGATTGGGTGCTGTGGCGCGTGGCGTTGCGTCGTCGGGCGCCTTGGCATCCTCGGTGCTGCCGGGCAGCAACAGGGTGCACAGGATGGCGGTCAACCCGCCGGTGGTGATCGGTGAAGAGAAGATGCGTTCGGCGGTCTCGGGCAGCCCGGCGAGGGCTTCGGGGACGAGCTGGACACCTAGCCCCATGCCCAGCGACACGGCGATGGTCATGATCGTCTTGCGGGTCATCGTCTGG
>NZ_JARANY010000231.1 GCF_029889885.1 Chromohalobacter sp. 296-RDG
CCAGACGATGACCCGCAAGACGATCATGACCATCGCCGTGTCGCTGGGCATGGGGCTAGGTGTCCAGCTCGTCCCCGAAGCCCTCGCCGGGCTGCCCGAGACCGCCGAACGTATCTTCTCTTCACCGATCACCACCGGCGGGTTGACCGCCATCCTGTGCACTCTGTTGCTGCCCGGCAGCACCGAGGATGCCAAGGAGCCCGACGACGCGACGCCACGCGCCACGGCACCCAATCAGCCTTCGTAAGCCATAACAATTTCGTCCCTCATAACAATCGATTGAAGGAGTTCGCCATGTCTCGCTCAACACAACACGCTTCTCCCTTGCACGTCCTCGTCGTCGGCGCGGGGATGGGCGGACTGAGTACCGCGCTTGCCTTTCAACACCAGGGTCACCGAGTCACCGTCGTCGAGCGTGTCCAGGAGATACGCCCGATAGGCGCGGCCATTTCCCTGTGGCCCAACGGGGTCAAGATCATGCACCGCCTAGGGCTCGGCGACACCATCGAGCGTCTCAGCGGTGAGATGACCCGCATGCGCTATCTCACCCACCACGGGCGGACCTTGACCGATTTCAGTCTCACGCCGCTGTTCGAGGACGTCGGGCAGCGCGCTTGTCCCATCGCACGCGCCGCCCTGCAGCAAACACTCTTCAACGCAGTCGGCGCCGAGTATATCCAGCTCGGGCGTTGCTGCAACGATTACACGCTGGCGGACGACGGCATCACAGCACATTTCGAGGATGGCGGTAGCCTCCACGCCGACTTGCTGGTGGTCGCCGATGGCACGCACTCGCGGCTGCGCGGCAAGATCACGGGACACGCCGTGGAACGTCAGTACGTCGGGTACGTCAACTGGAACGTGCGCGTGCCCGCCGACGATGATCTGGCCCCGCTTGACAATTGGGACCAATACGTCGGCGATGCCAAGCGCGTCTCGCTGATGCCCATGGGCAGCGGCGGTAACGACCAGGACGCGCAGGAATTCTACTGTTTCTTCGACGTGCCCCTGCCTGCCGGGACAGCGAACGACCCGCAGCAC
>NZ_JARANY010000232.1 GCF_029889885.1 Chromohalobacter sp. 296-RDG
CATTGGCCGCTATGGGTCGTGATGCCCGTGGGCGGTGGGCTGCTCATCGGAGGCATCGGCCATCTGCTGACCCGTCAGGTACGTCGTCAGGCGCCCATGGAAAGTCTGCGGCTGTTGGGGGAAACCTGAAGTTTTGAGCCGAAAGCTAATATTATTTTGAGTATTAGTGGGGGGCAGTATTCAAAGCCAATTCTCGACGCTCAACCCCTCGACACGTCTAAATTCGCCGAGATTAGCGGTGACCAGGATGCGCTGTTCCGATAGTGCTTGGGCGGCGATCAGCAGGTCGTTAGGACCTATTGGCGTCCCGACCCGCTCCAGATGACAGCGTATCTGTGCATAATAGCGATCGGCAGGCGACTCGAAAGGTAGAATTGTCAGCGCATCAAGCAGGGTTTCCACCTGATGCGTCAGGCGTTTGGAGCCGCGTTTATGGGCGCCAAAGCGAAGTTCGGCAGCGACGATCGAACTGGTGGCGATGGCGTGCTCTCCCACGTCGGCTATTCGTCGTGCCACTTGGCCTTGTGGATCACGCACGAGTGCCGAGACGATATTGGTGTCCAATAGATAGCCGGTCGTTTTCATAGCTTGATATCGTCGAGTGGCAGTAACCCTTCGTCGCTTTCATCTAGCGTTTCATCCAAGGAACTGAGCTGTCGCAACGTCTCCAGAAGACCGGGTTTTCTGATGGGTTCGATGATGAGTGTATCGCCCTCGCGGCGAATGAGGGCGTCGTCACCGCTTAGCTCGAACTCTCGAGGAATGCGTATAGCCTGATTGCGGCCGTTGCGAAAAAGGCGTACATGGCGTTCGGTATTCATGGGCTGGCTCCTGTGTCAGGCAGCATATGTCAAAGCCTATGCCTGCGGAGTACCGGTGTCCAGAGCTGGGGAGGAGCGAATGCATTCACGATTAAGAGTGCCTGAATGCAAGAAGTCCCGCCGAGGATCGTTTGATCGTTCGGCGGGAAGGGCCAAACTTGCAGGGCATTGTCGGTAAGCGGGCATCCATGCCCCATGCTTCCTTCCACTCGACGACG
>NZ_JARANY010000233.1 GCF_029889885.1 Chromohalobacter sp. 296-RDG
ATGGCACAGTTTCTTGCTCAGGGCCATTACGACCGCTATCTGCGCCAGTTCGCCGACGAGATGCGCCAGCGCTGGGAAACGATGAACGAGGCCATCACGACGCATATGCCCCACTGCCGGCGGGTCGGCGGTGACCATGCCAGCGTGTTCTGGTTGGAAGCCCCGCAAGACGTGGATACCCAGCGCCTGGCCTGGCAGGCCGCGCAAAATGGTGTGCTCATCGAGCCCGGATTTCAGCACTTCTTCGAGCGCGTGCCGCCGCGCAACTTCATGCGCCTGGGGTTCGGCGCCATCGACGCCGAGCGCATCGAACCGGGGATCGAACGCCTGGCGCGAACGCTAGGGTAGCGGCGTATCCACGACTGCGCCGGGCACAAGGCCCGGCGCATGCTATCCAGCGTTTGCGACGGCGATGCCGCCTGCTCTTGGCGTTCAAGTGGCGTGCTTGGCCGACATTTCGCCCAGCACTTTATCCAGAATTGCCAGCCCTCGCTGGCTCTCTGCCTCGCTGACGATGCACGGCGGCACTACATGAATGCGGTTCTCGGCCACGAACGGCAGCATGCCCTCGGCGAGCAAGGCGTGTTTGATCTCGCCCATCGCACTGGCCGATAGCGGCGTGCGGTGCTCGCGGTCGCTGACCAGTTCCAGGGCATGAAAGACCCCCAGCCCGCGTGTTTCGCCGACGATGGCATGCTCGCGCGCCAGGCGTGCGAGGCCTTGGCCGAGCGTACCCTGGCCGATGCTGGCGGCGTTCTCCACTACACCTTCCTCATGCATGGCGTCCAGGGTAGCGACGATGGACGCCATCGCCAGCGGATGTCCGGAATAGGTGAGCCCGCCGAAGAACATGTGTTCGTCGAAATGCCGGCTGATGGCATCCGAGATCACCACGCCGCCGGCCGGCACGTAGCCGGAATTGACTCCCTTGGCGAATACGATCAGATCCGGTGAGACGCCGTAATGCTCGAAGGCGAACCAGCGCCCGGTGCGCCCGAACCCGGCCATCACTTCATCGAAGATCAACAGGATGCCG
>NZ_JARANY010000234.1 GCF_029889885.1 Chromohalobacter sp. 296-RDG
CGGCATCCTGTTGATCTTCGATGAAGTGATGGCCGGGTTCGGGCGCACCGGGCGCTGGTTCGCCTTCGAGCATTACGGCGTCTCACCGGATCTGATCGTATTCGCCAAGGGGGTCAATTCCGGCTACGTGCCAGCCGGCGGCGTGGTGATCTCAGAAGCCATCAGCCGGCATTTCGACGAACACATGTTCTTCGGCGGGCTCACCTATTCCGGACATCCACTGGCGATGGCGTCCATCGTCGCGACCCTGGACGCCATGCATGAGGAAGGGGTGGTGGAGAACGCCGCCAGCATCGGCCAGGGTACGCTCGGCCAAGGCCTCGCACGCCTGGCGCGCGAGCATGCCATCGTCGGTGAGACACGCGGGCTGGGGGTCTTTCATGTCCTCGAACTGGTCAGCGACCGCGAGCACCGCACGCCGCTATCGGCCAGTGCGATGGGCGAGATCAAGCACGCCCTGCTCGCCGAGGGCATGCTGCCGTTCGTGGCCGAGAACCGCATTCATGTGGTGCCGCCGTGCATCGTCAGCGAGGCGGAGGCCCAGCAAGGGCTGGCGATTCTGGATAAGGTGCTGGGCGAGATGTCGGCCAAGCACGCCGCTTGACCAGCCAGCATGGCTTCATCGCCGTCGCAAACGCTGGATAGCATGCGCCGGGCCTTGTGCCCGGCGCAGTCGTGAGTACGCCGCTACCCTAGCGTTCGCGCCAGGCGTTCGATACCCGGTTCGATGCGCTCGGCGTCGATGGCGCCGAACCCCAGACGCATGAAGTTGCGCGGCGGCACGCGCTCGAAGAAGTGCTGAAATCCTGGCTCGATGAGCACACCGTTTTGCGCGGCCTGCCAGGCCAGGCGCTGGGTATCCACGTCTTGCGGGGCTTCCAACCAGAACACGCTGGCATGATCACCGCCGACCCGTCGGCAGTTGGGCATATGCGTCGTGATGGCCTCGTTCATCGTTTCCCAGCGCTGGCGCATCTCGTCGGCGAACTGGCGCAGATAGCGGTCGTAATGGCCCTGAGCAAGAAACTGTGCCAT
>NZ_JARANY010000235.1 GCF_029889885.1 Chromohalobacter sp. 296-RDG
ACATGGACCCGTTACTGATCACGGTCCCCGCCGCAATCGCCGATAGCTGTGCCTTCATGATGCCGGTCGCGACCCCACCCAATGCCATCGTTTTCGCGACGGGACATATGAAGATTCAATCGATGATCCGCGCCGGACTGCTGCTCAACATCGTCGGCACTCTACTGATCACGCTGATTACCGTATCCCTGTTACGCGTTCTATGGGCGTGAACGACGCATGATATAAACGATCAAGACGTTTTGTAATATCGACGTATGGCAACGCCCCCATCAGGCGTTGCCATCTTGGTTTTTCAACTTTCCAAGAAGGTTCAAAGGTAACGGTATAAATAATTAAAGACCAAAAAGGTGCACCAAAGGCGGCAGAATGAAGGCCGTCAGTAGCCCCGTCAGGCCCATCGCAAGTCCCGCAAAGGCACCCGCCACTGCGCCAATCGAAGAAAAGGAATAGGCCGTTCCGAAACCATGTGCCGCCAGGCCCATGGTAAAGCCTTGAACACTGGGATCGCGCACCCTGACCAGGCGGAAGATGGCAGGACCCAAGGCACACCCAAGGGACCCTGTGATCAGAACCATCCCCGCAGCAAGCGACGGAATGCCGCCCAGTTTCTCGACGATGCCCATCGCGATAGGTGATGTCACCGACTTGGGCGACAGCGTCAACACGGTTTCACGACTGGCCCCCATGAGCATCGCGACACCCACCGCTGACGTCACCGCCGTCACGATCCCCGCGACGCAACTGAGCAATATCGGCACCAGCATACGCCTGACACGTTCCCGATAGTCATACAAGGGAATCGCCAAGGCAACGGTCGCGGGGCCCAAAAGGAAATGGATGAACTGAGCGCCTTCGAAGTACGTCGCATAATCGGTATCTGTCAGCGTCAGAAAGCCAATGATCAGCACGATGGTAAGCACGACCGGATGCAGGAAAGGCGTACCCCCCAGAAGACGGTTGATATAACTCGCCCCCATAAAAGCCAGGAACGTCACCAACAAATACAATAAAGGACTAGCGGACAGATAC
>NZ_JARANY010000236.1 GCF_029889885.1 Chromohalobacter sp. 296-RDG
GGCCAATGACCTGCCGAGTAACGCCGTCTGGGTCGGCTGGTCGCTGGGCGGACTGCTGGCCGGCGCCCTGATCGACCGGCTGCCCCCGCCCCACGCCCTGGTGTTACTCGGAATCGGCGAGCGCTTCCCCCATCCGCAAGGCGTCAGCGCAGCCGACTTGGCCAACTTCCGCGACGCCTTCCAGCGCAATCCGGAGGCTACCCGTAGCCACTTTCTGCGCTGGCAACTTGGCGGCGAACCGTCCCCCAGGAGCGCCCATCGCCGGCTGCGTGCGATTCTAGGCGACGATGTCCCAGCCTCGCCGGCCACCTTGGCTGCGGGGCTCACGCAGCTCGCGGAGATCGACAATACCCAGCGCCTGGCCACGCCACCCTGCCCGGTGCATCGGCTGGCCGGCGAGGCCGACCCGCTGCTGGCCCCGGCGGTGCGCGAGCGAGCCGACTACCGTCTGCTCGAGGCCGGCCACTGCCCACTCATCAGCCAACCGGAACGACTCGTCCATGCGCTGTCCGCCATCGCCGTGGCGCCGACGCAGTCACTCGCCGAGGCCGTTCTGGAGGCGATGCCATGACCGCGCTGCCATGCCACGGCCTCGATGCGAGCACCGATGCCCGGGAGCGCGACTGGCGCGCCCGGGTCGCGCATGCCTTTTCGCGTGCCGCGCCGCATTACGCCCGCCGCGCCACCGCCCAGCATGCCATGGGCAAGCGCCTGCTCGAGCAACTGCCCGATCACGCATGCGATGTACTGGATCTGGGCTGCGGCCCCGGCGATCTGACCGCTGCGCTGGCAACGCATTACGGCGCCACCTGCACGGTCAGCGGCCTGGATCTTGCCGCGGGCATGCTGGCTGAGGCGCGTCGACGCCATCCTGAAGCAATCCGCTGGATATGCGGCGACGCCGCCATGTTGCCCCACGCTGACGCCAGCTTCGATCTCGTCGTCTCCAATCTGGCGATCCAATGGTGCCCGGACATTGACCGGGTACTTAACGAAATCCGCCGGGTCCTGAGGCCGGGAGGACGTGCGCT
>NZ_JARANY010000237.1 GCF_029889885.1 Chromohalobacter sp. 296-RDG
GCCCTGGGCGTTTCCGAGCGCTGCAGCGCTTCCTTGATCACCTCGAGGCCCACGACCGGGTGTGGATAACCCGGCGTGTGGACATCGCCCGCCACTGGGCTGAGAAGCATTTGGGAAATTAGTCCGTTTTTTCTTTATATAAAAAAAGGGGGGGAGATGTTTCAAGGAATTGAAGATGTTGTTAAGGGAATAGGAGGCGAAGGAGTCTGGGTAGCAGTTTTAACATTTTTTATTGCTTATATTATTAAAAAGGAGCCTTTTCGAATATTTGCTTATTTTTATGATAAGGCTGATAAGGATTTTAATAAAATGCTGCTTGTTTTTCAAAGTGAGGGTATTGGAAGAGAGGTCAGAGAAAATACCGAAGAGTATCTAGAGCGATATACCTTTAAAAAAGCATGCTATATCGACGCAAATAAAGAAATGAGAAGTGCCTTAATTTATTTGCATGCGGAGCTTAATGGCGCTGTGGGTTGGCGACTACTAAAAAGCAGCCTTCCTTATCTGAACTTAAATGAAAGTGGTAAGCTTGAGGTTAGCATACAGCTGAAGGATAAGATTGGCCGTTGGTTTACAACAATTTTTAGCGTTTTGTTGTGCCTTTACGCTTTAGTGGTTGCTATTTATTCATTTGTTTATGTGAATGAGCATTCATGGAGGCTCTTTGGATTGTTAGTGGGAGCTATGCTTTTGTTTTCTTCCTCTCTTATAGTTGAGTCAGCTAATTGGCCATATCGTAGTGCTGTTAAAATTAATCAGCTTATAGAGGAAAAGAGAGAGTGATGTAACTGCTATGTGCCTGTTGATGTGTTTTGTTATTTAATGGGCATTAACTTTGGAGTGAATTATGCCACGACATACCTACTACGCCCCCCATGGAGGGCTGCCGCCGCAGAGCCAGTTGATTCATGGTCGAGCAGTGTTCACCGAGGCGTATGCGGTGATCCCGAAAGGCGTGATGAGCGATATCGTCACCAGTTTCCTGCCGCATTGGGAAAAGACGCGGTTGTGGATACTTTCGCGGCCGCTT
>NZ_JARANY010000238.1 GCF_029889885.1 Chromohalobacter sp. 296-RDG
GCGCGTAGCATACAATGTGCAACGCCGCGCGCTATCCACCTTGCGGCAACCAAGCCCCAGCGCGGCCAGCGATTTGAGCACACGCTTGACGCCACCTTGATGTTCGCCGACAACCTGCAGCGACGTGCCTTCGGGCAACACCGCGCACAGCGCCAGCAACCACCACTCGCCTAACGCATGCGTCTTGGGCCAGAACAATACGGCACCCGTGACCGGCGCTTCCAGCACCGGCGCGAGACCATCGTAAACCCGGTATCCTCGAACTCGCCAAGCCTGACAAACCGCCGCATCCGCACTCCACACGCTACCACCGGTCGTTTCCAACCAGGCATCGCGAGGCGGCGCGACCCACAGCCAATCGCGATAGTCGTGAGACTGACGGGCAAGCAACTGGCAAGGAGGCGTCTCCGCACTCATGACACGATCTCCGGTTTGTACAGGGTGTAATGCAGATAACGTCCCAGACGCCAGTGCGGCTCCTGCTGGCAGTAACGACGTTCGAGTTCGATTACCTTCTCGAGCTGCTCCGGCGCAGGGTGGCGTTCCAGAAGGTAGTCGTGAAAGATACGCACGCCCGTCACCGCCTCGATCGACAAGCCTTCCGCCATACTCCATGCGCGTATCTGGGCATCAGTGAGCGGCGAGATCGGCGTCAGACGCTGGCGTTTCCCGAGCCCTTCCAGCCGATCATCGAGCGCCTTGTCCAGGTTGCCCTTGATCACGTTGGAGAACCGCAATGCATCGCGGTTGAAGACCATCAGCGACAGATAGCCCCCCGGCGCCAGCAGTGTGGCGAGTTGTGCGAAAGCGGCCTGTGGCGCCGCCAACCATTCCAGAACCGCGTGGCACACGATCAGCCCCCACGGCCCCGGCGCACGTTCGGGCAGCGTCTGCCAGGTGGCATCGACGGACGTGACAGCCAGATCGCCCATGCCCGCGATGGCACGTTCGCGCATGTCCCGCGAGGGTTCGACCATGGTGACCGTATGGCCACACTGCGCCAGCCATATGCTCATTTGGCC
>NZ_JARANY010000239.1 GCF_029889885.1 Chromohalobacter sp. 296-RDG
GGTCCTGCTGGTGGCGGGGCAGTTGCTGGTAGGGCGCCGCACGTTCTGGCTGCCTCGCTGGCTTTTGAAGCGCTCGGTCTCCTGCGCCAAGCTGGACAAGGCGGTGACCTGGATGCGCAAGCCGGCCCGGGCCATCGACCGTTTGTTGAAACCGCGCCTGACCTGGTTGACCCAGCGCGCCGGCACCTATCTCGTGGCGCTTTTCTGCTTTCTCATTGCCCTGGCGATGCCGTTGATGGAGGTGGTGCCCTTCTCGGCCAATGGCGCGGGGCTGGCCTTGATGATGTTCGGCTTGTCGTTGATGGCCAATGACGGCCTCTGGGCGCTGTTGGCGCTGATCCTCACCGGAGGGACGGTGAGCGGTGTAGCTTACGCCTTGTTGTGATACGTCACTTCAAAAGTCCGCTTCACCGCCATGATCTACGTGGAATTCATGCTGCAGCCAGTCCAGTAGCGCCAGCGTCTCCACACGCGATTGAGCGCCTTGCCGTGTATATACCGAGAGTGCGTCGCTGAGTGGCAGCGACGCATCGACTGGCCGCACGAGCTGGCCGTTTTGCACCAGACGCTCAGCCGTGCGTCGCCAGCCCAGGGCGATACCGTGCCCGGCAAGCGCTGCCTGAAGGACCAGCGGATAGCTATCGAAAATCATGCCGTTGCCCAAGGTGGGCACGAAATTTCCCATGGCGCGTAGCCAACTATCCCACTCGAACCAGTCCGGTGCGTCAGCCCTGTGGTGCAGCAAACGGTGCTCGGCGAGGTTCGCCAGGGTGATGGGGCGATGTTGTGTGGCGAGATAGTCAGGGCTGCAAATTGGAAAGATCTCGTCGGATGCGGTGAAGGACAGTGCGTGGCTGCCGCTGGGGCGCCCGCTGGTCTGCAGCGCCACGTCGAAATAGTCGTGATGCTCGACCACCGGGCGCGTCGAGGTCACCAGGCGTACCTCGATTTCCGGGTGTTGCCGGTTGAACGCGGCGAGGCGCGGCATGACCCAGTAGAAGGC
>NZ_JARANY010000024.1 GCF_029889885.1 Chromohalobacter sp. 296-RDG
CTTCGGGCTTCGGGCTTCGGGCTTCGGGCTTCGGGCTTCGGGCTTCGGGCTTCGGGCTTCGGGCTTCGGGCTTCGGGCTTCGGGCTTCGGCAGCATTTTAGCTCGCAGCTCGTAGCTCGCAGCTCGTAGCTCGTCGCCCGTTGCCCGAAGCTCGCGGCATGGCCGCGTCAGGCGACACTTTCACGCAGGGCGCTTTCCCAGCGTGTGTCACGTTGGCCGCAGACGAGGAAGAAGGGGTTCAAGACGCTCTCTTGCTGGTTGCAGCGCAGCGGTTGGAGCGTTTCGACATCGAGTACGTGCCCGCCGGCAGCGGTGACGACGGCTTGGGCGGCGGCGGTGTCCCATTCGCAGGTGGGCGCGAGGCGCGGGTAGAGATCGGCCTGGCCTTCGGCGACCAGGCATAGCTTCAACGAGCTGCCCATGGAGACACATTCATGCGTGGGCAGGCGCTGGCAGAAGGCGTCGAAGATGTCGGCGCCGTGGCGGCGGCTGCCGACGATTTTCCAGGGCTCGGCCTGGGGATCGGGCAAGGCGCGGGCGTGAATCGCTTGGTCTTCACCGCCGTTTTCGCGCTTGCAGGCGCCCTCCCCTTGCTGGCCCCACCAGGTCGCGGGACCGCTTTCCAGCGCCGGCGCGTGGACGATGCCGAACACCGGCACGCCGTCTTCCACCAGGGCGACGTTGAGCGTGAATTCGCCGTTGTGGCTGATGAATTCCTTGGTGCCGTCCAGCGGGTCGATCAGCCAGTAACGCTGCCACGTCTGACGGGTCTCGTAACGGATCTCGGCGGATTCTTCGGAGAGAATCGGCACCTTGGGGGTGAGCGCTTCCAGCAGCCCGACCAGGGCATGATGCGAGGCCATATCCGCCTCGGTGAGCGGACTGGCGTCACCCTTTTCTTCGATGGCGAAGTCGCGGCGGTAGATCGCCATGACTTCTTGCCCGGCGACGTGAACGCCCTCGATGAGGCGATTGCGCATGGAATCGGTAATAAAATCGGTCATGTTGATTCGGGTATCCGGAATATCGGGTTGAGACGGTTGCAGGTCGGCACGGTTACTGAGCAGCTCAGCTAGAAGCCCGCTTCTTTCTGTTGACGGATGGCCAACACCACTACAGTGTCAGCGTCGATACGGTACCGGGCGATATAGCCGCTATCACCGAAGTCAATCAGCCAATCCCGGTATACTTCTGACAGGTCGTCGATTGGGCGTCCGATATGGGGATGTTCTCCGAGTGCCTGGACGCCTTGGAGGATAGCCTGGGCAGCCCGCTCGGCCGCTGCGGGATTCTTCGGTTTCAAGAATCCACGCAGCCGCTCTAGGTCGTTAATCGCTGCCGAGGCGAAGATCACTCGTGGCATGTTGGAGCGGGCTCCTCATGATCCGTTCCCCAGCTATTCAGCCACTTCTCTACTTCGTCTGCAGTCGCGTGCAGACCCGTCGCCTGGTAGTCCTCCCAAGCCCGGAGCGCATCCTGCTTGAAGGCTTCCCGGTTTTCCTCACGCGCGACATACTGCTCGATGGCTTCACGCATGAGCCAGTGCGAGGAGCGTCGGCGCGCATCGGCCAAGTGCTGCACCCTTCCTTTCAGGTCATCGTCGAGCTTGATGGATGTCGGGGTCGCCATATCATCCTCCCTGGTTAAAGCTCGTAGTAAGAGGTATTACCTTTAAATACTATAGACCGCTTCGGCCTGGCTGTCGATGAAAGCAAAACGCCTAAAGGATGGATTGACAGTCTTCTTCGGGACTGGATAAATACTCGCTCCATTCTTAACCAAGAGTCTTCATGGTCCTCTTAGCGGCCTTTGCCCTGCTTTCCATCGGTTTTTCGTTTCTGTGTTCCATCCTCGAGGCGGCGTTGCTGTCACTGACGCCGAGCTATATCGCGCAGTTGAAGGATACTCGCCCGAAGCTGCATGCCTCGCTTTCCAAGCTGAAGGCCAACATCGACAGGCCACTGGCGGCGATCCTCACGCTCAATACCATCGCGCATACCGTGGGCGCGACGGGCGTGGGCGCGCAGGTGGCGGTGGTGTTCGGCGATGCGCACGTGGCGATTGCCTCGGCACTGATGACCCTGGCGATTCTGGTATTTTCCGAGATCATTCCCAAGACCATCGGCGCAAGCCATTGGCGAGCCCTCGCCCCGCTGCTGCCGCCGATTCTGCGGGTGATGATCGTGCTGCTGACACCGTTCATCTGGCTTTCCGAGCGGATCACCCATCGTATCGGCAGTACGCAGAACGATGTCGATATGCGCGGCGAGATCAAGGCGCTGGCGCGCATCGGTCTGGATGAGAAGGCGCTGGACAATGACGAAGCCCGCGCCATCGTCAATATCCTCAATCTGCATGAGATTCGGGTGAAGAGCGTGATGACACCGCGCACGGTGTGTGTGGCGGTGACGCCGGATCTCAGCGTGGCGGAATTCGATGCGCAGTACGGCAAGATGCAGTTCACGCGCTTTCCGGTGATGGACGGCGGCGAGCAGGCGATTGGCTACATCCACAAGGCGGATACTTATCACGCCGAGGATGAGCAGACCATGAAGGCGCTGATGCACCCCATCGAGGCGCTGCACGAGACGGATAACATTGAGCAGGTGTTCACCGCGATGCTCAAGGATCACGGGCATATGCGCGTGGTCTACGACGAGCACGGTACCTGGGTGGGCTTGATCACCATGGAAGACGTGATCGAGACGATTCTCGGCCAGGATATCGTCGACGAGACGGACAACGTCGAGAACCTGCGCAAATACGCCAAGCAGCGCTGGGTGAAGCGCCTCAAGCGTGATGGTGGCGGCGCCAACTGATCCGCGCCCCTTCGGCTACTCCGCCGTCAGTATGACTGCCGCCATGGCCTTCAGGGGCTGCGTCGTGCGGAAGTTGAAGCGTGCTGTATTCCTGTGACGAGATTCGGTGCTGTCTTCTTCGGGGATAGGTCTTCGGGGGAAGGTGCAGTCAATATACTGATCACCTTTGTGTCTTCTCACTTTCATCCAAACGTACGCCAAAATGGCGTACACATCGAGATAAGTTTCGTATTTTGCTAGGCTAAGTCGCCGATATCGCCAGAGAGGGCGTTATTGTTTACTAACCCATCACCCATAAGGAGAGCAAGGAATGCTCGAATGGCTTAACCATAATAGCGGCGCTCTGAGCGCGATCGCGAGTTTTTTCACCCTAATCGTGTGGCTATTCTACGCGCAGCTTCTTTACCTGAACTTTGCGCGACAACGGCGGCCACGCATCATCATCAACCGCGGGCGTAGCAAATCGCCGGACGGCATGTGCCTGATCAGCAATATGAGCTCAGAAGCGATCTTCGTCTCGAATGTCATGGGCGTACTGCATACGTCCAAAGGCGAATATACGTGCGATCTGACCGATTACACCCGATCGGAAAACAGAGAAGAAGAGAGTAACGAGGAGCACGCCACGCGCCAGGGGCCGCTGGATTCGGGCGATTATCATCAGGTTTGCTCATTCAGGGAGATCATCGATCACGCCGCCGAGGAGCATAAGCTCGATATCGATCGTAGTTCGCTCATACTCTCCGATGAAACGCTGAGAATGCTGGAAATCAGGCTGGTCGCGATCTACGGCAACGAGGACCGTCCCGTGGGTGCGTATCGGTGCTTCATGCTGGAAAGGAGCGATCTCGATCCCGACGAGAAGAATAACGATTGCTTGATCGTGCCCACTACGTTCGACACCCTCCGGATCTCACGTCGCTGGCACCAGAAGCGTATACGTCGGTGGCTGGATTCACTGCCGCGAGGCCGTTGATCGACCATTGCCCCAAACGCAACAAGGCCCGCCGAAGCGGGCCCTGTCATGCGAAGCCTATTGGCTTCAAATCATCAGGCGCGAAATCAATCGGCCTTGACGTTGGACGCCTGGAGGCCTTTCTTGCCCTGAGTGACGTCAAAAGAAACCTTTTGGCCGTCCTGCAGGGATTTGAAGCCTTCAGCCTGAATTTCGGAGAAGTGGACAAAGAGGTCATCGCCGCCGTCTTCAGGAGAGATGAAGCCGAAACCTTTAGCGTCGTTGAACCACTTAACTGTACCAGTTGCCATTTTCGATATCCTTTGCGCGTAGCGCTTTCTATTGCCGGGCATTTACCCGAGTTACAGTGGGTAAAACAAATTAGCGATACACCAGGCTCTCGAAGACATCGATTACTACTGACGGTATGCCACTTGCTAACCTACTTCTTGCAGCTTGGACCTTTGCGGGGACGCTGTCAATAGTTTCTCATCGTTCACTGCCACAGCGGCAGCCACGCCTCTCGAGCGAGGCTTTACCGCGACCCGCTTGATGAGTGACCTAGCTCGACGATGGTACGCATCAGCGTGGCGACGCTCTGGCTGGATTGGCTGTATTCCTGCATCAGCGCCTGGAGGCGCTCCTCGAACGGCGGCTCTTGGGGCGCGTCATCTTCATTGCTTGCCTCGCCACTATCGAGCTCCTGGAGAGCCGAGGCGAAGGCGTCATCGAGTTCACGAAACTTGCGGTGTTTTTCACGCTCATCCATGTGGCGTGACGAGGTTTGACGGTTATTTTTCATGGAAATATTGAAATCATGATGTAACGGTTCAAAAGTGTGATAATGCGGCTCCGGTAAGGTTCACGAAGACGCTCGACGTACGGCCACGAATCACGCTCAGGTAACGCAGAAAAACGGTCTTGGTTAATAGGGAGTCTGAATCAAGTAGCGTTGACTCGGCCCAACACTATAGATGATGCCAAATCTGCAAAGTTCAATCCCTGCGGCTGTATATGCGCCGCACTCACCGAATGGTCGTCCAAAGCCTAGCGCGTGTGCGCAGTGCGCGCTGGTGGCATTTCTTGGCGCTGTGACAACCGCCACAGGAAAGATTCGACGGGCCGGGGCCGCCCTAGTAGATAGCCCTGGCCAACAGGGCAACCCAGTCCCCCCAGGACATCCATCTGCTCCTGAGTTTCTATCCCTTCGGCGACGACAGTCAACCCTAATCCCCGCGCCAGGTCGATGATGCCTTTGACCAGCAATTGGCTGCGCTCGTCCTCGGCGATGGCATCGATATAGACCTTATCGAGTTTGACCTTGGTGAACGGCAACTCTTTGAGAAAACGCAGCGAGGTATAGCCGGCCCCGAAGTCGTCCAGTACCAGGCCGAAGCCGTGCAGACGCAAGATCCGCATGATTTGGCACACTTGAGAAAGGTCTTGCGTGGCGACGTGCTCGGTGACCTCGAGCTCGATACACTGCGGGGGAACGCCGTAATGCGTGCAGCGCTCCAGTAACCAGTCGGTGAATCGGTGGTCGTCGAAATGACGTATCGACAGATTGATCGCCCATACCAGGCTCTGCGTATTCGTCAGCTCGTGACGCGCCAACCAGGCGAGCATGGCGTCGAAGACTTTTTCGTCCAGCGGCACGATCTGGTGACTGGCTTCGGCGACGGGAATGAATTCACCGGGCGATATAGTGCCGAAGGTGTCGTGCTGCCAGCGAATCAAGGCTTCGGCGCCCATCAGTTGCCGAGTGGCGAGACGGTATTGGGGTTGCAGATAAAGCTCGAAGAACGGGGTTTCCTGCTCCATGGCATCGGCCAGCGTCTCCGCCAGGAAACGCCGCCGCTCAGCGGTCTTGAGCATATCAGGTTTGAATAGCTGCGGTTCCGTCCCGGCACTGGCCAGCACCTGGTCGGCGGCATCTTGCGCGGCTTGCAACAGCGCTACGGGTGTCTTGCCATGCTCAGGCGACACGGCAACCCCGATACGTGGCTCGACCCGATGTGGCACGCCATGAACCTCGATGGGCGCGTAAAGCATTTCCTGATAACGCGCGGCCATGGCGCTAGGATCGTGTGCACCGGAAGCCATGACCACGAAAACGTCGTCCGAGAGCCGCGCCGGATAACACACGCCGCCGCACGTATCGCGCAGACGCTCGGCAATGCTCTGTGCCGCTAGATCGGCGTATTGGACCCCAAACTGGGCGCGCAGGTGACGCAAGGCATCGAACGTCAAATAATAAAGCGAGACGGCGTAGGCATCGTCCATGAAACGTTGCAGATGCCGTTCAAGGGGCACGCGCCCCGGCAGATCGGTCACACGGTCGTTGCGCAGGGCCTGGCGCTTCAAACGTTGCTTGCGTTCGCGCCACCGCGCCAGCCAGATGGCGAGGCCCGCCATGACCAGTGCAGCCAACGCCAGGGCGAAGGCCCTCCAGGTCCATTGACGCTGGGAAACGACCGCGTCGGGCACTTCGAGCCAATTGATGCCCTCCCGCGCGGATTCTTCGAATTGGTCGCGAGCGCTGTACAATACGTCAGGAGTGGCAGAGATCAGACGTGCGCCACCCAGTGCCAGTCCATTTTCCAGTGCTCGTCCACCTTGCCCCCGCCCACCTTCGGGGGCGAGCAAGGCCTCGGTCAGCCTATCGGCCATATGCTCGGTCGCCGGGAAGACGCCGCCCAGACAGCCGTGATCGAGCCATTCGCGCTGGTAACACCAGAATTGCCAGCCCTGCTCTGCCAGCGCCTTGACGCGCACTAGATTCTCCTGCGTGACGGGCGCCGAGAGATAGGCTTGCAAGGGTTCTCCTTGTTGCTGGCGGCGCGCGCGAAAACGCGCCAGCACGTTCTCGTCGGGCGATTCCAACGCCAACCAGGCATCGCTGAGCCGGGGCGAACTCACCCGCCGCGCGCTGGCCACCAACGCATTCCGGCTCTCGCCCTGGGCGTACCACAGCGCCAGCGGGCCTTCCTCCGGGCGACGTGCTTCCAGAGCCCAGCGCAGGCCGCGCTCGGCATAGGTGTCGAGCCCGATATGCGCGATCTCTCGCGCTTGCAGCCACTCGCGAAGCTCGCCGTTATGCACGCCATAGGCCACCACCACGGTGTTTTCGGGCAAGGTGGGAGTGTGTTCGGGCGAGTTGGCAGTGTTCCTGGAAGCGTCCCTGAAAGAGTTAGAAAGGTGGCGATAGGCGCGCACGGCGGCGTCATGCATAAGCAACACGTAGCCAAGGTCGTCCTGGCGATGCGTCATGGTTTCACGCCAGCGACGCAGCATCGTCTGGCGGGGAAAACGATCGACACCCAGTACCTCCAGGCTAAGATTGCCCTCGCCCACGCGACGGGTGAGCGCATCGCATACATCGCTTAACAGGGCGTCGTCACTTTGCAGCGAAAGCTGGCTGGGCACCACGATCATGGCGCTGGACGCGGTCGCAGACGATACTGGAGCGTCATCCTCGGCCGCCCCCGCCCCATCCAGCGGCAGGATAGCCAACACAAGGAGATACCATAGCCAAAGCCCGGCCTTGTTGATGCCTTTCAGCATACGTGCGGCCTCCTGCCGTCGAGATGAAGCCCGTCATCCTTTATCCCGAGTTACCACTTAGCGTAGACGTCGGTGATGTCTCTGCTGCTCTTCAGTCGAGAAAAATGCTGGCAGTCGTTTTCAAGGGATCTGGCGTGCCCGGTATACTGATGCCAAATAGGTTCAAGATGGGCAAGGGGTAATCCGCGCCCAGGCAGACCACGAATTGAGCCTCATCTGTGCCAGGCGATGCCACATTGCAATTAGAGGGGTCAAGCTGACGTACATTGAAACGCTCTAACCACGAAGCATTGATCGTCGCGTTGATTCTTTCATCGATAAGGTCTTCGCGAGACTTATCCATTTCTTCAAATCGCATGGTATTAATTGCCACCACCTGCCGAGTCGACTCACTAGCAAGACTCTGCAATCCGCTTTGAATCAGAAACACGAAGGCGTAACCAATCAAGGCATAGAGCACCAGAAAGAACACCGGGAAGACGATGGCAAACTCGATGGCCGCGACGCCTTCTTGTTTTTTCTTTATCCACTTTTTTGAATGAATTTTCATCTCACCAGTTCCACCTTGGCCTGAGGAGCGTAAACTGACACCTGATACTCATTCACCCCTACCCCCAGAGAATCGAGCAACGGATCCAGAATGCCCTTAAGGAGTTCTCTTACTACAGGATCAACGACATTGCCTACCAAGGCTCTTACCGAATCGACTGTAAATTCAGTCACCCCTTCAAGCAAATCACCGACACCTTCAAGGACATCACATAAGAAAAAATCACACTGACTGTTACTCAATATATCTACATTAATATCCAAGTCAGCTAACAGCTCATCAACATCATCCAGCAAAACAGTCGTTCCCAAGTCAACTCTTTGAGTTTCCGGATACTCTCCTTTAAAAATCAAGCTCTCGACCTTAACCGGTTTATCGTCAACATCTTCGGCGGTTTCTAGTGTTATAGATGCCAACGAGGCATTGCCATCACCAATCAAGTCAAATGAAATAGGCTCCACCTCACCTGAGCCTTCACCTTCAATCGGATTTTTTAGACTGCCCAGCTTCAGCTTCAGAATCGATGGGCGCGAGCCAACTTGCACATCATATTGATTCAGCCCCCGGCGTTCGATTGACCTCAGCCATGCTTCAGCGCTACCCACTTCGGCCACCAGGCCAATATTGAAAGATGCCAAGGATGATACATTCAATCGGCTATTCAGCCATATCTGAATCTGAGCAGTGGTTACTTTTGTGCGTTCACCATCTTTACCAGGCGGCCCGAATGATATCTTGGCAGGGCTTTGAATTCGCACCCCAATGTCTACCAAATCAGGAATCAAGTCACTTTCCAAATCAAGATCAATCGCTCCTATACTAGCGTCCCTTTCAACCACTGGAGCGTCAACATTTGCTGCCGTTACCACTGCATTGAGTAGTGTTTCCAATGGAACAGTAAGATCAAGTAATGAATCCCGGCCACCCTGAAGCGCTGAAAGATCGAGAATATCCAGAACGTTGATAAGCTTTCCTTGAGATGCACTACCACTAACGACATCCCTGACGCCTGCCGCATCAGCTATTATCTGGATAAGTTCAGATTCAGAATACTCACCGTCCACAAAGCTATTTATATCGGACTCCTGCGATGCCTTAAAAAGCTCACCCAGTGTTATCGATGCGACCTGAGACGAGTCCAGTACCGATACAGCGGCATCATACCCCACCAATCTCGATACTAATGGAGCTAAGATAGGAGATTCGGATGAATCCAGAGACAACAAAGAATTGCCAACACTGAGACCGGCCGTCGGCAACCTACGCGCCACAGCCGAGGCGCTGAGCGTACTTTGCTCTTCGTAATCGGTCTCGGAATTAGAGAACAGCCGTTGGAGATTGACGATCAAGCTGGTCGGCAACGTCTCGCTAACCTCCACCCGAACGGCGTTTTTGACGACATTGCTCGGAGCTTCGTCACTAGCGTCACAGTCGGTAATCTTGGCTAAGGCATTGAACCCGTCTTCCACATCAAACGTACCGAGATGCAGCTTCAGGGAGTTCTCTTCAGCATCCGACCCACGTGTCAAATTGGCGCTAGCGGCCTGTTTGGCGGCTCGGCACGCTTGTTCATTGTCCTGAGTGCGCATCAGCGCCGACGCGGCTTCCATGGCGGCGGTGTCGGCCTGCTTCTGAAGCTTGGCCTGTTCGTAATAAAGCCGCCCCACATCCAGCGCCAGCACCAGGCACAGGATTACCAGCCCCAGCACGCCCATGGCGAGCAGGCCGATGGCGCCACGTTGGGCGCTCAAAGGCGCGGACGAGCCACCACGCAACATGTTCACTTATTCCCGAATTCCTGATTCTCGATATAGCGCTCGGGAATCTCGTGTTCGAAGCTTTCTACATAGCGCTGCCAGATGGCCGATTGCACCGGCCCCGCGAGCTCCTGGCGATGGGACGATGCGCCGCGTCCACTGCGCTGCCATTCGAGCAAGCGCTGCGTTGCCTGGCCAGGATGTCCCGAAAGATCGTTCTGCTTGCGCGTTGTCTCGACACCTTGAGTATCCTGCTGGGCCTGGGCGTGCTGGCCGTTCGCCATCATCACCAGTGCCAAGCTGCCGAGCGCGACCATGGCGAGACGCACGAGATGCTTATTGGCAGGGTCAGCGTGGCCGGTATCTTGATCGAGGCTTCGTGCGGCTGGGGTCATGAATGTTGTGTATGTCGTGGGCATGTGAGTCTCCTGCATGTAAGTCTGCTATCGATCGACGTGGCCGAGAAATGCGCTGTTATTGGCGGATGATCTCGAGCGCGCCGGGCTCGGTTGGCCTCTCGGTGGCGGTATGGGTAATCGACGCGCCCGAACCGCTCGGCGTCGAGGCCGAGGCATTGGAAACGGTGCTTGAAGCGGTAGCGGTCTGTTCGGCCTTGGCCAGTCGGGTCTGGCGCAACAACGCCACTTCTTCCTGATCGATCCCGTAACGTTGGGCGACGCCTTCCGCCTGCCGGTCATTATTCTGGGCATACAGCGCCATCACCAGGTTGCGCGCGGCACGCGCATAATCGGGACTGAGTTCCAGAGCGGTGAGGAATTCGTTTTCCGCTTGCCGGGGCTGGCCTTGCAGTAAGCGCAGGTAGCCCAGGTCATTGCGAATGGCGGCGTCGATGGGTCGCGCCTCGCGCGCACGCTGCATGGAGTCCAATGCGGTCTCGAGCTTTCCTCGCGCGGCCTGGTTGCGGGCGATGCCGCGCCAGGCATCGGCGGCCAGGCAGGTCTCGGTGAGCGTCTCGTAGACGGCGTCGGCCTTGTCACGCTGGCCCGTATCGCGCAGCGCTTCGCCGCGCAGCAAGCGCGGCTCGGCTAGTGCGTCTCGGTCCGTATCAAGCGACAGATCGTCAAGGTGCGCCAGGGCGGCTCGCGGCTTGTCGTCGTTGAGCATCTGACGGATCAGCGAGATCTGCATGCCGGCGGTGGCCGTCATTTCCGCGCCGCAGGCACCGCGCCGGGTATCGCCCTCTTCTTCTTCGGGCGCCGCCAGGCGACTGGATGCGCTCTGTGCACCTTGCGGCTGAGTCCAGGCGGTATCGGGCGTCGACGAACTGGCACATCCCGCCAGCGCGATCAGGCAGACGATGCCGGCGGCGGCATGCCAGGGCCGAGACGAAGTTGCATGCGACATCATTAACCTCCCAGGGTCGCCAGCGCACCGGCGAGATTGAGTACCGCGGGCCCAGCCAGAACGATCAGCAAGGCGGGAAACAGAAATATCATCATGACCAGCGACATTTTGCCCGAGAGCCGGGTGACGGCTTCTTGCAAGCGTGTACGACGCCGGTCGCGCAACAATTCACTCAGTGCACTCAACGAATCGCGCGCCCCGCCCCCATTGGAAGAGACTTGCGCCAGCAATTTGAGCAAGTCACTCAGCCCTTCACTGGCCTGCACGTCGGCGACTTCTTCGAGGGCGTCTTCGCGGACCTGGCCGGCTTCGATCTTGTGGGTCACGCTGCGCAGTTCGCGCACGCTTTCCGGGGCGGTACCTTTCAGGTTGTGGATCAGCCCTTGCAGCACGCTTTCCAGCGTCATGCCGGCCTCCCAGAGCATCCGCGTCACCTGCAGTACCAGGGCGATTTCCTCGTCCAGTGCGTGGGTTCGCCGGCGGCGGCGATTCTTGATCCACGCCCAGCACAGCACGCCGGTCAGCGCGCTCGCGGCGACGCCCAATAGCAGGCTACCCAGTACGCCTCGTCCCTGTTCCCATCCCCAAGCGGTGCCCACCAGCCAGGCGCAGGCCGCCAGCGTGCCAAGCACTCCCAACAAGTAAGCTTGGGCACGCGAGCCGATGAACCCCGCCTGGCGCAAGACGATGGCCAGCTCGGCGCTACGTGCATGTCGCCGCCGATGCACGCGCCATGCACTGCCGCTTCGCAGCAACAGCGACTCAGCCTGGCGCCAGGCGTCCGGGGACCTAGGAGGCTGGCGTTCCAGGCTACGCTGCGCCACTACCCAGCACGTCCCGGCAGCGATCATCAACACCACGCCACTGGCGAGTAACAACACCACTGCTAGCATGCGCCCTCCTCAAATCGCCCTGAGCATTCGCCACATCACGAAACAGCCGCTCAATTCCAGCGCCAACGCCAGCCATAGCGCCGCGCGACCATCCGCGCTGTGCCACATGGTGCTCAGGAAATCGGGATTGGTGATCAGGATGTAACCGCCGATCAATATCGGGATGACGGCCAGTACCATGGCGGTGAAACGCGTTTCGCCGGTGAGTGCCTTGAGCTCGCGGCGTCCGCGCTCTTGCTGGCGCAAGAGCGTGACAAAGCTGCTCAGGATGTCGCGCAGGCTGCCACCATGGCGTTGATTGACTTCAAACGCAGTGGCCAGCAGTGCCAATTCGTTGAGCTTGAGCAGCGTGCTTTCTCGCACCAGGCCTTCATGCAGCTCCATCCCCAATTCGCGACGTACCCAGACCCGTTCGAGCATGTTGCGAAGCGGCGGTGCGCTGCGTGCGATCTGGCGCCTGAAGGCATTTTCCGGGCTGGTGCCGACGGAAAGCTCGCGCATCAGTTGCTCGAGATAGCCCGGCAATTGTGCCCGCAGCCGCGAGCGCAGCCGCCGCGCGCGCCATTGCAACAGCAGGTTGCCACCTACCAGTACGCTCATCAGTAGATACAGGGTCCAGCGTTGATCGAGCAGTACCAGCATTACCGCAAGCACACCCAGCACCAGGGCGACGGCGATCACCAACCGACGCGGTGTGAGTTGGATACCGGCACGCAATAGATAGTCGAGCGACCAGTCGAGCAACGACTCGCTGGGCGCGATGCGCCGCCGTTGGCGGCGTGGCGCGCCCGCCTCGCGCGGCATCGACGCTGCCCGCGCACTGGTCCATACCAGCCCCGCCGCGGCCAGCAGCAAGACCATCGCGCCCCACCACCACGTCATGCTTGTACCCTCGCGCTAGCGAGCTGGGTCCAGGGCGCCTCTTGTCGGTGATAGAGCGTCTCGAGCTGGATGATGTCGCTATCGAATCCAACCACGCGTTGGACCTCGAGGACGTGGCGATGCCCCTCCACGTCACGGGTGACGTGCACCACCAGATCCAACGCCGTGGCGATGATGCGATTGATCAGGGTGTCCGAGCCCTGGAAGCCCGACAGGCGTACCATCATCTGCAGGCGCACCAGAGCATCCGCCGCCGCGTTGGCGTGCACCGTGCTCATCGAGCCCAGGTGACCGGTGTTCATGGCCTGCAGCACATCGAGGACTTCATCGCCGCGACTTTCGCCGAGAATCACGCGGTCGGGGCGCATGCGCAACGAGTTGCGCACCAGTTGCCGCGCGGTGATTTCACCTTCGCCCTCGCTGTTGGCCGGGCGTGTTTCGAGACGCACGACATGGCTGTTGCGCAATTGCAGTTCGGCGGCATCCTCGATGGTGACGACACGCTCGTGCGGCGGAATAGACTGACTCAGGGCGTTGAGCAAGGTGGTCTTGCCCGAGCCGGTGGCGCCACTGATGAGAATATTGCGACGCCGCTCCACGGCTTGCTCCAGCTCGCTGAGCAGCGCGGCGGGCAAGGCGTCGCGCTCGACCAGCGCCAGTGCGCTCATGGCGTCATGACGAAACTTGCGGATCGACACGCAAGGACCGTCCAGCGCCAGCGGGGGAATGATGGCATTGACGCGGGAGCCGTCCTCCAGTCGGGCATCCACCATGGGGCTGGCTTCATCGAGCCTCCGGCCCAGTGGGGCCAGCATGCGGCGCACCACGCGCAGCACATGGGCATCGTTGAGAAACTGCTGGGAGACGCGCTCGAGCTTGCCCTCACGTTCGGCGAAGACGTGGCGCGGCCCGTTGATGAGTATGTCGGTGATGCCATCATCACGCAGCAGCGGTTGCAGCGGGCCGTAGCCGGTCATTTCGTGATACAGCGATTGCAGTACCGCTTGCATGGCATCGTCGGGGATGAACTCGCCGCGTTCGGCCAGCCAATCGCGTACGCTATCCTCCAGCCGCGTGAACAACACGCTGGGTTCGGCGTCGAGTTCCATGCCTTCGTCTTCGAAGCGCTCGATGACGCTGCGGTGCAGTTCCGACTTGAAGGCCGGGTCGTCGGGGTCGGCGACGACGTTCAAGTGTCGTTGTCCAAAACGTGGCAGTGCCATGGTGTTCCTCCACTCAATCGCCGAAGCCGACGTTCCCCAGGCGCTCGAGACTTTCGGCGTCCTGCGGGTCGAACAGCAGTTCCAGATACGAGGGGTCGTAGCGGCGCAGCGCCTCGCCCGGCAATTGCGGACGCGGCGCATCCGCCGCCATCGGCGAGACGAGGTGCGGCGTGACGACCATCACCAGTTCCTTGTTCTGGGTCTCGAAACGCGTGGAGCGGAAAAACGCCCCGATGATCGGCAGGTCACCCAGGCCGGGAAACTTATCCACGGTCTGCATGGTACTGTTGCTGACCAGGCCGCTAATGATCAGGCTCTCGCCGTCGCCGAGCTGTACACTGGTGTCGGTGCGCCGCACGTTGAGCGCGGGCACGGCGACGCCGCTGGCTTGCACGCCTTGCGTGAAGTCGAGCTCGCTTACCTCGGGAGCGACTTTGAGCATGATGCTGTCGTTATCCAGCACCGTGGGCGTGAGTTGCAGTCTCACCCCGAATTGCTTGAAGTCGATGCGCACGTCGCCATCGTCGTTGCTGATCGGGAAGGGAAATTCGCCACCGGCGAGGAACGAGGCACTTTGCCCCGAGAGCGTGACCAGGCTGGGTTCCGCCAGGGTGTAGGCGAAGCCGTTGCTGCGCAGGGCGCTGATTACGCCAAGCATGCTGTCGTCGGCGTTACCGGCCACAATGTTGTAGCCACCGTCGCCGGTCTGAAAGCCGGATCCTGTGAGGAAGGAAAAGCCTTCGCTGAAGTTATCGCCGACGGCCTCGGCACCGCCCAGCGCACCGCTGGTGCCGACACCTGCCAGGGTGTTGCCGCCGTTGTTCTTGCCGAAGAAGAAGCCAGCGGATTGCAGTTTGCTACGGTTGACCTCGACCACGCGGATATCGGTCTGCACCTGAACCGGGCCGCTTTGGCGCGTGGCATCGACCGTGTTCTGATCGCCGAGCCGACTGCGCGCCTGGTCATGACGCGACAGGGACTCGCTCTCGCCCGAGAGGGTCGGCGTATCGGTACCGTCGGCCAGGGTGTATTCGGACTCCATACCCCGAGCGCCACGCGGGCGCACCGTCACGCGATAGTCTCGGGGTTCGTCATCGCCATTGCGCCATACGCTCAGCGAAGTCGTCCCCGCCGCCAACCCGGTAACCATGAGTTGGCGTGCATCCAGCACTTGGGCGCTGGCGATATCGCCATCCCCCAGGGCCGTGCGTTCCACGGGGCGGTCGAACGTCAGGCGCTTCTGACCACCGGTATCTAAACGCAGCGTGCGCCCTTCTTGCGCGTCATCCTGCTGGGCCATCGTCACGGCGGAGAAGGACAGCGCCAATAAGCACAACAGCCCATACACAGCGCGCTGCCCCACGGCGATGACGGTCGACGTCGGTAGGTCTTGCATCATTTTTTCCTTCTTCCCTGCATTGGCGCGACATCTGGCATCGGCATGAGGTATCGCGCTTGTCGTTATCGTGCCGACGGCTTTAAAGGCCGTTTTTTAACGCTGCGTGTCGGTCACCCGACGCTCGCCCCCGACGAATTGCACGACGCGATGGCCGCTGGTTTCGTTGTCTGCGCGATTCGGTGCAGCGGGCTGTTGGTTATCGTCGTCGGCTGCGGCGATATCGGCATAGGTAACGGTCGGCGCCAGTTCGTCGTCGTTCCGCGCGCTTTTCTCGCGTGACGTTTCACCACCGCTGGCGTCGGACAGGCCCAGCACCATATCGTCGCCCTGCCCGTCAGGCGCGGTGACGAGATTGGCCATCAAGGCATCGACGCGCTCACGACTACCCACCACGGCTAGCCGCAGGCGACCGGTACTCTCGGCCAGCAGCAATTTGGGGGCCTGCGATTCGTCGACGGCAACCACAGCGGTACGTGCCCCACGCCGGCCGTTGTTCTCGCCGTCGTTATCGGTACCGCCCTGCAGGTGTTGGCCATAACCGAGCACCAGCACATCGTCCAGCAAACGACGCGCCAGGGTCTGGCGACTATCACCGGATGCGGCGGCACGCGCCTGAAACAGCACATCGACGCGGTCACCGGGTTCAATGAAGCCACCCCCGCCGACGACATCGTCGACGCCGATGGCCAGGGCGCGGTAACCGGCGGGCACCTGGCTGGCCAACACACTGCCCAGGGCGAAATCCCCTTCGCGGATCACCTCACCGGCCTTGACCGGGCGCGTCAGCACGCGTCCTTCCACGGCTTCGCGCTTGGCGAAGCTGCTTGGCAAGGCATTGGGGAAATCCACCACCGCCAGCATCGGCGATCCCGTGGCGTCATCCACCGCATCGTCGACCGCCAGTTCCGTGCCTTCGCTGAGATCCCGCCTGGCTACCACTGCAGGATGCCGCATGGCCGGCGTCTCGGTGACCGACTCGACGGCAGACTCGGTCACCGATGGCGGCGCGGCCTGCTGGGTCAAACGCCAACCGGTGAAACCCAACCCCAGCGCCAAGGCCACCAGCAACACCGCCACGATCTTCAGGGTCTTGGGGGACATATTTACATTTCCACTATTTTTATTGATTTAGCTTAGCTTTTATATCAGTAAATATGTTGTCAAATATTTGCCCAAGGCCCGACGAATCGTCCGTACCAAAAACAGCAAAAATTATGATTGCAATAGTTCCAGCGATAATCGCGTACTCGATCGCCGTAGCACCTTGCTGACGCTTGAATCGTGCCTGATTGACGGCCTTGGTCGCATGACCCTGCGCCGCAATGCGTTGGGTCAGGGTTGTGAACTTATCGATCAGTGAAATACGCATGATGGTTTCCCCGCGTTATGTGATAAGTGTTGTCTTACTACTTACCTCTTCTTCCCTCTCCTTTCTTACTGCTTCCCTCTTCCTCGACGGCTTCAGCCGCCATCGAACTGCCAAGAGACGCGCGCGTTGATGCGCCCGTCGCGGTTATCGGTATCCAGGTCTTCCTCGGCGATGGGGCGGGCGTATTCAACGCCTAGCCGGTAGTAGCGGCTGTCGGTGAATTCGAGGCCGAAGGCCGCCGAGGCGAGGTTGTATTCGATATCGTTGTCGTGAAAACGCGTGCGTGCGCCGTCGACGACCAGGTAGGGCTCGACCTGGCTGACCCAGCCCCAGGGCACGGCTTGCAGAAAGCGCAATTCGACTTCGCCGGCATAGCCGTAATCCCCTTCGGCTTGGCCATCTGGATAACCGCGCCCGAAGCGTGTACCGCCGTAGTTGCCGCGTTCGGGCACGGGCAGGCTGTCCTCCGACCAGAAGCCATCCGCGCGGGTGGTGAGACGCCAACGCTCGCCCAGCGCTTCTACCCAGCGCCCCTGAAGCCCCAGGCGGGTGTAACGCAGCGGGTCATCATTGCTCTGGGAAATACCGGTCGTCTCGATGGTCAGCTCGTTCTTGCTGCCGCCAACCTCGAGCCCTTGGCGCACGTCGCCGCTGATTTCCCAGAGGCGAGCATCGCTGACCTGACGATAACGCGTATTGAGCTCGGCGGTGCCGTAGCGCAAGGCTTCATTGGCACGAATCTCGCCATTTTCGCTGGTGTAGCGATATTGGGTGTCTTCATCGAGATATTCGACGGCGCCACCGACTTCCCAGAGCGTCTCGCGGGATAATTCGATGGGGTATTCGAGCCCGGCACGATAACGATAGCGTTCCTTGTCTTCCCGCGCTTCGATGGTCACACCGCGCAACTGGGTGTCGGTAGCATCGTCGCCGTCAAAGTGCGTCGCCGAAAGCTTGAGTCGCAGGCCGTCGCTGCCCAGTGCCTGGCTGTATTCGGCGGCGAGATAGTCGTCGTCGTCTTCCACGGGCAGCAAGCCGGCCAGCGAGAGACGCTCGGCATGCCGCGTATTGCCCTGGGTGGCGATATTGGCCAACGCCTGGGTGTCGTCCTCGTCGTCGTAATCGAGGGAGAGGCCGGCATCGACGCGCTTTATATCGCGGGCCTCGACACGCACGGTGGTGGCGCCATTGATAGTGCGCGGCAGCGGCACGTTTACCGAGAGGCTGGCACCGGGGATACGTTCGATCAGGGCGGTGTAGCGCTCGAAACGCTCACGCCGGAGCGGGCGCTCCTTAGCCATGCGCTCGATCAGGCGCTGGACGCGAGCGGCCACGGCGTCGTTGTCGATATCCAGCTCGGCGCGGGCAATATAGCCTTCGACCACCACCACTTCGACATTGCCGTTGGCGAAGTTGTCCGCTGGCAGGTAGGCATAGGAGATCGGGTAGCCGGCTTTCTGATAGCGCGCGGTGATGCGCTTCACGGCTTGGTTGATTTGGCCGACGGTGACCGTCTTGCCCACCAAGGGTTCGAGTGGCGCGGCCAACTCATCGAGTTCGAACACCGAACCGCCCCGTATATTGATATGCCGGACGTTGACCCGCGCGTTCTCCGAGACACCCGGTGCCGAAGCGGGTTGCTGTACGTTGAGGTCCAGCGTGCGCTGGGTTTCCTGCTGCTCTTGTTGCTCGCGGGTCGCGGTCGGTGAGCGTTCATCGATAAAGGAAGGGACGACATCGTCAGCCATGAGCGGGCCACTGTGACCGACCAAGGCGATGGCCAGGCAACCCAGTAGCGATTCAGGCAGCGGGCGACGGCGTTCGTCACGACGAAGACGCAACAATGACGGCATATTGTAGCTTCCCTGTGGTGTCTCTTGTCGGAGCCGCTCGTTATGGTGTCGGTGGCGACTCTCGTCTCGGTGCAGTGCACCGTGAGTGCCCCTCATGGCAGGCCATGAGGGGCACCTTGCCTACGTTCGCTTCAGTGATGAGAGATAGTGCCGGGCATTAGCATTAGCGTGAGCCTCCTCCCAGCAGTCCACCAAGAAGGCCGCCGAGACCATTGCTCTCGCTGCCTTGATCAGTGCCGCTATTGTCCGAACCGGCACCGCCACTCAGGCCACCGGTCACGCCGGAAACAGAGTCGGTTACACCGCCAACCAAGCCACCGACGAGACCTCTGTTGCTGCTGTCGCCGCCGTCACTCGAGCTACCACCGGTCAAGCCGCCCGTGGTGTCGGTCAAACCGCCGACGAGACCACCGACAAGACCTTGGCTATTACCGTTTTCGCCACCGCCGGTCACGCCACCCAGCAGACCGCCATCGCCACCGGTCAAACCGCTGAGCAGGCCGCCACCTTCGCCACCGGCGTCGCCGCCCGTCACGCCACCAAGGAGGCCGCCATCGCCACCGGTCAGACCGCTGAGCAGGCCACCGCCTTCGCCACCGGCGTCGCCGCCCGTCACGCCACCAAGGAGGCCGCCTTCGCCGCCGGCAAGACCGCTGAGCAGACCGCCATTATTGTTTTCACCACTGGTGACAACGCCTCCCAGGCCGGCCACGGCATTACCTACGCCTTGCAGGGTTCCGCCAAGGCCGCCTAGCGCTTCGGAGCGCTCGCCGACACGGCCGCCGAGCTGTGTGACGACGCCACCCACCGATGTCAGCAAGCCGTCGACAGGTTGGCCGACGCCAAGCCCATCGCCCAGTGTCTGCGTGGTGCCTTCGAGATTGGTGACCAGCGGCCGTACGACCCTCGTGACTTCGGTGGTCAGCCCGCTGAGATGGCCGTCTTCGGCAGTCAAGGAAGATGTCAGCGATCCCGCCGTCGAGGTCAGAGCCACCCCAAGCTGGTTGACCGTGTCGCCGGCCCCTGAAACCAGGTTGGTACGTTCATCGACCTGGCCGACAACTGGCAGGGTGTTCAACCCCGTGATGATAGTGCTGGCGGAAGAAACCGCTTCACCGACTTCTCCCACCGTCGATGTCGCGCCGCCCAGCGTGGTACCTAGCGCATTGTCATTCTCGCTCAGATCCCCGAGCCCATTGCGTAAGCCATCACTGAGACTGTTGACGCCTTCCCCGACATCCACGACGGCATTCCCGGCGCCATCGGTGACAAGGCCTGCGCCACCGACATCGGATTGCGAGATGGCCTCACCCGCGCCGACAACGGTATCGCCGACCCCCGTAGTGCCATCGCCGGTATCGGAAACGACCTCTTCGACCGCTGTGGAATCATCTCCACCATCGCCATTATTGCCGTCGCCGCCATTATTGCCGTCGCCGCCACCACCGCTGTTATCACCCATGTCAGGGCCATCGCCCGCGCCACCATCCATGGGCTGAGATTCGGATGAACTGCCACTGCAACCGCTCAGGGCCAGTGCCAATACGACCGTTGTCAGTGCCGGTACCTTGAGTTCCCCAAGCATCTCGACCTCCATTAATTATCATTTGCTATCTACGGTTTTACGTGTAGCGGCCGGTAGAGCATTGCCCCTTATACTGCTCACTTCGACCGCCTCTCACCTTTCAAATGAATGAGATTTCACCCCATTCACGTCAGCTATATCCTAAATATAAGACATATCCACTTACATGTTTTTCTTCTTATTCGTCAGCCCACTGATCTAAAATAGTCTCTAGCACTCTGTTTTTTATACACATATTTAATGAAATAGCTATATACGTACCCCAACACCCCACCCTTTTTAAGATAAAGGAAGCCAATTTCGCTTTTTTAACAAGTAAGCAATATACATGCTTAACTATTAGTTACATAATAAAATATTCTAGATAAAGCACCTTTTTTGTTCGAATTTCGTACTATCCTTTACATGCTTTGCATATTAGGGTTCTCATCCTTTCAGGCTTTGCAATTCCGATCATCATCTCGGTCTTTACAGATTGAGTCAGAGATGACTTACAAATAAAGCCGCAAAAAAACCAAGGGGAAGCATGTATGGCAGCGTATGAGACATCGTTATCGACTAGCCTCAATGCCATGCGGGCTGCCGAGATATGGCTGCATGAGCGGTCAGGCGATAGCCCATCGATCCGTGAGCTGGCTAATTACCTGGGGTATTCAGAAGCGCAGATACGCCGTAACTTCAACCGCTTCTTCGGCATCTCGCCCGGCCGTTATCGCGACTCACTGCGGCTGGAACGCGCGGCCTTGCTGCTATGCCGAACGCCAATGCAGGTACTCGATATCGCCATCAGTTGTGGCTATCGCAGCCACGCTATTTTCACGCGTGCTTTTCATGGCTACTTCGGCGTATCGCCCAGCGACTATCGACGTCGCTTTCATGACCGCTTGCGCGACACGATTACACGGCGCGCCCCCGAGGCGTTGACGATCGAGGCGCGACCACAGATCCGTTGTTTCTTGACGCGGCATTACGGCGATGTACCGATGAGGGATCAGCCTTCCTTGTGGCGCCACTACGCACAACCATGGCGCCATCACTTGAAGGGGTGCGAGGTCACGCGAACCTGGATATATCACGATGATCCGAATATCACCCCCGCGGGCAGGATGCGGATCGACTTCGGTTTCAAGGTCGAAGGCGACTGTATGACACCTCCCGCAATGGCATTTAGGCAGGTCCGCATTCCTGCCAGACGGCAGGTCAAGATGCATGTGGCGGGTAGGGAGAACATCGCCGGCGCATTTGCTCACCTACTTTATGAGTGGCTACCCACGCATAATGAGTGGTTGAGTGGCGAACCGGTCATGGTGACGTGGCGGGAAACCTCATCACCACATGCGCAGCTCGAAAGGTTTGAACTGGGCGTGCCGCTCTTGACGATTCATTAATTCCCCGGTTCACCACAAGGCAAATAAAAAGGCTGATGCTCTAGAGCATCAGCCTTTTTCAGACAGTACGGCTTGGCGTACTTAATGCGCTTTCACTGATAAGCGCTTATCTCGAAGGACGCTTAGTCCTCGACGCGCACCAACCAAGACTCGACGGTCTCGTTGCCGTACTGATCTTTCCACGCCTTGAGCGTTTTTTGGTTACCACCCCGTGTTTCCACCACTTCACCGGTGTTGGGGTTCTTGTAGATCTTCAGCTTGCGCTTGCGGCGCCCGCCGGTGTTTGCCTGAGACGCTGACTCGGGACGAGAAGCCGGCTGCGGATCGAGCATTTCGATAACGGCGGCAGGCGTCTTGTCGTACTCTTTCATCAAGGCTTCGAGCTTTTCCTTGAACTCCAGCTCAGATGTCAGGCGCTGGTCCTTTTCCAACTGCTGCAACTCTTCGCTGAGTTGCTTTAGCAGCTGTTCCTTTTTCATGTACTCGCTCAACAGAGACATTTTTTACCTCTAGACAGTTGGGATGCCGCTATATTATCTCTATTTCTTTGCTTATTGCCAAGTCCTGTCTTTGTTTTTTAGTTATCCCAGCTCAAGCTTTGCCTTTTTCAGTCGCCTTTAATGCCTTCAAGCACGTTGGGCAACACTACTACGCCGCCCTTAAGCCGTTCCTTAAAATGGGCAAGCGCTCATTTAAAGCCACATTGCCGCTAGCCATCCAAAGACAATGAGCGGGATGTTGTAATGAATGAAGGTGGGAACGACCGAGTCCCAGATGTGGTCGTGCTGGCGGTCGACATTGAGCCCCGAGGTCGGCCCGAGCGTCGAATCGGACGCCGGCGAGCCGGCATCGCCCAACGCGGCGGCGGAGCCTACCAACGCCACCGTGGCCATGGGCGAGAAGCCGAACTGCACGGCTAGCGGAACGTAGATCGCGGCGATGATGGGAATCGTCGAAAACGACGAGCCGATCCCCAGCGTGATGAACAAACCAACTAACAACATGATCAATGCGGCGAGCCCTTGATGGTCACCGATAATGGCGAAGGCATTTTCAACCAGCGTGTCGATATCGCCCGTGGCTTGCATGACCGAGGCAAACCCCGCCGCCGTGATCATGATGAAGCCGATCAATGCCATCATGCGCATTCCGCTGGTGAAAAGATCATCGGCTTCACGCCATTTGAAGATGCCGCCCAGCGATAACAGGGCGAAACCGACGAGCCCACCCATAATCATCGAACCGCTATACAGTTGAATCGACAAGGCGGCGACGATAGCCACGACGGCCATCACCAATCCACGAGTGTGGAGACTGACCTCACCGGAATGATTCGGTGCGTTACTCGTCACGACATCGCGCACTTCATAATCTCGCGGCTTGCGATAGGAATAGAACACAGCCACCAAGAGCCCCAGCGCCATACCAGCGACCGGAATTCCCATCGCCAGCGGCACCATGCCACGCGTTACTTCAAGCCCCACGGCCTCACCCGCCGAATTGATGTTGGCCAACAGAATATCGTTGAGGAAAATCGCCCCGAACCCGACAGGTAACAGCATATAGGGCGCCGTCAGGCCAAAAGTCAGAACGCACGCCACCATGCGTCGATCCAGACGCAGGGGATTGATGATCTTGAGCAGCGGCGGGACCAGAATGGGAATGAAGGCAATATGCACGGGAATCAGGTTCTGCGAGCAAATCGCCACCAATAGCAAGGCTACGAGCAGGATGTATTTCACCGCCGATTGGCGTTTATATGACGCTTCGTGCCCGAGCAGACGAATCAAGCGTTGAGCCAACAAGTCGGGAAGCCCTGAGCGTGAAATCGCCACCGCGAACGCCCCCAGCGTTGCATAGGCCAGCGCCACCTTGGCGCCGCCTCCCACGCCATCGTTGAACGCCGCCAGCGTGTCCTCGAGCCCCAGACCGCCGACCAGGCCACCCACCAAGGCGCCCACTATAAGCGCAAACACTACCGATACTCGCGCCAATGCGAGCCCCACCATGACCAGAACGGCCAAAATAACCGCGTTCATTGCCGTGTTCCCGTTGAGTGTGTTGTATCAAAAGTGCGGAATATTAACAGAAGTGGCCATCAGAAGCGGTCATCAATAGCAGCTATCAAAGGTCGCCATCAGAAGTAGCTATCAGAGGTAACCATGAAAACGTCATATCCGTGACGCGACATTGCCCTTCATAAGCGCTCATACGGGGGTTTTCCTACCATTCCATAACACCTGTTTATGTAACGGCAGATTTTCGGTATGATGCGCTCCATAATTAAAAATGAAGAAAATTCAGGGAACGTTTGAACCGCATACCACTACATGGTTTGCCATCGCTCAATGCCCCCCACTCGCAGGGTGAATGCGCCTTCGTGCATCCCATGAACGAGGGGTCATGTGATACCCGGTTCGATGTTTCCTTGACGTCAGTTCGCAAGGGCGACCCAGCCCATTCGACGACTCACGACCCTAAGTAGGAAACGGAGAAAAAAGTGGCACAACTATCATTCAAGGCAGCCGGCCTCGCCATGGGCGTTACCGGCACACTGGCTTTTGCTGCACCGGCTTTGGCACAACAAGACACCGAGGCCATGCAGCGTCAGTTGGATGCCCTGCGCGCACAAGTCGAGCGCATGGAGCAGCAACTGGAAGCTCAGCAGTCGACCACCACTGCCGACAGCAGCCAGGCAAGTTCGCAGACGCGTGATCTGGCCGAGGAAAACCGCTCGCTGATCGACTCGATCCAGAATTCCCAGTTCAGCGGTACGCTCCAGTTGAAAGGCGTTTACAACGACTGGAATACAGCCGACAAGGACACCGCCGGCGACATGGACTTCGGCAAGTTCGTGCTCGGTGTCGACGGTCAGCATGGCAATTTCCTGTATTCGTTCGAGTATCGCTTCTACGACGGTTACCAGTTTCTCAAGAAGGGCTGGATGGGCTATCAGGCCAGCGATAACGACACCGTCAAGGTGGGTCTGGTCCAGACACCGTTCGGCAACATGGATTACGGCTATCTGGGCTGGTACGGCAACCTGCCTTATCTTGCCGGTTTCAACGACAACCAGAACGCGGGTATCAAGTGGGATCACACCCAAGGCGCCTGGAATACCTCACTGGCCTTCTTCAAGAGCGATCAGCTAGGTGATAGCAATGAGCACTACGGTGCCAACGCCATCGGCGGTACCACTGATGCCACTTATGAAGACAATGGCGATCTCGACACACGCGGCAACCAAGGCAATACCGAAGAAAATCAGGTAGCTGCGCGTGTCGCCTATACCTTCGGTCAGGGCACCGATTACACCACCGAGATCAACTTCTCGGCCAAGGGCGGTCAACTCTATAACAACCAGACCAACGACAGCGGCAGCAACTGGCAAGCCGCCGTGGGCTTGAACGGCAGCTACGGTTCCTGGCTGACGCAACTGCAGGCCACCGCCTACGAATACGATGCCGAGAATCCCGACATCGAAGAAAGCGGTATCTCCGATGATGTGATTCAGATTGGCGCATTTGGCTTCAACTATCTGATTCCCGCCGAAGGCCAGATGTACTCCGCCAGCGTGGGTTACAGCATGAACGTCGACTGGGGTGACATCGACAATGTCTACTTCTACAACGACTTCAGCTATGTTAGCCCGAACGGCGATTATTCGCCGAACAAGGGCGGCTTCGGCGAGAATGCTGACGACCCGATGCTCAACGACTTGGGTATGAAGGTCACCGCCGGCCCCTACTACGCCTGGTTCAGTGTTGTTTCCAACAAGAACGCGCTTGGTTACTTCGGTTCGCCGGACGATGATGGCTGGCACACCAGCCTGCAGACCAACTTCGGTCTCAACTTCTAAGAAGACCTCTCTTGACTAGCTGACGTTTTAGCGCCCCGCTCTCCATGAGCGGGGCTTTTTTATGTCCTGAATTCAACTATTACGTGCGCCACCTGCTCACAGGGAATGCAGCACGTCGCTTAGCACCGCACTGCACCGGACGCCCCCATTCGACTTTTCGAACAAAGCCTAGCTTTTATTAAATCGATACTTTAAAAGATAACCAACACTTCGATACCTGGTTGGCCTTACACCATTTTCAAACGACCGTCCCACCTGATGTGAGTCAACTCACAGGAAGCTAATTTTAGTTTACTTATAAGATACCTTACCCACCTCATGATGACGACTTATCTCACCGAACGTCACGATGAAGTCGGCGAGCTGGCACGCCAATTCCAGCAGTTGGTCGAGGACCTCAAGACACACAATGCTCAATTGCTGGAACAATCACTGGTCGATCCGCTCACGAAACTGGGCAATCGCCGCATGCTGGAAAACCGTATCGATGTCGCCCTACCACTGACGCGCCGCCTGGATTGTGCGGTGTCGGTGTTGATGATGGATGTCGACCATTTCAAACCTTATAACGACTACTACGGCCATCCAGCCGGCGATGAATGCCTAGTGCAGATCTCTGGCGTATTGCGCGATACCTTCCGCCGTGAAACGGATATCGTCGTTCGTTTGGGCGGCGAGGAGTTTCTCGTCTTGCTCATCGATACCCCCAGCCAAGAGGCCTGGCGCTTGGCCGATGCCACGCGTAGCATGATCCAGGCCATGGGAATACCTCATGAATACTCGCCCACCGCCGACGTAGTGACCGTCAGCGTGGGGGTCGTCACCAGCCCACCCGGCACCAGCGCGGACATCGACGACATGATCGCCTGCGCCGATGAAGCCCTGTATTCCTGCAAGGCCCAAGGCCGCAATACCACCCAGGCGCAGATGCTCTCATCCCCCGCCGAGGCACTTGAAACGCAAGCCTGATAGCATCCGACCGGGAATGCCAGGGCGACAGATACCATGATCACCATCCCGCTCTACTGACACGGTGGTACCTTGCAGGGTTCGTCTACCTCAATTACTGTATATAATTACAGCACACGCAGTATCGTGTCAGTCTAGAAAAAATCGTATAATTTTACGATTACCTAGACTTATATAATTATTCTACTATTATTGCCATATATCGTATTTAAAGGCGATAAAAGACATGAATGAAACCCCGCTCGGCGTACTGACCGGCGACATCGTCGGGTCACGCCGCATCAAGGATCACACACGGCTCGATCAAGCGCTCGAGAGCGCACTAGGACTCCTCGAATCGCAATACGGGGCATGCGTGGACCGCTACCGAGGCGATGGCTTTCAAGTCGCCTTGCGCTCACCCGCGCAGGTTATGACGGCCGCCGTACTGGCTCGTGCCGCGTTGATACGGCACTCCCCTTCTCGACGCGAGACCTGGGACGCCCGCATCGCAGTGGCGGTCGGTCCGGGGCATTTACCCGAGGCGGGACGTTTCGCCTCGGCCAATGGCGAGGTTTACGTGCGCTCCGGCCAGGCCCTGGATGCCTTGAGCGAGGGCGATACACGCTTTGCGCTGTCATTGCTCAAGCCCGATGACACCCTGGCCCTGTTGACCCGCTTCGCCGATGCCATCATTCAGGGCTGGACCCATAACGCCGCCGAAGTGACGTACTGGCAACTGCAGCAGGCCGAAACCCAGAAGGCTTTGGCCGAACGTCTCGAACGCGCGCAATCGACTATCCATCAACGCTTGCACGCCGCACGTTGGCCGCTGATCGAAGAGTATCTCACGCATGTCGGCCAGCGTATCGCCACCATCTTGGAGGCTCCGCGATGATCGGTTCGCCCTTGACCACGCTATTGCTGTTGCTGATCGCGCATCTGGCCGGTGACTTTCTGCTCCAGAGCGCTGCCTGGGTTCGCGACAAGAACGCTCGTCGCCAGCGTTCCCGAGCCCTTTACTTGCATGCCGGCGTGCATGGCGCGTTGGCCTGGCTGGTATTCATCAGTTCTCAATCCCTTGCCACCGCTATGCTGGGGGCGGTGTTCATCGCGGTCACGCATCTCGTCATCGATGCCTTCAAGACCCACGCCCCGGCCGAACGCATACGTTACTTCGTCGTCGATCAGGCCCTGCATGTCACCGTGCTCGTCATCGCCTGGGCATGGCTGGTCGATGACGGCGCTTGGCTAGGCCAGGCCGTCGCATGGCTACTGCATCCACGGACCCTGCTGGTGGCCTTGGCGTATTTGATCGTCATGCGGCCGTTCTCGATTCTCATCGCTCTGATCATGCGGCGTTGGAGCCATGGCGTGGACAACAGCGGCACGCTCGCCGATGCGGGCGCGCGGATCGGCATGCTCGAGCGGTTTCTGGTGCTGACGTTCGTGCTGGCTGGCCAGCTCGTGCCCATCGGATTCCTGCTGGCTGCCAAGTCGGTATTGCGTTTCGGCGATCTACGTGAGGATCGCGACCGCAAGCTCACCGAGTACGTCCTGCTGGGCACCATGCTGAGCTTCTCGTTGACACTCACACTGGGCATACTGATCGCTCACTGGTATGCCGCCCTGTAATACGTCAACGCCGGAGACGCCGCCATGCCGACGTCACGCCTTCATTTGCATCAATCGCCATGGCGACTCTCCGTGCCCTGCCTTCCGCTGGCCTGCATCGTTATCGCCTGCCTGCTCACGCTGACGGCGTGCAGCGGCACACCGACAACCGAATCACGTGACGGCTACCGAGTCGATCATCGTTATCAGTCCAGCGCGCAGAGCAGCCGCGTGCGCCACTTGGTGCTGCATTACACCGACAGCGATGCACGACGTGCGCTCCGCACCCTGACCGGGCCACACGTAAGCTCGCACTATCTGGTGACACGCACGCCGACGGTCTATCAACTAGTCGATGAATCGCGGCGCGCCTGGCATGCCGGGGCCAGCGCCTGGGGGTCGCGTTCGAACCTCAATGACACGTCCATCGGTATCGAAATCGTCAATCGTGGGCCGCGCGATACGTCCCATGGACGCACCTGGACGCCTTATCCCGCACGCCAGATCGATATGCTCATCGACCTGGCGCGGGACGTCATCGAGCGCCACGACATCGCCCCCATGGATGTCGTCGGCCATGCCGATATCGCCCCGCAACGCAAGATCGATCCTGGCCCTCGCTTTCCTTGGTACCGGCTTTATCGCGCGGGCATCGGTGCCTGGCCCGACGCCGACCGCGTCGCGGCTTATCAAGAATACTTCACGCAGCATCCACGGAGCGTGGGGCAGTTACAGCGTGCGTTGGCGGCTTACGGCTACCCGGTGCGTATCACGGGAACCTTCGATGCACTCACGCATGACACCTTGCGTGCCTTTCAGATGCATTTTCGGCCCGCGCGCTACGATGGATTCCCCGATACGCAGAGCGCGGCCATCCTCTGGGCATTGCTGGAGAAATATAGGCCCGAGGCCTTGCGTGCCCTCCGCTCTCCACCCGGCATCAATGGATAGCAGCGGCAAGATGCAAGCGAGGGTCATTCGTCAGGGACGACGAATGTAGCGCCCAGGGAAGGGTTTATAGCGCCCTCGCGGCAGCTTGCCGCTGATCATCGTGGCAACCCATCGCTCTTCGCCGTGACTAAACCTGCGGGTAATGAATCACGTCGTGAAAGCGGACCACCCGATCGCCAAGGTTACGATAGCCGTGCTCGCGGTCGGCGGCGAAACGGCGCGCCTCGCCGGTGCCGAGCGTGTTCCACGTCCCATCGAGGCCCAGATCCAGCGCACCTTCGAGCACCACGACATGCTCGACAACGCCAGGTTCGTGGGGCGATGACTCGCTACACGCGCCCGGCGCCAGTTCGATCAGGAACATCTCGAAGCGCAGGTCCGGGTCGAAGGCGAAGAGCGGTGTTACCGTCATGCCGGCGGCGGCATCTTCCAATACCGCAGTGGCAGCGTTGTCCGGCGGAGCGCCCTGTATCGAGGCCTGGTCGAAGAACAACGAGAACGATACGCGGAACCCACCCGAGATTTTCCATAACGTTGCCACGGTGGGGCTCGACTCGCCACGCTCGATCTGGCCCAGCATCGCCTTGCTGACGCCCGTCACGTGTGATGCCCGATCCAGGCTCCAGCCTTGCGCGGCGCGCAGCGTCTTGAGTGTCGCGGCGATATGCGGTGTCGGTTCCTGCATATACCTAGCCTCCGATAAACCGTCCTTGGAATGACTGCACCGTGGATCAATTGTACGTCATCGTCGGCGCTGCTATCGTGCGTTATAACGCACATCATGCCAAAATCCGCCGACCGCCTGGGCAAGGAGCCACCATGCGTCAGCCGTTTTTCCTACGCGATCTTTCCGTCTCGGCTATCGTGGCGGGGTTCGTGGCCGTGCTGGTGAGCTATGCCAGCTCAGCGGTGATCGTCTTTCAGGCGGCCGAGGCCGCCGGCGCCAGCCCCGCACAGATCGGCGGCTGGCTGAGCGTGCTGGGGCTGGGCATGGGCGTCACTTCGCTGGGGTTGTCACTTTACTATCGGGTGCCGGTGCTCACCGCGTGGTCGACCCCCGGCGCCGCGTTACTGGCGACGAGCCTCGGCGACTATACGCTCGCCGAGGCCATCGGCGTGTTCCTGTTCTCGGGTGCACTGATGGTGCTATGCGGGGTCACGGGAATCTTCGCGCGGCTCATGGAGCGCATTCCGCACGCTCTTGCCGCTGCCATGCTCGGTGGAGTATTGCTGCGCTTCGGGCTCGAGGCCTTCGCCTCGCTCGAGGATAACCTGCCCCTGGTGGGCGCCATGTGCATCGCGTATCTGCTGGGGCGGCGCTATTGCCCGCGCTACGCGGTGCTCGGAGTCCTTCTGGTGGGGTTGGCTGTCGCCGGATGGCAAGGCGGCATCGACACGACGCGCGTCACGCTGGCCATCGATATGCCCGAACCGATCACGCCACGCTTCACACTGTCCTCGCTGATCGGCGTGGGTATTCCGCTATTCGTGGTCAGCATGGCCTCCCAGAACGCGCCGGGGGTGGCCACGTTGCGCGCAGCGGGCTATACGCCCCCGTTGTCACCGTTGATCGCCTGCACGGGATTAGCGACGCTGATATTGGCACCACTGGGCGGTTTCTCGATCTGCCTGGCGGCGATCACCGCTGCCATCTGCATGGGACCCGAGGCGCATCCCGACCCCGGGCGGCGCTACATGGCCGCCGCTTGCGCAGGGGCGTTCTACTTGCTGGCGGGCGTCTTCGGCGGTTCCATCGGCACGCTGTTTGCCGCCCTGCCCGGCCCTTTAGTGCTGGCCATCGCGGGGCTGGCGCTATTGACCACCATCGGCGGTAGCCTGCATAACGCCCTGCATGACGCGTCCCAACGTGACGCGGCGCTGGTCACCTTTCTCATCACCGCCTCGGGCGTGACGCTACTGGGTGTCGGCGCGGCGTTCTGGGGCCTCGTCGGCGGCATGCTGACGCAAGGGATGCTGGCTCCCTCGCGCCGTACCTGACATTTCCCTCCATACAGGCCGACTAGCCGGTATTGCGAAGGCCTGCGGCGATCCCCGCCATGGTGACCATCAAGGCCCGCGACAGCTCGGGGCTGATCGCGCCATCGGCGTCGCGATTACGCTGCAGAAGCTCCGCCTGCAGGCCATGCAAGGGATCGATATAGGGGTTGCGCACCTCGATGGCCTGGCGAATCAGCGGCGTATGCTCGAGCAGCTCATCCTGGTCGAGAATATCCAGCAACGCCGTGTGCAGATGCGCCAGACGCTCGCGTAGCGACTTGCCCAGGGCTTGCAGCGCCGGTTCATCGACCAGACGGCGCTCGTAATAGGCAGCGATGTCCGGATCAGCCTTGGCCAGCAGCATCTCGAGCATGTCCAGATACGTGCCGAAAAACGGCCAGCGTTCACGCATGTCGCGCAGGCGCTCGCGACCGTCGGGTTCGGCAAGACGCGTGGCGAAGGCTTCGCCGCTGCCCAACCAGGCCGGTAGCATGAGACGCGTTTGGGTCCAGGCGAAGATCCAGGGAATCGCGCGCAGCGATTCCACGCCGCCCTCCTGGCGACGCTTCGCCGGGCGCGAGCCTAGCGGTAGACGGCCCAGCGCGCTTTCCGGCGTCACCGAGCGGAAATAAGGCACGAAGTCGGGGTCCTCGCGCACCACGCCGACATAGGCACGATGTGCGATATCGGACAGCCGGTCCATTTCCTCGCGCCATGCCGGTTCGGGGTCGGGAGGCGGCAGCAGTGTGGCTTCGAGCACCGCACAGGCGTAGATTTCCATGGAACGCAAGGCGATATCCGGCTGACCGAACTTGAAGCGGATCATCTCGCCCTGCTCGGTGACGCGCAAGCTGCCGTTCACCGAGCCCGGCGGCTGCGAGAGAATTGCCGCATGCGCCGGGCCGCCGCCGCGCCCCACGGTACCACCACGCCCATGGAACAGCGTCAACGCGACGCCGTGCTCGCGGCAGATGCCGACCAGTTGTTCCTGGGCGCGGTACTGAGCCCAGGCGGCAGCCAACTGACCGGCGTCCTTGGCCGAGTCCGAATAGCCGATCATGACTTCCTGGCCATCGCCGGCCATGCGTCGGTAGCCCGGCAATGACAGCAATCGGGAGATAACGTCGCCGGCGCGGTTGAGGTCATCGAGCGTCTCGAACAGCGGCGCGATGGGCAGGTGCATGTCGCCGCCGACTTCTTTCATCAAGAGCGCCACCGCCAGCACGTCGGACGGCTGCCCCGCCATGGAGATGACGTAGGTGCCCAGCGCCTCGCGGTGCTCGCGAGCGATGACGCGGAAGGTATCGATGACCTCGCGGGTTTCCGACGAGCAATCCCAGCGCCGAGGAATCAACGGACGCGGTGATTCCAGCTCTTCGAGCAGGAAAGCCTGACGCTGTTCTTCGTCCCACTCGCGGTAGTGACCCAGCCCCAGGCAATCGCTGAGCTCGTCGAAGACCTGAGCATGACGACTGGATTCCTGACGGATATCCAGCTTGGTGAGCGAGACGCCGAATACCGCCACGCGCCGCAGGGTATCCAGCAGGCTGCCGTTGGCGATGGTATCCAGACCCACGTCGCACAACGAGCGATAGCAGGACAACAGTGGCGCATAGAGCTGATCGCGGGTTTCGATGATCGGGATGTCGCTGTCGAAGGGACGTCCATCGAGACGCGCCTTGGCCCAGTCGCGCGTCGCCTCGACCCTTGCCAGCAAGCGCTTGAGCAAGGCCCGATACGGCTCCGGGACACTGCCGACCTCGGCACGCAACGCGCCGTTGGCCTTCCACATCGAGAGCTCCGACTTGAGACGCAACAGGTCGCGGGCATAGAGATCGGCGGCCATCCAGCGGCCCAGCAGCAGGACTTCCTCGGTGACCTTCCCGGTGACGTTGGGATTGCCGTCGCGATCGCCGCCCATCCACGAGGCAAAGCGCAACGGTGCGGCGTCCAGCGGCAAGCGCTCACCGGCGGAGGCCAGCAACAGGTCATCCAGCTCACGATGAAAATCGGGCACCGCTTGCCACAACGAGTTCTCGATCACCGCGAAGCCCCATTTGGCTTCATCTACCGGGGTCGGACGTTCATGGCGAATCTCGTCGGTATGCCAGGCCTGGCCGATCAATTCCTCGAGCCGCCCGCGGGCGCGGTTGGCGATTTCCTCCCGCTCGGTAGCGCCTTCCATGGTGCTCAGGCACTCGTCTATGGCGTCGTACTTGCGGATCAAAGTACGTCGGATGACCTCGGTGGGATGCGCCGTCAGCACCAGTTCCACGCGCATGGCGGCCAGCGTCTCGACCAGCTTGCGCGGCGCATGGCCCGCGCTTCGAATGCGCCCGAACAGTTCGCCGAGATCGGGCTGGGTGCCGGGTTTGTAGTCCTCGACACGACGAAAACGCGCCCGGTAATGCTGCTCGGCGATATTGGAGAAGTTGAGAAACTGATTGAAAGCACGCGTCACCGGCAGCAAATCCTGCTCGGGCAGCGCGCGCAGGTATTCGATCAATTCACGGCGGCCTTCGCTGTCTTCCTGACGCCCTTGCTTGGCCAGGCTGCGAATGGTCTCGATCTTGTCGACGAAGCCGTCGCCCAGGTCATCGGCAATGGTGCGCCCCAGGCTATCGCCGAGGATGCGGACGTTATCGCGCAGCGATTCATGCAAGTCGTGACTCATGATGCCCTCCGTGGTGGATGTGCCGGTCATCTCAGTAACCAACATGGCAAGTCGTTGTCTTGACTATTGTTGTCTTGACTACATTACCCGGGCACGCCGACACCCACAACGGATGTTCTCCCTCAGGACGCAGAGGTTTCGCGGCGCTTGGCGGTTTGCCAGTGACGCTCCAGCTCGTCGAGGGAGGAGGCCTCGAGGGAATCGCCCTGCTCCGCCAGCGCACTCTCCACATGACGAAAGCGGCGCTCGAACTTGCCATTGGCTTCGCGCAGCGCGCGCTCGGGATCGACGTCAAAGCGCCTCGCCAGGTTGGTCACGGCGAACAGCAGATCGCCGATTTCCTCGCGCGCGTGGTCGACGTCCTGCTGCTCTGTGGCCTCCTGGACTTCCGCCAGCTCTTCGCGAATCTTGTCGAAAACGCCCCGCTCATCCGGCCAGTCGAAGCCGCCCCGCGCGGCGCGCTTGGAGAGCTTGGCGCCACGCGACAGGGCCGGCAGCGTGCGCGGCACGTCATCGAGTACCGAGACCGCCTCGCGGGTCTCGCGCTCCTGCGCCTTGAGGGTTTCCCAGCGCGTCTTGACATCCGCCGTTTCGACCTCATCGGCCGAGACGCCAGCAGGACGCCGTGAGTCAAGCGTTCCCTCGGGGAAAACATGCGGATGGCGCGCCACCATCTTGGCGGTCAGCACATCGAGGACATCGTGAAAATCGAAGCGCCCTTCCTCGTGCGCGAACTGGCTGTAGTAGACGACCTGAAACAGCAAGTCGCCCAGCTCGCCGGGCAGCTCGTCGAAGGCGCGGCGCTCGATGGCATCGGCCACTTCGTAGGCCTCTTCCAGGGTGTGCGGGACGATGCTGTCCCAGTCCTGCTTGACGTCCCAGGGGCAACCTTGATCGGCGTCTCGCAACACCGCCATCAACGTCAAAAGATCGTCGAGACCGTAACGCATGGATGCGTTGTTCATGCCTTCTTGCCTCCTCCACTGCGCAGCCGCTTGACATCAATGACGTTGGGCAACTGCTGAATGCGCGAAAAGATGCGTTCCAGCGCTTCGAGACCGTCGACTTCCAGCGTGATCTTCATACGCGCCAGATTATCGTGCTTATCGGTCAGCGTATTGACCGACAGCACATTGAGGCGATCACTGGTCAGAATATGCGTGACATCGCGCAACAACCCCGAGCGATCCCAGGCTTCGATCTCGATATCCACCGGATACTGAGCGCTGGCATTGCCCCACTCGACATCGACGATACGTCGCGGCTCCTCGGCGCGTAGCTGCAGGATATTGGGACAGTCCTGACGGTGGATGGTCACGCCGCGCCCCTGAGTGATATAGCCGACGATCTGATCGCCGGGTACCGGATGGCAGCAATTGGCCATCGAGGTCTTGAGATTGCCGACCCCCAGCACGGTGATGTCGTCCACCGCCGCTTTGGACGAGCGACGCGGCTTGGCCAGCAGACGGTCTAGTTGTTCCTGATCGTCAGTATCGCCGAAGAGTTGCTGCGCCTGGTGCAGCACTTGCCCGATGCGCAGATCGCCGCCACCGATGGCGGCATACATGTCGTCGACCGTCTGGTAATTGACGGCCTGCGCCAGGGCATCGAAATCCACGCCCTCGATGTCCAGCCGCTTGAATGCCTTCTCGAACAGGCTGCGGCCTTCCTCGATGTTCTGGCTACGCGCCTGGTACTTGAACCACGACTGGATCTTGGCCCGCGCCCGCGAGGTCTTGACGAAGCCAAGGTTAGGATTGAGCCAGTCACGACTCGGCCCGCCCTTGGTCGCGGTGAGGATCTCGACCTGCTGCCCGGTTTCGAGTTGATAGGTCAATGGCACGATGCGGCCATCGACCTTGGCGCCCCGGCAAAGATGACCGATCTCGGTGTGCACGCGATAGGCGAAATCGATGGGCGTGGCAATCTTGGGCATGTCGATGACATGGCCGTCCGGTGTAAAGACGTAGATACGGTCCGGCGCCACATCGCTGGTGAGCCCCTCGCTCAAGTCGCCCAGCTCGCCGACTTCTTCCTGCCATTCGAGCACCTGGCGCAACCAGGCGATCTTCTCCTCGTAGCTGCGGCTTTTCGAGTCGACATCGTGGCCCTTGTAACGCCAGTGGGCACAGACACCGAGCTCGGCCTCCTCGTGCATGGCGAAGGTACGGATCTGAATCTCCAGTACCTTGTTTTCAGGGCCAATCACGGCGGTGTGCAGCGATTGGTAGCCATTGCGCTTGGGGTTGGCGATGTAATCGTCGAATTCATGCGGCACGTGATGCCAGTTCGAATGCACGATGCCCAATGCGGTGTAGCAGTCGGCGACTTCCGGCACCAGAACGCGCACCGCGCGCACGTCGTAGACCTGCGAGAAGTCAATGTGCTTGCGCTGCATCTTGCGCCAGATCGAATAGATATGCTTGGCACGGCCATCGACATCGTATTGCTGGATGCCTTGCTGATCGAGCAATCCCTTGATGTTTTCCACCACGTCATGGATGTAGCGATCACGGTCGAGGCGCTTCTCGGCCAGCTGCTTGGCGATGATCTTGTAATCGCTCTCTTGCAGATAGCGGAACGACAGGTCCTCGAGCTCCCACTTGAGCTGCCCGATACCCAGGCGGTGGGCCAGCGGCGCGTATATATCGAAGACCTCGCGCGCCACCCGCAGACGCTTGTCGCGCGGCGCATCGCGCACCATGCGCAGCGCACAGGTACGCTCGGCGATCTTGATCAAGGCGACGCGTACGTCGTCGACCATCGCCACCAGCATCTTGCGCAGGTTTTCCTGCTGATTGTGCTGCGATAACCCCTGACGCGGCGCTTGCAATTGGCTGATCGCTGCCATGTGCAGCACACCGTCGATCAGCGAGGCCACTTCCGAGCCAAAGCGTTTCTCGATGGCCTCCAGCGTGATCAGCCCTTCGCGCACCACGCGATACAGTACTGCCGCTTCGAGAATCGCCTGATCGAGCTTGAGCTCGCCGAGGATATCGGCCATTTCCAGACCGGTACGGAAGCTCGAAGCCGGCTCGGCCCAATTGTGGTGCGGTTTCTCGGCGTTACAGGCCAGATGTCGGGCAAGCTCGCAGGCCTCGTGCATCTCCGCGACATCGCGTAGTGCGATATCGTCCTGGAGGCGCTGCAACCACAATGCGATATCGACATCGCCGGTCTGCGTCAGCGGCTGGTCTTCACGGACCTTGACCATGATCTTCCCTTTCTACGGACATGGACCGACCGCGCGACGACTCGCGGGTCAGCAACAGCATGGACTCCAAGTGTGCGGTGTGCGGAAACATATCGACCACCGCGGCACGTTCGATGCGGTAACCACCTTGCACAAGATGTGCCATATCCCGCGCCAGCGCGGCGGGATCGCACGACACATACAGCACCTTTTCCACTGGCTGCTCGGCAAGCCCCCGACACAGCGCTTCGGCACCGCCACGTGGCGGGTCGAGCACGACCCAGTCGACATCGTCGACATCGGGCATGCGCGTGGTCAGATCGATCTGATGTGCCTCGACATGGTGCAAACCGGCACGGCGCGCGTTGTCGGCCAGGCGCTCGGCCATCGCCGGGCTGCCTTCGATGCCGCTGATCGCCGCCACATGCGGCGATAGCGCCAGCGTGAAGTTGCCCACGCCGGCGAACAGATCGAGCACCCGTTCGTGCCCTCGTGGTGCAAGCCAGCGTAGCGCCGTGCGTACCAACTGGGCATTGACCTCGGCGTTGATCTGCAGGAAATCGCCCGGCGCGCATCCCAATTGCAAGGTGGTATCGTCCAGCGTCAGCGTGACGTGCAGCGTCTCGCCAAACGGCGCATGCAGCCAGCGCCGCGTGGGTGAGTCACGCCCCACTTGCCAGATCAGAGTGATATCGCGTTCGGCGGCGAAACCTTGCCAACGGGCTTCGTCACCGGGCACATCGCGCAATTGACGTATCACCACACAGGCGCCTTCGGCGGTGGCGAGCAGTTCGATGTGGCCAACGCGGCGTGGCGCCTCCAGCGTGGTCAGGCATTCGCGCAGCGGCGCAATCAAGTCCGAGAGTGCGGGCTCGAGCACCATGCAGTCGTCGATATCGACCAAGTGTTCACTGCCCCGTGCTCGAAAGCCGAGATGCGGCGTTCCCTCGGCATCGCATTTGACGCCCAGGCGAGCGCGACGCCGATAGCCCAGGCCTTCGCCAGCCAAGCGCTGCACCTCGGGGAGGTCGAGCCCCTGACGCGTGAACAGTTCCTCGAGCGTGCGCTGTTTATGGGTGCGCTGCTCTGCGAGCGCCAGATGCTGCAAGTCACAACCGCCGCAACGCCCGTAGTATGCGCAAGGCGGTGTCACCCGCTGTGGAGAGGGTTCGAGACACTCGACGACATGCGCCTCATCGAAGCGCTTGCGCTGACGATGCACGGCGATGCGCATACACTCGCCGGGGAGCGCTTGATCGACGAACACCGTCTTGCCATGCGGGTCGCGTGCCACGCCACGACCATCATGCGCCAGGCGCTCGATGGTCAACGTATCTGCCGACTCGCCACTACGCGGCGCATTCGTCCCATTTTCTCTACGCACACGGTTTGTGGCGGCGCGCGGTGGGCGCCGTTTGCCCAGCATCGCCATCTCAGCGCTCCGGGGCAAACAAACCGGTGGATAGATAACGATCGCCCCGGTCGCAGACGATGAACACGATCACCGCGTTTTCCACCTGCTCGGCAATCCGCAGCGCGCCGGCGAGCGCACCACCGGAAGAGACCCCCGCCAGAATGCCTTCTTCGCGGGCGAGCAGACGCATATGCTCCTCGGCTTCCTGCTGGCCGATATCCAGGGTGACATCAACCCTTGAGGCATCGAAAATGCTCGGCAGGTACTCACGCGGCCAACGACGAATACCGGCGATGCTGGCGCCATCGGCGGGTTGCAGGCCGACGATCTGAACGTCGGAACGCTGCTCCTTGAGATACTGCGAAACGCCCATGATAGTGCCGGTGGTACCCATCGAACTGACGAAATGGGTGATTTGCCCGTCGGTCTGCTCCCAGAGCTCCGGCCCGGTGGTGCGATAATGCGACAATGAATTATCGGTATTGGCGAACTGATTGAGCGGCTTTCCGTCACCGCGCGCGATCATTTCGTCGGCCAGGTCACGCGCGCCTTCCATGCCTGCGTCCTTGCTGACCTCAATCAACTGCGCGCCATAAGCGGCCATCGCCTGCTTGCGCTCGCTGGAAGCGCTCTCGGGCATGATCAAGGACATGCGGTAGCCCTTGATCGCCGCCGCCATGGCCAGCGCGATGCCAGTGTTGCCCGAGGTCGCCTCGATCAGGGTATCGCCAGGACTGATCTCGCCACGCGCCTCGGCTTCTCCTAGCATCGATAGAGCCGGACGATCCTTGACCGAACCCGCCGGGTTGTTGCCTTCGAGCTTGGCCAGTAGCGTGTTGCCATGACCTGCCTTCAGCCGGTTCAAACGCACCAGCGGCGTGTGGCCGACCACATCCGCGAGAGTGGGAAATTGCATGGATTCATCCTTTGCTGACCGCGACCCCCATCGATACGCCGGGCGTGAGCGATGCGCGTCGCGTCAAAACGCATTCGTGGGTTATTCGATGCGTCCAATTATATCCGGGACGGCCCGTCGGCGACAGGCGAACCCGCTGAGTGTGGCATACTGCCGATGGGGAACACGAAGGGAGCGGTCGGAATGTCACTAAGGCTGCGCTTGCTGCTTTTATTGCTGGGTTTGCCACTGGGCGTGGGAATCGCCTATGGGACATACGATATCTATGCCGGGCGCCAGGAGGCGCGTCAGGCACTCGCCACACGCGTCGATGATGTCACCACGACGCTGGCGCCGGCCTTCACGCTGGCGCTCGAGGAAGGGCGTGACGAACACCTCCGCCAGTTGGCCCAACATCTGCTGGATATCGATGTGATCCACGCCGTCAGCGTTCGCGACGGCGATGGCGAGGCCGTGCTCAGCCTCGGCGAAACGCAGCCCGCCCCCGCGCGACCGCTACCAGCCCAGGGTACATTGCAGGGGCACGCGCAACGCTGGCACTGGCTACAACCCTTGGGTACGGTCAATATGGACTCGGAAACAGCGAACGCGCCCACGGCCTACTGGCTGGATGTCGATCTGGGCACCACCGCGCTGACGCTGGCCTTTTATCGCCAGCTGGCCGGCCACGGCATGGCCGGTTTGGTGCTGGGCCTGCTGCTGTTCTTGCTCGCTTACCCGCTGAGCCGCCGCCTGACCCGGCCGCTGCAACATCAGATCGACCTGCTCGAACGCCTTAACGGCGGCGATTACAGCGCCCGCCTGAAGCCTCGTGGTGCGCGTGAACTGGCCACGCTGGGGCACCAGCTCAACGCCCTGGGCGATCATATGATGCGGCTGCGCGAGGACACCCAGGCGCAAATCGATCAGACGACCTTCGATTTGCGCGAGTCGATGGAAACCATCGAGGTCAAGAACATAGAGCTCGACATGGCCCATCGCCGCGCGCTGGAAGCCAATCGCATCAAGTCCCAGTTCCTGGCCAATATCAGCCATGAAATTCGTACGCCACTCAATGGCATCATCGGTTTCTGCCAACTGCTCGGACGAAGTGCACTGGACAGCCGCCAGCGCGAATGGCTCGAACAAGTGCAAACCGCCTCGGACAATCTCCTCTCGCTGATCAGCGATGTGCTGGATTTCTCCAAGATCGAGGCCGGCAAGCTCGAACTGGAAACCGTACCGATAGACATGGTCGCCCTGATCGACGAGGTCCTCGGCCTTCAGGCCCCCAACGCCCAGCGCAAGAGCCTGCATCTGCTGGGACTGGTCTACGACGATGTGCCCGATCAATTGCTCGGCGACCCCCTGCGCATCAAACAGGTGCTCACCAACCTGGTCAATAATGCCGTCAAGTTCACCGAGCGCGGCGAGGTCGTGGTACGCGTCATGCTCGATGAGCTCAGCACCACCAACACCAAGCTGCACATCAGCGTCCGCGATACGGGAATCGGCCTCGATCTGGCAAGCCGCGAGCGACTTTTCCAGGCCTTCAGTCAGGGCGATGCCAGCCGCTCGCGCCAATACGGCGGTACCGGGCTGGGGCTGATGATCAGCAAGCGCCTGGTTGAGCAGATGGGCGGCGAGATCGATGTCGAAAGCGAAAGCGGCGAAGGCACGACCTTCACGTTTTCGCTGACGCTGATCGCGACGCAACAGCGCGAGCGTCTGCCCGAGTTGAATCTGGGCGGCTATCGCGTCGGCCTGTTCGAACCCCACGCCGCCACCCGGCGAGCCTTCACGCACCTGCTCGAGCGCTGGGATGCTCACGTCGTGCCACTGCCCTCGCGGGATGCCTGCACGAACCCACCACCGGAGATCGACCTATTGTTGCTGGGGCTGACCCAGGATGACTTGCGACCTCGCGAGATCACCGCCTGGCGCGAAGCGCTGAATCACTGCGCGTGCCCCGGGCTGCTGCTGATCAATGCCGATCCCTTCGAGCTGCCCGACCTGGCGCTCCCCCACGGCGGCGAGATCACCACCAAGCCCGTGTCGCGACGCGGCCTGGGCAATGCCATCAACGCCTTGCTGATGGTCGAGGGCGAGCCGGCGCACGCACCAGCGGAGACTCCATCGCCAGCGCCGAGCGGCAAAGTGCTGGTCGTCGATGACACGCCCTCCAACCGCCTGCTGGTCAAGGAGCTATTGCAGGACCGCGGCTTGTCACCGCTACTCGCCGGAAGCGGCGAGGAAGCGCTGGCGATGGCGCAAAGCGAGTCCATTGCGCTGGTATTGATGGACATCCAGATGCCCGGCATGAACGGCGTAGACGCCATGAAAGCGCTCCGCGCGCTAGGCGACGACTGGCAGCGGCGGCCCATCGTAGCGCTGACCGCGCATGCGCTCGAAGAAGAGCGTCAACAGCTCCTGCACGTCGGCATGAGCGACTGCTTGATCAAACCCATCCGCGAACCGGCACTGAATGCCATTCTCGAGCACCACCTGGGTACAATCGCTCATTCCGCGCCCGAGCCTCATTCCGCGCCCGAGCCTCATCCCACGGCGCTTCCCGCACCACCTGGCGAAGCACCGGCGCAAGAGCCGCAGGACGATACCGCCGGGGATGAGTTGCCCGTGGTCGATA
>NZ_JARANY010000240.1 GCF_029889885.1 Chromohalobacter sp. 296-RDG
CAGGGACATCTGCTGGATATCGGCAAACGATTTCTGTGATGCCTGGAGCCCGACTTTACTCAGCATGTAATCCGAGATTGCCGAGTTGTAATCCAGATCGACCAGATCGGATCGCGTCTGCTCGTAAGCAATCTCGCGGTTACCGCCGACATCGTCCAGGGCGTCAAGCTCATTCATGCGTGCGCCGACAGAGGCCCGGGTGGTCAGCACGTTATCCAGCGAGGCATCCAACTTGCGGCTCGCGGTAGACAGGGTGTTGTCCAGCGCGGCCTGATCGGCATCGGTCTCGACGGGCTGACGCAGGGCATTGATGGTATCGCCGAGGGTCTTGAACAGGCTGGCCTGCTCTTGGCTCATATCAGCACCCGGCGTGACGCTCAACGAATCGCCGTCTGCCGGCTCACCTTCCATCGTAAGTGCCAGGCCACCGAATTCGATGGTCTCGCCATCAGTGTACTCAGCCGTTGTCACTTCATCAGTGTTGGCGTTGGTAACGGTATATTCGAGGTCACCGTCATTCTCAGCGAACGAGACCTCATAAGAATCACCGTAGCCTTCGGCATCGGCATCACGGACATCAGGCCCCGAGAACGTCATACTCCCCGTATTCCCCTCGCCGGCTTCGGCGATATACTCGCTACCCGACGAGAATTTCGTGAACACATCGGCGCCCGTGTCGCTGGTGGCCATCGACCGCTCGGCATCGATTTTCTGATGCTTGACGTTATCGTCACCCTTGTAACTAACGGTATCGACACTGCCGTCGTGACTGGTGCGCGAGAAAGCCTTGGCGTTGTCCTCGTAACCGCTGAACAGATAGGTACCGTTGCCATCAGTGGTATTGGCCTGCCCCACCAGGGTTTCGAACGTGCCCTCGAGGTCAGACGCCAGCGACTCACGGTCGGCATCGCTCAAGGTACCGTTACCGGCTTGCACGACCATGGACTTGGCCGAGCCGATGGCATCGCTGACGCTGTCGAGGACGCTTTCTTCC
>NZ_JARANY010000241.1 GCF_029889885.1 Chromohalobacter sp. 296-RDG
GCGGAATGCGCGGTGCCGATGAATGAAAGGGCACATGAGCTCGATAGGTTAACATTGCCGATGGGCCAAGACGTAATCCGCGTCTTCATGGAGTGAGCCACGACTTCACTGCGAGGTCGAGGGGACGTGACGTGCGTTAAACCAATGCTTCATGACATCGGTGATGCGGCGCAAGTCGTTACTAGAAGTGATGTAGGCCGGCATGGTGTACAGCCAATGGCCGAAGGGACGTAGCCATACGCCCTGGCGTCGGGCGAACCCGGCCACGCCCTCGAGGATTTCGGTATCGTAGACTTCGATCACCGCGGTGGCGCCCAGTACGCGCACGTCGGCCACGTCCGGGTGCGCGCGCAGCTCCGCATCGTCGAGCAGCTCCTCGCGCAGCACGTCGTTCAGCGCCTGAATACGGCCCAGGTAGTCGTCCTCCTCGAACACTGCCAGGCTCTCCAGCGCGACGCGACAGGCCAGCGGATTGCCCATGAAAGTGGGGCCGTGCATGAAGGCGTGCAGTTCGCTGTCGCCGATGAAGGCGGCGTGCACATGATCGGTGGCAAGCGTCGCGGCGTGGCCCAGGTAGCCGCCGGTGAGTCCTTTGGAGAGCACCATGATGTCCGGCGTCACGTCGGCGTGGTCGGCGGCGAACATCTTGCCGGTGCGGCCGAAGCCGGTGGCCACCTCGTCGAAGATCAGCAGCACATCGAATTCGTCGCACAGCGCGCGGGCGCCACGCAAATAGTGAGGCGAGGTCATGTTGAGCCCGCCGGCCGCTTGCAGCAGCGGCTCCATCAGCAGGGCGCCTATTTCCTCATGATGGGCCTCCAGCACGCCGCGCAGGGCGTCGAGGTCGGCTTGAACCTCATCCTCGCCGGCCTCGAAGCCGGACGTGGGCGCCGGAGCGAAGTAATGCTGCGGCAGGAAGCCCGCGAACAGCGAATGCATGCCTTCCTCGGGATCGCATACCGCCATGCAGCCGGCGGTATCGCCGTGGTAGGC
>NZ_JARANY010000242.1 GCF_029889885.1 Chromohalobacter sp. 296-RDG
GCGGAATGCGCGGTGCCGATGAATGAAAGGGCACATGAGCTCGATAGGTTAACATTGCCGATGGGCCAAGACGTAATCCGCGTCTTCATGGAGTGAGCCACGACTTCACTGTGAGGTCGAGGGGACGTGACGTGCGGTAAACCAATGCTTCATGACATCGGTGATGCGGCGCAAGTCGTTACTCGAAGTGATGTAGGCCGGCATGGTGTACAGCCAGTGGCCGAAGGGACGCAGCCATACGCCCTGGCGTCGGGCGAACCCGGCCACGCCTTCGAGGGTTTCGGCATCGTGGACTTCGATCACTGCGGTGGCACCCAGTACGCGCACGTCGGCCACGTCCGGGTGCGCGCGCAGCTCCGCATCGTCGAGCAGTTCCTCGCACAGCACGTCGTTGAGCGCCTGAATACGGCCCAGGTAGTCGTCCTCCTCGAACACTGCCAGGCTCTCCAGTGCGACGCGACAGGCCAGCGGGTTGCCCATGAAAGTGGGGCCGTGCATGAAGGCGTGCAGCTCGCTGTCGCCTATGAAGGCGTCGTGCACGCGATCGGTGGCCAGCGTCGCGGCGTGGCCCAGATAGCCGCCGGTGAGCCCCTTGGAGAGCACCATGATGTCCGGCGTCACGTCGGCGTGGTCGGCGGCGAACATCTTGCCGGTGCGGCCGAAGCCGGTGGCCACCTCGTCGAAGATCAGCAGCACGTCGAATTCGTCGCACAGTGCCCGGGCGCCGCGCAGGTAGTGGGGAGAGATCATGTTGAGCCCGCCGGCCGCCTGCAGCAGTGGTTCCATCAGCAATGCACCAATCTCCTCGTGATGGGCCCCCAGCACGCCGCGCAGGGCGTCGAGGTCGGCTTGAACCTCATCCTCGCCGGCCTCGAAGCTGGCCGTGGGCGCCGGAGCGAAGTAATGCTGCGGCAGGAAGCCCGCGAACAGCGAATGCATGCCTTCCTCGGGATCACATACCGCCATGCAGCCGGCGGTATCGCCGTGGTAGGC
>NZ_JARANY010000243.1 GCF_029889885.1 Chromohalobacter sp. 296-RDG
GGGGTATGTCTGAGTGGGTCCGGTGTCAGCTTTCCGACGTTTGTGACTTTTTCATCGGCGGAACCCCTTCAAGAAATCAGCCAGAGTTCTGGGCGACACCACCCAGTGGTTCGCCATGGCTGGCTATTTCTGACTTGAAATCAAAATTTCTCTGGAGGTCAAAAGAGCATATTACCGAGCTAGGCGCCCTTTCCAGCAATGTAAAAATCATACCCCCCGACTCGACTGTAATGAGTTTCAAGCTGAGCATCGGGCGAGCAGGCATCACAAAAACTTCCATGTACTGCAACGAAGCCATCGCTTTTTTTAAGCCTATCCCGGGCGAGTTGGATTCGCGGTGGCTGTATCATGCTATTCCAAGAGCAGCAGATAAGGTCGTAACTGACAGTGCCGTAAAAGGAGCGACCCTTAACAAGAAAAAAATTGCTGAAATCCCGCTTCACCTTCCTCCCCTTGATGAGCAAGTGGGTGTGGCGGAAGTTCTCGACACCCTCGATACCCAGATCCAGAAAACCGAGGCGCTGATCGCCAAGCTGGAGAAGGTCAAGGAGGGCTTGCTCCACGACCTGCTGACCCGCGGCATCGACGAGAGCGGCCGGCTCCGCCCCAGCCCCGTGCAGGCGCCGGAGCTCTATAAGGAGTCGCCGTTGGGGCTGATTCCCAAGCCTTGGGATACTAGCAAGCTGTCAGAGCTGATACTCGAGCACAACTCAGGACTATATACACCAAAATCAAATTATGGTCGAGGCACCCCAATGCTCGGGGTTTCATCGCTCTATTCAATTGATGTGCTTCAAAACCAAGAGCTTAGAAAAGCCCCTATACCCAGCAGCATGCTGGAAAAGTACACACTTCAAGAGGGAGATATTGTCTACGGAGAATCGTCACTCGTACTTAGCGGGATAGCTAAGACGGTAGCTGTTGGTGAGCTTGGCGAAGGAAAGGGGTTTGAATGGCACACAAGGAGGATTCGAGTAAATAAAGACACAGC
>NZ_JARANY010000244.1 GCF_029889885.1 Chromohalobacter sp. 296-RDG
GCATGGGCACCTGCAGCGATCAATGTAGAAGTTAGCAACGTCGTGGAGACGGTTATTAATTTCATGTGCTTTCCACAGTATCTGTGGCCAAACTCGCCCTGATCACTGCTCAGTGGTAGGTGATGTTAGCGTGGCGAAGGTTTCGCGCAGGGTGTCCGGGGTAAACGGCAAGGCATCGACCTTGTCTGAATGCCAGGCGGCATACTGGTGTCCTTCCAGACACTGGATCATGTTGTCGGTATCCAGCACTTCCAGGGAGTAGACCCAGTTCGCCATGAGGGTCATCGCAGCCATGTGGGCGCCCTCGTTAGAGGCGGTACACATGTCGTGGACCAAATGGATGCGGTAATCGCGGAAGTAAGCGTCGAACACGGATGTCATCAAGCAACCGTCCGTTACTACACCGCCGATGATCAGCCGCTTGACGCCGAGGCTTTTCAGCATCAGGTCCAGGCTGGTTTCAAAGAAAGCGCTCCAGCGATATTTGTCGATCACAATGTCCGTGTCTTGAGGCTGGACCGCCTCGATGATCTCGATGCTATCGCGGTTATCGGCGTAGAATTGTGGTTCGCCGCTGGCATGGCGTGGCTCATCTAGCGAGAGTCCGACACCGTCGTGTCGGTTGATTTGGCGTGTGTAGATGACCGGGATACCAGCCGCTCGGCAGGCTCCGATCATGCGCTGAGTGTTGCGCACGACACCATCCAGCCCGAGCAGACCAAAGCCGCTCTCCTTCTGCAGATCAATCACTACCAGGGCGGTTTCACTTGTCTTCATGCTTGGCGTTCTCTTGGAGGGGGGTGTGGTCCGGTAGCGGCTCATCGCGCTCGGGCCGGGGATAATGTTCGAAGATCTCTCCTGATTCCATGGCATTGGCCAGTTGCGTGATCCAGTTCAGGTAAGCTTTCGAGCCGCTTACCAGTGCCTGGTCTTTTGCAGCTACTTCTCTGGCCTCGCTGTCCGTCCCGTG
>NZ_JARANY010000245.1 GCF_029889885.1 Chromohalobacter sp. 296-RDG
GGAAGAAGGCGCGTACTTGACCCCCGCCTCCCACTGTTTACCTTCGATTTCTTCGAAAACCGCACCCTGAGCGTCAGTCTGAGCTTGCGGCCTGAACGACTCGGTATAGCTAAGATACGGGCTCACTCCGTTGTCACCCAAGTACATCAGGCCGCCGGAGAAAGAGGTCTCGGACTGGGTCTCATCAACTGTGACATCGGTGTCCTGATTCGTATTCTTAACATCGGCGCTGTCATGACGAACACTACCCAGCAGCACCCAGCGATCATCGATGCGCAGTTGATCCTGTACATAAACACCAAGCTGCTGTTTATCGATCTGCCGGCCTATCAGTTGGCTGTCAGGCACCGGCGTAGCGGTTGTATCAGGATTGAAAATATCAACAGTATCGTAGGTGTAATTGTCATATTCCTTACCATCAAGGCTCAGGTCCTGATAGTCGACACCGAACAACAACGTATTTTCCATGCGTTCAGTATACCACTTCCCGACCATACGGTTATCGATGGTAAAGCTGTCGATCTCACCGTCACGCTGTAGATGACCACGATCAGCTAACCGTGTACTTCCCTCGTTGAGAGACGACATCAGGTACGTACTACGCAGATCCAGATCTAAGTGACTATAGCGAAAGTTTTGCTCGAACTTCCAAGTGTCATCAAGCTGGTGCTGAAATTCATAACCGATACCGAACTGGGTATGCTCATCTTTATCGTAGTCTGAAGCACCATAATTAGTTTCAGGATCGACTTTCCCATAGGGAGTATCTTCCAGCGTGCCGTACGCAAGCTTAAAGGGATTTTTAGGCGTACCGTCATCCTTCTGGTAACTGGCCAGCAGGGTCAGTTGAGTATCCTGGATTCATAGAATAACCGCAGCACTTTGGACCGCCAGGTAGAGGAAGGAGGGCCAGCGCCGGTACCCTCTCGACTTTACCGACCAAAGTGAAGCAGAGAATGGGATA
>NZ_JARANY010000246.1 GCF_029889885.1 Chromohalobacter sp. 296-RDG
TGATTCCATGGCATTGGCCAGTTGCGTGATCCAGTTCAGGTAAGCTTTCGAGCCGCTTACCAGTGCCTGGTCTTTTGCAGCTACTTCTCTGGCCTCGCTGTCCGTCCCGTGATCGGCGATCTCGCGCATTACTGGCTCGGTCTGCTCGACCGCCTTGTTAATGATTCCGCGTTCCAGGCGCAGCATCTTGACCATGAAGCTCAGGAAATTCTTGAAGAAGTCCTTTTCGGCAATGTAATGGTCCTTGCGATCGCCTTTCTTCCACACCTTCACCACCATGCCGGTATCAATCAGTTCGCGGACACCGGTACTGACGCTCGCCTTGCTCATGGCGACCTCGTCCTTTATGTCGTCCAGCGTCAGCGGTGATGCAGAGAAATAGAGCACGGCGTAGATCCGTCCCACTGAGGGTGTGACACCGTAGGCCACCATGCTCTGGGCGAGGGCGCTGATCATTACATCGCGCGCTTCTTCCAGGCGCTGTGTGTCAGTTTTCTGCATGGCATGCTCAGAAATTTTGTGTGTATTGAACATTTTGAACAAAGTAAACAGAAAGACAGGAATCGTCAAATCGACATGCCTACCTGGTCACAGGTCAAGGTATGGAAGCTAAGCGATGGAATAAAGGAAAAGGGCGCCGCGTTGGTGGTCGACAGCCGCCTGCCACAGCCTCGGCGGTTGGAAAGACTCCCTGTTCGGCGACCTGCACGCCTACGGCCCCGACGCCGTGCGCTTCTACACCCGCCGCAAAGCCATCTCCCAACGCTTGCCGAAGCGCAGCGATCAGGAAACCGCCCAGTTCAGCTTCCCCTCCTGAACCACCCGCACGGCTGAACCCCACGCCTACGCCGCTCACACCGGCGCGGGCGTTTCGTGTCTACGCCTTTCGTGTAGCGCTATGTTGAACGACGTTAAATTAAGCTAGGTTAAGTATTGTTTGGAGTTACCGATACAAC
>NZ_JARANY010000247.1 GCF_029889885.1 Chromohalobacter sp. 296-RDG
AGACGGCACACAGCTCGACCTGTACGGCAACATCCAGATTGCCTACAAGTCTGTAGATAATATTGACGGCAGCTCCGAAGACGAGCTGTTCGACAACGGCTCTACCGTCGGTATCGCTGGTCAGCACATCATCAATCCGGGCCTGACCGGCTATTTCAAGGCCGAGTTCGAGCACGATGCCGACGAGTCCAAGATCGATGGTGGTCTGGATACCGGCGACCAGGCTTACATGGGGCTGAAGGGTAACTTCGGTGATGCCCGTGTCGGTTCCTGGGATCCGCTGATCGATGACTGGGTTCAGGATCCGATCTCCAACAACGAATATTTCGACGTCACCGATTCCACTGCGGATTTGGGTAACGTGTACGGCGATAATGGCCTGGGTGCGGACGCAGACCGTGAAGGTGACAAACTTCAGTACGTCTCGCCGTCACTGGGAGGCCTGCAATTCGCTGTCGGTACGCAGTACAAGGGCGATGCTGAAGGTGAGTTCGGCGGTAGTGACGACTTTGGCAGAAATTACGAAAACCAGGGGTCGAACGCTTCCTTCTTCGGTGGTCTGAAGTATACCGCTGGCGCGTTCTCCCTCGCGGCCGTCTATGACGATCTCGACAACTATACGCTTGAAAGCACCGATGGTGGTAATGACATCGAAGCGAAGGCCTATGGCCTGAACGCTCAGTACACCATGGACGCGCTGCGTGTGTCCGCCAAGGTCGAAAATACCGACGCCGATTATGGCGGTGAAAGCGGTGACATCATGCGCTATGCCTTGGGCGCTCGGTACGGCTATGGCTTCGGCGATGTCTACGGCTCCTATCAGCGCGTCGATGCCGACAAAGAAGTCGCTGCTGTGGCCAACCCGTCAGGTTATGACGACACAAGTGGCGGGCACAATGTTACTGATGCCGGCGGCTCCTATAATGGCGATGCCAGCTTAAACTAGTTCGTTCAGG
>NZ_JARANY010000248.1 GCF_029889885.1 Chromohalobacter sp. 296-RDG
GCCGGAGATGGCGGGGATTGCCTCGGCGGCTATCGGGACGGTAATGACCATGCTGGTCACCATGGCGGTATGCTTTCCGGTGGGCGTGATGACGGCCGTCTATCTCGAGGAATTCGCCCCCGACAACAAACTGACCCAGATCATCGAAATCAATATCAACAACCTGGCGGCCGTCCCTTCCATCCTGTTCGGCCTGCTGGGGCTGGCAATTTATATCAGCTTCTTCGGGGTGCCTCGTTCCTCTCCGTTGGTAGGCGGGCTGACCCTGGCACTGATGACGCTGCCGGTGATTATCATCTCGACGCGTGCGGCACTTCGCAGTGTGCCGGATAGTATCCGTCATGCGGCATTTGGCGTGGGGTGTTCACGTTGGCAGGTGGTGCGCGATCACGTGCTGCCGGTGTCGCTGCCGGGCATTCTGACGGGATCGATCATCGGCCTGGCGCAGGCCATGGGCGAGACCGCACCGCTGATCATCGTGGGCATGGTGGCCTTCATTCCCGATGCGTCGATCTCGATCACGGGCGCCTCGACGGTCATGCCGGCGCAGATATTCACTTGGGCCAGTGAGCCGAATAGCGCCTTCGCCGAGAAGACGGCGGGCGGCATCTTGGTGCTTCTGGCGGTGCTGATCTTTCTCAATGCGCTCGCCGTGTGGCTACGCAACAAATTCGAACGTCGCTGGTAAGCGACTTCCGACAGGACTCATCGCCATGAACGACACGACCCTGCAAAACTTTCAGACTCAGCAAGATCAGTCTCCGGCGCCGGATGATGCCGTGCGCGACCAATATAGCGACGCGCCGACGCCCGACAAGGGGCAGCCGGTAACACGCAACGAAAACGTTGAAGAAAACCTGAGCGTACGCGTACGCGATCTCAGCTTGTGGTATGGCGAGCACCAGGCGCTGGATGACATCAGCATCGATGTGTTCGCGAATACCGTCACTGCGCT
>NZ_JARANY010000249.1 GCF_029889885.1 Chromohalobacter sp. 296-RDG
GTATTCGTCATCGCGCTGGTTGGAAAGCGGCGACAAGAACTCATGCAATAGATAGCCATGCGCCGCGTGCAGTTCGATCAGCTCGAAACCGAGACGCTCGGCGCGCTGGGCTGAGGCGACGAAGTTTGCCTTGAGCTGCTCGATATCAGTAAGACTCATTGCCTGTGGTGGACGCTGCCCGTCCTGATACGCGACGGCGGAAGGCGCCACGGTCTGCCAGCTGCCTTCGTCCAGGCTTAGCTGGGCGCCGCCGTCCCAGGGTGCCTGGCAGGAGGCCTTGCGTCCGGCATGGCCCAACTGGATGCCGAGCGGCATCGGCGAGTGGGCACGAACGGATTCGAGTACACGCGCCATCGCCTGTTCGTTATCGTCTGAGTAAAGCCCCACGTCGCCGGAGGTGATGCGTCCTTCCGGCGCGACGGCAGAGGCTTCGACGATCAACAGCCCTGCTCCTGAGAGGGCGAGATGCCCCAGATGAATCTTGTGCCAGTCGGTCATGCTGCCGTTATCGTCGGCTGAGTATTGGCACATCGGTGAAATGACGATGCGATTGGCTAATTCGAGCTCGCCGAGCGTGAGCGGCGAGAACAGCTTAGGGGATGCCATGAAAACGTTCCTGAAGCGAATGATGGCAAGAATGTAGCTTGCTAATAATTATTTGGCAATGGAAGGCTGGCATAGCACAGATACCTTCGATATTGTATGTAAAGCTTTTGGCGAGTACGCATCCGCAGTGATTCACACGGCTATACATCGATGGTGATGTAACCCATCCAAGGAGTCGGAACTATGCAGGCAAGATATCGATACGCGGCGTTGGCCATGGGGCTGCCGCTGTTGGCGATGGCAAGTCCCAGCCAGGCACAAGACAGCGGTTGGCAGGGGAGTTTGGGCGCGGGAGCGATTTACTCTCCCGACTACCTGGGGAGCGACGATTACGAGACCTCCGCGTGGC
>NZ_JARANY010000025.1 GCF_029889885.1 Chromohalobacter sp. 296-RDG
TCAGGCATTTATTTCGAACCCCGGCCATTGGTCGGGGTTCATTCATTGAGGGCCTTCCCCATGGAGAGTCCCGGATGGCCGGCCCCGTCATCGTCAGGCATTTATTCGAAACCCCCCGCTTCGAAAGAGGCGGGGGTTTTGTCGTTTGGGGCCTGAAAAACAATGGGTTTGACTCCGACGAATGAAAAGCTACTACGTCGAGTATCGTCCAGGCGCCGATAAAACCCGCCAATGTTGCGTATGTACGTTATATTCCTCCCCCTTTGGTCGTGTCGCTCCCTGATTCTCTTGATGCGCAGGGGAAGCCATCGCATCATTCAGAAAGAATCGTGATGATAACCAACAAATATCCGCAGCGCCTTCTGTCGAATTGGGAAGCAGCGGCAGGGAGCGTCTCTCACTATGACAATGAATCATACGACAGTAGCTGTCATCGATGACGACGTCGAAATTCGTGAGTTGTTGCAAACTTACCTTGAGCAGCATGGTTTCAAGGTCGTGTTGGGGAGCGATGGCGATTCCTTATCGACCTTGATACGTAATGAAGATCCCGACTTGCTGATACTCGACATCATGATGCCGGGAGAGGATGGCTTGTCGCTTTGTCGTGATCTTCGCCGCCACAGCAACTTGCCTATCATCATGTTGACCGCCAGCGTGGATGAGACCGATCGTATTCTCGGGCTCGAACTAGGGGCCGACGACTACCTGGCTAAGCCCTTTAACCCGCGTGAGCTACTGGCACGCATCAAGGCGATATTGCGCCGTGTCAAACCTTTGCCGGCTGTGGCGACACGTATTATAAGGTTTGGACCTTGGTCCTTAGACCGAATTACGCGTGAGTTGATCGATGGTGCGGGCAATCGGAGTCATTTATCGGGTGCGGATTATCAGCTGCTAGGTGTGTTTCTTGATCACCCCGAGCAGGTTCTGTCTCGCGAGCGCCTGTTCGATCTGAGTCGAGGACGTCGTGCTCCGCCTCTGGATCGATCCATCGATGTACACGTCTGCCGCTTGCGTCAGCGCCTGGGAGAAGATGCCCAGCATTCGCAATTGATCCGCACCGTACGCGGGGCAGGTTATGTCCTGGCCACTCCCGTGGAATCTGTGATGTGAAGCGGTGGTGGCGTCCACGAACCCTAAGGGGCCGCTTCGTATTGATCATGTTGCTAGGCGTTTTAGGCGCGCAGATTGCCAGCTATGGCATCTGGAGTTGGCAGGAAAACCGTGAGCGCCTGGCGAGGCTCGATACCCTATCGCGTCATCTCGCCGAGAGTCTGGCCACCACCGTACGTTACTTCAATTCCTTGCCGTATGAGTATCGACATATCGTGCTCGATCAATTGCGCGATATGGGGGGGACCCGCTTCTTCGTCAGCGTCAACGATCACCGTATCCCCTTGCCGAGCACGAGTGGAGGCAACACGCGTGAGATGGTGGCCGCTACTTTGCGAGATGGGCTCGTGCAAGCGCTTGGGCAGCGCGAAATGTACATCGGATTTTCACGGCCCAGCGATCTGCGTGTGTTCAATAATGAAGTCCCCCTTGCGGAGCTCCCCGCCCATTGGGCACACCGCAGCTTGGCTATCACACCATTATCGACGCCCATTCTCGTCGTGCAAATGCCACTCGAAGGGGGCAATTGGCTGTTTGTCGCGACGTCCCTTCCCATGGCGGAGTCTCTTGAAGACGCCACTTGGCTATCCGCTGATCGACTTTTCGTCTCTATCGTCGTATTGCTGACGGTCATCGCCCTGTCGTTGTGGGGAATACGTTGGTCGACACGACCGCTCTCGATCCTGGCCAAGGCGGCGAGACGTCTGGGGGACGACCTTGAATCGCCGCCCCTTGCCGAACGCGGGCCACGTGAATTACGTGATACGGCGGCGGCGTTCAATCGCATGGGTGAACGAATTCGTCATCAGGTCGAGGAACGTGAGCGCTTGTTTTCCGCCATTTCGCACGACCTTAAAACACCCATCACACGCTTACGCCTGCGCGCCGAGATGCTCGATTCTGCCGATCAGCGCGAAGCTTTCATACGCTCCCTGGATGAAATGGATCAGTTGGTGAAGGGGGCCTTGGCGTCGGTGAAAGGGTTAGACCTTCATGAGACGACCTCCGCAATCGACATAGATGCTCTGGTGAAAGACATCATGGAAGATCTCGCCGTACATGACGGCGCTTCGATCCATCTTGAGGGGCGAGCAGGGTGGTTATCAGCGAAGCCCTTGGCACTCAAGCGTTGCTTGGCCAATCTCATCGAGAACGCCATTTTTTATGCGCAGTATGTGAATATCGCACTTCAACGGGATAGCGAGCATATTGTCATCGGCATCAGTGACGATGGGCCGGGCATTCCCCAGGCACAGCGGGAGCGTGTCTTCGAGCCCTTCGTGCGGCTCGAGCCTTCCCGGAGTCGTCACACGGGCGGTAGTGGTCTGGGGCTTGCCATTGCTCGGCATATCGTGCGTGCCCACGGTGGGGAGATCTACTTGAGCGAATCCGCTGAAGGCGGGTTGAGTATCCGGCTAAGCCTACCCTTGGCGCATTAAGCTTCCGGAGAAGGGAAGCGGCGTTGAATATTACAGAGCTGCAATATGTCGCCAAGACTTTGTAAGACTCGGAAACCCAAACGCATGTTGGCATGCGCTACGCTCGAAACCAGGTATCGGGGGCGTTCGATCCGCTGGCTCATAGTCGCCAACGAGGGACTGACGTAATAACGAAAACGGCCGCGGATGGCGCCATTCCTTCGAGTGTGAGCAGTGCTGGGCTTCGGGCCTTCTGTCTTCCTTCCTTGCCCCGTCGACGCTTCACTGGCCGCTCCCGAGACTGGTAAGACACGAGGACCCCCCTCGTGATTGAGCGACCCATGTCGCGATAACAACCATAAGGAGTTACGTCATGAAAACGATCCATGCGCTCGCAGCAGGTGCTTTGCTGGCTGCTGCCGTGGGACAGGCCAATGCTGCTGAAATTGAGGTTCTCCATTGGTGGACCTCGGGAGGCGAAGCCAAGGCTGCCAAGCTTCTCAAGGAAAAACTCGAGGACAAGGGACATACCTGGAAAGATTTCGCGGTTGCCGGCGGGGCCGGCGATAGTGCCATGACGGTACTCAAATCACGCGCACTCTCTGGAAACCCTCCCGCTGTGGCACAGATCAAGGGCCCGTTGATTCAAGAGTGGGGCGATATGGGGTTCCTGGGTAATATCGATAAAGCCGCCGAAGCCGATGGGTGGGACGACTTCCTTCCCGAGGAAATCGTCGCCGCCGATAAAGTCGACGGTCACTATGCCGCAGTCCCCGTCAATATTCACCGTATCAACTGGATCTGGGCCAACCCCGAGGTCCTGGAAGACTCCGGCGTCGATCACGTGCCGCAGACCTGGGACGAGTTCTTTGACGCTGCCGATAAGATTCGCGAGGCGGGCTACATTCCGCTCGCTCACGGTGGACAACCCTGGCAGGATGCGACCGTTTTCGAAGTGGTCATGATGGGGATCGGGGGCGGCGATTTCTATCGCAAGGCGTTCGTCGACCTGGACCCTGAAGCGTTGACCAGTGACACCATGATCGAGTCGCTCAAGACCTTCAAGAAGCTACGCGGCACGATGGACGACAACATCGCCGGCCGTGACTGGAACATCGCTACATCGATGGTCATCAATGGCAAGGCGGCCATGCAGATCATGGGTGACTGGGCTAAGGGTGAGTTCACTGCCGCAGGCATGATGCCGGGCGAGGACTACGAATGCGTTGCCCCGCCGATGACCGAAAGCATGTTCTCCTACAACACCGATAGCTTGGCCATGTTCGATGTCGACGATGAAGGTCAGCAACAGGCCCAACGGGACCTGGCGAGTATCGTGCTGTCGAAGGACTTCCAGGTCCAGTTCAATCAAGCCAAAGGCTCGATTCCGGTGCGCTTGGACGTCTCCCTCGACGATTTCGATGCCTGCGCCAAGGCGTCGCGTGAGGCCTTTGATGTCGCCCTGGACGAAGATGCGCTGGTGCCCAGCCTGGCACATGGCATGGCGGTGTCGGACAGCCAGCAAGGTGCGGTGTTCGATGTCATCACCAACTTTTTCAATGATCCTGACATGAAGGCCGAGACCGCCTCGGAGCGACTGGTCAGCGCCATACGCGCGGCCGAGTGAGGTGAGTCTTTGCTCGCTGCCGAATCTTGAATCGGTAGCGAGCAATCGTGTCTTTTCAAAAGGATATCGTCGATGCCATCAAATGTATCTGCGCCTGCTTCCGGAGAGCGACGACACCGACGCTCTCTGGCGGGCCATATTGAACGTGTATTGCCCCGTCTGGTAATAGCACCCTCGCTCGGGGTGGCGTTGTTTTTCGTCTATGGCTACATGCTCTGGACGTTTCTGCTGTCATTGACCAACTCGCGGATGTTGCCGCAATACGATTTCGTGGGGTTCGCGCAGTACGCACGACTCTTTGCCAATGAACGCTGGCACGTGGCGGCCACCAACTTGGTGGTGTTCGGTGGCTTGTTCATCGTGAGCTGTCTGGTGATAGGGCTACTGCTCGCGATTTTTCTCGATCAACGTATCCGACAGGAAGGTACGTTGCGCACGATTTACCTGTATCCGATGGCACTCTCCCTGATCGTGACCGGTGTCGTCTGGCGCTGGTTGCTCAATCCGGGATTGGGGATCCAGGCGATGGTGCGTGGCTGGGGGTTCGAAGACTTCACCTTCAACTGGCTCGTCGATAGCGACATGGCGATTTACACCCTGGTGATTGCCGCCGTATGGCAAGCGTCCGGGTTCGTGATGGCCTTGTTCCTGGCCGGTCTAAGGAGTATCGACGACAGCCTCTTTCAGGCAGCGGCGTTGGATGGCGCCAGTTTGCCGCGTATCTACACGCGCATCGTCCTGCCGAGTCTGCGTCCTGTGGTGTTCAGCGCGGTGATGATTCTCGCCCATATCGCCATCAAGAGTTTCGATCTGGTCATGGCGCTGACGGGAGGCGGCCCCGGCTACGCGACCGACCTGCCGGCCACTTTCATGTATGCACACACCTTTACACGAGGACAGATCGGCCTGGGGTCGGCGAGCGCGATCATGATGCTATGCGGCGTGTTGGCAATCTTGGTGCCGTATCTGTATTCCGAATTGCGAGGGCAGCGACATGGCTAACATGGTACGTCGACATACGACCTCGGCACGGCTCTGGCGAACTGGGTTATATACGCTACTGATCGTGGCGGCGCTGGTGTATCTATTACCGCTCGTGGTCATGCTTCTGACATCGCTGAAGCCCCTAGATGACATTCGTGCCGGTGGCCTCTTGTCGCTACCCAGCACGATCTCCTTCGAGGCCTGGAGCAAGGCGTGGGGATCGGCCTGCACCGGTATGCGCTGTAATGGCATGTCGGGCTACTTCCTCAATTCGATAGCCATCGTCGTCCCTGCCGTGGCGATTTCCTCTTTCGTGGGCGCGCTCAATGGTTACGTGTTGACCAAATGGCGGTTTCGCGGCGCGAACCTGTGTTTTGCACTGCTGCTGTTCGGCTGCTTCGTGCCGTTCCAGGTGGTGCTGATGCCCATGGCGAGGACGTTGGGCTGGTTGGGGCTGGCCAGTTCCACCAGTGGCTTGGTGCTTGTACATGTGGTGTATGGCATCGCGTTCACGACGCTTTTCTTCCGTAACTATTACGTGTCGATACCCGATGAAATGATCGCCGCCGCCAAGCTCGATGGAGCGGGGTTCTGGCGTATTTTCTGGCGTATTCTGCTGCCGGTATCGGGTCCCATCATCACCGTGACGGTCATCTGGCAATTCACTCAGATCTGGAATGATTTCTTGTTTGGGGTGTCGTTCGCGGGCTTCGACTCGCAGCCGGTGACGGTGGCACTTAACAATATGGTCAACACCTCCACCGGCGTTAAGGAGTACAACGTCGACATGGCAGCGGCCATGATCGCCGCTTTGCCGACACTGGTGGTGTATGTGTTGGCCGGAAAATATTTCGTGCGCGGGTTGACCGCGGGATCCGTCAAGGGTTGATTACAGAGGTCATTATGTCCGCTTTGAACATCCGTCACGTCAACAAGACATTCGGTAGCACGCAGGTACTCAAGGATATTTCTCTGGCGATCGATTCCGGGGAGTTCCTGATCCTGGTCGGCCCCTCGGGCTGCGGGAAGTCGACTTTGATGAATACCATCGCAGGGCTCGAGCCCGTCACCAGTGGCGAGATCCGCATTGGTGATGACGATGTGACCTGGCATACGCCGTCCGAGCGCGATATCGCCATGGTGTTTCAGTCCTATGCGCTTTATCCGAGCATGAACGTGCGCCAGAACATTTCCTTTGGTTTGGAAATGCGCAAGATGCCCAAGGCCCAGCGCGAAGAGGCGGTCTCGCGCGTGGCTGAGCTGCTGAAAATCACGCCGCTGCTTGATCGCAAGCCTTCGCAATTATCGGGTGGGCAGCGTCAGCGTGTCGCCATGGGCCGCGCCTTGGCGCGTGAGCCGCAGATCTATCTGTTCGACGAGCCGCTCTCGAATCTGGATGCCAAGCTGCGCGTGGAGATGCGCACCGAAATCAAGAAACTGCATCAGCGTCTCGGAACCACCATCGTCTATGTCACGCACGATCAGATCGAGGCCATGACGCTGGCCGATCGAATCGCGGTGATGCGCGACGGAGAAATCCTGCAGTTGGGCACGCCTCACGAAGTATACAATGATCCCGTGGATATGTTCGTGGCAGGCTTCATGGGCTCGCCATCGATGAACTTCCTTCCCGTCACGCTCGTGAGTCATGCAAGCGGTTATGCCTTGCAAGTCCATGATGAAGAACAAGGCGGGACGGCGTTGACGTTGCCTTGGCCGGTGGAGCGTGACACTCAGGAACTATCGGCCCGCGTCGGCGAGCGTTTGATCCTGGGGTTGCGGCCTGAGCATTTTCTCGAAGACGACGCCATACAAGAAGCGTCAGGTGAGGGTGCGCGGCTGGAGGTGACGGCAACAGTGGTCGAGCCGACCGGTGCGGATACCTTGCTGCAGGCGTGGCTGGGTGGCAGTGAGGTAACGACCCGCCTCGGCCCGAAGAGTCGTGTAGTGGCGGGAGACCGAGTGGTATTGCGCGCTGACTTGAGCCGTGCCGTCTTGTTCGATGAAAAGACCCAGCGGCGCCTGGCATAGCAAGGCGTCGGACGTGGCTTGCCTCGCGTACTGTCCGCTCGTTAGACTGCCGGCCCGCCGATCCTGGAGTCCAACATGGCCGTCTGTCCGCACGAGTGGCTACTCTATTGCCGTCCCGGTTTCGAGAAGGACCTGAGCGCCGAACTCTCTGACAAGACCGCCCATATGGGACAAGAAGGATACCCCATTGCAGCGCCGGGCAGCGGCCATGTGCGTTTCGTGCTCGACCCCGCCATGCCTGCCAATGACGTGCATCGTGGCCTACCGCTCGAGTCCTTGGTGTTTGCGCGGCAATCGCTGGTGGCATTTCCGCCCCTGGAAAATTTGCCTCGCGACGACCGGCTGACGGCGATCGTCGAGCTCGTTGTCGCCAGCGGCTGGTCGTTCGAATCGGTCTGGCAGGAAACGCCGGATACCAACGAAGAGAAGGCGCTGGCCGGCTTGATGAAAGCCTTGCGCAAGCCGTTGGAAAGCACGCTCAAAAAGCGCGGTGCGCTGCGTCGCAAGGCCGGTGGTCGGCGCTTGCATCTATTCTGGACGGCGGGCAATCGTGTCCAACTGGCGATAAGCTTCCCCGCTAACCGGGCCGAGCATCTCGGCGGCATATGGCGCCTGAAGTTCCCGCATGAAGCACCGAGTCGCTCGACCCTCAAGCTCGAAGAAGCCTGGCATGTCTTCGTGCCTCGTGATGCTTGGCCGGCGCGCCTTAACGATGCCATGCAAGCTGCCGATCTCGGTGCCGCCCCAGGGGGCTGGACCTATCAGCTCGTGCGCCAAGGCATGTATGTCTACGCCATCGATAATGGCCCCATGGACGCAACGCTGATGGCCACGGGGCAAGTCGAGCACTTGCGCGAGGATGCTTTTGTCTGGGAGCCCCCGATGCGCCTCGACTGGTTAGTGTGCGACATCGTCGACAAGCCCATGCGCGTCATCGACATGGTGGAACGCTGGTTGCTCCAGAGGTGGTGCCGTGAAGCGATCTTCAACCTGAAACTGCCCATGAAGAAGCGCTGGGAAGAAGTGGCGCGCTGCCTGACACGTCTTGAGGATAGTCTGCAGCGAGCCGGCGTGCGGGCACGGATACGCGCTCGCCATCTTTACCACGATCGCGAGGAAGTGACCGTGCATGTGGTCCTTCAGGATTGAGGTCGTCACGGCGATAGCGCATCATCGAGTTTGAGCGAACACGAGGTTACGTCATTTATGTCTGATCCCGAGACGTCCCTGCCTACGCCGGATGCGGTGCTGGATACTACTGGCCTGTATTGTCCCGAACCGATCATGATGATGCACAATCGGGTGCGGGACATGAACGTTGGCCAACTTCTAGAGGTCATCGCCACGGACCCCGCCACGACACGCGACGTGCCCAAATTCTGCACCTTCCTGGGCCATGAGCTCATCGCGCAGTTGGAGGAAGACGAACGCTATCGCTATGTCATTCGTCTAGCGTGACGTCTCTCTTCTTCAAGGCGATGAAGAGGGCGTCGTCATCACGGCGAGGGCCTCCATGGTGGTGGGGTCCTGCTGCTTGATCTGATTGGCGATATGACGCTGGAAGTAATACACCGTCTCATGACGACTATGGCCGGCGTAGAGGCAGGCATCGCCAGCCACGATCGGCGTCTGCTCGACACGTTTCTCGTCGACGAGTAGCGATTCTATATTGCCGTCGTTGTACAAGCGCCAGCCAAATACCTGCTTGAGTTGCCAGCTCTCGCCGTCGCCGTCGCCGTCGCTGGCGAGGCACAGCGCATGCGTGCCCTGAGTATCGGGTAGCTGCTGTATCAAGGTCGGGGCCGACGTTTCTTCATAGTCGAAATACGCGGCGGCATGTTCCAGTTCATGGACCTTGTGCTCGGGCGGCGCATGGAAGATCTCTTCCGTTTCAGGGTCGCGATAGCCGAAAAAGCGCCCATGATCGGGACTGTCCATCTCATGACAGGCGGTCAAGGATTCCATCCAGGGCACCAGGCCAACCACCTCGCCGCTTTCGCGGAGCCCCCAGGCCAACAGCGGCATGCCATACAGCGTGTCCGGGTCCGACGCCAGGTGATACAGCATCTCGAGGCCATCCAGTTCCGGCGCCAAGCGTAGAATGCGGCGCTGCGCCTGACGTCGCTGCCTCATGGTGTCCAGGTCAATGACCCGGGCGGTGCGTGGGGACGAAACGTTACCCATGGCAACCTCCTTGCGCAGCAGTGATAGGCCAAGACCTAGCTTCACTATTAGCACAGGCCAGCGTGGAAAGTTAAGCACTGAGGCAGTGTTTTTTCTGTTACCACACGTCACGCCCCCGAACGGTCAAGCCGAACGGGGGCGTTTTGGGGTAGAGCGGTCTCGGGAATTTAGCGCGGCGTGGCGGGAGACGTACCATTACGAGCGCGTTGCATGGCATAAAGCCCCACACCGATCATCAGGCCGATGATATCGGTGTAGATGCCGCCATAAATCATGCACAGAGCGCCTATCAGCATCACGAGGCGCTGCCAGGCCTTGACCGGCCCGAAGAGCCATGCCTGCACGGTGGCCGACAGCAGCACGATACCGAGCGTTGCGGTGACGCCGACACGCAGGATCTGTAGCCATGAGCCCTCCATCAGCATCGCCGGGCTGTAGAAGAACATGAACGGCACGATGAAGGCCGCCAGGCCGATCTTGAACGAGGCCACGGAGGTGGCCATGGCATTGTCGCCCGAGATCCCCGCCGCCGCGTAGGATGCCAGCGCCACCGGCGGTGTGATCGCCGAGACGACCGCGAAATAGAACACGAAGAAGTGCGCCACTAGCGGCTGAATACCGATGTCGATCAAGCCGGGTGCTACCACGGAGGCTGCAACGGCGTAAGCGGCGGTGGTCGGCATACCCATGCCCAATAGGATGCTGATGCACATGGCGAAGATCAGCGCCAGCAATTGGCTGACCCCGGCTAGGCCGAGCAGTAAGGACGAGAAGCGTGCCCCGACCCCCGTCAGCGCGATCACACCGACGATCAACCCGGCACAGGCGCACACGGCGATGATCTGAATCGACATCGTCCCGGCTAGTTGCAGTGCCCTGAGAATGGCTCGTATTCCCATCTTGTGCGGCGAGACCCAGCTCACCACGGCGGCGGATGCCGTCGCCAGCGTACCCGCGCGAATCACCGAGTAACCCATGAACAGTGCCGCGATTAGAATGATGATCGGCGCGAACAGATAGACTTGCTTGACGAGCTTCGAGAAACGCGGGATCTCGTCTTGACGCATGCCGCGCATGCCTTTGCGAGCGGCCTCGAAATCGACCATGAAATAGACCGAGGCGAAGTACAGGATCGCCGGAATCAGTGCGGCGATGGCGATCTCGGTGTAAGGAATGCCGGTAATTTCGGCCATGATGAAGGCACCGGCACCCATGATCGGGGGCATTATCTGCCCGCCAGTGGAAGCGGCCGCCTCGATGGCCCCGGCGCTGCGTGGTGGATAGCCGACCTTCTTCATCAATGGGATGGTCAGCGAACCGGTGGACACCACGTTGCCGGCGGAGGTGCCATTGATCATGCCCATCAAGCCAGAGGCGAAAATGGAGACCTTGGCGGGTCCGCCACGCGCACGTCCGGCAGCGGCGAAAGCGAAGTTGACGAAATAGTCACCGACCTTAGAGGCTTGTAGAAACGCCGCGAAGATGATGAATAAGATGATGTAGGTCGAGGAAACGGCAGTGGTCGGCCCGAGAATACCGGCATCGGTGTAGACCTGACTAAAGAAGCGGCCCACCGAGAGGCCTGGGTAGCCGAGGAAGCCCGGTAGATGAGGCCCGACAAAGACATAGACCAGAAAGATCGTGGAGATGATGATCAGCGCGAGACCGGCGACGCGGCGCGTCAGTTCGAGAATCAGCAGCGAACCGGCAATGGCCGCGTAGGAAATCCCCATGGGCGCGAAGGGCGTACCGGTGGAGGCGCGTAGCTGGCTATTGAACATCACCAGCAGATAGCCGGCCACGGCCAGCGAACAGACCATCAACACCACATCCGCCGGCGACAGCCCGTCGCGAACCTGACGATAGCTCCATGACAGTACGATGCCCGCGACGGTGGCCAGCAGCAACGGATAGCCGTAGTGCCAGGCCTCGATCTCGGGGGCGATGCGCATGGCGCCGTCGTTCATCGTCTGATACATCATCGCCACCCGAACCAAAGCGTAGAGCGCAGGGATCAACATGGCATAGCTCAACCAACGCAGCCAGGCACTCGAGCGCGCTTGCGGGGTCTCGGCGAATTGCGTACCGGCGTAGAAGCCATAGCCCAGTATCAGGGCACCGGCAATGTGCAGAATGCGAAACGACCACGTCTCGAGCGGATAGATGTTGAGCGAGACCAGGTGAAATAGCGAATACATGATGGCCAGGGAGCCGAACAGCCACCATTGCCATCCGCCGTAGAGACGCCGATTGGACTCGACAGCGACTTCGTCGACACCGTCGGCATTGACGGATTGGACGTCGTCGGCTCCCTCGTCAGGTGATTGGGTATGTTGAGACATTAAAACACCCTTGGGTGTGAATGGGAGGACACACAAGACGTCCCGCATCGCGACGATGCGGGACGGCGTTCAGGCGATCAGCCGGTTAGCGCTTCAGTTCCTCGGGAATTTCGTAGCCATTTTCCTCGTACCAGCGTACCGCACCCGGATGGAAGGGCAGCACGGTGTTGTACTTGAGGTTCTCCGGAACACTGAATTCGGCACTGCGGTGGATATCGCGCATCTTGTCGTTGTTTTCCATGCTCAGCTTGGTGATTTCGTAGACCAAGTCCTCGGGGAGGTCGCAACCGGCGATGGTGAAGTTCCACATGGAGACCGCGCGAGCATCGTCTTCAAGGGTCTGGTAGGTATCGGCGGGAATCGAGAATGCCGAAACCGGGAACTCTTCCATCACCTTGGCCTGTTCCTCCTCGGTGAACTCGACGATATTGACGTCGGTTTGCACCTCGAGTTGGCTGACGGCGGGAATCGGAATACCGGCAGCAAAGGCGATGACGTCGATCAGGCCGTCCTGCAATTGGCCACCCAGATCATTCCAGCCGCCGTTACGACGGTCGAACTCGACGCCGAGCTCTTCGAGCATGGCCGGGAAGTAGGTATCCGAGGTGGACGCCGCCGGGCCGAAACCGATGCTGGCCCCGTCGGGGATATCGGAGATCGACTCGATACCGCTGTCGGCGAGCGTGGTGATGGAAAACGGCGTCTCGTACATTGGGAACAGCGCACAGACATTGTCCATTTTCACACCCGGCGCCAGTGAGCTCTTGCCGGCCACGGCATCGGCCGCTGGTCCCATGGTGGTCAGGCCGAACGCCACCTCACCCGTGTGTACCAAGGCCAGGTTCTGGTTGGGGCCACCAGTGACTTCGCCGCCCCCTGAAAGCCCTAGTTCGTCGGCGATCATGTTGGCCCAGCCGGAGCCATACACGAAGTAAGTGCCGCCCTGGCTGGCGGTACCCACGGTAAAGCTTTCCGGCCAATCGTCACGGTCGGCTTGTGCCACGGTGGCGAGGCACATGGTCCCTGCGAGGGTGGCGGTCAAGGCGTGTGTCTTGATGGACATGGCGAATTCTCCCGATATCGATTGTGGTTATGCGTATCCATTACCGAGCGATGCTGGGCATCAAACTCGTTAAATACGTACTATCAGTGCAACCGCCATTCCATGTTTTTATTAACCTTTAATTTTCATCAAGTTACATTTTATTCATTCAACGAAAGTGGAAAGAGAATTGGCCTGTCATGGCTGGAAGTCCGCACAAAGTGACCAAACCCTTGTGTGGATTTCCGCACAGGGAGACTGATTATAGGAAGAATGGCGATGGGGCTTATCCGAGAATCGAGAATAGGGCCGACTAAGGTAGCCGGCATTACTCCGTCTCGACGATGTGGCGGTAATCCTCGGCCTTCAAACCGTGTTTGTTCAGCTTGTCGTAAAGCGTCTTGCGAGGCACACCCAGTCGGGCGCATATATCGGTGATGCATCCCTGGTAGCGAATCAGTGCTTGGTTGATCACGCTCTTTTCGAACACTTCGACCTGCTGAGAAAGCGGTAGGTCGCCGTTATCTTTGTGTGCGCCTTGAAGTAGCGTCTCGAGGCTATAATCACAGGTTGCCCCCAGCAACACGTAACGCTCGGCGACATTGCGCAACTCGCGGACATTGCCCGGCCAATCGTGGGCCAGCAGGGCGGAAACTCCCTGACTGTCGAGCGGCGGCGCTTCCAGCCCGCTGCGACTGGCGGAGACGGCAACGAAGTGCTGAAAGAGCAGGGGAATATCCTCGCGGCGCTCGCGTAGCGAGGGAATCGGCAAGGTCACCACATTGAGCCGGTAATACAGATCCTCGCGAAATTTCCCCGCCTCGGCGGCGAGCTTGAGGTCCGTCTTGGTCGCAGCGATCACGCGTATATCGAGTGTCACCAGGTCATTGGATCCGAGCCGCTCCACGGCACGCTCCTGAAGCACACGTAGCAGCTTGACCTGCAGTGACAGCGGCATCGACTCGATTTCGTCGAGAAACACGGTGCCGCCGTTGGCATGTTCGAATTTGCCCACGCGACGTTCCACGGCGCCGGTAAAGGCGCCTTTTTCATGCCCGAATAACTCGGATTCGATGGTGCTTTCCGGCACGGCCCCGCAATTGATGGCGACAAAGGGTTTGCCACCGCGTGAACTGCGCTCATGGACAGCACGTGCGACCAGGTCCTTGCCGGTGCCCGTCTCGCCGTAGAGCAACACATCGGTTTCGACTTGGCTGATGCGCTGCACCATTGAGGCGAGTTGCTGAATGGCGGGCGCCCGCCCCACCAGGCGGGGCCCCGGAATCGATTGCTGTGCCTCGAGTTCAGCCTTCAGATGACGATTTTCCAGGCTCAGGCGACGCTTCTCGATGCCGCGCCGGACGACCTCCACCAGGCGTTCTCCCGCGAAGGGCTTTTCCAAAAAGTCCCAGGCGCCATCGCGCATGGCTTCCACGGCAGTGGAAATATCGCCGTGCCCGGTGATCAACACCACCGGCAAGTCGGGGTCGCGATGGCGGACTTCGCGAAGCAAGGCCATACCATCCATGCCGGGCATGCGGATGTCACTGACCAGCACGCCGGGGAAGTCCGTGCTCAATGCCGCGAGCGCGGATTCCGCGCTTTCATGCACGTCGGGCGTATAGCCCGCCAATTCCAGCGTCTGACTGGCGGTGATACGCAGATGGGCTTCGTCGTCGACGAGCATGACCGGGATGGCGGACGTTTCATGCATGAGAGATTTCCTCGGGGCGCGCGGGATCATCGGGGTCCGCGATGCGGGGAAGTGTGACACGGAAATGGGCGCCGCCGTCATCATGACCGCCGGCGTCGAGCTGACCACCGAGATCTTCGATGATGCGTCGCGAGATCGAAAGCCCTAGCCCCAGTCCGCTGCCCATGGTTTTCGTGGTATAGAAGGGCTCGAAAATGCGTGTCAAATGCGCTTCAGGAATGCCTGGCCCGTTATCGATGACATCCAGGTGAACGCAGGTGACTTCGATGGTGATGGTGAGCGTCAGGCGTGGCTCGGGCATCTCGCTCATTGCCTGCAAGGCATTGCCGATGAGATTCACCAGCACCTGTTCGAGGCGTACCGGATCGGCACGTACCCATGCTTCCTGTGTGGGCCAATGCTGCGCGATGGTGACCTGGTTTTCCTGAATGCGCGATTGGAACAGGCGTAGCGCGTACGCGAAGCACGACGCCACGGAAACCGCCGTGAGATTGTCGCCGCTCTTGCGCGAGAACTGGCGCAGTTGCGCGCTGATCTCGGCCATGCGTTCGGTGAGCTCGAGGACTTGGGCCAGGTTGGCGTCGGCGCTCTCGATACGTTGTCGAGCGATAAAGGCGCGCGCGTTCTCGGTATAGGCACGAATCGCCGCCAGGGGCTGGTTAAGCTCATGATTGATGCCGGCAGCCAATTGCCCGAGGACGGCGAGCTTGGCAGCTTGAACCAACTCGTCCCGCGTAGCGCGTAGGTTATCCTCGGCACGCTGGCGCTCTTCGATCTCTGCCGATAGCTGGCGGTTGGTGGCGACCAGATCACGGGTTCGGCTTTCCACGTGGCGCTCGAGCTCGTCCCGTGCCTGGGCCAAGGTGCGTCGCTCGCGTTCGGCGAAGCGCTCGCGCTCACGCCGCAGACGCAGGCGCTGCCACCCTATCCCGGCCCCCAGGGCGACGAGCCCGTAAAGACCGCCGGCGAGAAGCGCCGCCAACCACTGTGCCTGGTTGACCGGCGTCAGCGGCTTGAGGATTTGGATGTGCCAATCGAAATCTGCCATGGGGCGCGTCAAGCTCAAGTAACGCTTGCCCTCTAGGGGACCGGAAGCGAAGTCCACCAAGCGTGTGCGATTATCGTGGCGTTGGCGCTCTTGCAAGCCCGAGGCCGGCAATGGCGCATCACCATAGCGCCGCGAGGCGGCGATGGTCTGACGCTGTGCCTGGGTCAGCGGTGCCATGGTGGTCAAGCGCAATTCGGGGCGGCTCGCCATGAAGATGACCCCATTGTGGTCGGTGACCAGAAGCTCTGCGTCCTGCTCAGCCCATCCGGTTTCCACCGCGTCGAGCAGGACCTTGAGCACCATGACGCCGTCCGGGCGTGCGTTCGGCGCCGTGTCGTCGAGCCGCACGGGGGCCGAAAAGTAGTAGCCGCGATCCTGGGACTGGGTGCCCAGACCGTAGAAGCTGCCGTTCTTCCCGGCCATGGCCTCCCGGTAGTAGGGCCTAAAGCCGTAGTTCTGCCCGATGAAGGTATCGCGACGATGCCAGTTGCTGGCCGCCAGGGTTTCGCCGGTATGGTCGAGCAGGTAGATATCGGAGACGTTGGCGGTGGCGCGAAAGCGATCCAGCAGGCGATTCAAGGGCATCGAATCCTGTCCGGCGGGATCATCCAGGAAGCGCTTGACCATTTCGCGTGAGGCCAGCAGTTCCGGCAGGTAATCGTGCCGCGACAAATGGCCGACGAGGCTCGCCGCCGACAAGCGCAATTCGTTCTCGGCATCTTGACGAAGCGTCTGAAGCGCTTGCTCGCGCGCCAGGCGCGACGTTTGCCACATGCAAAGGATCAGACCGGCGATGACGCCCAGCACCAAGAGTGTGCGCGGGCGTAGCGGAACTGGAAAGCGGCGCTTAATGGACATGAGAACGTGCTGACTCGTGGCGAATGACGTGGCGTATCGCGGGGCCACATGGCCACATTCCCATGATGAGCGGCGGTTTGCCTAAAGTTAAGCACCAGCGCTTAGTCTTTAGTCGCGATCCCGGTCGAGGAGCTGTCGCTCACCGCCAGGCTACGCTGGACACGGTGATGCAGGCGCCAGCCCAGCAACAGGGCGGCTGCCGTCAGCCCGGCACACAACCCCAGCCAATAGCCGTGAATGCCGAAGGGCGCGAAATGGCCTTCCCAGCCGCGCCCGAGCCAATGGCCACCCGCCAGCCCGATCAGCCAATACGACAATACCGTGATCAACATGATGATCCGGGTGTCCTTGTAGCCGCGTAGCGCGCCGGCCAGATTGACCTGGAGCGAGTCGGATATCTGATAGAACATCGCCAGGGTAACCAGTGACATGGCCAGCGCGTGCACCTCCGTGTTCGACGTATACAGCGCGAGAATGGGCGAGGCTGTCATCCACAGGATGGCATCGTTGACCAACGCGACCAGCAGGCATACGACGATGCCGTTCCAGGCCACAAAGCGTGCCTCGTGCATGTCACCGCGTCCCAGTGTATTACCCACCCGTACGGTGAGTGCCATGCTCAGCGACAACGGCAGCATGAACAGGATCGAGGTATAATTGAGCGCAATCTGGTGGGCGGAGACGACGACTTCCCCCAGGCGTGCGACGAACAGGGCGATCAAAGTGAATAGCGTGACTTCGACGAAGATCGCCACGCCGATGGGCACGCCGACATGCAACAGCTCGAGGATGTCGCGCTGGCGAGGCGGCTCTGGCGAATGCCACAAGGTGACGCTGCCATAGGCTCGGGCACGGTGCGTATAGATCATCATCGCCAGGCACATGACCCACATTGAAATCGCCGTGGCGACGCCGCAGCCCACGGCGCCCAGGGCAGGCAATGCGGCGATCCAGCCGGGAGTGAGGTCGCCGAGCAGCGAGACGATGCCGGGACCACCGTAGATCAGCGCATAGTTGCAGGGAATGTTGACGCCCAGTCCCAAAAGGCTGATCCACAAGGCGGGGCGGGTATGGTTCATACCGTCGGAAAAGGCGCGCAAGGCTTGATAGAGGCCGATCCCCGGCATGCCGAACGCCACGGCGGCCAGATAACCGGCGGACAGCTCGGCCACGTGGCTGGGGACCCCCATGAGCCGGAAAACCGGGCCGACACCGAACCACAGCAGCAACGCCGATAGGGTCCCCAGCAGTAGAGCGATCCACAGCGCTTGATGGACGTAAGGACGAATCGACGCCTGGCGCTGGCCTCCTAAAAGCTGCGCCACGATGGGTGTAAGCCCCATCAGAGCGCCGGTCATGAAGAGCATCAACGGTAGCCACAGGCTAGAGCCGACCGAGACGGCGGCCAAGTCGGTTGCGCTGGCGTGGCCTGCCATGATGATATCGACTGCGCTCATGCCCGACTGCGCCAATTGCGCGCCGCAGATGGGCAGCGTCAACCGCATCAACAGGCGCGATTCACGAAGGCTGTGAGCGAACAAGGCGTGTGGCGCGGTCAAACCGATCCTCCCGGATAGGCAAAAGCGGCATTCTAGCAAGGGTGCGCCGGGGATGCCTTTCATCATGCGGCCCGAGAATGCCTTTCATCGCGCAGTGCAGTGCCTATAATAGGCCCCCGCTTTTGAAGGAGGTCGCGTGACTCACCGTATCGACGATGTCATCACCGTTTTCGACGGCATCTTTGCCGCGTCGTATCGAACATGCCTGGTCAGCGGTGACGACGAGCCCTTGTATTGTCCCGCCGACAGTAAGCACGTCATGCATCGGATCATCTTCGCGCATGGTTTCTTCGCCAGTGCGCTGCATGAAGTCAGTCATTGGTGCATCGCCGGTGAGCGTCGTCGTCAACTCGAGGACTATGGCTACTGGTACGCGCCGGACGGTCGCGACGCGGCGCGGCAACGCGAGTTCGAGAGTGTCGAGATCGCTCCCCAGGCGCTTGAATCGCTGTTCAGCGAGGCCTGCGATCTGCGGTTTAACGTCAGCGTCGATAACCTGGACGGCATCGAGGTCGACCGACATGCTTTCGCCGAGCGGGTTGCCGCCCGCGCGGCCCATTATCGCGAGACCGGCCTGCCTCTCCGAGCGGCGGCGTTTCGCGACGCCCTGCATGCCTTTTATCGGCGAGGGCTATCGCGCGAGGCCGCAATCGCCGAGGGCCGAGCGTGCCTTGATCGGTAGCGCATGAAATAGGCAACCGACCGCGGGGCGTGGCGGACGGCGCCCCGCGTCATCGCCACCCGCGCTACTCTTCTTCGCCGCGCAGGCGCTGGTGTAGATAAAGCATGACCTGCACTTCGTGATCGGCGCGCATGGGCTCGAGCCCGAGATCGCCGAACAATTCGCCACGGGCGCGTGTCCATTCGCCCGGCTCGAGGTCGGGGTAGAGGGTTTCCGCCGGCGCCAGCTCGACGAAAGGCGTTACCGCAAAGTCCTCGAACAGGCGTGACAGTGCGGCTTCGTCATCGCCGATTCCTGCGGTATAAAGCGTCACGTTGAAGTGATCGGTCTCTAGCTCGCGCAATACGTCTAGAGGGCTGAGGCCCAGGCTGCGGAGTTCGTCCAGGCTATAATCGCCGAGTTTGAGGAGGTCCTCTTCGAGCCAGTCGTCGTCGGGCTGAATCAGCGCGTGCTTGATCTGGCCATCGGGCAGGGCCCAGGAAATGGCGACGGGAATCGCGTCCTCATCGCCAGTTTCGATGGTGATGAAACCGGGGAAGTCCATGTCATTGCTCCTCATCGAGTTGAAAGAACCGGCGTGCTGTGGCGGTCGTTGCAGCGGCCAGAGTGGTCTCGCTTTCACCGCGCCAATGGGCGATCTCGCGGACGATCCAAGGCAGTAACGCCGGTTCGTGGCGGCGTCCTTTGAGCTTGGCCGGCAGGTTGCGTGGCAACAAGTACGGACAGTCGGTTTCGACCATCAGACGTTCGGCGGGAATGTCGCCGACAATCTCGCGTAGGTGATGACCACGCCGCTCATCGCACAGCCAGCCCGTCAGGCCGATATGCACATCGAGATCCAGGTAGCCGTGCAGGGTCTCGCGGTCGGCGGTAAAACAGTGGATGACGGCATTGCCGATATCGTCGCGCCAGTGACGCAGAATGTCGCGCATCCGCGGGCCGGCGTCGCGCTCATGAAGAAACAGCGGCAGGCCGCTTTCGGCCGCCAGGCCGAGCTGGGCTTCGAGGGCGCGTTCCTGCTCGGTCTGGGTGGAAAAGTTGCGATTGAAATCCAGCCCGCATTCGCCCACCGCGACGACCTTGGGATCGGTGTGCAGCGCACGCATGGCGGTTTCCAGCGTGGCATCCCAGTGGCTGGCCATATGCGGATGCAGCCCCGCCGTGGCGTAGAGGCCGTCGTGGCGATGCGCCAGCGCGGCGGCTTGTTCACTGTGCGCCATGTCGGTGCCGGTGAGGATCAGAGACGCTACCCGGGCCGCTTGGGCTCGCTCGAGTATGACGTCGAGATCCTTGGCGAAGCTTTCGTGCGTCAGGTTCGCGCCGATGTCGACCAGGGGGGCGGGCGACGTCATGCGCAGCGCGTCAGGTAGCGGATTGGCGTCGTCGTGTGTCACGGAAGTGCTCTCCAGCCCAATGAATCGCGAAAACCTACCATTCTACCCCCGGACCCAGGAGGCGACCATGCGTTACACTAGCGTCTTTACTACGAATGTCTGTCAACGAGGTGGTTACGCGTGACGCTGTTACGTCTGGAACAGTTGCAATTGGCTTATGGCACTCAGGTGCTGCTGGATAACGCCGATCTGACGCTGGAAAAAGGGGAGCGCTTGGCGCTGGTGGGGCGCAACGGCACGGGCAAATCGACGCTGCTCAAGTTGATTTCCGGTGAGACGTTGCCCGATGGAGGACACATCTGGCGTGCACCGGGATTGAAGGTGGGTGTGCTAGCGCAGGAGTTGCCGAATGCCAGCGGTAACACCATTTTCGATGTGGTCGCCCAGGGCCTTCCCGAAGCGGGCGCCTTGCTGAGCGCCTATCACCATCTAGTGATGAGCGATGCGCCCGACATGGATGAGCTCGAGCGACTGCAAACTCAGCTCGAATCGGTGGATGGCTGGTCGTTTCATCAACGCATCGACACCATTCTCTCGCGTCTGGGGCTGCCGGAAGATATCGAGATGGTAAGCCTCTCTGGCGGTTGGCGACGGCGTGTAGCGCTAGCACGTGCCCTGGTGGCCGATCCTGATGTACTTCTGCTCGACGAGCCCACCAACCATCTCGACCTGGATACCATTGGCTGGCTGGAAGAACAGTTGCTTGCCTTCAATGGCTCTGTGCTTTTCATCACCCACGACAGGGCCTTTTTGTCGCGGCTGGCGACCAATATCCTTGAGCTCGACCGGGGCTTGCTGGGGCGTTATTCCGGTAACTACGCGACGTATCAAGAGCAAAAGCAGCACGAGCTTGAGGTCGAAGCACGCGAGCGCGCCGAGTTCGACAAGAAACTCGCCAAGGAAGAAGCCTGGATCCGTCAGGGCATCAAGGCGCGTCGCACGCGTAACGAAGGGCGAGTGAGAGCGCTCGAGAAGATGCGTGGTGAGCGCGCCGAGCGTCGTGAGCGAGTGGGCCGTGCGCAGCTCAGTGTCGACAGCGGTGAGCGTACCGGCAAGCGCGTCGTCGAGCTCACCGATGTCAGCCAGCGTTTCGGTGACGATTGGGTGGTTCGCGATCTGTCCCTTGAAATTCAGCGTGGCGATCGTATCGGCTTCATCGGCCGTAACGGCGCCGGCAAGACGACATTGCTGAAGATCCTGCTGGGCGAGCTCGAGCCCAGCGAAGGGAAAGTCCGGATGGGGACCAACCTCAGCGTGGCTTACTTCGATCAGCTGCGCGCCGGGCTCGAACTCGAGAAGACGGTCTACGACAACGTAGCTCAAGGCAGCGATCGCGTGGAAGTGGGCGGCAAGGACCGGCATGTCATGAGCTACCTGCAGGACTTCCTGTTCTCGCCGGACCGTGTGCGTCAGCCAGTCAAGGCGCTCTCGGGCGGGGAATCCAACCGCTTATTGCTGGCCAAGCTGTTCACCCAGCCGGCCAACGTCCTGGTGCTCGACGAGCCGACCAACGACCTGGACGTCGAGACCCTCGAACTGCTCGAGGAATTGCTGCTGGATTTCGACGGCACCCTGCTGCTGGTCTCGCACGACCGTGCCTTCATGGACAACGTGGTCACCAGCGTGCTGGCCTTCGAGGGCGAGGGGTGCGTTCAGGAATATGTCGGCGGGTACAGCGACTGGGTGCGTCAGGGTGGCAAGTTGCCCCCGGCGCCGGGCGAGTTCGGCAATGCCGCGAACGTGCTGCCGGCTCGCGAGGCCGAGCCTGCGACGCCTGAGCCTACCAAGGCCGATACTGGCAAGAACAAGGCCACAACAGCGTCAACCACGTCCAAGCGGGCCAAGCTTTCCTACAAGTTGCAGCGCGAGCTGGATCAGTTGCCGACGACCATCGAGACGCTGGAAGCCGAGGTCGCCGACTTCGAGGCGGAAGTGGGCGCCCCTGAGTTCTACCAGCAAGACGCCGAGATAGTTACCCAGCGCCTGGAAGCACTAGAGTCGAAGCAAGCCGAGTTGGATGTGGCGATGTCGCGCTGGATGGAACTGGAAGCCATGGCCGAGGGCGAGTGAGTGACCAAGTACAAGTGAGTGGCCGAGGAAAAGTAAGTGGCGTCGCGCCGGGCACTTTGATTGTGCCCGGCGCATACGCTCATTCGTCGGCTTCCCCATCTTGTCCCACGCGTACTGCGAGCACGTCGCATTGCGCGCCGTGCAGCACGCCGGTGGAGGTCGAGCCGAGCAGCAAGGCGAAACCGTGGCGTCCGTGCGATCCCACCACGATCAAGTCGACATCATGTTCGGCGGCGAAACGATGGATCTCGGTATCCGGCATGCCGACCACGACGTACTGGTTGTCGGCCGAGATCCCGTGAGGATCGGCGATTTCCGCGAGCCGCTGCTTGGCATGATCGTCGAGCTGGTCCTGGATGCTGGTCAGATCCATGGGGATATCGCCGCCATAGGCGAACCCCAGTGGCTCAAGCGTATGCATGATCGATAGCTTGGCATGGTTGCGTTCTGCGATGGGAATCGCACGCTCGAGTACCTTACGGGAATCCTTGGTCAGGTCGACGGCGACTAAAACGTGCGTGTACTCGTTACTCATGGGGCATCTCCCACCTTGTCGATGAACGCTTCCACTTTATGCGTGCCGAATCGACGAGACAATGCTTTAGATCAATCAGCGCTTACGGAGGCAGGCTTGGAGATCTTTCTATTCTTGGGGCTGGCGGTATTTCTCATCCTCTCGCCAGCCTTGTGGCTCAGGCCGGGGCTTCATGAAAAGCGCCGCAGTGCGTTGCGGGTGGCGGCGCGCGAATCGGGTGTGGATATCCGTGCCGACAAGCCGCCGCTGCAAGCGATGGATGGTTTGGTGGGGTATCGCTGGCGTTATCCGCAGGCCGCGCCGGGGAGTGACTTCACGCTGGTGCGCGACGGCCACGCCAGTGATCGGTTGCAGGAAGCCATGGCGGGATGGCGTTGGCGTCAGGCACCGTTGCCACCGTTGAGCGAAGATAATGAGCATCGCTTGAAAGAAGTGCTGCTTGCTTTGCCCGAGGACGCGCTGGTCGTGACGTCGGCGCCGCAAGGCTTGACGCTGTGGTGGGAGGAATCGTGCGAGACTAAGGCATTCGAGCCATTACTGCGCGCACTCGATGATCTCGTCGACCAACTGGCGGGAAGTGGTCGCCATCGCAAATAGCATTGCCGACAAGTGAGTATCGCCGCACAAGAATACCGCGCGCATTAGCGCCGCGAGATGGCTCACACGGCGCTCAGATCGATAGCAAGCGAGCCCTCACTCCTCGCAAGAGCGTGACAGTAGCCGCTGCCCGTTCTGCTCGATGCGCGTCAGTATAGCGTCCAACTGGTCGACGTCGTCCTCGCTTAACCCCTCGATCATCTCGATACGCGCCTGCTCGACGACGGTCTCGATCTTCTTGAGCAGGGGCGTCGCCTTGTCGGTGAGGTAAACACGCTTGGTGCGGCGATCCTCATCGCTCGGGCGGCGCTCGATGAGTCCTTGCTCACTGAGTTGGTCGAGTGTCCTGACCAAGGACGGAGCTTCCACGCCGATTGAGCGAGCCAGATCGCATTGCGGCTGGCCATCACCCATTTTCGACAGGTGGTAGAGTGTCACCCAGCGCGTCTGCGTCAGCTCCAGAGGAGCGAGGCGTTCATCGAGGATGGCGCGCCACAGGCGTGGTACGCGCGACAGTTTGAGTCCGATATCCTGTTGCATGGGCCTTATGTTGGTTAGGAACCTAACGGGATTGTCTCGGGTGCAACGTGTTATTGCAAGTCACACCATCGTCGACCTTTCATTCATCGTCCTGAGTCGCACCGGCGACCAAGTGACGGATGTTCCAGCCAGGCAAACCCGGGGGTGAATGGATGTCGCTATCAACATGCGTGGCGTTCGAGGCGTCTTCGTCGACACGAAAACGCAGTGTACCGAGTCGCTGGTCGGTGGCCGTCATTACATCGATCTGCCAACTGCCTTGCGATGCCAAGGGAAAGTTTTGCTTATGCGTCCAGGCGCGATAGCCCTGCTCGCGTCCACCGCGGATGACCAGCGGTATGCGATCGACCACTTCGCCATCGTGCCGCCATACGTGATAGATCTCTTCGCGTAGGCCGCGTGGCGCGCGAATCGCGGTGTAAGCGTACAAGCCTTGCCCCGAGAGTGTCGATGGGGTCAGCACGCTTTCGCCGCGCGGCGCGCGCGATTCGATATCGAACCCTGGCGAGAGGGCGCTACCGGAGATCCAAAGCGTTGCCGGAGGAATCCACACTCGCCCCATCCAGGCCGTGGAAGCCAGCACCACGATCAGCCCGATCATTGCCAGCCATCGCCAGAAGCCTTGAGGCTGAATCAGGTTGATCAGGCTGGGCACACTGAAGATCGCCATGGCCACGATCGCCAGTATCAGGCTTTGACCGGTAGTCAGATGCAACATGATCGGCAACGTCACCAGCACTACCACGAACACGCACAATGCGTGGAACATGAAGTATAACCAGCGATGGCGTTGCGCGAGGCTGAAATACAAGGGATCGAGAATCGCCAGCAGGCCGCAGCCGATCAGCAACAATGTGAAGACGGCCTGACCGCTTGCCCATACCGTGGTGGCGAGAAAAAACGGCAATACGAAGAACAGCGTTTCCTGATGAATGAGCTGCGCGATGAAGGTCGTCACCATGCGTGGCAGACCGGGCTGGCCACGAAAGTTGAGCAACCGGGTCAGGAGACTTTCGGCCAACAGCAGGCACCATGCGAACAGCAGACCCAAGGCCAGCACTGCGCCGAGCCATTGCTGGCGGTTGACCAGGAAAAACCCCAGCAAACCGACGACGAAGGCGGTGGGTGGCCAAAGCCAGGCAAAGCGTTTGAGCTTTTCGACAAGCGGTGTGATGCAAGCGAGCAGAGTCGCGCTAGCGGGTAAGGACATGAGGCGTGTGGATGTTCCGATGCAGCATGTAATAAAAGGCAGTGCGTAAAAAACGGCGCGATGGTTGGCGGACCGCAAAGGGGCCTATCCTATCAGGAGTCCATCGCGTCCGGGAGTTGTCTCTTCTCGATAAGACGCATTTCTACGCGACCATTCGCTAATGGGGGAAGACTTGACGACACCGTTTGACGGGCGCAAGCTGATCTGCATTCAAACGACTGTATGAAAGTGTGCGAGGAGCAGCGTCACGCCCGAGCTCGGCGCATGCCTCCTTCGTGAATCGTAAGGTCCAGGCTAACAGCAGGGAGAGCCCTGAATGATCTATCAAGGTAACGCCATCACGGTGGTGCAGCGCGATGACGGCATCGCCACGCTGACCTTCGATGTGCAGGACGAGTCCGTCAACACGCTCTCGAGCAAGATGATCGAAGAGTTTGAAGCGGCCCTGACGGCGCTCGGCGAGGCAACGAATGTCAAAGGCCTGGTCATCACCAGCGCCAAGGACGCCTTCATCGTCGGGGCAGACATCACCGAGTTCCACGGCATGTTCCGCCGTGACGAAGCCTTCCTGGTCGACATGAACACGCGTGTGCACGGTGTCTTCAACACCTTGGAGGATCTGCCGTTTCCCAGCGTGGCGGCGATCAACGGCCTGGCTCTCGGCGGCGGCTGCGAAATCACCCTGGCGTGCGATTTCCGGGTGATGAGCGACAGCGCCAAGCTGGGCCTGCCCGAGACCAAACTGGGCATCGTGCCGGGCTGGGGCGGTTGCGTGCGTCTGCCGCGTTTGATCGGTGCCGATAACGCCATCGAGTGGATCTCCGGCGGCACGGAAAACCGTGCCGATACCGCCTTGAAGGTCGGTGCGGTAGACGCCGTGGTCTCGGGAGACGCCCTGGAGTCCGCCGCGCTGGATATTCTGGCCCGCGCCAATGCTGGTGAGCTCGACCACCAGGCGCGCCGCAGCGTCAAACAGTCTCCGCTGATGCTCAACGCCATCGAGCAGATGATGGTCTTCGAGACCGCCCAGGGTTACGTGGCGGGCAAGGCGGGACCGCATTACCCAGCCCCCATCGAGGCGATCAAGGTCATCCAGAAGGGCGCCGGCGAAGGCCGCGAACGCGCGCAGGCCATCGAAGCCAAGGCGTTTGCCAAGCTTGCCAAGACCGATGTCTGCTACCACCTGGTCGGCTTGTTCCTGAGCGATCAACTGGTCAAGAAAAAGGGCAAGCAGTACGCCAACCAGGTCGCCGCCGTGAACAAGACGGCGGTGCTGGGGGCGGGCATCATGGGCGGCGGTATCGCCTATCAGAGCGCGTACAAGGGCACACCGATCCTGATGAAAGACATCAAGGAAGAGGCGCTACAACTGGGCCTGCAGGAAGCGCGCAAACTGCTCGGCAAGCAGCTCGAACGTGGCCGACTGAGTAGCGACCAGGTCGCCGAGGCGCTGTCCAACATTCGCCCCACGCTCTCCTATGGTGACTTCGGCGATGTCGATCTGGTGGTCGAAGCCGTGGTCGAGAACCCAAAGGTCAAGGAGGCCGTGCTGGCCGAGGTCGAAGGGTTGCTCGACGACAACGCCACGCTGACTTCCAACACCTCGACAATCTCCATCGACCGCCTGGCGGCCAACCTCCAGCGTCCCGAAAACTTCTGCGGCATGCACTTCTTCAACCCCGTGCATCGCATGCCGCTGGTCGAGGTCATCCGTGGTGAGAGAACCAGCGACGCCGCCGTGGCCGCGACCGTCGCGTATGCCCGGCAGATGGGCAAGACACCGGTCGTGGTCAATGACTGCCCAGGCTTTCTGGTCAACCGTGTGCTGTTCCCCTATTTCGGTGGTTTCAGCCTGCTGGTCGAGCAGGGCGCGGACTTCGAGCGCGTCGACAAGGTCATGGAAAAGTTCGGTTGGCCCATGGGCCCCGCGTATCTGCTGGACGTGGTGGGCATGGACACCGCCGTGCACGCCCAGCAGGTCATGGCGGAAGGCTTCCCCGACCGCATGGCGCAGGAAGCCAAGAACGGTGGCAAGACGGCGATTCAGCGCATGTATGACGAGGACCGTCTAGGCCAGAAGAATGGCAAGGGGTTCTATCGCTACGAGGAAGAAAAGAAGGGCAAGCCCAGGAAGGTCTCCGACGAGCAGGCGCACGCGCTGGTCGAGGAAACCGTCGACACGCGTGGCGAGTTCAGCGACGACGATATCGTCGCGCGGATGATGGTGTCGCTGTGCATGGAGGCCGTACGCTGCCTGGAAGACGGCATCGTCGCGACGCCGGCCGAGGCGGACATGGCATTGATCTACGGTATCGGCTTTCCGCCGTTTCGGGGTGGAGCGCTGCGTTATATCGACGCACTGGGTGTCGAGGCGTTCGTCGCTCAGGCCGAGACGCTGGCCGAGGAACTCGGGCCGCTGTATCGCCCTACTCAGCGGCTGCGTGACATGGCCGCCCAGGGCGAGCGTTTCTATCCCGACACGTCCGCATCCGATCAATGAGCCACCACGCAACGAGGAGCGCGAAAATGAGTTTGAATCCTAGAGATATCGTGGTGGTCGATGCCGTCCGGACCGCCATGGCCAAGGCCAAGCACGGCGCTTTCCGCAACGTGCGCGCCGAAAACCTATCCGCCTCGGTGATGCAGGCGCTGTTCGATCGCAATGCCAACCTGGAACCCGCCGAGGTCGACGACGTGATCTGGGGATGTGTCAACCAGACCCTCGAGCAGGCCATGAACATCGCGCGTAACGCCGCCATCATGACCGGGATTCCGCGCAGCGTGCCGGCGCAGACGGTCAATCGCCTGTGCGGCTCGTCGATGAGCGCGCTGCACATCGCCACGGCCAACATCAAGGCCGGCATGGGCGACTTCTACATCATTGGCGGTGTCGAGCACATGGAACATGTGCCGATGGACCATGGCGTCGACGTCAACCCGGCGGCCAGCAAGTACGCTGCCAAGGCCGCCATGATGATGGGCCTGACCGCCGAACTGCTGGGCAAGATGCACAATGTGGGCCGTGAAGAACAGGACGCGTTCGGCGTGCGCTCGCATCAACGCGCGCTGGCCGCCAACGAAAACGGCTATTTCGATAACGAGATCGTTGGCGTCGAAGGGCATGACGCTAATGGCTTCCGGCGCCTGGTCGACCGCGACGAGGTGATCCGCCACGACGCCAACCTGGAAGACATGGGCAAGCTCAAGCCGGTCTTCGACCCCAAGGGCGGCACGGTCACTGCGGGCACCTCCTCGGCGCTTTCGGTCGGCGCCTCGGCGCTGGCGGTGATGAGCTACGAGCGCGCCCAGGCGCTGGGGCTCGAGCCGTTGGCGCGGGTGGTCTCCACGGGCGTCGCCGGCTGTGATGCCTCGATCATGGGCTACGGGCCGGTACCCGCGACGCAGAAGGCCCTCAAGAGCGCAGGCCTGAGCATCGGCGACATCCAGACCGTCGAGCTCAACGAAGCCTTCGCCGCGCAATCGCTGCCCGTGCTCAAGGATCTCGGCCTACGCGAGCGCATGGACGAGGTCGTCAACCTCAATGGCGGCGCCATCGCGCTGGGCCATCCGCTGGGCTGCTCCGGGGCGCGACTCTGCACCACGCTGCTCAACGTCATGCGCCAGCAGGACACCAAACTGGGCCTGGCGACCATGTGCATCGGCATGGGCCAGGGCGTGGCGACCGTTTTCGAACGCTTGAAGTAACGCGCCACTCCTGGCCGGTGACCTATTTTCGCCACTCATTCTCATCACCACGCGATAGCAAAGCGACACCCGCCACGGGTGTCGCTTTTTTACGTGTATGCCGTTTCAACCAGTAAATCTGATATTGCTGAGCAAAATACTGACTACACTGATAAAAACGTCGGGTCGCATCGAATCCTGAAGCGCGCCGCGACGTGATGTGTACATCGGCGATGGAGGAGGTGTTTTCTATGCTCACGCATGTCTGGGGACTCTTGGTCCACCCGAACCGTGAATGGAAGCAGATCCACGACGAAAAGGAGACCATCACCCACCTCTACAGTCACCACGTTCTGGAAATGGCATTGATTCCTGTGGTGTGTGCGTTCATCGGCACCACCCAGGTCGGCTGGGATTTCGGTGGCGGGCATACCATTCAGCTCAACTATCTGGACGCCTTCTTCGCCGGGGTCGCCTTCTATGTAGCGATCTTGATAGCGGTGGGCTTCATGGGCTCGGTGATCCATTGGATGGCGCAGCGTTACGCCAGTCCCCCGAGTCGTCGGCGCTGCATCATCTTCGCCGGCTACGTGGCCACACCGATGTTCGTTGGCGGGGTCGTCGCCCTCTACCCGCTGGTCTGGCTGTGCATGTTGGCGACCATCGTCGGGCTCTGTTACAGCGCCTATCTGCTGTATCTGGGAATTCCCAACTTCCTCGACATCGGCTCTGAAGAGGGCTTCATCGTCACCGGTTCGACGCTCGGCATTGGCGTGCTGGTGCTCGAGGTACTGCTTGGCGTGACAGTGCTGCTATGGGGCTACGGCGCCAAGTTGCTGGGTATCGACTTGTAGCAAGTCACCGAGAAGGAGTATCGAATAGAGTAGAGAGTGTCGAGCCGAGTGCGTCGAGCACTCTGAAATGCTCATGCGAGCCAAACGCCAACGGCGCCTCCAGGGCGCCGTTGGCGTTCATGCTCAGTCGCTTCCGGTCTGCTGAAGTTGTTGCACCGAGGCGACCAGATTGTTGAAGCGCTCACCCTGAATCTGAACATGAGCCTCAATTTCGGCCTCGGCATGTTGCTCGTCACCCGCGGCAATAGCGGCAAGCACTGCCTCGTGTTCTGCCAGGGAGCGTTCCGGGCGGTGGCGCAGATGCAGCTGCATGCGGCGGTAGGGTTGCAGCACCGCATGCAGGCGCGTGGCCTCCTGGGCCAGAAAGGCGTTGTGGCTGGCCTCGTAGATGCGCTGATGGAAGATGCTGTTCTCGTAGTAGTAGCCGTTGGCGTCGCCGGCCTCGGCCATGCGTCGGCATGCTTCGTGAGCCTTGTGCAGCGCTTCCAGCTCTTCTGAGCCGATGCGTCTCGCCGCGAGTCGAGCGCACATACCCTCCAGTTCGGCCATCACTTCGAAGCGCTCCACCAATTCGGCCACGCTGAGCTTTGTCACGAAGGTGCCGCGCTTCGGCACCACCTCCACCATCCCTGACATCGCTAGCTGCTGGATCGCCTCGCGGACCGGCGTACGTGAACAGTCGTATTCCCGCTCCAGTGCTTCCGGGTCGAGGCGTGCGCCGGGCGGATAGCGTCCCTTGATGATGGCGTCTTCCAGCAGGTCGCGCAGTCGCTGCGCTTGGGAAACCTTGCTCATTGACTGTCCTCCCGCTTGACATAGGTATATCTTGCGCCTATTTGTTATATATAACAACTCGGTATCATGTATCCATGATCCGAATCAACGTCATCGACAGAGACGGCTTAGGCTTCTGGAGGGCGCAGCATGAAGATGAACATGGATTTCCTGGAAAATCTGCTGTCGAGTGTGGCTCGGCGGGCACGTCAGCGCCCAGGGAGCGATCGGGCTTCACAGCGTGGGAGGGAAACAGTGGCATCCGGCGTCGATGGCCTCATTTCGGCGTGTGATGTCCTGCTGACCGGTGGCGGCGGTGAGGCATCGCAGATACTGGTTGCCCAACGATTGCTTGCGGGCTATGCCGAGCTGGATGCCGACGAGCGTCGTATCTTCCTGACCAAACTCGCCGAGCGCCACGGTGCTAGTTCCGAGGCGATCCACGCCGCCTACGAGGCCTATCGCGAGGGAGAAAGTGAAGCCGACCTGCGGGCGCTAATCGAGGCCTGCGAACCTCCGCGTCAAGAGTTGCTACGCCGTCTCAACCTTTGCCCGGGTGGTACTTATGAGCTGGTCAAAATGCGCGCCGACCTGCAGGCGCATCTCGGCGAGTCGCCGGAGCTGGCCGGTCTTGACGAGGATTTTGCGCATCTGTTCGCGTCCTGGTTCAACCGTGGCTTTCTGGTACTAAAGAGCATCGACTGGAATACCCCGGCAGCGGTGCTCGAGAAACTTATCCGTTACGAGGCTGTGCACGAGATTCAGGACTGGAACGACCTGCGCCAGCGCCTTGATCCAGAGGACCGACGGTGCTACGCCTTCTTCCATCCGGCCATCGGCGACGAGCCGCTGATCTTCGTCGAGGTGGCGCTGTGTCGCGGGATACCGGGCAACATTCAGGTACTACTGTCCGGTGGCGACGAAGTGGCTCCCCAAGATGCCGACACGGCGGTTTTCTACAGCATTAGCAATTGTCAGGCCGGGCTGAAAGGGATTTCCTTCGGCAACTTCCTGATCAAGCAGGTAGTGCATGAGTTACGCCGAGAGCTGCCCGAACTCGACAACTTCGTGACCTTGTCGCCGGTGCCGGGCTTTGCCAAATGGCTGGCGGAACGGCGCGAGGCTGGCGAGTGTCGGCTGACGACTGACGCCGCCACTGCCCTTGATGAGACTCGCTGGCGTGACGACCCGCAGGCTCGGGAAGTGCTCGAGTCCGAACTCTTGCCCTTGGCCGCTCACTATTTCACCCAGGCCAAGCAGCGCCAAGGCTTGCCACGTGACCCTGTGGCGCGCTTTCACCTGGGCAACGGGGCGAGCCTGCATCGACTCAACTGGCCCGCCGACATCTCCACCAAGGGCTGCCGTCAAGCCCATGGCTTGATGGTCAATTATCGCTACGAGCCGGACCGCATCGAGCAGAACCACGAGGCCTACACCCGTGAGGGCAGCGTGATTTGCACCACCGAGATCCAGCGCCAGGCAAGGCGAGCCCAGCCATTGCTGGAACCCCTCGTCGACGTCTGATACCCCCGACGACTCCCAGGAGACGCCATATGAATCACAATCTGTTCCTGCAGTTTGAGGCCCACTTCCGTGCGACGCCGAACAAGACGTTGATCGATACCCCCGAGGGGCGTCGCTATTCTTATGACGAGGTGCTGGCCACCTCACAGCGTCTGGCGGGTGTGCTTCAGTCCCTTGATGTTCAGCCCGGCGATCGAGTCGCGGTACAGGTCGATAAGAGCCCTGAGGCGATCATGCTGTATCTGGCCTGCCTGCAAGCCGGAGCGGTCTACCTGCCGCTCAACACCGGCTACACCGGTGCCGAGATCGAGTACTTTCTCAGCGATGCCGCGCCACAGATCTACGTGTGCCCAACGGAGTGGGAGGCGGATGCCAAACGCTTCTACCAAGAGGGCCTGGTCGTCCACGTAGAAAGCCTGGGTACGGCAGGTGATGGTAGTTTAATGGAGCGCGCCGCCATCGCCGAACCAATGACGGATATCGCCAGTCTCGAGGCCTCCGACCTTGCGGCGATCCTCTATACCTCGGGCACTACCGGGCGCTCCAAGGGCGCCATGCTGAGCCATGCCAACCTGGCTTCCAACAGCCGGGCGCTGTCCGAGGCCTGGCACTTTACCGCCAATGATCACCTGCTGCACGCACTGCCGATCTTCCATACGCACGGGTTGTTCGTGGCCTGCAACATCGTACTGACGGTAGGGGCTTCAATGACCTTCCTGCCCAAGCTCGATGTCGAAAAACTGCTCGATCTGATGCCTCGAGCCACGGTGTTGATGGGGGTGCCAACTTTTTACACCCGGCTGCTCCAGTCCCCGCGGCTGGATCGTGATGCCGTGGCCAGCATGCGGCTTTTCGTCTCTGGTTCTGCACCGCTGCAGGCCGAGACGCATGATCAATTCCGTGAGCGGACGGGCCATGTCATTCTCGAGCGTTATGGCATGACCGAAACCAACATGAACACCTCCAATCCCTACGACGGTGAGCGACGTCCCGGCACGGTTGGATTTCCACTGCCGGGTAGTGAAGCGCGTATCACCGACCGCGAGAGCGGTGCCGATTTACCCCGTGGCGAGACCGGGCTGGTCGAGGTGCGGGGCGACAATGTCTTCCAGGGCTACTGGCAGATGCCCGAGAAGACCCGCAGCGAGTTTCGCGACGACGGCTTCTTCATTACCGGTGACCTGGGGCTGATCGACGACGACGGCTACCTGCATATCGTCGGGCGCGACAAGGATCTGGTGATCTCTGGCGGCTACAACGTCTATCCGAAAGAGGTCGAGCAACTGATCGACGAGTTGCCAGGCGTCGCCGAGTCGGCGGTGTTCGGCGTCAAGCATCCGGACTTGGGTGAAGGTGTCACGGCCGTGATCGTGGCCCGCGAGGGTGAAGCGCCCCCCGAAGAGGAAAGCATTCAGTCGGTCTTGAGCGATCGGCTGGCACGCTACAAGCAACCCAAGCGGATATTCACGATCGAGGCACTGCCGCGCAACGTGATGGGCAAGGTACAGAAGAACCAACTGCGTAACGTCTATGCCGACATCTATACCGTGAAGGAGGCGGACGAAACAGCCGTGTGATACGGCCCAGGGCCTGGCTGGCAGCCGGGCTTCCTAGTCGTGCGGAGATACGACGAGGAGCACGCTAATGCTCGGGAGCTCCCGAGGATCGATTACAACGACAAGAAGGAAATGATCATGGTGATCTACGGAGTGGCCTTACTGGCCGGATGCATGATGATAGGCCTGGTAATCGGAGACCTGTTGGGTCAATTACTGGGCATCAATGCCAATTTGGGCGGTGTGGGTATTGCCATGCTGCTACTGATCTTCGTGACGGGCTATCTCAAAACGCGAGGCAAACTGCCCGATGCCACCGTCAGTGGCATCAAGTTCTGGAATGCCATGTATATCCCTATCGTAGTGGCCATGGCTGCCAGCCAGAACGTGGCTGCGGCTTTCGGTGGTGGGCTGGTGGCACTTCTTGGCGGTGCGCTGGCAGTTGTGCTGGGGCTGGCGATGGTGCCGGTATTCGCGGGTCGACGTTCGAGCTCGCGCGTTGCCATGGGCGCCGATGAGTCGTGCCCCGAGTCCTTGACAACTCATGTCGCCGGCCGCTGAGGAGGGTGCCCCATGCTTCAGTCACTGTACGAGCTTGTCGACAAGTATCATCTGGTGGCGGCCTTCGCTGTCATCGGTTTTACCATGTATCTCGCCTACTGGATCAGTGAACGCTTTACCCGTGGCAAGCTACATGGCTCGGCTATCGCCATCATACTTGGCCTGGCGCTGGCCTATGTGGGTGGGAAGGTCACTGGTGGGTCTGATGGTCTCGCCGATATCACCCTTCTCTCCGGCCTGGGGCTGATGGGCGGAGGTATGTTGCGAGACCTGGCCATCATCGCTACCGCTTACGGCGTGCGCTTCGAGGAGGTGCGCGAGGCCGGTATGCGTGGCGTCATGGCGCTGTTCGCTGGAGTAGTGGTGTCTTTCATCGCGGGTAGCCTGGTAGCGGTCGGCTTCGGCTATACCGATCCGGTGGCGATCACTACGATCGGCGCGGGAACGGTGACCTACATCGTTGGTCCCGTCACCGGAGCAACATTGGGCGCGAGTTCCGAAGTGGTCGCGTTATCGATCGCTGCGGGGTTGGTCAAGTCAATCCTCACCATGATCGCCACGCCTATGGCAGCGCGTTTTATCGGCCTTGATAATCCGCGCTCGGCGATGATCTTCGGCGGCATGATTGGCACGACCAGCGGTGTTGCGGCGGGGCTTGCCGCCACCGACGCCCGCCTGGTGCCCTACGGCGCAATGACCGCGACGTTCTATACAGGGCTCGGCATTCTGCTGGCGCCCACGGTGCTGTTCCTCGCTGTGCGCGGGCTGGCCTAGTCGCAAGTGGCGCCTTTCGAGGCGCCGTTGGCCGTTCAGGATCCTCCGCTCACATACTCTAACGACTCCAGTGAGTCGGTGGCGGTCACGATGCTTTCCAGCTCGTCGCAGAAGGTGACGAAGGCGTCGCTGGAGTGTCCCGGTGTGCGGTGCAGCTCGATCTCGACGTGCCCGAGTGGCGGCAGGCCTTCTACCTCGCCGACGATGCGACAGCCCTCGGGAACGCTGCGCGGGGTCTTGACTGTGGCCGCCAGCCCAGCCTGTACTGGTAGGTTGATGCCGGTGGGGGAGCGGCTGGAATAGCGCACGTCCCAACGTCGGTCGGAGGGTCCCAGCGCCGCGAATGCATGGGCGCGGAAGATGCAACCCTCGGGGTTCAGCGCTAGGGGCAGGGTCTCCCAATCGTCGATGGCGCGGTCCTCGGCCACTACCCACACCATGGGCTCGCGGCCCAGCAGGCGGCCGGTCTGCGTGGGGCCGTGACGTACCACCAGCACGACATCCAGCAGCCCCTCCTGGAAGTCATGCACCAGCGAGCCGCTGATGCTGCAGCTCACTTCGAGGCGCACCTCGGGAAAGCGGGCAGCAAAACGCGGTAGCAGCTCGGGCAGGTAGGTGCTCGCCTGTTCCTCGGAAGTACCCAGGCGGATCAGCTCGCCCTGGCGGTCCACCCCCATCACCCGACGTGCCTCGTCCTGGAGCTTGAGGATGTGTCGGGCGTAGGGCAGCAAGCGCCCGCCCGGTGGGGTCAGCATGACGCTGCGGCTAGTGCGCTCGAACAGCGACTCTCCCATCTGATCCTCGAGCCGTTTGATCTGCAGGCTGACCGCCGACTGCGTGCGATGCAGCACCTTGCCGGCGGCGCTGAAACCCTCGCATTCGGCGACCGTAACGAAGGCGCGGAGCAGGTCGGTATCCATGATCTATGAGCCTTTGCAATCTTTTTTATCTTAACCATTCATTTCTATTATTGAACCTGCCTCTCTACCCTGTCCATACGTTACTTGAAACGTCTTTGGATAAAGTCAGGAGCAGATCCGCATGCCAGCCAACGCTACGCAGGCAGACGACAATACACTCCACGGTTTGATCGATCTCGAGCGCTATCCCATCGACCAGTTGGATGGCGAGCGCGGCCGGACCCTCGTCGAAGAGTGCCGTGCCCAGCTCGGCGAGGACGGCTGCGTGGTGCTCAAGGGCTTCGTACCCGATGAGGCCCTGACACGGCTCGAACGCGAGACCGAGCGACTCTCGCCGGAAGCGCATTACAACCAGACCGAAACCAATCCCTACAATAGCGACGGCGACCCCAGCCTGCCGGCCTCGCACCCCAAGAACCGCTTCGGTGACCGTACCAACGGCTTCGTCGCCGGGGATCGCATCGGCGCCGATACCATCATCCGCCAAGTCTACTCGCATGCCGGCTTCCAGCGCTTCATCGCTAGCGTGGTAGACATGGAGGAGATTCACCAGTACGCCGATCCGCTGGCCGACCTGGTCGTCAACGTGCTGCGCGAAGGCTGCCAGCATCCGTGGCATTACGACACCAACGAATTCATCGTCACCATGATGACGCGCCAGTCCCACGGCGGCGGTCGGTTCGAGTACGCACCGGGCATCCGTAGCCCCGAGGGCGAGAACTTCGAGGGGGTCGAGAAGGTCATCGACGGCGACCGCTCGCAGACCAAGTCGCTGGATCTCCAGCCGGGCGATTTGCAGATCTTCTTCGGCCGTTACTCGCTACACCGCGTGACGCCGGTGGAAGGCGACCGCGAGCGCCATACCGTGATCTTCGCCTATGCCAAGGAGCCGGGCTTCATCGGCCGTCCCGAGCGCGCCAAGCGCATCTTCGGGCGCATGGCGCCGGTGCATGAGCGCTTGCTGGAAGAAGGCATGCAGCGCAGCGACAGCCTGGCCGACTGACGAGGAGCTTGAACGGCTAGGTAGAACGACTCCTCTGGTCGCTTTCGCCGACGCCTCGTCAAGTATATGCACCCCGATTTTCCCAAGGAAACACCATGAGCATCGTCGATTTCGAAAACCTGACCGATCACGAACCCAACGCCATTCCGGTGGTGCCTTCCAGCCCGATGGCCAACGGCGACAGCATTCCCACCGCCTTCGACCCGGTCCAACTGCGCGCCGGCCGTCTCGAGCGTCTACGCGCGATGATGGCCGAGCAGGGCTACGCCGCGCTGGTACTTTTCGATCCGTACAACCAGCGCTACGCTACCGGCTCGCGCAACATGTTCGGCTATTTCCTGCGCAACTCCACGCGCTATATCTACGTGCCGCTCGAAGGCCCGGTGATCCTATTCGAATATCCGGGCAGTGCCCACGTCTCCACCTGGTTGGAGACCATCGACGAATCGCGCACCTCCAAGGTGGTGTGGTCCGCCGTCAACCAGCGCGACAACATGTCCTCCGACCCGTTCGGCATCGAGATCGCCGAGTTGATGGAAGAGCACGGTAAGGGCAACAAGAAGATCGGTCTCGACCGCTGCATGCTAAACCTGGCGCGCTCGCTGGAAGCCCAGGGGCTGGATGTCTATGACTGCATGCAGGACACCCTGCATTGCCGGCGTATCAAGACACCGGAAGAGATCGCCTGTCTGGCCCAGTCGATGGCCGGCAGCGAAGCCGCTGTGTCCGCAGTGGAAGCCGCCATCAAGCCCGGCGTCACCGAGAATGAGCTGTTCGCCATCATGTACGGCGATGTCATCCGCCAGGGCGGCGAGTTCATCGAGACGCGGCTGCTGTCCTCCGGCCCGCGCACCAACCCCTGGTTCAACGAAGCCAGCAACCGAGTGGTGCGTCCTGGCGAGTTGGTGGCGCTGGATACCGACACCATCGGCTGCCACGGCTACTATTCCGACTTCTCGCGCACCTTCCATGTCGGGCCGGGCCGCCCCAGTGCCTATCAGCAGAGCCTCTATCAGATGGCCTATGACCAGGTGCACCACAACATGTCGATCCTCAAGCCGGGCATAAGCTACCGCGAGATTGCCGAAAACGCCTGGAAAATTCCCGAGCGCTTTTTCGACCGTCGCTACCCCTCGGTCATCCACGGCGTGGGCATGCACGGCGAGACTCCGCTGGTCGCCCACCACATGGACTTCGACCGCTTCTCCAAGGACGGCGTCCTCGAGCCCGGCATGGTGGTCTCGGTGGAAAGCTACATCGGCGAGGTCGACGCCGCCGACGGCGTCAAGCTCGAAGAAGAAGTGCTGGTGACCGAGACCGGGATCGAGAAGCTGTCGCGCTATCCGTTCGATGAGGCCTTACTGGGCCGCCAATTCTGATCCGGTGCGACACCCCGATACCGCGAACACGACCCAAGGTTGGAGTCATCCCTAGATGCATACCCTGAATCATCATATCGCCGGTGACGCCGTCGGCGGCGAGCGTACCCTCGAGGTCGTCAACCCGGCGACCGCCGCGCCGGTGCGCCGCCTGGCGATGGCCGATACCGCCACCGTGCAACGCGCCATCGACGCCGCCCGTGAAGCCCAGCCTGCCTGGCGCGACATGCCGCCGGCCAAGCGCGCCCAGGTGATGTACCGCTTCAAGACCCTGCTCGAGCGCGACGCCGACGAGATCTGCGCGCTGGTCAGCGAGGAACACGGCAAGGTGCTCGAGGACGCCATGGGTGAGCTCAAGCGCGGCATCGAGAACGTCGAGTACGCCTGCGGTGCGCCGGAGCTCTTGAAGGGCGAGTACTCCCACAACGCCGGGCCGGGCATCGACACCTGGTCCAACCATCAGCCGCTGGGCGTCGTCGCCGGTATCACGCCGTTCAACTTCCCGGCCATGGTGCCGCTGTGGATGTACCCCATGGCGCTGGCTTGCGGCAATGCCTTCATCTTGAAGCCCTCCGAGCAGACGCCCTCGGCCGCCGTGAAGATGGCCGAACTGCTCGACGAAGCCGGACTGCCCAAGGGGCTGTTCAGCGTGATTCATGGCGACCGCGAGGCCGTCGACGCGCTAATCGAAGCGCCCGAAGTACGCGCGCTTTCCTTCGTTGGCTCCACTCCCGTGGCGCGCAAGATCTACGAGGGCGGCACCCAGCAGGGCAAGCGCGTGCAGGCCCTCGGCGGCGCCAAGAACCACGCCGTGGTACTGCCGGACGCCGACCTCGACAACGCTGCGAGCACCCTGATCGGCGCCGCGTTCGGTAGCGCCGGCGAGCGCTGCATGGCGATCTCCGTCGCCGTGTGCGTGGGTGACGCCACTGCCGACGCCCTGGTCGAGCGTCTCGCCGTCCAGGCCCGCGAGCTCAAGATCGGCCCCGGCACCGAGAAGGGCCTCGACATGGGCGCGCTGATCAACGAAGGCCAGCGCGGCAAGGTCGCCGACTACATCGGGCAGGGCGAACGCGCCGGCGCCGACCTGGTGGTCGACGGCCGCGAGCACCCGCTGGTGGAAGGCTCCCCCGGCTACTTCCTCGGCGCCACGCTGTTCGACCGCGTCACGCCGGAGATGAGCATCTACCGTGACGAGATATTCGGTCCGGTGCTGTGCGTGGTCCGCGTCGAGACCTTCGAGGACGCCATCGCCCTGATCAACGCCCATCAGTACGGCAACGGCACCTGCGTGTTCACCCGTGACGGTGAAGCCGGGCGCCGCTTCGCCGACGCCATCGAAGTCGGCATGGTCGGCATCAACGTCCCGCTGCCCGTCCCGGTCGCCTTCCACAGCTTCGGCGGCTGGAAGGACTCGCTGTTCGGCGACCTGCACGCCTACGGCCCTGACGCCGTGCGTTTCTACACCCGCCGCAAGGCCATCTCCCAACGCTGGCCGAAGCGCAGCGACCAGGAAACCGCCCAGTTCAGCTTCCCCTCCAACTGACGTTGCTCTGCGCCTTGCGTCCGCCCATCCTTGGTGATGGGCGGTACTGCTTCGATTCTCTAGAGCGGCACTCGCCGTATCGTTTCTTACCACTCTAGGCGCGCCCCTGCGCTTCTAGTGCTTTATATCAGGCACCGAGTCAATTCCCGAGCATTTCGTTCACGCGCTCGCGGTTATCCTCGATCCATGCGGCGGCGGAATCCTCGAATGGGACGTCGTCATTCTCGTACGCGGCCATCATCGCTTCCAAATCGGCCACGCTAATGTGCCACTGGGACATGATGTCGTAAGCACGCGGATACTTGTCTTCGATGCCTTTATAGGAAAGCACGAAAACGCTGTCATACTTGAAGTGTTCTTCCGTATCTTCCAGGAACTTCAAGTCGTATTGCGAGAACATGGAGTGCGGGCGCCAGCCAGTGATGATAAATGGCTCCTGCTTGGGCACCTTGTCTTTGATTACGCCCATCATGGCAGCTTCGCTGGTATAGGCAAGCTGGTACCCATCGAGGTCATAGTCTTCATCTGCCATCACCTGCTCGGAGAGGTCGACGATGCCCGCTCCGGCGCCAATGGTTACTATTTGGCCGCCGAACTTCTCTGCCTTGCCCGCCAGATCTCCGATTGTCTCTTCTTCGACATAGGCAGGAACCACCCAGCCTAGCGGTACGTTTTCATAGCTGGTGGCGACTTTCTGCAGATCATCTTGGTATTCACTCCACAGTGCCTGCTCGGTGTAGGGCAGCCAGGCGTCCATGAAGAAATCGACCTGCTCGGCTTGCATGCCTTGGAAGATCGCTGGTTGAGCAAGCAGCTTCTTTTCGACGTTGTAGCCTGCCTCTTCCAGGATCAGTTCGGCGATGGCCGTTGGTGCTTCGGTACTAGTCCAGGCCGGCATACCGAAAGTGATGGTCGTGTCCTCGACCCCTTCAGCGACCAGCGGACGCTGATCGGTGGCATGGGCACCTGCAGCGATCAATGTAGAAGTTAGCAACGTCGTGGAGACGGTTATTAATTTCATGTGCTTTCCACAGTATCTGTGGCCAAACTCGCCCTGATCACTGCTC
>NZ_JARANY010000250.1 GCF_029889885.1 Chromohalobacter sp. 296-RDG
GTATTCGTCATCGCGCTGGTTGGAAAGCGGCGACAAGAACTCATGCAATAGATAGCCATGCGCCGCGTGCAGTTCGATCAGCTCGAAACCGAGACGCTCGGCGCGCTGGGCCGAGGCGACGAAGTTCGCCTTGAGCTGCTCGATATCAGTAAGACTCATTGCCTGTGGTGGACGCTGCCCGTCCTGATACGCGACGGCGGAAGGCGCCACGGTCTGCCAACCGCCTTCGTCCAGGCTTAGCTGGGCGCCGCCGTCCCAGGGTGCCTGGCAGGAGGCCTTGCGTCCGGCATGGCCCAACTGGATGCCGAGCGGCATCGGCGAGTGGGTACGAGCGGATTCGAGTACACGCGCCATCGCCTGTTCGTTATCGTCTGAGTAAAGCCCCACGTCGCCGGAGGTGATGCGTCCTTCCGGCGCGACGGCGGAGGCTTCGACGATTAACAGCCCTGCTCCTGAGAGGGCGAGATGCCCCAGATGAATCTTGTGCCAGTCGGTCATGCTGCCGTTAGCGTCGGCGGAGTATTGGCACATCGGTGAAATGACGATGCGATTGGTCAATTCGAGCTCGCCGAGCGTGAGCGGCGAGAAAAGCTTAGGGGATGCCATGAAAATGTTCCTGAAGCGAATGATGGCAAGAATGTAGCGTGCTAATAATTATTTGGCAATGGCAGGCTGGCATAGCACAGATACCTTCGATATTGTATGTAAAGCTTTTGGCGAGTACGCATCCGCAGTGATTCACACGGCGATACTCGATGGTGATGTAACCCATCCAAGGAGTCGGAACTATGCAGGCAAGATATCGATACGCGGCGTTGGCCATGGGGCTGCCGCTGTTGGCGGTGGCAAGTCCCAGCCAGGCACAAGACAGCGGTTGGCAGGGGAGTTTGGGCGCGGGAGCGATTTACTCTCCCGACTACCTGGGGAGCGACGATTACGAGACCTCCGCGTGGC
>NZ_JARANY010000251.1 GCF_029889885.1 Chromohalobacter sp. 296-RDG
GCATAGCCCGGTGCCGGCGCCCACGTCACTGGCCAGCGAGGTGATGACGCCGGCGTTACGGGTGGCGAGGCGATCGAAAAGCCCGCTGCCCAGAAACAGGTTGGACGTCGGCGAGAAGGCGATATTGGCACCGGCATCTGCAAGCCGCGTGCGCTCGTCCGCGGAGAGATGGATGCCGTGCGCGTAGGTGCTGCGCGGACCGACCAGCCCGTAGCGTTCGTAGACGGCGAGATAGTCCCGACATTCGGGAAACAGCTCGGCGACCCAGGCGAGCTCGCCCCGATTTTCCGAGAGATGGCTCTGTAGATACAGGCTTGGGTCGTTGCGCAGTACGCCACCCACGGCATCGAGCTGTTCGCGACTCGATGTCGGTGCGAAACGCGGCGTCAGCGAATACGCCAGACGATCCTTGCCGTGCCAGTCGGCGATGAGCCGCTCGCTATCGCGGATACCGCCGGTGGCGGTGTCGGTGAGCGCCTCCGGGGCGTGACGATCCATCAGCACCTTGCCTGCCAGCAGGCGCAGCCGCCGTTGCTGGGCGGCACTGAAGATGCTGTCTACCGAGCCAGGGTGAGAGGTGCAGAAGACCTGGGCGGTGGTGGTGCCGCCGCGCAGCATCTCGTCGAGAAAGCGCTCGGCGACATCTGTGGCATGGGCGCGTTCGGCGAAACGGCATTCGGCGGGGAAGGTGTAGTCGTTGAGCCAGTCGAGCAATTCACGGCCGAACGAGGCAATGATATCGAGTTGCGAATAGTGCACGTGGCTGTCGATGAATCCCGGCATGATCAGCTTGCCGCGGTAGTCGACGAGCTCGATCTTTTCGGGCACATGCGCGGCGAGGACGGAAAAGTCGTCGACCGCGCGAATGCGGCCATCTTCTACCCACACGGCGCCGTCCTCCCAATAGCGCAGGCTATCGGCTTGCGGGGTGGGCGCTTCGCCGGGATCGGCGT
>NZ_JARANY010000252.1 GCF_029889885.1 Chromohalobacter sp. 296-RDG
GTTGTATCGGTAACTCCAAACAATACTTAACCTAGCTTAATTTAACGTCGTTCAACATAGCGCTACACGAAAGGCGTAGACACGAAACGCCCGCGCCGGTGTGAGCGGCGTGGGCGTGGGGTTCAGCCGTGCGGATGGTTCAGGGGAAGCTGAACTGGGCGGTTCCCTGGTCGGAGTGCTGCGGCCAGCGTTGGGAGATAGCCTTGCGGCGGGTGTAGAAGCGCACGGCGTCGGGGCCGTAGGCGTGAGGTCGCCGAATAGCGAGTCTTTCCAGCCACCGAGGCTGTGGAAGGCGACCGTCGACCACCAACGCGGTGCCCTTCTCTTTGACTCCGTCGCTTAGCTTCCATACCGCGACCTGTGACCAGGGAGGTATGTCGATTTGACGACTTCCGCATTCTTATTTACTTTGTTCAAAATGTTCAATACATACAAAACTTCCGAGCATGCCATGCAGAAGACGGACTCGCAGCGCCTGGAAGAAGCGCGCGATGTAATGATCAGCGCCCTTGCCCAGAGCATGGTGGCCTACGGTGTCACACCCTCGGTGGGACGGATCTACGCCGTGCTCTATTTCTCTGCGTCACCGCTGACGCTGGACGACATAAAAGACGAGGTCGCCATGAGCAAGGCGAGCGTCAGTACCGGTGTCCGCGAACTGATCGACACCGGCATGGTGGCGAAGGTGTGGAAGAAAGGTGATCGCAAGGACCATTACATTGCCGAAAAGGACTTCTTCAAGAATTTCCTGAGCTTCATGGTCAAGATGCTGCGCCTGGAGCGCGGAATCATTAACAAGGCGGTGGAGCAAACCGAGCCAGTAATGCGCGAGATCGCTGACCACGGGACGGACAGCGAGGCCAGAGAAGTAGCTGCAAAAGACCAGGCACTGGTAAGCGGCTCGAAAGCTTACCTGAACTGGATCACGCAACTGGCCAATGCCATGGAATCA
>NZ_JARANY010000253.1 GCF_029889885.1 Chromohalobacter sp. 296-RDG
GCCGGAGATGGCGGGGATTGCCTCGGCGGCTATCGGGACGGTAATGACCATGCTGGTCACCATGGCGGTATGCTTTCCGGTGGGCGTGATGACGGCCGTCTATCTCGAGGAGTTCGCCCCCGACAACAAACTGACCCAGATCATCGAAATCAATATCAACAATCTGGCGGCCGTCCCTTCCATCCTGTTTGGCCTGCTGGGGCTGGCAATTTATATCAGCTTCTTCGGGGTGCCTCGTTCCTCGCCGCTGGTAGGCGGTTTGACTTTGGCACTGATGACGCTGCCTGTGATTATCATCTCGACGCGTGCGGCGCTTCGCAGTGTGCCGGATAGTATCCGTCATGCGGCATTTGGCGTGGGGTGTTCACGTTGGCAGGTGGTGCGCGATCACGTGTTGCCGGTGTCGCTGCCGGGCATTCTGACGGGCTCGATCATCGGCCTGGCGCAGGCCATGGGCGAGACCGCACCGCTGATCATCGTGGGCATGGTGGCCTTCATTCCCGATGCGTCGATCTCGATAACGGGCGCCTCGACGGTCATGCCGGCGCAGATATTCACTTGGGCCAGCGAGCCGAATAGCGCCTTCGCCGAGAAGACGGCAGGCGGCATCCTGGTGCTTCTGGCGGTGCTGATCTTTCTCAATGCGCTCGCCGTGTGGTTACGCAACAAATTCGAACGTCGCTGGTAAGCGACTTCCGACAGGACTCATCGCCATGAACGACACGACCCTGCAGAATTTTCAGACCCAGCAAGATCAGTCCTTGGCGTCGGATGATGCCGTGCGCGACCAATATAGCGACGTGACACCCGATAAGGGGCAGCCGGTAACACGCAACGAAAGCGTTGAAGAAAACCTGAGCGTACGCGTACGCGATCTCAGCTTGTGGTATGGCGAGCACCAGGCGCTGGATGACATCAGCATCGATGTGTTCGCGAATACCGTCACTGCGCT
>NZ_JARANY010000254.1 GCF_029889885.1 Chromohalobacter sp. 296-RDG
GGGAGACAGGACCACCTCGGCGCTGGCCGTCAGCGTCCAGGTGGTCCCGCCGTCGATGGTGATACAAGACCACTGCACCCAGGTGGCCTGCCCGCTGCGCGGAATGTCAGGAGTAGGCGGTGGTATCGAGGTTTTCGGTCCCTGGATTCATAGAATCACCATGAGTTTCTGCCCGGGTGAGACATCACCCGGGCAATTACCATTACCTAAAGACGTTACAGCGTCATGTATGGCTGGGCTTCTCCGGCGCGAAACTGGTAGACATTCCAGTCATCCTGCTTTGGCCCAGGCATACCCGGGGTCCCGATGGGCATGCCCGCCAGGCCGATGCCGTCGGTATCGGGGTACTCCTCGAAGAGCCGCTCCACTGCCTCGAAGGGCACATGGCCTTCGATGATGTACTCACCCATCTCGATGGTGTGGCAGGAGCCCAGACCGTAGGGAAGCCCGGCACGTTCCTTGACCTGGCCGATCGGCACGTCGTCGACGATGGTGACCTCGACGCCAAGCGCTTCGAGTTGGCGGGCATATTCATCGCAGCAGCCGCACTGGGGGTTCTTGTAGAGGGTCGCCGCATCGGGCATAGCGGCCTGTGCGGTGCCGGCACCGATCAGCAGCGCTGCGGAGACAACAAGAGTGGGGGCAAAACGGTTCATGAGCGATCCTCCCGAGACCGACGAGACGTGAAGAGGTACTTGGCGAGAGCGGCAATGCCGAGACCGAGCAGAAGCATGACGGTCAAGGGCATCAGCCAGCCCATCCAGCCCATTGACCCCATCAGGGCAAAGCAATCGTTGGCGTACATGATGTGACTCCTGACGAAAGAAAGGGGGCGCCGATAACGAGCCAATACGTCGTTACCGGGAAGTCGAGCGACGTCAGGACTTGGGAGGTTCTCGGGGTGGTGCAGCGATGAACTCGACCACGGCCGGGTCGGCCAGGTCTACAAGAG
>NZ_JARANY010000255.1 GCF_029889885.1 Chromohalobacter sp. 296-RDG
CTGGGCGAGGGTGACGGCGAACCGGGAGGTGCTGGCCGCGCGCTGCTATGCCACCGACAAGGGCGACACGAAGCAGCGCGAGTTCCAGAACATTCTCCGCTCGATCGGCTTCGAGGTCAGGCTCAAGCCCTTCATTCAGCGCGCGGATGGCTCCGCCAAGGGCGACTGGGACGTGGGTATCACGCTGGATGCCATCGAGTTCGCCGCGAGGGCGGACGTCATCGTGCTGGTCTCCGGCGACGGCGACTTCGATCTACTGGCGGAGAAGATCCGTGAGGTGCATGGCAAGCGCGTCGAGGTCTACGGCGTGCCCAAGCTCACCGCCACTTCCCTTATCAACGCCGCGAGCCAATTCATACCCATCGAGGGCGATCTGCTGCTGGGGTGATTCACCGATGCACGATATCCAACTGCGTGAATGCGCCCCGGGCGTGGTTCTCGCGGAACATCTCGTGGTCGTGATGCAAGCGGTCGGCGGATTCGGTGGCGAATTCCACCATGTTCTCGGTGAACAGTGTCGGTGGGCCGATGGCGTTGAGGATCGCGGGTTCGATGTCGTAGTCGAGCTTGCCGGATTCGTCGGAGAGAGCGTGCACGGTGGCGAGGCCGAATACGTCGCGAGGCGATAGCCCGGTCGCTTGCTGGGTTCTGGCGAGAATGCGTCCGCCGATCAGCAGAGAAAGTTCCGGATACACTTCACGTAGAAAACATGCCGCCTTTTGACCGACGATACCGGCGCCTCCAATGAACAGGATGGGGTGGCGAGTGGCATGCCATTGGCGCCGCGTTGACGGGAAGCGAAGAGAAAGAGATGGTCTATCAGGAGTTGCTCGATGGCTGCGTTCAGCTGTTCGCGGTGGCATCGTTCGCCATACTGATCCGGGGTGGGCTTCGGGAGACGCCTTGATGCCGCATCGCAAACCTCACCTCCCCACCAAGATCTGCCCGGTG
>NZ_JARANY010000256.1 GCF_029889885.1 Chromohalobacter sp. 296-RDG
CTGGGCGAGGGTGACGGCGAACCGGGAGGTGCTGGCCGCGCGCTGCTATGCCACCGACAAGGGCGACACGAAGCAGCGCGAGTTCCAGAACATTCTCCGCTCGATCGGCTTTGAGGTCAGGCTCAAGCCCTTCATTCAGCGCGCGGATGGTTCCGCCAAGGGCGACTGGGACGTGGGCATCACGCTGGATGCCATCGAGTTCGCCGCGAGGGCGGACGTCATCGTACTGGTCTCCGGCGATGGCGACTTCGATCTACTGGCGGAGAAGATCCGTGAGGTGCATGGCAAGCGCGTCGAGGTCTACGGCGTGCCCCAACTCACCGCCAATTCCCTTATCAACGCCGCGAGCCAGTTCATACCCATCGAGGGCGATCTGCTGCTGGGGTGATTCACCGATGCACGATATCCAACTGCGTGAATGCGCCCCGGGCGTGGTCCTCGCGGAACATCTCGTGGTCGTGATGCAAGCGGTCGGCGGATTCGGTGGCGAATTCCACCATGTTTTCGGCGAACAGTGTCGGTGGGCCGATGGCGTTGAGGATCGCGGGTTCGATGTCGTAGTCGAGGTTGCCGGATTCGTCGGAGAGGGCGTGCACGGTGGCGAGGCCGAATACGTCGTGAGGCGATAGCCCGGTCGCTTGCTGGGTTCTGGCGAGATTGCGTCTGCCGATCAGCAGAGAAAGTTCCGGATACATTTCACGTAGAAAACGTGCCGCCTGTTGACCGACGATACCGGCGCCTCCAATGAACAGGATGGGGTGGCGAGTGGCATGCCATTGGCGCCGCGCTGACGGGAAGCGAAGAGAAAGAGATGGTCTATCAGGAGTTGCTCGATGGCTACGTTCAGCTGTTCGCGGTGGCATCGTTCGCCATACTGATCCGGGGTGGGCTTCGGGAGACGCCTTGATGCCGCATCGCAAACCTCACCTCCCCACCAAGATCTGCCCGGTG
>NZ_JARANY010000257.1 GCF_029889885.1 Chromohalobacter sp. 296-RDG
CTTGAGGCGCTGCAGGCTGGGATACAGCTCACCGAAGAACTGGGGCGCGTATTCCGAACGCACGCCCTTGCCGTGCTCGCCCCACAGCAGGCCGTGATAGCGCTGGGTCAGGGCGGCGACCTGGTCGGAAATCTCGCGGATCAGGGCTTCCTGCGCCGGGTCTTTCATGTCGATGGCCGGGCGTACGTGCAGCACGCCTGCATCGACATGGCCGAACATGCCGTATTCCAGTCCGTGAGCGTCGAGCAGGGCGCGGAACTCGGCGATGTAATCGGCCAGATGCTCGGGTGGTACGGCGGTATCCTCGACGAAGGGAATCGGGCGCTTTTCGCCCTTGGCGTTACCGAGCAGGCCCACCGCGCGCTTGCGCATGGCGTAGACACGACCGATCGTCTCGCGGCCCTCGGCCAGGGTATAGCCCAGACGCTCGACCTGGGTATCGGTGCCGAGGTGCGTACAGAAGGCCTCGACACGTGCTGCCAGGCGTTCGGGGTCGTCGTCGTTGAACTCGATCAGGTTAATGCCGTGGATATCCTCGCCTTCGGCGGGGAAGAACTCGGCCACGCCGTCCCAGACGAAATCCTCCATGGCCAGCGCCAGCACCTTGTCGTCGACCGTCTCGATGGAGGTGGGGCGCGCCTGCGGCTGGGTCGATGAAGAGGCGCCGCTCATCAGCGCCTTGGCGTCGCGCAGGGCGTCCATGAAGCCCCGGTAGCGGACGTTGACCAGTGTCGAATGCTTGGGGATGGGCAGCACGTTGAGCGTCGCCTCGGCGAGGAATCCCAGTGTGCCTTCCGCGCCGCACAGCACGCTGTTGAGGTCGAAGTCGCCGTTGTCACTATACAGGTGCGCCAGGTCGTAACCCGTCAGGCAGCGGTTGAGCGGCGGAAACGTGGCCGCGATCAACGCGCCTTGCGTGTCGGCGATCTCGTGGGCGGTGCGATGCGCCTC
>NZ_JARANY010000258.1 GCF_029889885.1 Chromohalobacter sp. 296-RDG
GGCATCGTGACAGGCATGCAGGAACCTACTGTCACCAGCTTGCTGATCCAGTTCTGGGGTAGCGAGCACCTCGGACGTTTGCGCTCGATTTTCGTGGCGGGCATGGTGTTCTCCTCAGGACTCGCCCCCGCGACCTTCGGGCTACTACTCGACGCAGGTATTACGTTTACCACCATTCTCATGCTGATGATTGCCATGGTGAGTATCGGGTTTCTACTTGCCTGGAGGCCCCTGACACGACAAGTACGCGCACCATCATCGTGAGGCATCGCCAGGTATAACAATAAAGGGCGCATGTGCGCCCTTTATTGTTCATACACCGACTTACCTGCAGGAGCCATCAACCATAGCGGCCGGTGATGTAGTCCTCCGCCTTCTTGGTATGCGGGTTGGCGAACATCTGCTTGGTGGCGTTGTATTCGATCATCTCACCCAGGTGGAAAAAGGCCGTGTAATCCGCCACCCGAGCTGCCTGCTGCATGTTGTGGGTCACGGTGACGATGGTGAAATCCTGCTTGAGCTTATCCATCAGGTCCTCAATCGTTGCCGTGGAAATCGGATCGAGTGCCGAGGTCGGCTCATCCATGAGGATGACGTCGGGGCGCACGGCAATCGCCCGCGCGATACATAGACGCTGCTGCTGACCGCCGGAGAGCGAAGTTCCCGGCTCATAAAGCTTGTCCTTGACCTCGTTCCATAGACCCGCATCGCGCAACGCGCGCTCTACCAATTCGTCCTGATCGGCCTTGCGGCTGACCATGTCGTGCATGCGCGGCGCATACGCGACATTTTCATGGATCGACTTGGGAAACGGATTGGGCTTCTGAAAGACCATTCCCACACGTCGACGCAGCGCCACTTCATCCATGCCGCGGGCATTGACGTCACGGCCGTCCATTTCCACCAGCCCCTTGATCCGCACGCTGCTGATCAAATCGTTCATACGA
>NZ_JARANY010000259.1 GCF_029889885.1 Chromohalobacter sp. 296-RDG
CCAGATTGTGTGCCTCGTCGACCAGCACGCCCAGACGCCAGTCGTTGGTCTGGGCCAACAGATGCAGCAAGCCGCCGCTGGCGAAGTAATAGTGATAATCGCCCACCGTGACGTCGCTCCAGCGCGCCATTTCCTGGCCCAGATAATACGGGCAGACGTTATGCGCCAGAGCGACATCGCGCAGACGCGCGCGATCCCAGTCGCCACCGGCGATCAGTACACGCCGTGCGTCAGGCAGCTTATCGAAAAAGCCCGCCGCCAACGGGCAGGACTCGCCGTGGCAGGCAAGGTCGGGATGCTCGCAGGCCTTGTCGCGCGCGGTCAGCTCCAGCACACGCAGCGGCGTCGTTTCCACCACCGGTTTCAGCGCATTCAGCGCCAGTTGTCGTCCGGGGGTCTTGGCGGCGAGATAACACAGGCCATCGAGGCGCTGCGTAGGCATCGCCTTGAGCATCGGAAAGAGCGTGCCCAGAGTCTTGCCGGTGCCCGTCGGCGCCTGGGCCAGAAGCGAGCGCCCGGTACTGGCCGCCTTGTAGACGTTTTCCGCCAGCGTGCGCTGCTCGCCCTGCCAGCTCGCATGCGGGAAACGCAGCGCCACAAGCGCCTCGTCGCGTGCCGTACGGTGCGCCGTCTCCTGCAACGCCCAGTCGAGAAACGCCGCGCACTGCGCCTCGAAGAAATGACGCAAGGTATCGCGGTCCACGCGCTCGACGAGCGGTGTCTCGATCTGGCGGGCGATATCGAAATACACCAGCGCCAGCTCTAGTTCGTCGAGACCTCGCGCCTCGCACAATAGCCAGCCATAAAGACGCAATTGGGCCCAATGCAGATGGCGATGGTTGTCTGGCTGGCGTGTCAGGTCGCCGCGATGGGTCTTGATCTCTTCCAGACGTCCGCGTCGCGGGTCGAAACCGTCGGCGCGCCCACGCACGCGCAGCCCGTACCCG
>NZ_JARANY010000026.1 GCF_029889885.1 Chromohalobacter sp. 296-RDG
ACGCCGCTCACACCGGCGCGGGCGTTTCGTGTCTACGCCTTTCGTGTAGCGCTATGTTGAACGACGTTAAATTAAGCTAGGTTAAGTATTGTTTGGAGTTACCGATACAACCTAATGAACCGTAGTGGAGCGTTCAGTGCTTCACTTGGCGGTAGCGTGGGGGAGCGGTAGCGGGGTAGAGTACGGGGTTGGTTCCAGGGTAATAGAACCGGCAAAGATAGCAGAGACGCGAATTCAGTATAACGAGCTGGATTATTCTGGGTGTTCTTTAAAATCAATGATTTAGGTATAGAAAGTGGGCTAGGTAAGATGATTGAATACGTCTGCTCGTTCAAGTGGGAAAACGAGCGCGCTGTCTAATACCTGTTAGCTATTACGGAGTTATTGAAGGAGGCAGAGATGTCTGAAGGTTCGCCAAAAAATACGGAACAGCTTGGTTCGATCAATAAAAAGGTCGTGGCAGACGGGGAGGAACTGCCCACGGTTCATCTCAAGGACGGGAGCAAGGTGCAGACAGGCACTGTGGCAACAATGCTGCGTAACGTTGCTTTATACAATTCAGGCGAACGCGGCGAGGTAGAAGAACAATTGGAAGCTGCAATTCCCACACTGATCAAAGTGGGATTGTTTGAATTGTTCTCTGTAGAGGAATGGATTAATGGGTCAAACCCGGGGCGTAGTTTTGTTGGTCGACACGCCAAGAAATTTCTCGCCAAACAAAGCTAACAAATCGCTGCAGTTGACTGCTGCTCCGCTCCACAGCGGCAACTGAGCTTTAGCGTTGGGCGGCATCCACCCCCAGTGCTGATACGAAAATGCAGGGAGCCCATTATAGTGAATGATTCAGAGATACAGCACTTACGCCGCTGCGTAGAACTTGCAAGTGAGGCTTTAGAGTCGGGTGACGAGCCATTCGGCTCTTTGCTTGTCTCCGGAAACGGAGAAGTGCTTTTCGAGGATCGCAACCGAGTGGCCTCCGGCGACCGAACCCGCCATCCAGAGTTCGAGATTGCGCGGTGGGCTGCGGCAAATATGACGCTAGAAGCTAGAGCAGCGGCAACCGTCTATACCTCCGGTGAACATTGCCCAATGTGTGCAGCAGCGCACGGTTGGGTCGGTCTCGACCGCATCGTGTATATCAGTTCATCAGACCAATTGGCAACATGGCTTAGCGCCCTCGGAGTTCCGGCACCTCCCGTACGGAGCCTACCAATCCACGAAGTTGTTCCCAACCTAACGGTAGAGGGGCCAGTTCCTAGTCTTATCGAACAGGTGCACAAGTTGCATCGTCGTTTCCATAGCTCGTCGTAATTGGCGTTATCATTTTCGTGTCAACAATGCCTTTTATCGTCATACTGCCCAACAATTGCATGGAGAGGGTCGTTTTTTCCGTTACGCGCTTCGCGCTTCACTCGAAAAAAAGCCCTCTGCAAGACGTTAAAAGTATCTGGCACGGCACCTTGACAATACGTGAGATCATTCGAATCATTTCTGCGCTAAAGGCGGACAAGCGAGAACGAAAGACCTATGAAGGGTACAGACATGCGTGATCATTACGCTTTTTAAGAGTCCGTTAAGAACCCATACGCCAAGAAGCTTAAGAAGCAGGTTACGATCCGGCTGGATGAAGATACCGTCGGGTATTTCAAGAATCTAGCCGAGAAAAAACCTTCCGTATCAGAGCCTCATTAATCTCTATCTGCGCGACTGCGCACAATCACACAAAGACCTCAAAATTTAATGGCAATAAACTGTTAACAAACGGCTGCTGTCGGACAGGCAAAAGCTCCGGCCAGAAAATGGCCTCCGATTTTGCCTGCCGCAGAGCCGGGCGTTATGCGAAAGGAGAGATAAATGAAGACATACAAGAAAATCACGGAGAGTCGACAAAAGCGCTGCGTTCCATATGGCAGTGACGTTTCCGCTGGAACTTATGAGTGCGCCGATTGCGGATATGAATATTCGAATCAGTAGAAGAAGTCACTCCCGCCTTGTCCAAGGCTTAATCAAAGCCCGCACACGAGGCGGTGTTGGCACATACTGTCCGGTCAAGGTGACTCGCCAGATAATCCGTACCCGAATTGATAAAATGGTAAATGTTGCATAACAGTTCGCTGCAACCGACTGTGGACTTCCCCCGGTTTAGTGGGCACGCATCGATAACTCTCACGGAGGAGAAAACCGATGCCCGCAATCATCACTATCATAGCGCGATGGTGGTGATCAACTACTAAGATCAGCTCCAACCCGGCACCTTTGAGCACGCCGTGCATTCCCTGATTGAGCACAAGCTGGACCTGTCGATTTTCCACCCCAAGTACCGCAACGACGCGCCCGGTCGTCTAGCGTATGATCCGGCCATTCTGTTGAAGATCATCCTGTCCTTCTGATGACTGCACTATAGCCTGTGCAGCTCTGGAGGGTCAGTTCAGTGCCGACGCCGGCGCTATAAGTTCGTAAAAGGAATCACAGTCGCGAACTCTTAGACTGAATGACAACGGCAATGGCAATCAGTACAAATCCGACCACAAGCCCGACATCCAGCCTCTCTGGCAATAGCAAAACGGAACTTAATAGGCCAACCACCGGTATCCCGAGAAAGCTGACTGTACTAGAAATTGCGGGCATGGTTCGGGCAATATGCAACATACCCCAAAAGACAAAGGTCGTGGAAACAATACCGACATAGGTCGTCACCAACACGCTTCGAATATCTAGACCTTGAAGCAAAGAGACGTCACTGAAAACGATTGTCAGTGATGACAGCCCAAGGGTCGCAACCAAGAGTTGCCATGGTAGAAGCTGTAATGTCGACCACCCGGAAGGGTAGCGTCGTAGAAGGGCTATTTGAAAGGCCCAGACAACGGCCGCTAGAAACAGTAGGCCGTTACCAACTAGGGCTTGTGTATTAGATAAAATATGAGTGGACGGGAGAAAAAGAAACGCCAAACCGGCAAGCCCGAAAACTAGACTTGCAATGACGGAACGATCGAGTTTTTCATCCAGCCATAACACAGCCAGAGGTATCATCCAGATTGGACTAGTATACGCCAGCAGTGCTGCGCGTCCGGCCGGGACCATGGTGACACCGACCGTGATCAACCAGAGGAATGCCCCCATTTGCAGGCAGGCCACCGAAATGATTGGAAACCAGACCTCGCAACCGGGGATACGAAGCTGACGAGTCATTATTACCAATACGAAAGCACTGATAGTGGCAAAGACGAGACGCCATATCAGAAACACTTGAGGGGAGGTGTTTTCAAGGGCTATTTTCATGAGTGGCCAGGATAGTCCACCTCCGATGATAACTCCTGCGAAGATGAAGCCAGTCCCACGACCAATCAAGCGAGAAATTGATCTCGCTAGCAGTTTACGATGATTCATTATTTATTCCTCGTTGGTCTTTTAGTTGGTCTATCAAGCTCGAAATGATCGCTACGGAGCGGTGGGCGAGTAGTGGGAAAGTACCTGCATCACCTACACCATGACTCGGAGCGAGAAGCTAGTCATAAACAAGGGAAGCCGATGCCCTGATTCATCAATACTGCCAAGGCTGTAGTCGGGAGCAAGGTGTAAGCTCTCATCGTGATCATGTTCTATATTATCCCCGAGTTCTTTCAAAAGTCTGGATAATTTGTGCGAGTAAATACCGCTCTCAAGTCGCTCGAATCCAGTTGCTACGATTATAGCATCTGCTTTGACTGAGATCTGTATATTGCTATCATTGTATTAATTACAGATAATTGTATGCTCTCGTTGGTGTATATGGAAATCAGATGTTTTGATACCCGGAGATAAGTGATAATGATGCGACTCGAATTCCGACATCTTGAGACGGCCTATTGGATCTATAGGCTCGGTTCTTACGGTGCAGCTGCGGAAAGGCTTAATACGACACAGCCCAATATTTCCATGCGTATAGCCGACATGGAGGAACGTATTGGCAGCGTTGTGTTCCAGCGCGGAAAGCGACCGGTTACTCTTACTGCTGCTGGTCGCGAACTGATCGGATACGCGGAGCGAATTCTCGCTTTGCGCGATGAACTGTCATTATTTTTCGAAAACGGGGAAGAGGCCACCGGCCGAATTCGAGTAGGATGTACCGAGACTATAGCGCTCTGGTGGCTCGCTGATTTTACGTTAGATGTGCAGCGCGCCATGCCGAATGTCGAGCTTGATATCGACGTCGACATTACAGAAAAAACTTGGGATAAGTTGTGCAACGGCACAATAGATCTTGCTTTGGTCCCTGATGATCAGCTTCAAGAACGGGTTATCAGGCACAGCCTTGGCCATGCGTCTATTGCCTGGATGGGCTCTTCCGAATTGGTGCAACGAATGTCGACATTGGACACCATGAATTTAATTCGGCGATCCATCCTGAGCCTGTCACCCGGATCGCGCTTGTATGCCGACCAATTTCGCTGGCTTGATATGCAGAGCATTCGTCCAGACCGTCTGACCTACTGCAATACGATGAGTGTCACGGCGAGGTTAGTATGCGAGGGCGCCGGTGTTGCATTGCTACCTTCTGATTTGTTTTCTGGCGACAGTCAGTTACAGGCATTGGAAGTTCAGCCAGCATTTGCATCCCTGCCTTTTGTCGCTACCTATCTATCTCCCGCTTTCTCTCCATCGGTCGAGCGGATAGCCAAGCTGGCAGTGGCTAATAGCAGATTTCATTTGGGTGAGTCTCAGGCGTAATGCCTTGGCAATCGGTCGCCCAACGGGTTGAATCCTCCACTGACGCCATCACCTTGTAGGTAGGCGGCGTCGTTACGGCGCCGGTCCGTTTTTTGATCCATCTCGCTTTCAGGGAGGCCACCATGCCTTTTGCACCGTCCAGCATGCACGTCGAAAGCCCCGCCTTTACGCCGAATGGCGCGATTCCCACGCGGCATTCGGCGGAGGGTGATGATGTCTCGCCGGCCTTGAGCTGGAAGGATGCGCCGGAAGGGACCCAAGGCTTCGCGGTGATCTGCCACGATCCGGATGCGCCGCTGGTCAAGGATGGCAGCTATGGCTACGTCCATTGGCTGCTCTACAACCTGCCGGCGGATGTCACCTCGCTGGAAGAGGGCACAAAGACAGGTACCGCCGGTATCAACGATGGTGGCGCTATCGGCTACGGTGGCGCCATGCCCCCGCAGGGCCACGGGCCGCACCAGTATTATTTCTGGGTGCTGGCGCTGGATACTCTTACTGAGTTACCCGAGGGGCTGACGCAGCCGGAGCTGCTCAACGAGCTTGAGCCGCATATTCTGGGCATGAGTCGATTGGTGGGGACGTATCGCCGCGACTAAGCAGCTCTCGACAGATTGAAAACTGCTGCACTTTGAACTCGGCGCCTCCCAAGGGAAGGCGCCGAGTGTCGTGTGGGGCCTGGTTCAGCGGTAGCCTTCCATCAATTCGCGTACCAGTGGCGTATCGGCGTCGCGATGGGTGGGGAGCTCGAAACGGGCGCGGGCGATGGCGGTGCGTGAGAGCTGGGCTTCGATCAGCGTTTCGCCGTCCTCGGCCACGGCGAGGGTGTCGCCGCGCGGGCCGAGAATGCGCGAGCCGCCCCAGAAGTGGCTGTCGCCTTCGGGGCCGAAGCGGTTGGCCATGATCACGGGGGTGCCATAGGTCATGGCGTAAAACTGCAGGTTGACGGCCCAGTTCTGCTCGTTAGAGAAGTCGTCGCTGACGATGCCCGAGGCCGAGTTGATCGGCGCGCACAGCACGGTGGGGCGGGCCAGCAGGGCGGCGTGCACCAGCCCCGGGTTCCACAGATCGGCGCAGATCAGAGAGGTCGCCGACCAGCCAGGGCACACCGGAAGATGCGTGAGCTCGCTGCCGTGGGTGAACAGCTTGCCTTCTTCCAGGCCGCCGTAGGTGGGCAGGTTGATTTTGCGGTGCACGGCCTGGAGCTTGCCGTGCTGGAGAATCGCCAGGGCGTTGTAGTACTCGCCGGGGCTGGCTTCCTCGACGAAGCCGACCATCACCTGCATCTCGCCGGCTTCCTGGGCGAGGTCGCCCAGGCGCGGATCATGGGCCGGGCAGGCCACGTCGATTACCCGGTTGCCCAGGCCATAGCCGGTCAGCGAGAGCTCGGGGAAGACCAGCAGTTCGAGCCCGCGTTGGTGAGCCTCGGCGATCCGTTCGCGGTGGCGCTCGAGGTTGGCGTCGACATCGCCGAGGCTGGCATTGATTTGCGCGGCGCCGACGCGAAGGTGATCCTGATAGTGCATGGTGGCGTCTCGCTATTGTCTGGAAAACGTGGGTGCGCCGAGTAGGGCGAGCAGGTCGCTGGCCGGGCGTGTCTCGAGGCTCATCACCACGTCCTGCAGCCGGACTGCCCGTTCGCCCAGCACGGGCTCGGCCAGTGCCCGGTACTTGGCGACGACCTCGGCGTCCGAGAGGGGCTGATCCGGATTGCCGCGCGCCTCGAAGTCGGCACTTTCGATGACCTCGCCGCTTTCCAGATGCAGCCGGGCGCGCGCCCAGCGCTCGGCGGGGAAGCGCGAGTTGAAGGTGTCGTCCTCTTGGATTTCCACCTTGCTGGCCAGGGCCTTGAGATCCGGTGCGTCGAGTTCGTCGCTGACGCCCGCGACATCCACGGTGCCTCGGCCCAGGGCGCAAGCGACGGACCAGGGCAGGCTGTATTGAGCCTGCTCGGTGGTGGTCGGGTGCGTCACGTGTAGGCGCTTGCCCTCGTGGAAGGTGACGATCTCGATGCGTTCGATGGCGGCGGGGTCGCGTTGCTCGACGGGCAGTGACAGCACGGCCTCCACCGCAGGCTGGGCCCAGCGGCAGACCGGGTAGGCCTTGAAGTACTGCTCGTGGAGATACCAGCGCTGGCCCAGGTCCTGCCAGATACTGGCCACGTCCGGCGCGGTCACGGTCAGCGCTGGGGCGCCGGTGAAGCCGTCCTTGGCCAGCAGGGCGGCAGAGATGCCGGTCATCGCGCCCCAACCGGAGCCGTCCTTGAGCATCGTGGGATGGTCGATGCAGCGCATCATCTGGCTGCGCGGGCCGTAGAACTCGGCGATGCCGAGGGCATGATGCAGGGTTTCGACATTGGCCCCACGCAGGCGCGCGGCCACGGCGGCGACGCCCAGGGCGTTCCAGGCGCCGGAGGTGTGGTAGTCCGGGCTGGTGGCGTGCAGGGCGATCCCCGCGCGAGTGGCGATCTCGTAGCCGTAGGCGAGCAGGGCGAGGAAGTCGCGCCCGGAGAGATCGGCCACCTCGGGCAGCGCCATTAAGCCCGGCAGCAGGGCCACGCCGGCATGTCCCTTGGTCAGCACCTGGCCGTCGTGGGCGTCGAGCGCGTCGATCAGCCAGGCCCCGTGCAGGGCGACGCCGGTGGGCGAGGCCTGGCCGGCGGTGAACAGCAGCGGACGTTCGCCGCCGTGTTGGGAGATCGCGAAACGCGCGGCCTTGTCAGCCAGCGGCGTGCGAGTGGCGCCGGCTGCCACGCCCAGCAAATCGAGCAGGCAGCGTTTGGCCTGATGAAGCGCCTTGTCGTCGAGGGTCGATGGATCGAAACGATGCATCCAGTCGAGAGGGGCGTCGTCGTGCATGGTAGTTGGCCTCGGGTGCTGGCAAAAAACGCGTGACGAATGAAGCAGACCGTCTTGAGACGGCCTGAGTCGTGACCGGATGCGGCGCCTAGCGCCGCTCCGAGCCGGTTACAGCAGATCGTGTTTCTCAAGGAAGTTTGCGGCGACTTTGTCGACGGGCCTTTCATCGACGTCGACCTTGGCGTTGAGGCGAGCCATGGTGCTGTCGTCGAGCAGATCGGAGAGCGCATTCATCTGCTCGTCCAGCTTGGGATTCGCCTTGAGCGTTTCTTCGCGGACCACCGGAGTCAGTGCATAGTCGGGGAAGAAGCCCTTGTCGTCCTCAAGGACGGTCAGGTCGAGGGCCGGAATGCGCCCGTTGGTCGCCGTGGTCATCGCCACGTCCACTTCTTCCTGGTCCAGCGAGGTCAGGGTCAGGCCCTGGTCCATGCGCTTCACGTTGCGCCGGCCGAACTCGAAGCCGTAGGTTTCCTGCATTGGGCGTAAGCCATCATCGCGCGAGTAGAAGGTTGCGTTGGAGGCGAGCACCAGCTCCTGGCCGCCATTGATGGCATCGGCCAGGTCGGAAATGGTGGCGATGCCGCGTGCTTCGGCGTCGTCTCCCCGCATGGCCAGGGCGTAGGTGTTGTTGGCCTCGGAGGGCTCGAGCCAGATCAGGCCCTTCTCGGCATCGAGTTCCTTGACGCGCGCGTAGGCGGCCGCCGGCGAGAGGTCCTCGGTCACCTTGTTGTAACTGATCAGGGAGGTGCCGGTGTATTCCCAGTAGAGATCCACTTGGCCGCTCTCCTGGGCGCGGCGCAGCACCGTGGTCCCCATGCCGGCGCGTTGGTCTACTTCATAGCCCTGGGCCTGAAGATATTGTGTGGTCATGCTCGACAGGATGAGCTGTTCGGTGAAGTTCTTGCCACCGACGGTGATCTCCTGGGCGTGGGCGGCGCTACTGGCGAGTGCCAGTCCGGCGATCAGGGGAAGCAGTGATTTTCTCATAGCGCACACTCATGGCTATCGGGAAGAAGAAATGGGCGGCGGGCATCGCTGCGTCGTCGACCGACACGATGCCCGCCGCTGGGGAATATAGTTACAGCAGATCGTTTTTCTTGAGGAAGTTCTCGGCGACCCGTTCGATGGGCGTCTTGTCGACGTCGACCTTGGCATTGAGGGTGGACATGGTGTCGTTGTCGAGCAGGCTGGAGAGCGTGTTCATATGCTCAGCCAGCTTGGGGTTGGCTTTCAGTGTTTCCTTGCGTACGACCGGTGTCAGCGCGTAGGCGGGGAAGAAGTTCTTGTTATCCTTGAGCACCTGGAAGTTGAAGGCGGGGATGCGGCCATCGGTGGCGAACACCAGCCCCACGTCGACCTGCTCGTCGCGCAGTGCCTGGTAGACGAGGCCGGAATCCATGCGCTTGACGTCGCTACGCCCGGCGCGGAAATCATAGGTCTTCTGCAGCGGGCGCCAGCCGTCTTCGCGAGCGTAGAATTCGGCGTTCATGGCGAAGGTCACTCCCTGGTCGTCGTTGACCGCCTCGGCCAGGTCGCTGAGCGAGGTGATGCCGGTTTTCTCGACGCTTTCCTCGCGCATGGCCAGCGCGTAGGTGTTATTGGCGTCGGAGGGCTCGAGCCATACCAGGCCCTTCTCGGCGTCGAGCTTCTTGACCTTTTGGTAGGTCTCGTCGATGGTCAACCCTTGGGCGGATTCGTCGTTGTAGTTGATCAGCGCGGTCCCGGTGTATTCCCAGTAGAGGTCGATCTGGCCGTTTTCTTGGGCCTGGCGCAGTACCGCAGAGCCCATGCCCGCACGTTTTTCAACGTCATAGCCGAGTCCTTCCAGGTACTGCGTGGTCATGCTGGAGAGAATTTGTTGTTCGGTGAAGTTCTTGCCGCCGACGACGATCTCGTCGGCCTGAGCGGTGGCCAGGGTGCCGGCCAGTGCCGCGCCGGTGAGTAGGGTCATCAAGGTTTTCATGAAGTCACTCCTGATTTGTTGTGAAAGGGTACGTCTTATCGTGTGCTCTGCATGTTACTGCGGTGTTCAGGCGCGGGATGGGTTGACTCCGCGCGGCACCAGCAGGAAAGCGATGATGGCGATGAGTATGTCGACCGCGACCGCTAATAGGGCGGTGGGGATGGCGCCAGAGAGCATCATCACCGGTTCGTAGAGGTCGATGCCGGTAAAAATCAACTCGCCCAGGCCGCCGGCACCGATCAGGAAAGCCAGCGGTACCGTGCCGATGTTGATGGCTAACGCGGTACGGATGCCGGCGAAGATGACATACAGGGCATTGGGTAGCTCGACCCGCAGCAGCCGCTGGGTGGGCGACATGCCGATGCCCGCCGCGGCTTCCATCAATGCCGGATCGACGCCCTTGAGGCCCGTGTAGGTGTTACGGGCAATAGGCAGTAGCGTGGCCACGAAAAGCCCGAACACCGCCGGGACGGTGCCGATGCCGAGAAAGCTCATCGACAGCGCCAGCACGGCAAGCGTGGGGATGGTGGTGCCCACGTTGAGTACCTGCATCATGGACTCGGCGACCCGTGCCATGCTGGGGCGTGATAGCAAGATACCTAACGGAATGGCGACGAGGATCGCCAGGCCTCCGGACATGGCGGTCAGCCACAGATGCTGCACGGCCAGGAACTGGATATCGGGTAGGTAGAAGATGAAGTCGTCGATCAAGCCACTGGACTGACTCCAGATACCGGCCAGAAAGACGACCACCAGCACCAGGAAACGCCCGGCGCCAGCGAGGTTCAGCGTCGGCATGACTTACTCCTTGGAGGCCGGTGACGGTGATGCCTCGGCGGCTTTAGCACTGCTGTCGCCCTTGGAATGAGCGCGATAGCGTGAGCCCAGATGATGGGTGATCGCGCGCTGGGTGATCTGGCCGACGATACGACCATCGTCGTCGACGCAGGGAACCCATGTCATGTCGTTGGCGAACATCAGTGAGGCGACCTTGCGCAGGTCGTCGTCGAGGCTGATGACCACTGGCACGCTCTGGTAATGGTCGCGGCAATGCCCTTGGGTGGTGCGAGCCACGGAAGCGTTGATGATGCCTACCGGCTGACGCTTGTCGTTGACCATCACGATGCTGTTCAGATACCCGTAGGACTCGATGCGCTGCAGGGCGGTGGCGAGGGTATCGTCCGGGCGCACCAGGCCGATTTCCTCGCTGGCGAGGTCGCGAACCTTGACCAGGTTGAGACGCTTCAGCGCGCGGTCCTCGCCGAGGAAAGACTCGATGAAGTCGTTCTTGGGTGCGGCGAGCAACTCATCGGGTTCCGAATACTGGACCAGCTTGCCATCACGGAAGATAGCGATGCGATCGCCCATCTTGATCGCTTCGTCGATGTCGTGACTGACGAACATGATCGTCTTGTTCAGTTCTTGCTGCATCTTCAGGAACTCGTCCTGGATCACCGCCCGGTTGATCGGGTCGATGGCGCCGAAAGGTTCGTCCATCAGCATCACGGGCGGGTCGGCGGCCAGTGCCCGAGCCACGCCAATGCGCTGTTGTTGCCCGCCTGAGAGCTCGCTGGGATAACGCTTGAGGAAGGCGTCCGGCTCCAGTGCGATCATATCCAGCATCTCGCGGGCGCGTTCCCGGTACTTGGCTTTGTCCCAGCCCAGCAGCTTGGGCACTACGGTGATGTTTTCCTCGATGGTCATGTTGGGAAACAGCCCGATCTGCTGGATCACGTAGCCGATGTTGCGGCGTAGATCCTGGGTATCGAGGCTGGAAGTGTCCTCACCGTTGATGAACACCTTGCCCGAGGTCGGCCGGACGATGCGGTTGGTCATCTTCAGGGTGGTGGTCTTGCCGCAGCCCGAGGGGCCGAGCAGGATGCAGATCTCGCCGCTCGGTACCTCCATGCTGATATGGTCGGCGGCGGTCACCGCGCCCTTGGGCGTGTCGAAGACCTTGGTCAAGTTATCGAGTCGAATCATTAAGCGGTCCTTGTCGGGTCGGCAGCCTTATTCAGGTCGACAGAGAGTGGGGGTCGACAGAGAGTAGGCGGATGACGGTCAGGCGGTGGCGGCGGCACGCTCCATGCCCTTGGGCGTCAGTCGCTTCTGGAGTGCCAGTAGCGCATAATCAACGATGATCGCCAGTATGCTGACGGCCACCGCGCCAAGAATTAGCTGGCGTGGATCGGATTGAGAAATACCGCGGCTGATGAGTGTTCCAAGCCCACCGGCGCCTATATAGGCGGCGATCGCCATGACGCCGATGTTGAGCACCACGGCGGTGCGCACACCGGCCATGATGACCGGCACGGCAAGGGGGATCTCGACCATGCGCAGGCGCTGGTTTTGACTCATGCCGACGCCACGCGCGGCTTCGCGAAGGGCCGGATCGACGTTGTTGATGGCCGTGTAGGTGTTGCGGATGATCGGCAACTGCGAGTACAGCAGTACCGCGATGACCGCCGGCAAGTAACCGATGCCCTGGCCGATGAGCGAAAGGATCGGGATCATGATCCCGAACAAGGCGATGGACGGAATCGTCACGATGATCGAGGCGATATACAGCACGACCTTGGCGGCACGCTCGTGCTTGGTGATGGCGATGCCGATGGGAACGCCGGTCAGGGTGGCGATCCCTACCGCGACACTCACTAGGCTGATGTGTTCCAGGGTAAGAGTTCCCAGCAACTCGAGATTATCGAGAAAGTATTGCAGTAATTCCATGGGCACGGACCTCGCACTCGCGAACGAGTGTTTTGCTTGAGCACTTAGAAATTTCTTATATGAAAGGACTTTTATAAGTTCGTATTATGTGAAGAGCATAACACGCTCTTCCCGAGTGCCCTCTGTTTTGGGCATTAGGATGTGCAATGTTATTCATTTTCAGTGGTAATGAACGTTCGATAGGCAACGCATCGACTTCGCCGTATGCTCGTTGGCGATAATGCCGTGTTCTGATTTTCTTGCAGGAGGCTAGCCCCTTGAGTACTCGCCGGACGAATTATCGACTCGCCGCCGCCCAGATGAACTGCGTCCTGGCCGATGTCGCGCGCAACCTCGAGACGCATCGTCGCGTCATCGAGTCGGCGCGCCACCGGGACGTCGATGTCTTGGTGTTCCCCGAGCTTTCGTTGACCGGTTACGACCTGGGAACGCGTGTCCCTGAGGTCGCGATGGACCGCGATGACCCGTGTTTGCTCCAGCTGGCGGAGGCTGCCGGCGACATGCTGACCGTGGTGGGCTTCGTTGAGCGTTGCGGCCGCGGCGAATACGTCAACGCCATGGCGTGCCTGTGCGATGGTCGCGTCGTCGCTGTGCACCGAAAGCTTAACCTCTGTACTTACGGTGGGCACGAGGAGGGCAAGCATTTCGGCAAAGGGCAGGCACTCACCGTCGCTGACACTGACGGTCTCGACTGCGGGGTGATGATCTGCGCCGATCTCTGGAATCCGGGCCTGGCCCACGCGGCCATGCTGGAGCGGCCTGACGTGATGCTGGCGCCGGTCAACGCGGCGACGGGAATGGTCGACGGCGATTTCGACGACGAAGGCAACTGGCTGATCTGTTTGAAGTTCTACGCCATGATGTACGCCACGCCGATGGTCATGGCGCATCGCTACGGGGCCGAGGGCGACGCCTGGTTCTGGGGTGGCAGTTGCATCGTCGGCGTCGACGGCTGGGTGCTGGCACGGGCCGAGGATGGCGAGACCCTCGTCAGCGCCGATATCGACACCGACGCGATCGACGCCGCACGTTTCGCGATGCCGACCCACCGCGACGCCGATACCCCGCTGGTGACTTCGCTGATGGCGCAGCGGCTAGAGCGGGAGCGTCGCGGCTGAGGCCGTGGCCTACACCCAGCGCCGGCGGCGGCGCGTTTTCCAGTGTCGGTCGATGAAGCGTTCGCCGTCCTCGAAGGCCTGCAGGCGCGCTTCCAGGTAGAACCATTCGGCATCGCAGCTCAGCTCTGCCCAGGTCTCGGTGTGTACCTGCCAGTCGTCGCGCTGAAAGGCCTGTCGCCAGCTCTTGCTCATGGTCGCGGTGGCCGGGGCCTCGGGGTGGATGGCGTAGCGCTCGTCCGCCGAGGCGATGTTGGTCAGGCCGTGGTCGTAGGCAATCTCGCCGAAGTCGTCGATGATGGCATGCCGGGTCCAGCCGTCGGTCAGCGAGTGGGCGACATCCCGTGACTGTTCGCCCGCGCGTACGACCTGGTGTTGCATGGGCCCGGAAAAGACTGCGGGTTCGAATGTCACCGGCGGTGCCTCGTGCGAGGTACGCTGGGGCAGCGTGAGCCGCGAGTCGGCCTCGTGCAGTGTCAGCGTCACCGGATAAGGACTCGGCCAGATCAGCGGCCAGTAGGCGGTGGTCACCGAGACGCGTAGCCGATGCCCGGCGATGAAGCGATAGCAGGTCTGGTTCAGTGACACGGTCACGTCGAGTGGCGTATCGCACGGTACGTCGGAGGGCGTGGCATGGCTGTCGCGGTGGCAGAGATTGAGCACGCCGTAGGAGATGCGTTGCGAGACGCCCTCGGGCGAGACGTCGCACAAGCGTACGATCAGGTTGGCGCGCGGCTGGTCGACGCTGACCCGCAGCGAGAGCGTGGGGCGCCCCAGGATCACCGTGTCGGCATCCAGCGGATCGGTGTCGTAGGTGAGCGAGTGGGCATCGTCGCCACGCTGGTCGCCGGCGATCTCGGGGCCGCTGCTGTGGGGGATGTACTCGCCGCATTGCAGGCCGTTGTCGGCGGGCGCGCGCAGCCTGGCCACTCTGGGACGGGCGGTGTCGTCTTTCGGGTCATGAAGCTCGCCGTTGCCCAGCGCCAGGGGCCTGGAGGCGATGTGCGGGCTCGGCCACTGGGTCTCGGCGAGCCATTCGCCGGGCACGTCGAGGCGTTGCGGATCGGCCTCGGAAAAGGACGGGCAGAACACGCGGTATAGCGGCTCCTCCATGATGCCGGTGTCGCGGTCCTTCAGCCAGTAATCCCACCAGCGAAGGGCTTCCTGGAGAAAGCCGATGGTCGGCCCTGGCATCGCCAGGTGCGGATAGGCGTGCGGCCAGGGGCCGACGATACCGCGCCGGGGGCAGGGCGCGTGCTCGAGAATCTCGGAGACGAAGTTGACGTAGGCGTCGGCCCAGCCAGTGACGGCCAGAGTCGGCGTCTTCAGACGCGAATAATCCTCGCATACCGAGCCGTGGCGCCAGTATGCATCGCGCGTCTGGTGATCGAACCAGTTCTCGGCGACGAAGGGTTGATGGGCGAGTCGGTGCTGCCAGAGTTCGCGCCAGTCGTCGCGCAAGGCGGGGTCCGGCGGTCGCGACATGAAGGAAAGCGACGAGGCCGCCCAGCCGAAGTTCTCGTTGAGCACGCAGCCGCCCTTGTAGTGGACGTCGTCGTGATAGCGGTCGACGGTGGCGCCGACGGCGATAATCGCGCCGAGCGCCGGCGGCTGGCGCGAGGCCACCTGCAGGGAATTGAATCCGCCCCAGGAAATGCCCAGCATGCCGACGCGGCCGCTGCACCAGGGCTGCTCGGCGAGCCAGGCGATCACGGCGACGATGTCGTCCTGCTCGCTGGCCAGGTATTCGTCCGCGAGCACGCCGTCCGAGTCACCGCTGCCGCGCAGGTCGATACGCAGCGCGGCATAGCCGTGGCCGGCGAAGTAGGGGTGCATGCGTTCGTCGTCGGCACTGGTGGCATCCCGCTTGCGGTAGGGAATGCACTCGATGATCGCGGGCACGGGATGGGTCTCGGCGTCCGCCGGTCGCCACATCCGTGCCGCGAGTCGGCTGCCGTCGGGCAGCGGAATGAACAGTGCCGGTTCCTCGACGATCGGGTACGGGAAGTCATGCACTTCCCGAGCATCGGGTTGGCTTCCACTCGGAAACATGGTTTGTCCTGTCGTCGGTAGGGGGCGATTACGGCATCGCCCCCTGGAAAAGCAGTGGGCGAGGCCTTAGAGCAGGTCGTTTTCGGTCAGAAAGTCATGCGCGACCTTTTCGATGTTCTGATCGTCGACGTCTACACGACGGTTGAGATCGATCAGCGTCGAGTCGTTCAAGGTGGCGGACATTTCGTTGAGCACGGATCGTAGATCGGGATGTGCGTCGAGCGTTTCCTCGCGAACTACCGGTGCTAGCTGATAGACCGGGAAGAATTGCTTGTCGTCGTCGAGCACCTCGAAGTCGAAAGCGCCATTGCGGCCATCGGTAGCAAAGACCAGTGCCACGTCGACTTCGCCGTCACGCAGTGCGTTGTAGGTCAGCCCTGAATCCATGCGCTTGACGTTCGAGCGTGGAAACCGGAAGTCGTAGGCTTTCTGAAGCGGACGCAGGCCATCGTCGCGGGCATAGAACTCGGCATTGGAAGCAAGTGTCAGGTCGGCGCCGTCGTTCATGGCCTCGGCCAGGTCCGAGAGGGTGTGGATGTCACGTTTGTCGGCATCCGCCTCGCGCATGGCGAGCGCATAGGTGTTGTTGGTGTCCGAGGGATTCAGCCAGACCAGCCCTTTCTCGGCGTCCAGGCGCTTGGCGGTGGCATAAGTCTCGGCGGCGTTGTCGGGTTGCGGCTGGTCATGGAACAGGATCACCGAATTGCCGGTGTATTCCCAGTAGAGATCGACCTGGCCGTTTTTCTGCGCCTGGCGTAGTACCGAGGTGCCAAGTCCGTCGCGTTTCTCGACAGAGTAATCGTTGGCTTTGAGCAGTTGGACGGTAGCCGAAGTAAGAATTAGATGTTCGGTGTAGTTGAGCCCGCCAACCACGATGGGGTCGTCTTGCGCATGTGCCGTAGTGGCGACGACGGAAAGACTCAGTCCCAAGGTTGTAAGTAGTGTCTTGAGGGGGTGTTGCATGGCAGCGACATACCTCCGCTGTTATAGAGTGTTATCAGATGCGATTTCCATCGCCATCCACAATAACGCACCCCGCTGCCGGGATTGATGAGAATCCATGATGCCTGCGATTTTGAACGCAAACAGATGACAAGGTATGCGCCATGATCGGATAACGATCAGTGGCTGGGGGAAGAAGTATCCGTCGAAGACGTGCCGTCGACGTTTGGCGGGGTGACCTGATCGGCATAGCACGGCGAAGACGCGGGTGTGTGATCGCCGGCCTCGCGGTCTTCGTCTGCTAATGCCTTGAGCAGCATGTCGCGTAGCAGAGGGAGGTGTGAATGCTCCGGTTCTCGGGAGGCGGTCAGCAAGGTGAGCGTGCCTTCGCGCGTCCAGCGCATGAGGGGTAGCAAGACGTCGGGATCGTCCTCGACTTCCCAACGATAGCGATGGCTGAACACGGTGTCGTTGAGCTCTCCTTGGTGCCAGGAGCGGCGCAAGCCGTTGGAGGGTGAGGCGTCGCGGTACCAGTCGGTGAGGTGCAGCGATTCACGGCGCTTGCCGCGTGGCCATAGGCGATCGACGAGAACACGGGCACCATCGTTTTCCTCGGCGGCCTGATAGATACGTTTGAGTGCGATCGTATACGACATCCCAGCGCTCCTTCGCTTGATACGTGCCCTTTGCCAGATGGAAATGTCGACCTAGGTGATACGATAGGAATAGACCATTTCGGCCAGAGGACCACGCCCACCGGCCAAGGTGAGCGACAAGTCGTGAAGCCCCTCCCAGACGGGTAACGCCGCGGCGCCCTTGATGGCCAGGTCCAGGCGCTGTGCGAACAATAACAGCTTGTGTAGCCGCTTGAGCGGCATCCGCTTCAAGGCCTGCTGGTAAAGCGGACGCCGCTTGTCGGGGATCGGCGGACGCTGTGACTTGCAGGCGTGATCGAGGCTTTGCCCTTGATCGAGATGTTGCGCCAGCGAAAGGAAGATGCGCAACTCGCGCGTCAATGCCCAGAGTACCACCGGCGCTTCGATGCCTTCGCCGCGCAATCCGCTGACGATGCGCGAGACGCGCACGCGGTCGCCGCGCAAGCAGGCGTCGATCAGCGTGAAGACATCGTAGCGTGCGTTGTCCTCCACGCCGCCGGCAATGGCCTGGGTATCGAGCCGGGCATTGGGCGGATTGAGTAGCGCCAGCTTCTGCAGCTCCTGGTCGGCGGCCAGCAGGTTGCCTTCGGTACGCTCGCCGAGCAGACGTGCTGCGTCCATGTCCATCGACAGCCCATGACGGCTCGCGCGATCTCGCACCCAGAAGTGCAGGCGCTGGTGATCCACTGGCCAAACTGGGACGAATACGCCGAGCTTGTCCAGCGCCTTGAACCAGGCGCTGGATTGCGCGCGTCGGTCGAGACGCCCGCTGCTGATCAGGAGGATGTCGTCGCTGTCCTTGGCCTGTCGGGCGTAGGCGTCAAGTGCCTTGGCACCTTCTTGCCCTGGTGACTGGCTGCCCAGGCGCAACTCGATGAGCTTGCTCGAGGCAAACAACGACATGCTCGCTGCCGACTCCGTGAGCCGTCCCCACTGAAAGCCATTTTCCACGTGGAGTACCTCGCGTTCCTCGACACCACGCTGGCGTGCCGCGGCGCGGATAGCGTCGCACGCTTCCATGTGGATCAACGGCTCGTCGCCGGCGACGATGTAGACTGGCTGGAGGCGCTTGCCGAGCGCCTCGTCGAGCTTGTCGGGAAAAACTTTCATGGCGTCTCAAGCGCGCGCAGACGGTCGACGAGTTGCCGCGCCGCCTCCCGACGCAATGAATCGAGCGCTTCGTCGTGCAGTTCGTCCTGCGACAGCAGATTGTTGTTGTCGACGCTCAGCGTGGTGCTGGCCTCGAGAGTCTGCTGGTCGAGCAGGTAGGCGTTGTCTTCGCTGCGCTGTACCGAGAACGGCACGCTGAGGGTCAGGCGGCGTTCCTGATTCCCGCTGACTCCCTGAGTCAGGCGTGTCTCACGGACCTGCTCCTCGCTCAGGTTGACGCGTAGCGGGGCGTTGTCCTCGAGCGTGGTGCCGGTGCCTTTCAGCGCTTGTTCCACGGCGTCTTCGAAGCGTCCGTCGGGGGAGGACAGCGTCAGCGCGGGAATGTCGAGCGCGGCAGCGTCGAGCCCGCGCAGTTGAAAACCGCACCCGGCGAGCAATGTCGTCAGGGTCAGCAGGAGCAGAGATCGGATGATGAGCGAACGGCGCTTCACGCAGGCCTCCTTGAGGGCTTGGGCCCGCCCCTATGAGGAGCGGGCGTATGGGCCGAGTCAGTTGGCGACGATATTGACCAGCTTGCCGGGCACGACGATGACTTTACGCACGGTCTTGCCCTCGGTATGGCGACGTACGTTCTCCGCCTCGAGCGCCTGGGCCTCGACAGCTGCTTTGTCGGCCGCCGCCGGGACCTCGAGACGAGCCCGTAACTTGCCGTTGACCTGCACGGCGAGCTCGACGCTGTCCTTGACCATCGCTGCTTCGTCTGCGACTGGCCAGTCGGCGTCGATGACCGGGGTCTCATGCCCCAGGGCTTCCCATAGCGCATGGCAGGCGTGCGGCACGATCGGCGCCAGGATCAGCACGCTGGTTTCCAGTGCCTCGCGCAGCACCGCCAGGCCTTGTGGCGAAGTGTCCTCGAAGCGGCCGATGGCGTTGACCAGTTCCATGACCGCAGCGATGGCGGTGTTGAAGGTGGTCCGGCGGCCGATGTCGTCGCTGGCCTTGGCGATGGTCTCGTGGGTCTTGCGGCGCAACGTCTTCTGTTCGTCGTTGAGCGCGTCGACATCTAGCGTGGCGGGCGTGCCGGCGTCGAGATGATCGGCGACGAGTTTCCAGAGTCGCTTCAAGAAGCGGTGCGCGCCCTCGACGCCGGAGTCCGACCATTCCAGCGATTGCTCCGGCGGCGCTGCGAACATCATGAACAAGCGCACGGTGTCGGCGCCGAAACGGTCGATCATCGCCTGCGGATCGACGCCGTTGTTCTTGGATTTGGACATCTTCTCGATGCCGCCCATTTCTACCGGCTGGCCATCCTCGCGTAGCACGGCGCTGACGGGGCGGCTCTTGTCGTCACGCTTGACGTCGACATCGGCAGGATTGAACCAGTCCTTATTGCCGTCGGCGTTGTGACGATAGAAGGTCTCGGCGATGACCATGCCCTGGGTGAGCAGGCGCTGGAAGGGCTCGTCACTCTCGACCAGGCCGAAATCGCGCATCAGCTTGTGAAAGAAGCGCGCGTAGAGCAGGTGCAGAATCGCATGCTCGATGCCGCCGATGTAGAGATCCACCGGCAGCCAGTAGTTGGCGCGTTCGTCGAGCATCGCTTCCATGTTGTCGGCACTGGCGAAGCGCGCGTAGTACCAGGAGGATTCCATAAAGGTGTCGAAGGTGTCGGTCTCGCGCGTCCAGCCCTCGCCGAGATCATAGAAGTCCGGCATCTTCTTGAGCGGTGAGCCGGAGGCGTCGACCTCGACTTCCATCGGCAAGGCGACCGGCAGTTCGTCATCGGTGAGTGGCACGGTCTGGCCCTCGGGCCCGTATTTGACCGGAATCGGTGCACCCCAGTAACGCTGACGCGCTACGCCCCAGTCGCGTAGACGGAAATTGGTCTTCCGCGTGCCTTGTCCGTTGGCTTCTAGCTTGGCGGCAATAGCGTCGAAGGCCGCTTCGAAGTCGAGCCCGTCGTACTCGCCGGAGTTGATCAACTTGCCGTGCTCGGCATGTGCGCCCTGGGACAAATCCGGCACGTTCCCCTCGGCATCGGCAATCACCGGTTCGATGGCGATGTCGTACTTGGTGGCGAATTCCCAGTCGCGCTGGTCATGGGCGGGCACGGCCATGACCGCGCCGGTGCCGTATTCCATGAGCACGAAGTTGGCCACGAAGATCGGCACTTCGCGACCCGTCAGCGGATGAAGCGCCTTGTGGCCGGTGTCCATGCCTTTCTTTTCCATGGTCGCAAGCTCGGCTTCGGAACTGCCGGCGTGCTGGCACTCCACCAGGAAATCGGCCAATGCCGGATTGTCGGCGGCCGCCTGCTTGGCCAACGGATGGCCGGCGGCCAGCGCCATGTAGGTGGCGCCATAGAGCGTATCGGGACGCGTGGTGTAGACCACGAGCGGGTCGGCCTGACCGGCGACATCGAAGGTCAATTCAACGCCGGTGGACTTGCCGATCCAGTTGCGCTGCATGGTCTTGACCTGTTCGGGCCAGTCGACCTCGTCCAGATCGGCGAGCAGCTCGTCGGCGTAATCGGTGATCTTGAGGAACCACAGGGGGATTTCCTTGCGCTCGACCAGCGCGCCGCTGCGCCAGCCGCGCCCTTCGATCACCTGCTCGTTGGCAAGCACCGTCTGATCGACGGGGTCCCAGTTGACGGTCGACATCTTCTTGTACACCAGGCCTTGTTCGACCAGCTTGGTGAAAAACCACTGTTCCCAGCGGTAGTAGTCGACGTCACAGGTGGCGAATTCGCGGTTCCAGTCGTAGGCGAATCCCAGCGCCTTGAGCTGACGGCGCATGGCGTCGATGTTGTCGTAGGTCCAGGCCCCGGGCGGGACCTGGTTCTTGATCGCGGCGTTTTCGGCAGGCATGCCGAAGGCATCCCAGCCCATGGGCTGAAGGACGTTCTTGCCTTGCATGCGTTGAAAACGCGAGACCACATCGCCGATGGTGTAGTTGCGCACGTGCCCCATGTGCAATTTGCCGCTGGGATAGGGGAACATCGACAGGCAGTAGAACTTCTCCCGGGTCGCGTCCTCGACGGCCTTGAAGCACTGGTTGGTTTCCCAGAAGGTCTGGGCGGCGGATTCGGTTGCGTGCGGCGTGTACTGTGCGTCCATCGGTTTGATCTGGCACCTTGCGTTAGGCTTGGCTTGAAGCGGATAACGCCCGGCCTCGCGATATGGTAGAACGGAGCTGGGCGGGACGTTGTCCGTATGTTACGACAGGCCGTCAGGATACCCCAGTCATGCGCCTACAGGTAGGGGCATGGCGTCGACGACAGATCAGGAGAAGCGTTATGAGCGAACGTCACGATCAAGAGCATCGTCTGAGCCGCGCCTATGAGCGGGTTCTCGGGCGTCTCGAAAAAGGTGCTGGCGATCTGTCCTGGGAGTCGTTGCAGCGCGAAATGGACGACGCCATCGAGTTCGAGGCGGAACTCGAGACCTACACCAAGGATGAATTGGCCTTGCTGCGTGCCTGGGTCGAGCGCGATATGCGTGACTTGCGGGGGTTCCTGGCGCGAGGCGGCGAGGGCATTGCTACCTGGCTGGGCATCGATCTGAGTACCATTTCGCGGCGAGTCACCGAGGCGCTGTTTTCCATCGCTGACCGTACCGCCGTCGACCGAGCCCGCTTCGAGGACGATCTCGAAGCGGCGCGCGCGGATTATGTCGAAGGTGAGATGGCCGTGCCCGGCCGTATGCGTTGCGTACACTGTGACGCGGAAGTCGTGCTTGAATCGATCACCCGCCTCGAGCCCTGCCATCAGTGCGGGCATCGTTACTTCGCGCGGACCAGTAGCTAAATAAGCGCGGAATGCAAAAGACGCCGTATTGGAAAGGTGCGCTGCATGCGCAAGCCTTGGAAAATACGGCGTCGCTATCGGGTCAGTTCATGCGCATGGAGAGTGACTCCGAACGCTCTTCCCAATCGTCGTCTTCATGCAGTGAGCGCCTGGATGATTCTGGCAATTTCAGGCCACCCCACAACGCCAGCAGTGAGATGACAAGTAAGTAAAACGCGGGTGAAAGAGAATTGTCTGTCACATCGATTAACCAGGTCGCAATGAGCGGGGCCGTGCCGCCAAACACGGTATACGCCACGTTATAGCACAGGGCAGAAGCCGTATAGCGTACGCGGGTGGGGAATTGTTCGGAGAGCAGTACGGCGGTGACGACGTTACAGACGACAGCCCCTATGGCCATCATGATGGCGCCCAGCATGGCGCTCCACAATTCTCCGCTACCGGCCAATAAGTAAGCAGGGAATACCGCAATCATGAGACTCAACCCCGCAGTGAGTATCGTTCTGCGGCGGCCCACCCAGTCTGAATAGCGTCCAATAATCGGACATAGAAAAGCGGCAAAGATCAAGGCTCCCAGACTAGCCAATAGAGAAGCCGTGCGCGTAGCGTCACCTTCCACCTTCATGTAAGTCGTAAAATATGTCGTGAACATATAAAACGATAAAGCCGTGGCCGAGATGAAAGCGCCCAGGCAAAGCAAGGTGCGGCCATGTTCACGGATAGTTTCCCGCAAGGGGGCGTGGTGAGTCACTGGCTGGGATTTCAGCATCTGAAAGATGGGCGACTCATCCAGCCGTAAGCGCATATAAAGACCAATGAGTCCCAATGGCGCTGCGATTAGGAAGGGGAGCCGCCATCCCCAGTTCTGTAATGTCGCCTCTGACATGACAAGGTCGATGCAATACGCAAGCCCGGCAGCTGTGGCAAAGGCCACGAACGTTGAGACAGGAACAAAGCTGCCGTAGCGTGCTTTCTTTTCTTGAGGAGCGTGTTCCATCACAAACGCGCAAGCACCTGCATATTCGCCGCCTGCTGAAAATCCCTGCAGGCAACGTGCCAGGGCTAATAACAACGGCGCGAGTAGACCGATGCTGGCATATGTAGGCAGTAGTCCGATCACTGTCGTGGAGCCTGCCATCATGATGACGGTTATTGAAAGTACTCGCTTGCGGCCTATCTTATCCCCGAGCATGCCGAAGAAAAGTCCTCCAAGAGGCCTGAGAGCAAAAGAGACGGCAAATACTGCGAAGGTTTGTAGCAATGCAAGAGTTGGGTTGCCAGGTGGGAAAAAATGCTGGGAAATGATGACCGCGAGAAACCCATATATCGCAAAGTCGAACCACTCGACGAAGTTGCCGATGGCTGAAGCAGCAATGACTTTTTTTAGTGTGGCGATATCGACATCGCCAATGTCCTGAGAATTTGAAGACGGAGGTGTGGACATGATGGCACTCCATGCGAGATGAAAGGCGAGATTGTTGTTAGAGCCCGTGCCTTTGGAGTACGACTAAAGGCCTATAACCCCGTCGACGATAGCCTGAGTCTTTGCCTATAAAGGTAATGTAAGCGACTGCTATATAGCTGGAAGCGACGCGCTTATATGCGCGTAAGACGACGGTGCGTCCCATGCCTACGCGGCATGAAACACATTCCGGTTGCGTTTAGTGGCTCCCAGACCAAGCATAACGAATGCGCTGCGGTGGCCTGTTACGAGACTTTCTGGTCAGTTCGTTGGGAGGGCAATGTGAGTTGGGTCTTAGGGGTCAAATAAATCTCTGGTCTGTCGATTCCAGGAACGTCACTGTAGGGAGTTGGAAGTGGCCTTGTACGCTGCTTCGACGCTAACAATACTCGCCGGGGAGGTTTCCCATGACGCAACCCAACGTACTGGTCCTGATGGCCGACCAACTCAACGGCACGTTGTTCGAGAACGGTCCTGCCGATTTCCTGCATGCCCCCAATCTCAAGAAGCTGGCCAAACGCTCGGTCAACTTCAACAATGCCTATACGCCGAGTTATTTGTGCGCACCGGGGCGGGCTGCTTTCATGTCGAGCCAGTTGCCGAGCCGCACCGGGGTATATGATAACGCTGCAGAATTTCCCTCCAGCGTGCCCACCTGGGCGCATCATCTGCGCCGTGCCGGCTATTCGACCTGCCTGTCGGGCAAAATGCACTTCGTCGGCCCCGATCAGCTCCACGGCTTCGAGACGCGCCTGACCACCGATGTCTATCCCGCCGATTTCGGCTGGACACCGGACTACACCAAGCCGGGCGAGCGTATCGACTGGTGGTACCACAATCTGGGCTCGGTGACCGGAGCAGGCGTTGCCGAGATATCCAATCAGATGGAATACGACGATGAGGTCGCCTTCCATGCTGAGCAGAAGCTGTACGATCTTTCGCGCGGTCACGACGAGCGTCCCTGGGCACTCTGCGTCAGCTTCACCCACCCGCACGATCCTTATGTAGCACGTCGCAAGTATTGGGATCTGTATAACGACTGCGCCTATCTCGAGCCGCAGCAAGGCCCAGTACCGTTCAAGGAACTGGACCCGCACTCCCAGCGTGTTTTCGAGGCCAACGATTATACTAAGTTCGATATCCAGCCTCAGGATGTGCGCAACGCGCGCCAAGGCTATTTTGCCAACATTTCCTATGTCGACGATAAGATCGGCGGCATTCTGGATGTGCTCGAACGCACGCGCATGCTCGACAACACGATCATCGTGGTCTGCGCTGACCACGGCGACATGCTTGGCGAGAAGGGCCTATGGTTCAAGATGAGCCCCTATGAAGGTTCTTCGCGTGTACCACTGATGCTTTCCGCACCGGGGATCGAGCCGCGCAATGTCGACGACCCTGTGTCGATCGTCGACATCAACACCACCATTGCCGACTTCGTCGGGATCGATCTGTCCTCGATCGCGCCCTATACCGATGGTCAGTCGTTGCTGCCTCTGGCCAAGGGCGAGAAGCGTGATGCACCGGTATACATGGAATACGCCGCCGAGGGCAGCTATTCGCCGATCGTGACGATCCGCGAGGGTAAGTGGAAATTCAATCACTGCGAGATCGACCCGCCGCAGCTGTTCGATATGGAAGCCGATCCGCTGGAACAGCACAACCTGGCGGAGAATCCCGACTACGCTGAGAAGCTGGCCGAATATCAGGCCAAGGTGCACGAACGCTGGGACATGGCCAAGTTCGATGCCGATGTGCGCGCCTCCCAGGCACAACGTCTGCTTGTCTACGAAGCACTGCGTAACGGTCATTACTATCCTTGGGACTATCAGCCGTTGCAGGATGCTTCCGAGCGTTACATGCGTAACCACATGGACCTGAACGAGGTCGAGGAAGCCCAGCGTTATCCGCGCGGTGAGTAAGACGATGGCGAATCACATCGTCTGAGCCAAGTCGGCAAGCAACATGAACGCCTGTGCCAGTCCGGTACGGGCGTTTTTCATGCATGCAGGATGGTTTCTCCCAGTGCCAGTGTCCCTGTGCCAGGCAGGTGTCAGGCAATGGCAAGGAGGCGCGATTGATCGTTCGGCCTCCTTGGGCACGGGAAAAGTTTGATATCGTCACACCTCGAAGCAGCGACCATGACGAGGAGATAGGTATGCACGACGAGGAGCTGCCCGATGCGATGGCGGCGATGTTGCTGACCGGGCATGGGGACATCGACAAGCTGGTCTATCGGCAGGATGTGTCCGTGCCGAGGCCCGCCAAAGGCGAGGTCCTGGTGCAGGTGACAGCGACAGCGAAGAACAATACCGACCGCAAGGCGCGAGAAGGGCTTTATCCGACCAAGGACAAGGGGGATACGACCTCGTTTCAGATCGGCGGTTCCCCGACACTGACCTTTCCGCGGATTCAGGGTGCCGACGTGGCCGGGCACGTGGTCGCTGTCGGCGAGGATGTGAGCGCCGAGCGTATTGGTCAACGTGGGCTGCTGGACTTCAATATCTATGCCGATGACCGCTCCGATATCAATCTGACACCCGACTATTACGGGCATGGCGCCGATGGTGGCTTTGCCGAGTACATTGCCGTGCCGTCGGCGCAGTTCCACACAGTGGACAATCCTGAGCTGGCCGATGCCGAACTCGCGGCGATGGGTATGTGTTCCTATCAGACCGCACTGCACATGTTGAACGCGGCCAACGTCAAAGCCGGGGAGCGCGTACTGGTGACGGGCGCCAGCGGCGGAGTGGGCACGGCACTGATTCGGCTCTGTCGTATCATGGGCGCGACGCCTTACGCACTGAGCCAACCGGACAAGGCAGAGGCACTTCTAGCGCTGGGTGCGGAAGCCGTGCTGGACCGCTCGGACATGCAGGATTTCACCGAGAAGGTGCGAGAACTGACGCAGGATCAGCCCATTGACGCGGTCATGGACTTGGTCGGGGGCGAGATGACCGACCGCTTCATCGACACCATGATCTTCGACATGAAACGTCGCACCACCAACCCACGCTTGAGCATCGCTGGGGCGAGTGGCGGTAATATCAGCGAGATCATGTGGACGCGGATTTATTTGTATCAGGTGCAGATATTCGGCGTTTCGCACGGTACACGCGACGAGGCCGAACAACTGGTGGCCTGGATTCGCGCGGGCCAGTTGAAGCCTGTCTTGCACGCGGCCTTCAAACTCTCCGAGCTGCACGATGCCGAGCGCTATTTCGTCAGTCGCAACAGCAACTACCTGGGCAAGATCGTGGTTGTCCCGGATTCGCAGTGGCAAGAACATGGCGCGCCCTACGCGCTGAAGGAAGAAAAATGAGCGAAGAACTGACACTGCAACTGATCGACCTGCATGCCGGCGGCGACGTCAGCCGTATCGTGACCGGGGGTATCGATCCGCTGCCGGGCAATACGGTGCGCGAGAAGATGGAGTACCTGCGCGAGGATGCCGATGGCCTGCGTCGGTTGTTGCTCAGCGAGCCCTATGGCATTCCCGAGATGTCGGTGGATCTGCTGGTTCCCGCCAGCGATCCGGAGGCCGAGGTGGGCTACATCATCATGGAGGTGATGGGCTATCCCATCTATTCCGGCTCCAACACCATCTGCACCGCCACGGCCGTGCTGGAAAGTGGCCTAGTGCCCAAGCGCGAGGGATACCAGCGCTTCATCCTGGAGTCCGCGGCCGGCCTGGTGCATATCGAGGCGCGGGTGGAAAACGGTGTGGTGGAGGGCATCACCTGCGAAGGCTTGCCCAGCTATATCGATACCTATCGAGCCAGCATCCATGTGCCTGCGGTCGGGGACGTGACCTACAGCGTCGCCTACAGTGGAGGCTTCTACGCGATGGTGGATGCCGCCGAGCTGGGCTTCTCGTTGAACCGGGACGAGGAGGAACGGTTGGCGGAGTGCGCCCATGCCATCGTCGAGGCGATCCAGGCAGAGCGAGGCTTCTCGCACTACACCCTGGGCGATGTGGGGCCGTTGCCGTTCCTGCATTTCATGGGACCGGTCGAGCAGGTCGCGGACGGTTTTTTCCGCTCGCGGTCGACGACCTATGTGCATCCGGGGGTGATCTGTCGCAGCACGACCGGTACCGGCACTTCCGCACGCTTGGCCCTGATGCACTACGAAGGTTCCCTACAGCCGGGGGACAAGCTGGAGACCATTTCGCTGCGTGGTACAGGCTTCATCGGCGAGTTCACCGGCTCCCGGCAGGAAGGGGACCATCAGGTGGCCGAGAACACCATCACCGGGAAAGCCCATGTGCTGGCGCGCTCGGACATCGTCATCAACTGCAACGATCCGCTGGTGGAGTGCGGCAGCCTGCATCATGTCCTCACCAGTGGGCATCGCAAGGCCGAGGTGGCACTGCCGGCCACCGAGGAAGTGTCACCGGCCGACTAGGTCCATTCCGGCATGACGCGTGGATTTCACCACGCGTCATGTCGCGATAGGGCGTTGACCGAGACGCCTGCTACTGGCGGCGCCGCCAACGCAGCCCGGGGATGAGCAGCAACAAGGCCAGCAGCCACGTCGGCCAACTGCCGGTGCGCGTGAACAGGGTCAGCCCTTGCATGGGCTGAACCTCGCCGCTGATGCTGGCGGTCTCGAAGCGCGGGGCGCGCTGAGTGACATGCCCCTGAGCGTCGATGATGGCGGTGACACCGTTGCTGGTCGCGCGCAGTACGTAGCGGCCATTCTCGAGCGCGCGCAATTGGGCCATCTGCAAGTGCTGGAGCGGGCCAATGGAGTTCCCGAACCAGGTGTCGTTGGAGACGGTGAGCAGCACGTCGGCATTGCGCGCACGTTGGGCGACCAGGTCGGCATAGATGATTTCGTAGCAGATCGCGCTGCCCAGGCGCATACCGGCGGCCTGGATCGGTGCCTGATCGGAGTCTCCAGCGGTGAAGCTCGACATGGGCAGATCGAAGAAGGCGATGATGCCGCGCAGCAAGCCCTCCAACGGTAAATACTCCCCGAACGGTACCAGGTGCTCCTTGCGATAGTTGCCTTGGCTGTTGCCCATCCCGATGACCGCATTGTAGTAATCGCCTTGGTCGTCGCGCTGAACGATACCGGTCAGCAGGGCGGTATCGGCGGGAAGCGTCGCTTGGACACGTTCGAGCACGGGGCGAGCCTGGGAGGCGAACATCGGCAGGGCGGTCTCCGGCCACACGATCAGGTCGGTGTCGTCGTCCTGGTCGCGCGTCAGTTCGGCATAGGTGTTAGCGGCCTGGCGTTGGCCCTCGGGACTCCATTTCGAGAGCTGGGGGAGGTTGCCTTGCAGCAGGGCGACTTGCTTGGGGTCGCCTTGCGGTGATGTCCACTGGGTGGGCATCACCAGCGGTAGGCACCACATCGCGACGAGCGGCACCAGCGCCCACAGGCGACGCTGCAATAGCGCGACCAGCAAGGTGCCGCTGAGAGCGACGATCAACGACAGCAGGTAGACGCCACCGATGGGCGCCCACGGCGCCAGCGGCGATTCGACATGAGCACTGCCGAGCAGCAGCCAGGGAAAGCCCGAGAACGCCCAGGTACGCAATGCCTCGCCGAGGACCCAGACGCCCGCGAAGGTGATCACGGACCATCGCGCGCTCGTGAAACGCCGATAGACACCGAACACCACGCCATAAAACAGCGCCAGGGTGACCACGAATAGCGCGGTGAGGAAGACCGCTAGCGGGATGCCGGTGTAGCCGTAGTCATGGATCGAGACATAGATCCACGACGTGCCTGTACCGAAGAGCCCCACGCCGTAGCTCCAGCCGCGCAATGCCGCCTGGCCGGGCGTCAGATCGTGAAGACCGTAGAATACCAGGGCAACGGCGACGGGACCGAGCCACCACCATTCGAAGGGGGTGAAGGTAAGCGTGGTGAGCGCGCCGGCGAGCAGCGCGACGAGGTATCCCATCCAGGGGCGATAGGTGCGGTTAGACAGCATGAGGCACTCCTTGTCGAAGGGGCCTCTTATAACAGAGCACGGCGCTGTGGGCCATGCCGCACCCTCGCCGGCGTCGGTTTAATGCTTGTCGCCGTCCCCTGGGTCTTCGGCATCGTCTTCGGGGCAGGGCGCTACCTGCAAGAGGCGGATACGGCGGTTGTCGGCATTGAGTACGGTGAAGCGCCAGGTGCCCAGGTCGGCGTATTCGTTGCGTCGCGGCAGATGCCCGAAGCGCTGCATGACCAGACCGCCGACGGTATCGAATTCCTCGTCGGGAAAGACCGTGTCGAAGCGTTCGTTGAAGTCCTCGATGGGCGTCAGGGCGCGAATCGCATAGGTGCCGTCGCCCAGGTCGCGAATATCGTCTTCTTCATCTATGTCGTGTTCGTCCTCGATGTCGCCGACGATCTGTTCGAGGATGTCTTCGATGGTCACGATGCCTGCGGTGCCACCGTATTCATCGACCACCACCGCCATATGGTTATGGGTGTCGCGAAATTCCTTGAGCAGGCTGTTGAGGCGTTTCGACTCGGGAATGAACATCGCCGGGCGCAGGATATCGCGTAGCTGGAAGCGTTGGCGCTCGGCGTCGCTGAGCTTGAGCAACGGCAGGAGATCCTTGACCAGTACGATGCCCAGTACCTCGTCGAGGTTCTCGTCGATGATCGGATAACGAGAGTGCGCGGTCTCGAGGATGATGGGTAGGCAGTCCTCGGGGCGCTGGTCGACATGCAGGGCGGTTACCTGGGAACGCGGGATCATCACCTCGCGCGTTTGTTGATCGCTGATCTGGAACGCGCCTTCGATGATGGTCAGCGCATCCTGGTCGAGGCGCAGTCGTGTGCCGGCCTCACGCAGGAAGGTGAGCAATTCGTCTCGTGAACTCGGTTCATCGGAGTCGTTGGAAAAAGCGTTCAGCAGTTTATCCAGCCAGGATTTGCCACCCTGGCTGCTCGATCGGTCTTCGCTCATGCGATAGGTCTCTCGTTCCTCATGGACGATAACGCGGGGATGATAAAGGGCGTGCACGGCCATGGGCCGAGCATCGCGGGGCGTCGAGATGGGTGCCAGGCGGGGGGTCACTCGGCATAGGGATCACCGATCATGAAACCTGCCAGTAGCTCGCGCTCCAATGCTTCCATCTCTTCGGCTTCACGCTCATCTATATGATCGTAGCCGAGTAAATGCAAGGTGCCGTGGATCACCATATGAGTGTAGTGATGGGCCAGGCGCTTATCCTGTGCGGTGGCCTCTGAGACGACGACGTCGTGGCAGATCGCCAGGTCGCCAAGCAATGGCAAGGACATGCCGGGCGGCGCATCAAACGGGAAGGAAAGCACGTTGGTAGACTTGTCCTTGTCGCGATAGTCGCGATTGAGCGTCTGGCTTTCTTCAGGGGAGACGAAACGCACGGTCATTTCCGTACGCGCCTCATCGGGGTGGCGGGCGAAAACGGCGCCCACCCAGGCCTCGAGATCGGCCTGGGTGGGAAGCGAGGTTGCCGTATCAATGGCGACCTGACGGTCGATGTCGGGGATCATGCGTTTGCCGGCTCATCGTTATCGCGGCGTGTGTCGTTTTTCTCGTGCTTGGCCTGTACAAGCCGTTCTTGGCGGGCGCGTTCCTGCTCTTCCTCGTCGCTCTCGAAGGCATCGTAGGCTTCGATGATACGCTGGACGAGGGGGTGGCGGACCACGTCCTTGGCAGCGAAGTGCGTGACCCCGATCCCCGCGGTGTCCTTGAGCACATCGAGGACTTGGATCAGCCCCGATTGATTGCCGCGCGGCAGGTCGACCTGGGTGATGTCGCCGGTGATCACGGCCGTGGAGCCGAAGCCGATACGCGTCAGGAACATCTTCATCTGTTCGCGCGTGGTGTTCTGGCTCTCATCGAGAATGATGAAGGCATTGTTGAGCGTGCGCCCGCGCATGTAAGCCAGCGGTGCGATCTCGATCACTTGTCGCTCGATCAGCTTGCCGACCTGCTCGAAGCCCAGCATCTCGTAGAGCGCGTCGTAGAGCGGGCGCAGGTAGGGGTCGATCTTCTGTGCCAGATCGCCGGGGAGGAAGCCCAGGCGCTCGCCGGCTTCCACCGCCGGGCGCACCAGGAGGATGCGCCGTACTTGTTGCTGGTTGAGCGCCTCGACCGCCGCCGCGACCGCCAGATAGGTCTTACCGGTGCCCGCCGGGCCGACCCCGAAATTGATGTCGTGATCGTGAATGCTGGCGACGTAGGTCTGCTGGTTGTGACCGCGTGGCTTGATCAAGGTACGTGGCGTGCGGATGAGCACACCGCCCTCGTCGAGCGTTTCCTCATCTTCTTCCAGTGACTCGAGGTCGGATTCCTGCAGGAAAAGGTGCACGGTGTCCGGTGTCAGCTCATTGTCTTCCGTCTCACGGTAGAGATGTTCGACGACATTGGCGGCCGCCTTGACGTGCGGGCCAGGGCCTGCGAGCTGAAAGGTGTTGCCGCGATTTCGCAACGTCACGCCCAGACGCGACTCGACGAGCTTGAGGTGTTCGTCCTGCTGTCCGCATAGGCTTGCCAGACGCATGGGGTCGTTGGGTTCGAGTGTCAGCGTGAGGATGCGATGTGCCTGCGAAGTGTTCTGGCTCAACTCGAGGAGGTCCATGGGTTGGAAGTGTGGATTCAGCTTAGCGCCCCGGACAATGCCGGGGCAATGATCTTGCGCAAGGATTCGTCACTATAGCAGACAAAGACCGTTGGCAGCGCCTCAATAGCGTGCCGGAGAGGCCAGATCGCCACGCAGGGAGTTGGGTAGCGCCTCGGTGATCTCGACATCGACGAAGTAACCGATGAGCTCGGTCGGGTTGGGTGCGCGGAAGTTGACGACCCGGTTGTTCTCGGTACGACCGGAGAGCTGGCCGGGATCCTTGGGTGAGAACCCGGTGACCAGGATGCGCTCGGTCTGGCCGACCATGCGCCGTGAAATCTGCATGGTCTGCTGATTGAGACGTTCCTGCAGGATCGCCAGACGCTGCTTCTTGGTCGCTTCCGGCGTTTCGTCTTCCAGATTCGCGGCCGGGGTGCCCGGGCGCGGGGAATAGACGAAGCTGAACGAGGCGTCGTACCCGATGCGCTGGATCAGATCCATGGTGTTCATGAAGTCTTCTTCGGTCTCGCCGGGGAAGCCGATGATGAAATCCGAGGAGAAGCTGATGTCCGGGCGCAGCGCGCGAATGCGCTCCAGCTTGTCGACGTATTCTTCGACGGTATGACCGCGCTTCATGGCCGCCAGGACACGATCCGAACCGGCCTGCACGGGTAGGTGCAGGTGGCTGACCAGTTCCGGGATCTCGCCGTAGGCCTCGATCAGGCTGTCGGAGAACTCCACCGGGTGCGAGGTCGTAAAGCGGATGCGGTCGATGCCTTCCACGGCGGCGACACAGCCGATCAGCTCGGCGAGGTCGATCTCATCGCCCAACTGGTTCTCGCCGCGATAGGCGTTGACGTTCTGACCCAGCAGGTTGATCTCGCGCACGCCTTGATCGGCGAGATGGATGACCTCCTCCATTACCGGCTCGAAGGGCCGCGAGACTTCTTCGCCACGAGTATAGGGCACCACGCAGAAGGTGCAGTACTTCGAACAGCCTTCCATGATCGAGACGAATGCGGTGGCACCGTCCGCCGTGGGCTTGGGAAGGTGGTCGAACTTTTCGATCTCGGGGAACGTGACATCGACCATCGAGATGGTCTCTGCCCCTTTGCTCGAGTCGACCATGGTCGGCAGCCGATGCATGGTCTGCGGCCCGAATACCATGTCCACGTGGGGAGCGCGCTTCTGAATGTTGCCGCCTTCCTGACTGGCCACGCAGCCCCCGACACCGATCACGAGATCGGGATTGTCGGCCTTGAGCTTCTTCCAGCGCCCGAGCTGGTGGAAGACCTTCTCCTGAGCCTTCTCACGGATCGAACAGGTGTTGAGCAGGATGACATCGGCCTCCCGCTCGTCGTCGGTCAGCTCGAGTGCATGCGATTCGCCGAGTAGATCCGCCATGCGTGCGGAGTCATACTCGTTCATCTGGCAGCCGTGGGTCTTGATGAAGAGTTTCTTCGCCATACCGATCCGGTCGGTGCGTCGAACGCCCGACATATGTCCGTGATTGGGAGTAAGTAAAAGCGTGGCCTTTAAGCATGGCCCAGCCGCTTGTCCAGGATAAGACGTAATATTATACGGATTGACGACACCGTGGGCCAGTCTTGCGCCTGTGTCGAATCGTCCGCGATGATACCGAGGCTATGATACGCTAGCGTATCTCGCGTGAAGTGCCTCGTGGAGGTACGCTGCGGACAGTCAAGATCGACTTCGGATTGCGAAATTGTCGTGTCCGATGAGTCGGTTATCACGCGACGAAAAGTGGTCAAAAATTGCACGATTTGTCGCTATGACAGACATTGCGGTGGTCTCGCCGCCGTCAAGGTCAGGTTTTCCCAAGACTTATCCACAGAATGTGTGGATGGTCGCCTACCGAGTCGCGACAGGAGGTCTTCTCGGTTGGGCGATGCAATGCGTGGAGCAGTACGTGCTCGTGAGCCGTTTGTCATTCATGAAGAAGCCACGTTATGTCTAGAATCAAACCTCTGATGCTGAGCTTGGTCCTCGGGGCCTGCGCTTTTAACGCTCATGCACAAGACGATGGGCAGTACTGGGTCTCGGACACGTTGCCGACCTACGTACGTAGCGGTCCCACCGAGGACTATCGTATCGTCGGTACGCTCGAGAGCGGCGATCCCGTGACGCTGCTTGGGCGTCAGGGCGACTATAGCCACGTCCGTGGTGACGATGGAGATGCCGTCTGGATTCCCAGCCGCTACCTGCAAGACTCGCCGAGTGCCAGCTCGCGCTTGCCCGAGTTGCAAACGCGTGTGGATGAGTTGACCTCGAAACTCGACGGTATCAATGAAGAGTGGGAACAGCGTGTCAATGATATGAAAGCCACGCTCAACGAGCGGGCGCAACGTATCGAAGATCTGGAAGCGCGCAATGACGAATTGAATACGGCGTACAGCGATGCCCAGGAAACCACGCGCGAGCTAAAGGCGCGACTCGATACGCAGGAACAGGATCTGTTGATGCGTTATTTCATCTACGGTGCCGCCGTGGCCGGAGCCGGTTTGCTGGTGGGGTTGATCGTGCCGCACCTCCCGCGTCGGCGTAAGCGTCGCAGTGGCTGGTTTTGATGATGTGTCGCATGTCGCAGCCGTTTGAACGATGGAAGATAGAAAGAGAGGCATTAACGACGTATGGCGACGGATGAGTGGCTGGAGCGCTGGGAAGAAGGCAGGATCGGGTTCCACCGGCCGACGCCGCATGACGCCTTGAAGCGCCACTGGCCATCACTCGGGGCGCAGCCCGGTGGCAAGGTGCTGGTGCCCCTGTGTGGCAAGAGCCTGGATATGCGCTGGCTGGCCGAGCAGGGGCATCCCGTGCTCGGTCTGGAACTCTCGTCGCTGGCCATCGAGCAGTTCATGGCCGAAAGCGAGGCGCCGATATCACGCTACACGCAAGATGCTTTCTCGTGCTGTCGTCAGGGTAGTATCGAACTCTGGTGTGGCGATTTCTTTCATTTCCATACCGCGCAGGCCGAGGAGTTGTCGGCATTCTATGATCGCGCGGCGCTGATCGCGTTGCCTGAGGCCACCCGGCAACGCTATGCCTTTCATTTGGCGCAATTATTGTTACCCGGTGCGCGGGGCTTGCTGATCAGCTTGATGGACATGCACTCGCCCGAAAGTGGCCCGCCGTATTCGGTGGCCGATGACGAAGTCGAGCGTTTGTTCGCGGCGAATTTCGAACTGACACACCTGGAAACGCGGCCACCGGATGACGTTGGCAAGCAGGAAAGCGTGTGGTCGCTGATACGGCGTGGGCCGCGACTGGCATGACCGCCTGTCGCGGCTCTGGCGTGAGTCAGTTCTTGAGCTGGCGGGAAAGTTCGGGGTCGCTGAAGGCGCGCTGCAAGGCGTTGCTCAGCAGGTCGCTGACCATGCGGTTGTTGGCGTCCCAGTCGGGCTTGATGGCGAAGCTCTGTTTGCGCTTGGCTGTGTAGGTGCCGGTATAGGTGCCGCCATCGTTGGCGACCTGGGCACGCAGCACCGCCTGTAGCTGCGCGGCGTCGAGTAGCGGCGCATCAGCCTCGCCGGGGGCGTAACTGAGATCGGCGAGCGTCAACGTTAACGTCGCGTTAGCGTTACTGTCCTCGGCGAGTGAAAAGCCCATGCGGTGCAAGGCCTGTTCCGCCTGCGTCTGTAGCTTGGGAATGACGTCATGCGCAGGAACGCGGATCGTCGATGTTGCTGCGGGTGAGCCAGAGCGCGTGCCCAGCACGTCGCTGCGGCGACCGTCCACGACGTCGAGAACGATTGCCTGCCCGTTCCCCGTGTGAGGAAGATCCGTCCCGATATCGGGTTTGACCTGAAGAATCTGGGGGCTCTGGGCGCAGCCGTTCATGAGCAGTGGCGCCATGAGTAGCGCGACGAGGGCGAACGCGGAACGTGTTCTGATGGGAATTAGCCGGCGCATGCGCATCGTGTGTCCTGAAATGAAAAGGAAAAAGTTAGTTACACCCTGGGGCGAGTATAGCGGCAGCTCAAGAGTGCGCGAAGCCCTTTTGGCGTGACCGAAGTACCCACAGGCCGATCATCGGGCCAGGCAGCATCAGCCAAGCGACCCAAGGACCGAGCGCCGTCCAGGCGGGAAGCAGCCATGCCAGGGAAGCCGCCGAGATCGCATATCCGATGGCATTTTGCAGGGTCAGGGCGCTGCCGACCAACGACGCCGGACAAGCGCGTGCCGATAGCGCCGAGAAATGCGGTGAGTCGATGACCGCGAGTAGGCTCCAAAGCGCCAGAAATAGTGCGGCCCAGAGCCCCGACATGCTACTTAGCCAAGGGTATAAGAGACAGCAGACGGCCGAGCCACTCAACCCCAATTGAGCAATGCGACGACTGCCCCAGCGCAAACTCAGCCAGCCACCCAGCCAGCATCCCGGCCCACCGATGGCGATCAGCACGAAACTACCGAGCGCCAGTTGTGCGGTCGTCAGGGTCGGTAGTGCCGTGGCCAGTAGAAGAGGGATCAGCGCCCACAGCGTATAAAGCTCCCACATGTGTCCGAAGTAGGCGCTGGCGGCGTGTCGAAATTCTTCGATTCGGAACGCGCCGAGGCCCGCCCAGCGCGATGTCTTGCCGGCCATCTTGCGCAAGTGGGGCGCTTCGCCGAGACGCCAGATCATGGTGCCCGCGATGAGCGCCAGCAGCGAGGCGCACCACAAGGCGCTGCGCCAACCTCCTTCCAGAGATAGCCCGGCCAGCAGATGCGGAGTCGCGGTTCCGATGACCAGCATGCCCACCAGCCACGCCAGCCCGAGCCCTGTACGTTGTGGTGCCCAGCCCACCATGAGTTTCATGCCCACCGGATAGATGCCGGCCAGTGCCATGCCGGTGACGAGGCGTAACGCCACGGCTGGCCACAGGCCACCGGCCCAGGGGAGCAGGCCATTGCTGAGGGCGCCGACCAGGCAACAGGTGGCGAAGAGGCGGCTGGCATCGCGTCGGTCGGCAATGCCGCTCAGGCCGATCATCAACGTGCCCAGAAGAAAGCCGACTTGGACGGCGCCGGTCAGCCAACCCAGATCATGGGCAGCGAGTGCCCATTCACGTTCCAGATCGCCGATCACCGCATTGGGAGTGAACCACAAGGCGGTACCGAACAGCTCGGCCAGGGCGATCCAGATGATGGGCATGACGGGACGCTCGACTTCATCCCGCACTTAAAGGCCCAGTGCGGAAGACGTCGAACGACGTGGATCGGCACCGCCGAAGAAATGCCCATCCTCGATCAGCACCGATTGTGCGGCCCCCATGGCAGCTTGCTGAGAAACATGGTGCCCCATGGATTCGAGTAGGCCGATGGTGTCTGGGCTGATGCCTTCCTCGATGCGGATCTCATCGGGCAACCACTGATGATGGATACGCGGCACGCTCACGGCGCTTTGCACGTTCATGTCGTGATCGATGACGTTCATGACCACCTGCAGCGTCGTGGTGATGATCCGAGATCCACCGGGGCTGCCGGTGATCAGGAAGTTCTTGCCATCCTTTTTGACGATGGTGGGCGTCATCGATGACAGCATGCGCTTATTGGGCTCGATCTTATTGGCTTCTCCGCCGATCAAGCCATAAGCATTGGGTGTACCCGGCTTGGCGGAAAAGTCATCCATTTCATTGTTGAGCAAGAAGCCCGCGCCATCGACGACGATACCCGAGCCGTAACTGAAGTTGAGAGTATAAGTGTTGGACACGGCCAGGCCGTTGTCGTCGGCGATCGAGAAGTGCGTGGTTTCGTTGGACTCATAAGGCAGCGGATCCCCCGCCGCGATGGCATCGCTGGGCGTGGCGCGCCCCTTGTCGATCTGCTCACGCAGCTCGTCGGCGTATTCCTTGGAGGTGATGCCATCGAGTGGTACATCGACGAAGTCGGTATCGCCCAGGTACTCGGCGCGGTCGGCATAGGCGCGCTTCATTGCCTCGGACATGACGTGGATGGTGCGAGCCGAATTGAAGCCCATCTCACCGATGTCATAGCCCTCGAGGATGTTGAGCATCTGTACGATATGCGCGCCGCCGCTGGACGGCGGACTCATGGCGTAGACGTCGTAGCCGCGATAGGTCCCATGCACGGGTTCGCGAAGCGTGGGCTGGTAGGCAGCCAGGTCCTCGGCGGTCATGAGCCCGTCGTGTTTTTCCATTTCCTGGGCGATGAGTTCGGCAGTCTTACCCTCATAGAACTCGCGCGGGCCATTGGCAGCAATGCGCTTGAGCGTTGCCGCGAGATCCGGCTGGCGGAACGTTTCACCCGCGGTGTAGAGGCTACCATCCTTTTTGTAGAACACCGCTCGCGAGGCATCCCATTGGCCCAGGCGTTCGCGTGCGTCGCGCAAGCCATTTGCGAAACGCGGCGGTATCTCGAAGCCTTCTTCGGCGAGTCGAATGGCGGGTGCTAGGGCCTCGGCGAGACTTAGCGTGCCGTACTCGTCAAGGGCCAGCGCCAGCCCGGCCACGGTTCCCGGAACGCCGGAGGCGTTGTGGGTAAAACGGGACAGCTCGGACACAGCTTCACCTTGATCGTTCTGGAACATCGTTTCATAGGCCGCTCCAGGCGCCTTTTCGCGATAATCGATGGCAATGACCTCGTCGCTTTTTTCATCGGAGATCAGCATGAAACCGCCGCCGCCGATGTTGCCGGAGCGCGGCTGGGTGACGGCCAGTGCGAATCCTGCGGTGACCGCCGCGTCGACCGCGTTGCCGCCGTCTTGCATGACGTCGCGCGCGATCTTCGAGGCCAGGTAGTGGCTGGTGGCCGCCATGCCGTGTTGGCCTTCCTGAGGATGGAAGCGCTCGCCTTCGAGAATCGCCTGCTGAGCGCTGGCGGGAAGCGACAGGGTGGCGAGTAACGCGCACAGTGCCAGACGTCGTCCATGGCGCAAGGTAAGTCGAATCATCCCGGGCCTCTCGCGAGTGGTGCGGCAATGCGGCGCCGCGTTTTTATGAGGTATTGCTTTTACTATCGAAGGCGTCGCCTGAATATGCAAGGAGTGCGTGTCCCCTCTCGAGGCGAAGTGCCGAGCACGTACAGTTACAGTGGTCGTAAATGCCATGCAACCCGATGTCGGTTCATAATGAGCGCACCAGTGACACCATACGCTCGCGTTGATCCGCATTCGGGAGCGGACCATTGGCAGCCGCGATATTGTCTGCCGCGTGCTCCGGATCGCTCGTCGCCGGTATGGCGCAGGTCACCGCCGGGTGACTGACGATGAACTTGAGAAACAGTTGCGCCCAACTCTCGATGCCGAGTTCCCGAGTCCATTCAGGCAATGACTCGCCTTTGACCCGACCGAACAGCGATCCTCTCTCGAACGGCTCGTTGATCAGGGTCGCGACACCGTTGTCGGCTGCGGCCGGGAGCAGACGTTTTGCGGCATTGCGCGTCGCGATATTGTAGTTGAACTGGACGAAATCGATCGGCTCGCGCTCGATGATTTGGGCCAGGCGTTCGTGACCCGACACGGTGTAGTGGGTGACGCCGATATAGCGGACCCGGCCCTCGTCTCGCCAGGCCTTGAGGGTGTCGAGCTGGGTCTGGAGATCGACCAGATTGTGCACCTGGAGCAGATCGAGGTGACCGCCGCCCATGCGCTCACGGGAAGTCTCCATCTCCTCGATGCCGGCTTCCTCGCCGCGTGTCCACACCTTGGTCGCCATGAATAGGTCGTCGACGATACCGAGTCGCTCCGCGAGCCGGCCGACAACGGTTTCAGCTCGGCCGTACATCGGTGAACTGTCGACGAGCCGACCGCCGCCGTTGTAGAAGTTCTGCAGTACCTTTTCCAGCGGCTGCATCGCTGCGGCGTGATCGGGGTCGACATCGAAGGTCCGCGCGGTGCCGAGGCCGACGACTGGAATGCGCTGTCCGGACGCCGGAAT
>NZ_JARANY010000260.1 GCF_029889885.1 Chromohalobacter sp. 296-RDG
GGCATCGTGACAGGCATGCAGGAACCTACTGTCACCAGCTTGCTGATCCAGTTCTGGGGTAGCGAGCACCTCGGACGTTTGCGCTCGATTTTCGTGGCGGGCATGGTGTTCGCCTCAGGACTCGCCCCCGCGACCTTCGGGCTACTACTCGACGCAGGTATTACGTTCACCGCCATTCTCATGCTGATGATTGCCATGGTGAGTGTCGGGTTTCTACTTGCCTGGGGGCCCCTGACACGACAAGTACGCGCACCATCGTCATGAGGCATCGCCGGGTATAACAATAAAGGGCGCATGTGCGCCCTTTATTGTTCATACACCGACTTACTTGCAGGAGCCATCAGCCATAGCGACCAGTGATGTAGTCCTCCGCCTTCTTGGTATGCGGGTTGGCGAACATCTGCTTGGTGGCGTTGTATTCGATCATCTCACCGAGGTGGAAAAACGCCGTGTAATCCGCCACACGTGCTGCCTGCTGCATGTTGTGGGTCACGGTGACGATGGTGAAATCCTGCTTGAGCTTATCCATCAGGTCCTCAATCGTTGCCGTGGAAATCGGATCGAGTGCCGAGGTCGGTTCATCCATGAGGATGACGTCGGGACGCACGGCAATTGCCCGCGCAATGCAAAGCCGCTGTTGCTGCCCCCCGGACAACGAGGTTCCCGGCTCATAAAGCTTGTCCTTGACCTCGTTCCATAGACCCGCATCGCGCAACGCGCGCTCTACCAATTCGTCTTGGTCGGCCTTGCGGCTGACCATGTCGTGCATGCGTGGCGCATACGCGACATTTTCATGGATCGACTTGGGAAACGGATTGGGCTTCTGAAAGACCATGCCCACACGTCGACGCAGCGCCACTTCATCCATGCCGCGGGCATTGACGTCACGGCCGTCCATTTCCACCAGCCCCTTGATCCGCACGCTGCTGATCAAATCGTTCATACGA
>NZ_JARANY010000261.1 GCF_029889885.1 Chromohalobacter sp. 296-RDG
CCAGATTGTGTGCCTCGTCGACCAGCACGCCCAGACGCCAGTCGTTGGTCTGGGCCAACAGATGCAGCAAGCCGCCGCTGGCGAAGTAATAGTGATAATCGCCCACCGTGATGTCGCTCCAGCGCGCCATTTCCTGGCCCAGATAATACGGGCAGACGTTATGCGTCAGAGCGACATCGCGCAGACGCGCGCGATCCCAGTCGCCACCGGCGATCAGTACACGCCGGGCGCCAGGCATCTTATCGAAAAAACCCGCTGCCAACGGGCAGGACTCGCCGTGGCAGGCAAGGTCGGGATGCTCGCAGGCCTTGTCGCGCGCGGTCAGTTCCAGCACACGCAGCGGCGTCGTTTCCACTACCGGTTTCAGCGCATTCAGCGCCAGTTGTCGTCCGGGGGTCTTGGCGGCGAGATAACACAGACCATCGAGGCGCTGCGTAGGCATCGCCTTGAGCATCGGAAAGAGTGTCCCCAGAGTCTTGCCGGTGCCCGTCGGTGCCTGGGCCAGCAACGAGCGCCCGGTACTGGCCGCCTTGTAGACGTTTTCCGCCAGCGTGCGCTGCTCACCTTGCCAGCTCGCATGCGGGAAACGCAGCGCCACGAGCGCCTCGTCGCGTGCCGTACGGTGCGCCGTCTCCTGCAACGCCCAGTCGAGAAACGCCGCGCACTGCGCCTCGAAGAAATGACGCAAGGTGTCGCGGTCCACGCGCTCGACGAGCGGTGTCTCGATCTGGCGGGCGATATCGAAATACACCAGCGCCAGCTCGAGTTCGTCGAGACCTCGCGCCTCACACAGCAGCCAGCCATAAAGACGCAATTGGGCCCAATGCAGATGACGGTGGTTGTCTGGCTGGCGTGTCAGGTCGCCGCGATGGGTCTTGATCTCTTCCAGACGTCCGCGTCGCGGGTCGAAACCGTCGGCGCGCCCACGCACGCGCAGCCCGTACCCG
>NZ_JARANY010000262.1 GCF_029889885.1 Chromohalobacter sp. 296-RDG
CGTCGTCATGTCGCTGGATTACTACAACAGCCTTATGGAGACAGTACATCTATTGCGCTCCCCTGCTAATGCTGAACACCTGAGTAAATCAATCGCGCAATACAAGGCAGGAAAGGCAACAACACGTGGGTTGGTAGATGAAAGTGAGTAGTCGGTTGCTTTGTTGGACTGAAGAGGCATGGAACGACTACATCTATTGGCAAAGCCAGGAGAAGAAGACTCTCAAACGCATCAACAAGCTAATCACTGATGTGAAGCGGTCCCCGTTAGAAGGTATCGGGAAACCAGAAGCTCTTAAGGAAAACCTGGCGGGTTTCTGGTCGCGTCGAATCGATGAGACTAACCGCTTGGTGTATGCCGTGGAAGATGCGTCCATTACGATCATATCCTGCAGATACCACTATTGAACGAGCTGCCCCAGACCCCGCGGCCGGGGCGTGCCCCCTCTTGTTACCTCCCCTCACTCATCGCGATCGATGGCGAAAGCCGACCAGGCTTGGCGGGTGGGCATGACTTCCAGGCGGTTGAAATTGATATGCGCAGGGAGAGTGGCGATGTAGAACATCTGCTCGGCGATGTCCTCGGCGGTGAGTGCGGTAGTGCCGCTATATAGCGCGTCGGAGGCGGCTTGGCCGCCGCCGGTGCGCACGAGGGTGAATTCGGTTTCGGCGATGCCGGGGGCAAGGTCAGTCACGCGCACGCCGGTGCCAAGCAAGTCGCAGCGCAGATTGTAGCTGAACTGTTGAACGAAGGCTTTCGAGGCGCCGTAGACGTGGCTACCGGGGTAAGGCCATTGGCCGGCGATGGAGCCGACATTGACGATGGTGGCGCCTTCGCCGACGTCGATCAGTGTCGGCAGTAGCGTGTGGGTGACGTTGACCAGCCCCGTGACGTTGGTGTCGATCATGGTGTGCCAGTCGCGCCGGTCGACTTCTTGAGCGGGCT
>NZ_JARANY010000263.1 GCF_029889885.1 Chromohalobacter sp. 296-RDG
CCCGCTCACCGGCGCCGTGGAATCGCACGCCACCACGCTGCCCGAAATCATCCAGGAAATGCTGCTGACCAAGACCAGCGAACGCTCCGGCCGCGCCATCGACAAAGACCAAGCCGGCAGCATGGAGCGTAAAAAACGCGAAGGGTACTTCTAACGCGCCGGGCGGCGGGCTACGGGCAACGAGCTACGGGCTACGAGCTACGAGCTACGAGCTACGAGCTTCGGGCTACGAGCTACGGGTAACGAGCTACGAGCTTCGGGCTGCGGGCTGCGGGCTACGAGCTAAAAAGCTAACAAGGAACTTACATGCGACATGAACAAATGGAAGTTTGGCAGCGTAGCAAACGCCTGAGTGTCGATGTTTATCGGGAGCTCCGTGGTCTCCGAGATTTTGGCTTTAAAGACCAGATCACGCGCTCCGCACTGTCCATTCCCAGCAATATTGCCGAAGGCTTCGAGCGCTTTACCGAACGTGAGAAGTTCCGTTTCGTTTCTATCGCCAAAGGCTCTTGTGGGGAGTTCGCGACGCAAGCTTTGATAGGCATCGAAGTTGGCTACATTCCTGACGAGATAGGTCAGCAGTGGCGTAGTGAAGCGATGGCTCTGTCGCGAATGCTTGGTTCCTTGCTTAAATCACTATCCAACAGCTCTCGGCTGTCATAACTGAACATGAAGAGAGCACGGCCTGCTCGTAGCCCGAAGCGCGTGGCTCGTAGCGCTCGTGCTCTTCACAAATGGGGAATTAGACCATGTCACACGCCTCACCGATGATCTCGGAAAACATCGAAGCGTATTTGAGAGAGCACGAGCGCAAAGACCTGCTCCGCTTCATCACCTGCGGGAGCGTCGATGACGGCAAGTCGACTCTGATCGGGCGTTTGTTGCACGATTCCCAGATGATCTACGAGGATCAGCTCGCGGCGATCACCCAGGCCTCCAAGACC
>NZ_JARANY010000264.1 GCF_029889885.1 Chromohalobacter sp. 296-RDG
GGTCTTGGAGGCCTGGGTGATCGCCGCGAGCTGATCCTCGTAGATCATCTGGGAATCGTGCAACAAACGCCCGATCAGAGTCGACTTGCCGTCATCGACGCTCCCGCAGGTAATGAAGCGGAGCAGGTCCTTGTTTTCGTGCTCGTGCAGGTAGGACTCGATATCGTCGGCGATCAGCGATGACTGGTGTGACATAGCAAAACCTTAGAAATAAGAGAGAAGAAGGAAGGGGGAAGAAACCCACTCACCCCACGTCGAAGTCGGCTTGCCTACGCATCAGCCCCGTCAACATGGCGGCGATCTCTTTGGTTTCCGCTACCCATTGGCGCCCTTTGTCTCTCGTGATGTAGTCGATTTCCATACCGATGTAGATCTGGGTCCGTAACTCGGCACACGATCCCTTGGCGATATGAAGAAACTTGACCCGGTCTTTGACGGTTGGCCTTGTCATGCCTTCAGCGATATTACTGGGCACGGAAAGACCTGAACGGGTGATTTGGTCTTTGAAGCCGAAATCGCGAGAATCGCTGAAGTGACGATAGAGATCAGCGGACAAGCGTGCCGACCGCTTCCAGACATCCAACTGCTCAAAGTCCATGCCCTCTTTCCTCTTCAGCTTTTCTTCCCGCTTCCAGGCGCGAAGCGCCGCTCTTCCAGCTTCTACCTTCCCTCTTCCGTCTTTCTAACGCGCCGGAGGCGCGTTAGAAGTACCCCTCCCGTTTCTTGCGTTCCATGGACCCTGCCTGGTCTTTGTCGATGGCGCGGCCGGAGCGTTCGCTGGTCTTGGTCAGCAGCATTTCCTGGATGATTTCGGGCAGCGTGGTGGCGTGTGATTCCACGGCGCCGGTGAGCGGGTAGCAGCCCAGCGTACGGAAACGCACCCATTTCTCTTCGGGGACTTCGCCTTCTTCCAGCGGCATGCGGTCGTCGTCGACCATGATG
>NZ_JARANY010000265.1 GCF_029889885.1 Chromohalobacter sp. 296-RDG
CGTCGTCATGTCGCTGGATTACTACAACAGCCTTATGGAGACAGTACATCTATTGCGCTCCCCTGCTAATGCTGAACACCTGAGTAAATCAATCGCGCAATACAAGGCAGGCCAGGCAACAACACGTGGGTTGGTAGATGAAAGTGAGTAGTCGGTTGCTTTGTTGGACTGAAGAGGCATGGAACGACTACATCTATTGGCAAAGCCAGGATAAGAAGACTCTCATACGCATCAACAAGCTAATCACTGATGTGAAGCGGTCTCCGTTCGAAGGTATCGGGAAACCAGAAGCTCTCAAGGAAAACCTGGCGGGCTTCTGGTTACGCCGAATCGATGAGACTAACCGCTTGGTTTATGCCGTGGAAGATGCGTCCATTACGATCATATCCTGCAGATACCACTATTGAACGCGCTGCCCTCGACCTCATGGTCGGGACGTGTCCCCTTTACGGTCCCTCACTCGTCGCGATCGATGGCGAAGGCCGACCAGGCTTGGCGGGTGGGCATGACTTCCAGGCGGTTGAAGTTGATGTGCGCAGGGAGCGTGGCGATATAGAACATTTGCTCGGCAATATCCTCGGCGGTGAGTGCGGTAGTGCCGCTATATAGCGCGTCGGAGGCAGCTTGATCGCCGCCGGTGCGCACGAGGGTGAATTCGGTTTCGGCGATGCCGGGGGCAAGGTCAGTCACGCGCACGCCGGTGCCAAGCAAGTCGCAGCGCAGGTTGTAGCTGAACTGTTGAACGAAGGCCTTGGAGGCGCCGTAGACGTGGCTACTGGGGTAGGGCCATTGGCCGGCGATGGAGCCGACATTGACGATGGTAGCGCCTGCGCCGACGTCGATCAGTGTCGGCAGTAGCGTGTGGGTGACGTTGACCAGCCCCGTGACGTTGGTGTCGATCATGGTGTGCCAGTCGCGCCGGTCGACTTCTTGAGCGGGCT
>NZ_JARANY010000266.1 GCF_029889885.1 Chromohalobacter sp. 296-RDG
CGAGGCGCTGGATGCCTACCAGAGGCTGGAAACCGGTCATCTCTCGCTGACGGTCGGGGAGGGCTTCGTTGGGGATCTTCTCGATACGCCGCTGCGAACGTTTACCGAGCGCTATCGCGGTGTGCGTCTGGATGTAAATACGGGCAGTACCAGCGACATCATCGAGGCGGTGGTCGAAGACGATGCCCATATTGGCTTGATGTACCACGAGCGGCTGCATCCGCAACTGCGTTTCTGGCATTCCAGCCGTCAGCCGCTGGTGGCGTTGATGTCGCCATCACATCCCTTGGCGGCTATCGATAATGAATTGTCTCTCGCCACACTCAGCGAGCATCCCATGGCATTATGGCGCACCGGCCACGGGGTACGGCAGTTGGTCGACGAGGGCTTTCGCGAGGCGGGGTTGGGGCAGCACGTCACGATGCAAACGAACTCGCTTTCCGTGCTGCTGCATTCTGCTAGATCGGAACTCACCCTCACGCTGCTGCCGGCCTTTGCGGCTGCTCGGGAACTAGAGGACGGGGCGCTCGTGGCTCGTACCGTAGACTGTGAACGCTTTCGTCAGGCACATGCGCATATCATCACCCGGGTTGGACGACGCATGCCGAAGGCGGGTTTGCAGTTGTTGCGGCATCTGGAACGTTGGATGCGGGCTTTCAACTCAAGACACGGAACGAGCCGGTGAGGCCGGCTGCCGACCAGGCGAATGGGCGGCAGCCGGTTCGACGGTGTCAGCTCACGCCGCTGCCATAGCCCATGGCGACGCTGGCGGTGGGGGCGGTTTCCACCCATACGCTCTGTGCCACGGTGTATTCCTTGAGTCCTTCCATGCCACTGGAGCGCCCGAAGCCGCTGTCGCCGAATCCGCCGAACGGCGACATGACATTGATCACCTTGTAGCTGTTGATCCATACCGTGCCTGCCCGCAAGCGC
>NZ_JARANY010000267.1 GCF_029889885.1 Chromohalobacter sp. 296-RDG
CTGGGCGAAGGCGATGAACAGCAGGGTGGTGATCAGAAGCGGCGGGTTGTCGACGGCATTGGCGAAGACATCGATGGGATCGGCGACGCCGGTGGCGCCGGAGACCATCAGTCCGATCAACCCCATGAACAGCGTGCAGGGTAGGATCGACATGGCATACAGCGTGGCCAGAAGGCCCGGCCCGCTGCCGTGCTTGAGTTCGCGCGAGTAGTCGCTGGCGTTGAGGATCATGGTGCTGTAGATGCCCAGAAACAGCATCGTCGCGCCCCAGAAGGGTAGCCCCCAGGTGCCATCGATATCGATCAACTGCTTGCCGATCACATCGCCGTACTTGTCGAGCACGCTGAAGAACATGTAGACCAGCGAGGCCAGAATGAAACCGCTGCCGATGTTTTCCAGCCACTTGATGCCCTGGAAGCCAAACACCGACAGGGCGATCTGCAAGAGCTGGAAAGCGATGAAGTAGAACACTAGGTTGTCGAAGCCCAGCAGGGTCGCCGACACGGCGTTCAGGGCGCCTGCACCGATCCAGCTCTGAAAGCCGTACCAGACGATGGCCGGCACCGCGCGCACCAGGCCAGGCAGGCGCGTGCCGGTAAAGCCGAAGGCGCTACGTGCCTGGACCATGAAGGGAATGCCGTACTTGTAACCGGCGGCGCCGTTGATCGTCAGCGCGACGCCGATCACGAAGCAGCCGATGGCGATGGCCAGCGACGCTTGCAGTAGATTGAGCGTACCGACGATGCTCGAGCCCATGGCGAAGGTGCCGATGGATACGCAGCCGCCGAACCAGGCCAGTAAATAGGAGACGCGCCCCATGATGCGGGTGCGCTGTGGGGCCAGGGATTCTTCCCCCGGTGCCTTGCCGGCAGGGCGCGGCCCTTCCGACGTGGCGGAGTCGCTTGTCATGACGCTTTCCTC
>NZ_JARANY010000268.1 GCF_029889885.1 Chromohalobacter sp. 296-RDG
TGGCTTGTTGCAGAGCGAGCGCGGCATCTCGCTGCACATGTTCGAACTGGCCAAGGTTGGCGTGCCGCTGGTGCTCATCGCCGGGGGCTTTCTGTACCTGATGGCGGATCGTTTGCTGCCCAATCGCCAGGGCGCGCTGGAACAGCTCGAGCAGGCGCGTGAGTACGCCGTCGAAGTCAGCGTGATCCCCAAGGGGCCGCTGGAGGGCAAGACCATCGCCGAAGCCGGCTTGCGCAGTCTGGCGCATGGTTACCTGGCGGATATCGAGCGCGCGGGTGAATTGATGACCGCCGTGCCGCCGGAAACCAAGCTGCAAGCCGATGACATACTCGTCTTCGTCGGAGCGCCGGAGAGCGCACGCGAGCTGCGCCGCATTCATGGCCTGCGGCCCGCCAATGGCGACGTGCGCAAGCTGGATATCGCCCATCATCGGCGCTGCCTGGTCGAAGCCGTGATCGGGCCGGACTTTACCGGCATTGAACAGACCGTGCGCGAATCGCGCTTTCGCTCGCGCTATCAGGCGGTGATTCTCTCGATTTCTCGCCATGGGCGCCGCTTGCCCGGCAAGCTGGGGGACATCCGCCTGCAGGTGGGCGATACGCTGTTGCTGGAAACCGCCCAGGAATTCGTCTCGCAATACCAGTACCGCAAGGACTTCCTGCTGGTCAGTGCGCTCAACGACTCCACGCCGCCGGACTTCCGCAAGGCGCCCTGGGCGCTGGGCATTCTCGGCGCCATGGTGCTGGTCAGCGCTACAGGGCTTTTGAGCATCCTCGAAGCCGCGTTCCTCGCCGGGGGTGCCATGTTAGCGTTGCGTTGTGTCACCGCGAGCAAGGCACGGCGCTATCTGGAACTCTCGGTATTGATCGTCATCGCCGCCTCGTTCGCCCTGGGCAACGCGATGGATAAGACCGGTGCG
>NZ_JARANY010000269.1 GCF_029889885.1 Chromohalobacter sp. 296-RDG
CGCGCCGGTGAACAGAAACGGGATGAAAGTCAGGGTGGCGACCATGGCGTTGGGCAGCACATGGCGCCACATGATCAGGCGCGATGGCAGCCCCATGGCTCGCGCCGCGCGTACGTACTCGAGGTTGCGTGCGCGCAGGAATTCGGCACGCACGATGTCGACCAGCCCCAGCCAGGAAAACAGCAGCATGATGCCCAGCAACCACCACAGGTTGGGCTGCACCAGGCTGGCGAGGATGATCAGCAGGAACAGCACCGGCATACCCGACCAGATCTCGATGATGCGCTGGCCGATCAAATCGACCTTGCCACCGAAATAGCCCTGTACACCGCCGAATAGGACGCCCAGCGCCATGGAGCCCAGCGTCAGGACCACGGCGAAGACTACCGACAGACGAAAGCCGTAGAGCACCCGGGCGAAGACGTCGCGGCCATGATCGTCGGTTCCCAGCCAGTGGCGTGGCGAGGGCGGCGAGGGGGCGGGCCCGGTCAGCTCGCGGTCCAGCGTGTCGTAGGAGAAGGGCACGGCCGGCCATAGCATCCAGCCCTGCGCGGCGATGTTTTCCCGCACGGTGGGATCGCGATAGTCGGCCGTGGTGGGGAGGAAGCCGCCGAACTCGGTGTCGGGATAATCGAATACCACCGGGGCGTACCACTGGCCTTGGTAGTGCATGACGATGGGCTTGTCGTTGGCGATCAACTCGGCGCCCAGGCTGACGATCAACAGCAGAGCGAAGGCCCACAGCGACCACCAGGCGCGTCCGTTGCCGCGAAAGACCTGCCAGCGGCGGCGGGCGATGGGAGACGGCCGTGCGCGCATGCGAAGTGTCATCATGCCCCCCGTGTCGCGAAGTCGATGCGCGGGTCGACCCACACATAGGTGAGATCGGAGATCAGCTTGAGCACCAAGCCGATCAAGG
>NZ_JARANY010000027.1 GCF_029889885.1 Chromohalobacter sp. 296-RDG
AATCAGAAAGCGAGGGAACCTATGCGTTATCTATTTGCGGTGATGGGAACCGCGCTGCTGCTGGCGGGGCTCACTGGCTGCACGGTCAATACCCATAGCGACGGCCATCGTGAGGTCAAGAAGGGTGTGCCTCAGAGCGGACCGACCAGCAACCCGGCGGATATCTCGCGTTCCGACGAGACGCCGTGATAGGGAAATCGCTGAATCTAGCAGGCCACAAACGCCACGGCCCCTCCAAGGAGGGGCCGTGTTGCGTTGGGCTGCCAGTGCGCCGTGTCGTTACGCTTCGAAGTTGCTCTCGGAGTAGAGCACGCGCAGGCGCAGCGTGTGGTTGACGCGCTTGAGCGCTTCCAGTGCCTTGGGGCCGTAGGCCTTGTCGACATCGATGACCACGTAGCCGACGCCGCTATTGGTCTGCAGGTACTGCGCCGAGATATTGATGCCCTCATCGCCGAGTACCTTGTTGATCTCGGACATCACGCCCGGCACGTTCTCGTGAATGTGCAACAGGCGGTGCTTGTCCGGATGGGCAGGCAGCGCGACTTCGGGGAAGTTGACCGAAGTGATGGTGGTGCCGTTGTCGGAGTAAGTGATCAGCTTCTCGGAAACCTCGATGCCGATGTTTTCCTGGGCTTCCAGGGTCGAGCCGCCGATATGCGGGGTCAGGATGACGTTGTCCTTGCCGCGTAACGGAGAGACGAATTCATCGTGGGTGCCCTTGGGTTCGACGGGGAAGACGTCGAGGGCTGCGCCGAGCAGCTTGCCGCTCTCGAGCACGTCGGACAGCGCCTCGATATCCACCACGGTGCCGCGCGAGGCGTTGATGAAGATGGCGCTCTGCTTCATCAGCGCCAACTGGTCACGGCCGATCATCCAGCGCGTGGACGGCACATCGGGCACGTGCAGGCTGACGACGTCGGCGCGTGCCAGCAGTTCCTCTAGTGAGCCCACCTGACGCGCATTGCCCATGGCCAGCTTGGTGATGACGTCGTAATACAGGACGTCGAAGCCGAGTGATTCGGCGAGCACCGAGAGCTGGGCGCCGATGCTGCCATAACCAATGATCCCCAGCGTCTTGCCGCGCGCTTCATGGGCATTCTTGGCCGACTTCAACCAGCCGCCCTGATGCGCGCGGGTGGATTTCTCGGGGATGCCGCGCAGCAGCATGATGGCTTCGGCGAGGACCAGCTCAGCTACCGAGCGGGTATTGGAATACGGTGCGTTGAAGACTGGAATGCCACGTTCGAGCGCTGCGTTGAGATTGACCTGGTTGGTGCCGATGCAGAAGCAGCCCACGGCGGTCAGCCTCTCGGCGGCGGCGAACACACGCTCGGTGAGTTGCGTGCGCGAGCGCAGACCGATGAAGTGGACGTCGCGGATCTTCTCGACCAGCTCGTCCTCGGACAAGGAAGTGGAGAGCGTTTCGATGTTGGTGTAACCGGCATTCAGGAGGTTGTCCACGGCGGACTGATGAATGCCCTCGAGCAGCAGAATCTTGATCTTGCTCTTGTCCAGAGACGTCTTGGCCATTGTCGGTTCAACCCTTTCGTCGACTGATGCGACGTTTATCTATCGGTATGGTGGTGGCCTGTCCAAGCGAGCGATCCGAGGCCCCGAGGCAAGAAAAAGGGGAGGCGACCGCCCAACGACAGGGGCCATATCGTAGCACAGGCGGCCTGTTTGAGGATGAATTCGCTGCACCTTGTGAATGAATGCGTTTGCACCGGTGGTGCTTGCGGCTACGCCGGGGCAGACGCATCCCCGGGGCTTGGGTGTATACTATGAACCCAACTCTTGGTAAGCCGGGCCGTGGCATCGGTCCGCACGGATGAGCGAGAAGCGCCATGGTGGAAAAGGATGCATCGGTTGGTGATGTCGCCCAGCCCGACGAAACGGATGTTCAGGACGCCGACCCGGAGGATTTCGCGGCCACGTTGGCGCGTCTGGAATCGCTGGTTGCTCAACTGGAGTCGGGTGAGCTTTCTCTGGAAGCGTCGTTGGTGGCGTTCGAACGCGGTGTGCATCTGACTCGCGACGCCCAGCAACGCCTGGAAAACGCCGAGTTGCGCGTCAAGGCATTGCTGGAGCAACCCGACGGCAGCTTCCACGAGACACCCTTCGATGCCGGGGAGGTCGATGGTGAGCGTTGAACCCCTGGCCGAGCGCGACATCATCACCACGGCGCAGGCGCGGATCGAGCAGGTGCTGGCGCAGGTCTTCGAGCGCGCGACGCCGGTCGCTGGCGATCTCGATGCCGCCATGCGCTATGGCGTACTGGGTGGCGGCAAGCGCCTGCGCCCGGTGCTGGTGTATGCCACCGGACGCGCACTGGGCGCCGAGGACACTGCGCTGGATGCGCCTGCGGCTGCCATCGAACTGATCCATGCATACTCGTTGATCCACGATGATTTGCCCGCCATGGACAACGACGATATGCGTCGCGGACGTCCCACCGTGCATCGTGTCTATAACGAGGCAATGGCCATCCTGACCGGCGATGCGTTGCAAACGCTGGCCTTCGAAGTGCTTGGCGAGGATCGTTCTCCACGTTTGGGAGCGATGGTACGTGTGCTGGCTAACGCCGCCGGGCGCGAAGGCATGGCCGCCGGACAAGCGCTGGATCTTTCCGCCGTGGGAGGACGCCTGGACGTCGATGCCCTGGCCACCATGCACGGCTATAAGACCGGCGCTCTGATCCGTGCCGCCGTGCGGCTTGGCGCCCTGGCGGCCGTCGACGAAGATGACTCTCGCGTGGCGGCCCTGGATGCCTACGCTGCCGCTATCGGGTTGGCGTTCCAGATTCAGGATGACATCCTCGATGTCGCTGGCGACGCCGCGACTCTGGGCAAGGCGACCGGTGCCGATGCGGCACGTGCCAAACCTACTTATCCGGCTTTGCTCGGCCTGGAAGGTGCCCGTGCCAAGGCACACGGCCTGCTCGATGAGGCGCTGGACGCTCTGGTGCCCCTGGGCGAGCAAGCCTTTCCTCTGGCCGACCTGGCCCGCCATATGATCGACCGCGATCACTGATCGGTTGTAGAAGACGCTTATGAAGCTGTTCGACGAGATTCCTGCCGAACGTCCGGCAACGCCGTTGCTCGATACCCTCGAGTCTCCGGCGGCGTTACACGATTTCAAGGCGGCGCAGTTGCGAGAACTGGCCGACGAGCTGCGTGCCTACCTGCTCTATAGTGTCGGCTGTACCGGTGGCCACTTCGGTGCGGGGCTGGGCGTGGTCGAGTTGACTGTCGCCTTGCACCATATTCTCGACACACCGCATGATCGTCTGGTCTGGGACGTCGGCCACCAGGCCTATCCGCACAAGATTCTCACCGGGCGTCGCGAGCAGATGTCGACCATCCGCCAGTTCGGCGGGTTGGCGGCGTTTCCCAAGCGCGATGAGTCACCCTACGACACCTTCGGTGTCGGCCACTCGAGCACCTCGATTTCGGCGGCGCTGGGCATGGCGTTGGCGGCGCGAACCAAAGGTGAGAAGCGCCGTGTCTGTGCGGTTATCGGCGATGGCGCCTTGAGCGCTGGCATGTCGTTCGAAGCGCTGGCGCATGCTGGGCATGTCGATGCCAATATGCTGGTGATTCTCAACGACAATGAAATGTCGATTTCCGAGAACGTCGGCGGCATGGCCAGTTATCTGGCACGCATCCTGGTCAGCAAGCCGTATACGGTGATGCGCGAGAACAGCAAGCGCGTGCTTTCGCACCTGCCGGGCGCGCTGGAGCTGGCACGCCGCACCGAGGAGCACGTCAAGGGCATGGTCAGTCCGGCGACCTTGTTCGAAGAGATGGGCTTCAACTACATCGGCCCCATCGACGGCCACGATTTGCCGAGCCTGGTGCAGACACTCGGCAGCATGGCAAATCTCGAGGGACCGCAGTTCCTGCATATCAAGACCTGCAAGGGAGGCGGCTTTCGTCCCGCCGAGGCCGATCCCATCGGCTACCATGCCATCACCAAGCTCGAGAAAACCGCCAGCGAGCCGCCGCCCAAGAAAGAGCCGCGTTCGCCCAATGAGGCCACGCCTGAGCCTGAAGCCGAACCCAAGCCCAAACCACGCAAGTATTGCAATGTCTTCGGCGAGTGGATCTGCGACATGGCGGCGGAAGATGCGCGCTTGATCGGCATCACGCCGGCGATGCGCGAGGGCTCCGACCTGATTCGCTTCTCCCGCGAGTATCCCGGGCGTTACTACGACGTGGCGATCGCCGAGCAGCATGCGGTGACGATGGCGGCGGGCATAGCGTGCGAGGGCATGAAGCCCGTGGTGGCGATCTATTCGACCTTCCTGCAGCGCGGCTATGATCAGTTGATCCATGACGTGTCGGTGCAGGCGCTCGATGTCACCTTCGCTATCGACCGCGCGGGCGTAGTCGGCGAAGACGGCCCCACGCACCATGGCGCGCTGGATCTCGCTTATCTGCGCTGCATCCCGGGCATGGTAGTGCTGGCACCCGCCGATGAAGCCGAGTGCCGCGCCATGCTGAGTGCCGCCTATCATCACGAAGGCCCGGCGGCGGTGCGATATCCGCGCGGCACCGGGCCGGGGACGACGCTCGCGCCCGGCCTCGAGGCGTTGCCGATCGGCGAGGCCGAGACGCGGCGTACCGGCGCGCAGGACGGCGTGGCGCTGCTGGCGTTCGGCAGCATGAACGGTTCCGCCGCCGAGGTTGCCGAGAATCTCGACGCCACGCACCTCAATATGCGCAGCGTGAAACCGCTGGACCGTGATGCGATACTCGCGGCGGCGAACCAGCACTGGCTACTGGTGACGCTCGAGGAGAATGTCGTCGCCGGTGGCGCGGGGAGCGGCGTCAATGAACTCTTGGCCGCCGAGGGTGTCCAGGTCGAGATATTGAATCTTGGCCTGCCGGATGCCTTCGTCGAGCACGGCAAGCCCGCCGAATTGCTGACGGCGTGCGGTCTCGACGCCGAGGGCATCGAGACTGCAGTACGCCAGCGCTGGGGTGCGCCACACCACAATGACTAACATTTAGCGACAAGACGGAAACTTCATGCTGATCGCCATTTTGATTGGGGCCGGGCTCGGCTTCATGTTCGGTAAATTACCGGGACTGATTATCGGTGCCTTCCTGGGGTATTGGGTGGCGCGCCGACTAGTACGTCGCGTGGTTGTCTCAAAGCTATCGCAAATGCAGGGGCAGTTCCTCGACTCGACGTTTGCGGTCATGGGGTGCGTCTGCAAGGCGGACGGCCATGTCAGCGGCGACGAGCTGCGTGTCGTCGAGGCGCTTTTTGAGCGTTTACGCTTGAATGAGGAGCAGCGCGAGCGCGCGAAGGCGGCCTTCGAACGTGGCAAGGCCGATGATTTCGACCTCGACGCCGAATTGGCCACGGTGCGGCGAGTGACCGGCGGACAGCGGGCCCTGTTGCAGGTGTTCCTGCAAGTCCAGCTCTCGGCCATCGCCGCCGATGGCGAATTGCATCCCGCCGAGCATGAGATGCTGTTGCGCGTGGCACGCGGACTGGGATGCAGCGAAGCCGAGATCGAACAGATCGAGGCCATGCTGCGTGGCGGTCAGCAGCAGGCGAGTGGCGGCGCGACATCGCAGCAGGCGCTGACCGATGCCTATCGGGTGCTGGGCGTCGAAGCCGATGCCAGCGATGCCGAGCTCAAGCGTGCCTATCGCCGCCTGATGAGCCAGAATCACCCGGACAAGCTCGCCGGCAAGGGCCTGCCTGAAAGCATGCGCGAAATGGCCGAAACGCGTACCCAGGAAATCTCCAACGCCTACGATCTGATCAAGAAGTCCCGCGAAACGAACGCCTGACCTCGTAGCGGTCTTCGTCCATGACGCAGAGAAGCCCTCGGCCAAGGCCGGGGGCTTCTCTGTTTACGGCGGATGACCGGCGCGGCTCAGCTGCCGCGGTAGGTGGAGTAACCGTAGGGGCTCAGCAGCAGCGGGATATGATAGTGCTGTGAGGTGTCGGTCACCTCGAAAGGTACCGGAATCTCGGGAAAGAAGGTTTGGGTATCGTGCTCGGCGAACCAGTCACCGGTCTCGAACGTCACGCGGTAGACACCCGTAGTGAAGTCTCGGTCGTCGGGATAGAGCGCCGAGATGCGGCCGGACTCGGCCGTGATGCCGGTGGCCAGAGACTCCCAGCCGCTCTCGGTGCGCTTCTCGAGCTGGACCTCGATCCCTGGCGACGGCTGGCCGGACTGGATGTCGAGCACGTGCACGCTCAGCGGGTTGTCGGCAGCCAGCGCCGGGACAGCACCGCAAAGGCCGAGGGCGGCGATCAGCGTTCGGGATACGTGCATGGGAAGATCTCCTGTCGTGATGGAGGTTTTATCCTGGCAGTGTCTTGCCGTCGCTGGCCTGACGGCAGGATTACGACTTTGTAATGGGCAGTCTGCGCGCGACGGGCTAGCCTGTGGCGTCATTTATCGGTCATTTATCGAGAGACATGTTGCATGCGTATCCTGCTGGTGGAGGACGAAAGCAAGACCGCCGACTACCTTGCCAGGGGGCTGGGTGAGGCCGGGTATCGGGTCGAGGTCGCCCGGGACGGGCTGGACGGCCGGCACCTGATCGAGGAGGCCGACTTCGAGCTGATTATCCTCGACGTCATGCTGCCGGGGCTCGATGGCTGGGAACTGCTGCGGCTGATCCGGCGCCATAGCCAAGTGCCGGTGTTGTTCCTGACCGCCCGAGATGCCGTGGAATACCGGGTCAAGGGGTTGGAGCTGGGCGCTGACGACTATCTGGTCAAACCCTTTTCTTTCGTCGAGCTGCTGGCCCGAGTGAGGACGCTGCTGCGCCGCGGTCCGCTGCGGGAGCGGGAGCGCTTCCAGGTGGCCGATCTGCACATGGACGTGCTGAAACGTCGGGTCACACGGGGCGAGACGCGGCTTGCGCTTACCAATAAGGAGTTCGCGCTGCTGCAACTGCTGCTCGAGCGCGAGGGCGAGGTACTGTCGCGGACCTTGATCGCCTCCGAGGTTTGGGGCATGAACTTCGATAGCGATACCAATGTGGTGGAGGTTGCCGTGCGGCGACTGCGGGCCAAGGTGGACGATCCCTTCACGCGTCGGTTAATTCACACCGAACGCGGCATGGGCTACGTACTGGAGGACCGCGGTTGATGCGTGCGCCGGCCTCTCTATCGATGCGCCTGTCGCTGCTGTTCGCCCTGGTGACCCTGGGGCTGCTCGGTGGCCTCGGCGCCTATCTCTACCATGCTCTGGGTCAACAGATCGCCTGGCGTGACGATCAGATGCTGCAGGGTCGCCTCGAGCGCATGGAAGCGCTTCTGGACGACGGCGAGAGTATCGCAGCGCTGCGTCGCCGGCCGCTGCTCTATGCCAATATGTTGGGCAATCGCGAGAGCCTGCTGTGGATGCTCGACGCGCACGGCGTGCCGCTGATAGAGGTCAATCCGCCGGACCTACCGGTGCCCGAGCTACCGCCGGCTCCGGAGGGACGACTCGGGGAACATCCTGCCGTCGAGTCGACGCGCCTGGCCTGGCGCAGCTTCGAGCATGACGGGCGCCGCCTGACCCTGGTGGCCGGCAAGACGCTCGATGAGCGCGAGCGGATGCTGGCCGCCTATAGGTTGCGGCTGTGGCTCGCCATGGGGGCAGGCGCGGTGCTGGCCTGTGGGTTGGGCTGGGTCGTCGTACGGCGTGGTTTGCGTCCGGTGAGAAGGCTGGCCACGCGGGCGCGCACGATCGACGTGGCGCATCTGCATCGGCGCCTGGAGGCGAACGACGAGACGGCGGAGCTGCGCGAGCTGAGTCGCGCGCTCAACCAGATGCTGGCGCGTCTGGAAGAAGGGTTCGCCCAGCTGTCACGCTTTTCCGAGGACCTCGCCCACGAGATGCGTACGCCCTTGGGTAACCTGCTGGGAGCGACCCAGCAGGCCCTGCAGCGGGAGCGCGCGGGGGTGGAATACCGCCAGCTGCTGGGCTCTCACGTCGAAGAGTACGAGCGGCTGTCGCGCATGATAGAGACCATGCTGTTCTTGGCGCGCACCGAGCAACCCTCGAGGACGCTGCCCCGTGAAACGGTCGATCTGCGAGGGCTCGCCGACCAGCTCTGCGACTACTTCGAGGGCATGGCCGACGAAGACGGTCGCGAGCTGGTTAGTGATATGGAGGGTCGGATGACGGCCAATCTCGATCTGCTGCGCCGAGCGCTCGCCAACCTCATCGATAACGCGCTGCGCCATGGACGCAGCGGCACCGAGATCCGTCTGGTGTCGCGGCGAGAGGCCGGGGGCTGGCACCTCGGGGTGATCAATCACGGGGAACCGATTCCCGACGCGGAGCAGGCGCGGCTCTTCGAGCGCTTCTATCGCGGCGATCCGGCGCGATCTCAGTCGGTGGGCACCGGTGGTCTGGGACTGGCCATCGTGCGTTCCGTGGCGCAATTGCATGGCGGGGAGGCCTGGTGCGAAAGCGATACGGCCGTCAATGCTTTCTGGTTGCGTCTGCCAGTGAGCGGCGGTTGCGTTGACAGTTGCCCTGTGGGTCGGCAACGCTGAAAGGCGCTAGCGCCCGCGTGGCGCGATACCAGGAGATGCGGATGCCAGCGAGACTGAAGACCTATCGCGCCGTGGCGAACCTGCTGGGCGCACTGGATGCGCTGGGTTGGCGAGTGGGATATCGCTATGGCGACCGTCAGTTGCTCGAGGGTGTCATTCTGCCCTCCCTGGCGGCGGATGTCGGCGCTGGCCATGTGTTGCTGGTGGGATGCGCTTGGTACACGCGCGACTACCCCGAATTCTTCACCCGGGCACGTGTCTCGACGCTGGATGTCGATCCCGCCAAATCGCCCTTCGGAAGCCGGCGCCACGTGGTCGCCGATATGACCGCCCTGGAACGGCACTTTGCCCCCGCCAGCCTGGATGCCGTGGTCTGTAACGGTGTGCTGGGTTGGGGGCTGGATTCACCTGGTGATATCGACACCGCTTTTGCCTCGACAGTGGCCTGCCTGCGGCCCGGTGGACAGCTTCTGCTGGGTTGGAACGATATCCCGCCCTATAACGCCGTACCGCCCGATGCCGTGACGGCGCTCGAGGCGCTGCATCCTGATACGATCCCGGGCCTCGATCAGCACAGCGTAATCGCCTTGGAACGCAATCAACACTGCTACCAGGCCTTTCGGAAACCGGAGGCGAGATCCTGACGCCCCGAGAGGAGCCCTCTCAGGCTTCCAGCCCCGCCCAAAAGACGGCCCAGGCCCCCTCCAGGCGCTGTTCGAACGTATCGGCGTCGTAGTAGAAATTCTCGGCGAACAGACCATCCATCAGGCAATAGAAAGCGGCGATGAATTGCGCCTCAGGCAGTGCACGCAGTTCACCAGCTTGGCGGCCATCTTCGAAGAGCGCGTGCAGGTGGGCGTTGATGCGCCGCTCGTTGTCATCCGAAATGGTGGCGACCTGGGTGGCCACATCCGTAGGCGGAAAGAGCAGATAGCGCTTGTAGAAAACGCCCTGATGCTCGCGGCGGATGAACGTGGCGCATGCGCGGATGAGACGCTGGAGGCGTTCACGCGTGGGCAAGTCGTGGGAACGTGTCAGGCTATCGTCGATGAGCGTGACGATGCCGCTTTCGACATCCTCGAAGATCGCCAGGAAAAGCGCCGCCTTGTTGGGAAAATGGTTGTAGATCGACGGCTTCTTGATGCCCGTTTCAGCGGCGATGTGCGCCAGACTGGTGCCTTCGTAGCCGTGTTGAGCGAACAGGGCGAGGCCGGTTTGTTTGAGTTTGTCACGGGTATGCACGAAAAATCCCTGAGCCTGCGTGAAGCCTTCATGATCGCGGCTCGGGCACGCGATTGCCAAGTCATGGCGTAAACTTTATACTAACGACCGTTAGTTAGTTTTGTGACGCCACTCGGCGTTGCTTCCGGAAGACGCGAGGCGTCGGCGATCGAGGAGGACATGATGATGATGCGTTGGTTGATCCTGACGTTGGCGGCGTTGGCCGAAGTTGGCTGGGCGACGGGATTGAAACTCGCCAGTAGCCCTCTCGAGTGGCTGGCGACCGTGATCGTGGCCGCCATGAGCTTGCTGCTGGCGGTGCGTGCCGTGCGCTTCTTGCCGGCCAGCACGGTGTACACGGTCTTCGTGGGGTTAGGTGCAGCGGGCACGGTGGTGGCCGATGCTTGGCTGTTCGGCACGCATTTCTCGTGGTCATCGTTGGCGTGTATAGGACTGATCCTGATCGGCGTCATCGGTCTGCAGCAGTTTGCCGGCGAACCCGCGGCCGGTCGGGCGTCCCGGGACGCTGATCGGCGCCGCGAAGGAGTGTCTTCATGACGTGGCATTGGTTGGCATTACTCGGAGCGGGTGTTTTTGAGGTGGTCGGCGTAGTGGGATTTGCTCGCGTTAGCCACGGGCGAGCACTGGCCGGCGGTGTGCTCATGACGCTAGGGTTCGGCACGGCACTCGGGTTTCTGGCACTGGCCATGCGCGGCATCGACTTGGGTATTGCCTATGCCGTGTTTACTGGTATGGGCACCGTATGCGGCACCTTGCTGGGTATGCTGTGCTGGGGCGAGTCGCGCCATCCGTTGCGGATTGCGTTCACTGCTTTGATCGTGATCGGCGTACTGGGGCTCAAGCTTTTGAACTGACATGCCGACACGTAGGGGAGTCAAGGCGTGCCCGCCGGGCGGCGGCCACGCAAGCGGGTCAGAACTTGTAGTTGATGCTGAAGTAATGGCCCGGGCCGGAAGTGTCCTGGCGGATGCCGGAAGCATCGGTGTCGTCGCGGTAGAAGGCCATGTTGTTGTAGATCTTCAAGCCATACCCGATGGCGAAGCGATCGGTGTGATAGTAAAGGCCGTTGAACCACTCCAGGCTGTTGCTGCTGCGTCCCGCTTGTTCAGCGACGGTATCCGCGCCGAATTTATAATCGATATACCCTTGGTAGGATAAATAGCTGCCATTGGAGAAGGTGTAGAACGGCTTGAACCAGTCGGTAGAGGCCATGAAACCGTCCCATGAGCTCTCATCCGGGCCACCGTAGTTCTCGCGCACGTAGCGTGCGGTGAGATTGAGGCCGATCTCGCCGAACCAGGGCACTTCAACGTCCGAGCCGAGGCCCACGTAATGCTCCCACAGGCCGCCACCGGGGCCGTTGTCGCCGATCGTCGTGACGGTGGCGATGTACCATTCCTTGACCGGGCCCACGGAAAGGTCGCGACCGGTCATGGCGTCCAATGAGAAGCGCGGCGCGAGTTTGATGAACATGTTGTCGCCGCCGTGCTGGTCACTATTGCTGCTATCCATAGCATCGAACATGTCGACATACCCGTAGAGATCGACGATCCCCGAGCGCCCGCCGAATTCCATCTCGACGTAGGTATCCTGAGAGTTACGAAACGGTAGGCGGTTGTCCTCGCTATGCATCAGATTGAAGGTCAACCAGAGGTTGTCGTCTTCGTGAATGCCCTCTGAATAATCTGCCGCCATGGCCGGAGTAGCCCCTACCATCGTGGCAAAGCACGAAGCCCCAACCCACTTGCTTATTGTGATCTTGTTCATGGTCATTCTTCCCATCTTTGCGTTTTTACGTTGTAGTCGAGATACACCCAGGCCCGGAGCGACCTCTTGGTGGAGTGCCAGCAGCGTTATGCCAAGCTAATGAAAAGCCCTGCAATGGTGGCCGACATCAGGTTGGAAAGTGTCCCGGCGAGTACGGCCTTGAGGCCGTAGCGAGCGATTTCCTGGCGCCGGTTGGGCGCCATGAGGCCGAGCCCGCCGAGCAGAATAGCGATCGAGGAGAGGTTGGCGAAGCCACATAGCGCGAAGGACAAGACGGCGGCGGTGTGCTTGGACATGGCCTCGCCAGTCGCGGCTACGACGGTATCGCCGGAGATGTACGGCGCCAGATTGATGAAGGCGACGAACTCGTTGACGACGATCTTCTGGCCGATGAACGAGCCGGCCAGCGTGGCCTCGCTCCAGGGAATGCCCAGCAGAAAGGCCAACGGTGCGAAGAGCCAGCCGAGAATCATCTCCAGACTCAGCGAGTCCATGCCGAACCAGCCGCCTACGCCACCGAGGATGCCGTTGATCAGCGCAATCAAGCCGATGAATGCCAGCAGCATGGCGCCGACGTTGGCCGCCAGCATCATACCCGAGGTGGCACCGGTGGCGGCGGCATCGAGCACGTTGGCAGGCTTGTCGTCTTCCTCGATCTTTTCTTCGGCGCGCGAGATGCTGTCATTGGGGGTTTCGGTTTCCGGTACCAGCAGCTTGGCGAAAAGCAGTCCCCCTGGGGCGGCCATGAAAGAGGCTGCGATCAGGTACTCCATGGGGATACCGAGTTCTGCGTAACCCGCGAGCACCGACCCTGCCACCGACGCCAGGCCTCCACACATGACGGCGAATAGCTCCGAGCGCGTCATTGAATTGATGAAGGGGCGTATCACCAGCGGCGCTTCGGTCTGTCCCACGAAAATATTGGCGGTGGCCGACATGGACTCGGTCCGTGATGTCCCCAGCACACGCTGCAAGGCGCCGCCGAGCAGACGTATGACCCATTGCATGACCTTCAAGTGATAGAGTACGGCGATCAGCGACGAGAAGAAGATTATGACCGGCAAGACCTTGAAGGCAAAGACAAAGCCCACGCTCGAGGGGTCGGCTAGGTTGCCAAACAGGAAGTTGATGCCATCGTCGGCATATACGATGACTTGGCTGACGCCCTCCGAGATCGTTGCCAGAACGGCTTGTCCGAAGGGAATGTAAAGTACAAAGGCACCGATGGCGGCTTGAATGGCGAACGCGCCGCCGACCGTGCGCAGCCGAATCGACTTGCGATTGGAGGAAAACAGCACAGCGATAAGGATCAGCGTCGCCATCCCTACCAGGCTCATGATAGTGGTCATATCAGCATCCTGATGACGTTCGATTGTGGGTTGTTATACAGGGAACGGCATACGCCAGCATATGGCTTGCCATTTTGTTATTAGAGTCACAGTATTGTGCTATTAAAGTAACACACGCCAGGTGATGTCAACTCTTTACCCTGAAGATGTGAGCAAAAACGCAGTGATCATTCATTATGTACTCGCCGCAACAAGTAAATGTTCGCGAATGATCAATAAATGACATGGCGGCGATGGTGGAGGGCCGGTAGGCGTAGTGGCGCTTGGGAAGAAAAAGGGGCGAGACGGTTTTCAAACCAGTGGAACATGCGCATTTCCTGGCCGGGCGCCGCCGTGCTTACGCCTGAAACGGCAGCACGGCGGTGTAAACGGCGAAGTAGTGACACACACTGCCACCCAAGACGAACAGGTGCCAGATGGCGTGATGGAAGGGAATCGCGCGAATCGCGTAGAACACCACGCCTAACGTGTAGGTAATACCGCCGGCGACCAGGAGCGCGAGGCCGGGTGTATTGAGGCGGGCGTCGAGTTCGCCGGCAGCCAGCACGATCATCCAGCCCATCAACAGGTAGACCCCCACACGCAGCATGCCAAAGCGATGCGGCCAGACGATCTTGAGCACGATACCGCCTAGCGCGAGGCTCCAGATAGCTGTAAACAGTCCCCAGCCCAAGGGGCCACGCAGGTTGACCAGCAAGAACGGCGTATAGGTGCCGGCGATCAGCAGGTAGATCGCGCAGTGATCGAAGACCTGGAATAGGCCCTTGAGGCGCGCGCCGCGCAGCCCATGGTAGAACGTCGAGGCCGTATACAGTAGCAATAGACAGATGCCGTAGAGGCTGACGCTGACGATTTTCCATGGGTCGACATTGACCGCCAGGCTGGCTGCAACGATGAGTACTACCATGCCAGCGAGGCTGAGCACGGCGCCGATCCCATGACTGATGCTATGCAGCACTTCTTCGAGACCGGAAAAAGGCGCGTCTTGGTCGGGCGAAACGGGTGGGGACTCATGTGACATGATGAACTCCTGAACGTGATACCGACGAGCTGACATCGAGACAACATGCGCATCAGTATAGTTCGTCAAAGGGCAGCGTCAGCGTTCCTTATCACCTTTGCGGATGGGGGAAAAGCCGTCCAGTGCCATCATGTGCCCGAGCTTGCCGACCTTGGTGGCCAGGTACTGCTCGTTGTGGGGGTTGCGCCCCGCGGTGATCGCAAGACGCTCTGCGACACGCACGCCATCGCGCGTCAGGGCATCGACCTTGCGCGGATTGTTGGTCATCAACTTGAGCGCTTGCACGCCGAGGTGGTCGAGCATGGGCACGCAGAGATCGTAACGGCGCATGTCGGCGCCGAAGCCCAGGTGTTCGTTGGCTTCTACGGTGTCGAGGCCCTGATCCTGAAGATGATAGGCGCGGATCTTGTTGAGCAGGCCGATGCCACGGCCTTCCTGACGCAGGTAGAGCAATACGCCGCGTCCTGCGTCGGCGATGCGCTTGAGCGCCTCCTGCAATTGGTAGCCGCAATCGCAGCGCATCGAGAACAGGGCGTCTCCCGTCAGGCACTCCGAGTGCACGCGCCCTAACACGGGCTCGGGTGTCGAGACATCGCCCAGAGTCAAGGCAATATGTTCCTTGCCTGTCGCCTCGTCCTCGAAGCCATGCATGGTGAAGGTGGCCCAAGGAGTAGGCAGTTGAGAGGCGGCGATGAAGCGAATCGTCACGATGAACCTCGGTGATGCACATTACGGTGCGGAAAGGGAAAGCGTCCGGGGCGAGTATTCTAGCAGGCCGTGACGCGGGGCTCATCCCGTGAGTGCCGTGCGCGGTCACTACGGGAAAATACGTTGCCAGCAGGCTACTAAATGGGGATGCGTCACCGTGAATCAAGTCGCCGAGCGCGGCATTCGTTACAATAGTGGGCAAAATCGATGTATGGAGCCGTCATGCCTTTGCAAAACGACCGCCTGCTGCGTGCCCTGGCGCGCCAACCGGTAGACCGTACGCCGGTGTGGATGATGCGCCAGGCGGGCCGTTATCTCCCCGAGTATCGCGAAACGCGTGGCCAAGCCGGAAGCTTCATGGACCTGTGCCGCAACGCCGAGTTGGCGTGCGAGGTGACCATGCAGCCACTGGAGCGCTACTCGCTTGATGCGGCGATCCTGTTTTCCGATATTCTCACGATCCCGGATGCCATGGACCTGGGGCTTTACTTCGAGACAGGAGAAGGCCCCAAGTTTCGCAAGACGGTGCGCAGTGCCGCGGATGTCGCCGCGCTACGCGTGCCCGATGCCGAGCGCGACCTTGACTATGTGATGAACGCGGTACGCACCATTCGCCACGAACTGGCGGGTAGCGTACCGCTGATCGGCTTTACAGGCAGTCCCTGGACACTGGCCACCTATATGATCGAAGGCGGCTCGAGCAAAGATTTCCGGCACGCCAAGGCGTTGATGTATGGCGACCCGGCGGCGATGCATGCGTTGCTCGACAAGCTGGCGCGTTCGGTGACCGACTATCTCAACGCCCAGATCCGTGCCGGTGCTCAGATCGTGCAGATCTTCGACACCTGGGGTGGGGTGCTGTCGACGCCGGCGTATCGTGAGTTCTCTCTGGCTTACATGTCGCGCATCGTCGAGGGGCTGATCCGCGAGCACGAGGGGCGGCACGTGCCGGTGGTCCTGTTCACCAAGCAGGGCGGTCAGTGGCTGGAAACCATCGCTGATAGCGGCGCCGATGCCGTGGGCCTGGACTGGACCACCGAACTGAGCGATGCGCGGGCCCGCGTGGGTGACCGCGTGGCGTTGCAGGGCAATCTCGACCCCAACGTGCTGTTCGCCCCGCCTCAGGCGATTCGCGATGAAGTGGCGCGCATTCTGGCCAGCTATGGCAGTGGGCCGGGCCATGTCTTCAACCTGGGCCACGGCGTCAGCCAATTTACTGATCCCGATCATGTTGCCGCTTTTATAGACGCGCTGCATGAGTTCAGCCCGCGTTACCATGGCTGAAGGCGTGCTGCTGCTCGTGCTCGATGCCGAGTGCCCGATGTGTCGGCGCGCGGCGCATTTCGTGCTGCGCCACGCACGGGTGCCGGTGTACCTGGCGAGCCTGCACGAAGCGCCGGCACGGCGTCTGGGCGAACACTTCGGAGCTGACCCGAGTCAGCTCGATAGCGTCTGGCTGGTGCGCGAGGGAGAGTTGCATCGCGACAGCGACGCGTTGTGGCGTCTGGCCCAAGGACTTCAGTGGCCCTGGCGCGGCCTGGCGGCGTTGCGTTGGTTGCCGCGTGGATGGCGCGATGGCGTCTATCATGTCGTCGGACGCTGGCGCCATCATCTGGCACCGGTGACCGATTGGTCGCAACAAGCGCGTGCGAGCTGGGTATTGCACCTGGACGAAACGACCTGTCGGCGGCTGGGCTTGCCGCTCACCTTGATGGGGTGCCGTCCATGACTACCGGCCATAACATAGCCATCCGCCACAAGGAGTGTAAGCCATGCCTGTTTCCCTTCGCTCTCTTCGCTGGTCGTGCCTGGTGCTGGCCGGCGTCAGCGTTGCCGTGATCGCCTGGGGCAGTCTGACGCCCGGCGCGGAGATGCCCCAGGACCTGCCCTGGGACAAGTTCAACCACTTCATCGCCTATGCAGGGCTGGCAGCGCTACTGCGCCTGGGAGGCCTACGCGCGGTGACGGCGCTGGGCCTGGCTGTCGGTTATGGTCTCCTCGTTGAAGGCTTGCAACTGGGCGTGCCGGGACGCAGCGGTGCCGATTGGGCCGATGTGCTGGCCAATACGCTGGGGGCACTCGCTGCGGTAGGGGCCTGTCATTGGCTGCTGCCCAGGCGCTTTCTTGTCGCGCGCGGATAGGCTATGTTGCGCAACTTTCCATGAATGCGATTTTGGCCTCTCGAAGGGGCTTTGACGATAGCGATTACGAGGGTTCCCATGACCGAGCGTCTCGACCAGGGCTGGTTCACTGAAGTGTTCGACAGCCACGGCAGTGCCTTCTCACTCATGATCACGGACAAGTTGCACGAGGTACAAAGCCCCTATCAGCATCTGGAAGTCTACGCCACCGAGACCTACGGTAATTTGATGGTACTCGACGGCTGCGTGATGCTCAGCACGCGCGACAACTTCCTCTATCACGAGATGATCGCGCATCCAGCGCTGTTCGCGCACACTGCGCCCAAACGCGTGGTGATCATCGGCGGCGGTGACTGTGGCACGTTGTGCGAGGTGCTCAAGCATCCGGGCGTCGAGGACGTCGTGCAGATCGACATCGACGAAGAGGTTACCCGGGCCTCGCAGCGTTACTTTCCCGAACTGACGGCGTCCAACGACGACCCGCGTGCCACGCTCAAGTTCGAGGATGGCGTCAAATGGGTGGAAAACGCGCCGGCAGGCAGCGTCGACGTCATGATTATCGACTCCACCGACCCCGTGGGCCCGGCGGAAGGACTTTTCGAGGCCGACTTCCTGGCGCGTTGTCACCGCCTGTTGGCCGACGGCGGTGTGCTGGTGCAGCAGAGTGAATCACCGCTTTATCACACGGGCTCGATCATTCGCGAGTTGCGTGCCGACATGCAGCGCGCCGGCTTCGATAGTGTTGCCACGCTGCCGTTTCCGCAGCCGGTCTATCCCTCGGGCTGGTGGAGTGTCACGCTGGCCGGCAAGAGTAACGACGTGACGCGCTTTCGCGAGACCGCTGCCGCTGCGGTGGAATTCCCGCTCGAGTACTACAGCGTCGAGACCCATCGTGGTGCATTGGCACTGCCGCCGTTCATGCGTCGTGCATTATCGGTGTGATGTGCAACATGTGAAAAACGCTAAAGGCATGTGACTTAGGTATATTGGCTAGATTGGCAGGCTCCTTGCTAATGTTGAAAGTGGCTCTCGAACAAGCCATCACAATAACGCAAGGAGCTTCTGCATGCTGTACAACAACAAGTTCATGGTTGCCCTCCCCGCCGCACTACTGCTGGGAGGGCTGGCAACAGCCTCCCAAGCGGCGACGCTCGATGATGTAAAGGAACGTGGCTCCCTCAACTGCGGGGTGAACGTCGGGCTGGCGGGATTCTCGGCACCAGATGCCGATGGCAAGTGGCAAGGGCTCGATGTGGAAACCTGTCGCGGCATCGCCGCCGCTATCTTTGGCGATCCCGAGAAAGTCGAATTTACACCCTTGACCGCGAAGGAGCGTTTTACCGCGCTGCAGTCGGGGGAAATCGACGTGCTGTCGCGCAACACGACCTGGACGGCAACGCGTGACAACTCCCTCGGCCTGAACTTCACCACGACGACGTTTTACGACGGTCAAGGCTTCATGGTGAACAAGGACCTGGGCATCGAAAGCCTGGAAGACCTTGATGGTGCTTCCATCTGTATCCAGTCCGGCACCACCCACGAATTGAACCTGGCCGATTACTTCCCCTCGCGCGATATCGATATCAATACCGTGACGTTCGACACGCCGGATCAGACCGCCCAAGGGTTTGCTCACGGGCGTTGCGATGTGCTGACCTCCGATACCTCTCAGTTGAGTGCACTGCGTTTGCAGCTTCCCGAGCCGGATAGTGTCGAGATTCTCGAGACACTGATTTCCAAGGAGCCGCTGGGACCGGTGGTCCGCCAGGGCGACGATCAGTGGCTGGATATCGTGCAGTGGTCCATCTTCGCGATGGTCAACGCCGAAGAGATGGGCGTGAACAGCGACAACGTCGATGAAATGCGCGATAACCCGCCCAATCCCGGGGTGGCACGCCTGCTGGGTCAGGACGGCAACTATGGCGAGCAACTCGGCCTTTCCAACGACTGGGCGTACAACATCATCAAGGAAGTCGGCAACTACGGAGAAGTCTTCTCTAGAACGGTAGGTGAGGATTCACCTCTGAAAATCCAGCGGGGTATGAACGCCCTGTGGAACGAGGGTGGTATCCTCTACGCGCCGCCGGTCCGCTGATACGGTTTGTCAAGTACTCGATGATAGCACCCCGCATGACCTGCGGGGTGTCTTCTTGTGTCAGCGTATTAGAGGATCGACATGTCGCGTTCTCCTTCCGGCGATCGGGTTGCGTTGTGGCGTAATCCGACGTTTCGTGCCTATGTACTACAAGGTGTGTTATTAGCGGCGTTAGCGGCGTTAATTGGTTTTATCGTCGTCAATACGATGGCTAACCTCGAAGCAAGAGGAATCTCCACAGGGTTCGGTTTTCTCGATGAGCGCGCGGGCTTCTCCATTCCGCAGACGTTGATCGAGTATTCCGGCGACAGTACCTATGGGCGTACCTTTTTCGTTGGTTTGCTCAATACCTTGCTGGTCTCGGCCTTAGGTATCGTGATGGCGACGATCATTGGCTTCGCGGTGGGGATTGCCAGGCTGTCGTCGAACTGGTTGTTAGCGCGCCTAGCGACTGCCTATGTGGAAATCTTTCGTAACATCCCTCTGCTGGTCCAGATCCTGTTCTGGTATTTCGCGGTGCTGCAGGCACTGCCCAGTCCTCGCCAAAGCCTCAGTCTGCTGGAAATCGTCTTTATCAACGTGCGCGGATTGGTCATTCCCGACCCGCAGCCCCTCAGCGGTTTCGCGGCAACGCCTTGGGCCTTGCTTGTGGGCATCGTGGCGGCGATTGCGCTGGGCATCTGCGCGAAGCGCCGCCAGGTTCGTACCGGCAAGGCCTTGCCGATCTATTGGCTGGGCGCGGGCTTGATCATTGGCATGCCGCTATTGGTGTTCCTGCTCACGGGGGCGCCGCTCGAATGGTCCATTCCCGAGCTGACAGGCTTCAACTTCAGCGGTGGGGTGAGAGTCCTGCCCGAGCTGGTCGCTTTATGGTTGGCATTGTCGATTTATACCGCGTCCTTTATCGCCGAGATCGTGCGCTCGGGCATCCAGTCGGTCCCTGGGGGGCAGGTCGAGGCGGCCAATGCGCTGAGCCTGCCGGGCGGTATTACCTTGCGCAAGGTGGTGATTCCCCAGGCGATGCGCGTCATCGTGCCGCAACTGACGAGCCAGTATCTGAATCTCATCAAGAACTCTTCGTTGGCCACGGCGATTGGTTATCCCGACTTGGTGGCTGTCTTCTCGGGCACGACTCTCAATCAGACCGGGCAGGCCATCGAGATCGTGGCCATGACGATGGCCGTGTATCTGGTGATCAGCCTGGTGGTATCGGCACTGATGAATGTTTATAACGCGCGTACGTTGCTCAAGGAGCGTTGAGATGGCCGGTGAATCCATGCGTGATGTGATGATTGAAGCGCGGCGTCCACCGAATGCGCATCGGGGCGTCGTGAAGTGGCTACAGCGCAACCTGTTTAACGGTCCCCTCAATAGCGTGGTATCGGTGATCACCATTAGCGTATTGCTATGGGCATTGTGGCCTTTAGTGCAATGGGCCTTGATACAGGCCGACTGGCTTGGCGACTCGCGTCAGGCGTGCAGTGGCGAAGGCGCCTGCTGGGTATTCATCAGCGCACGGTTCGAGTCGATCATCTATGGCTTCTACCCTGAGGCCGCGCGCTGGCGGGTGGATATCGTCTTTGCGTTGATGGCAGGACTGCTTGCCTGGTTAGCGATTCCCAGGATTCCGGGCAAACGCTGGGCCGCGATCATCGCAGTGATCGGCTTTCCGGTAGCGGCGTATGTCTTGCTTCTGGGTGGCCACTTCGGGCTAATGCACGTCTCGACCCGTAACTGGGGCGGGCTGATGCTGACCCTGACCGTGGCCACGATCGGTATCGTCGGCTCGTTACCGATCGGGATCGTGCTGGCCTTGGGGCGGCGTTCGAACATGCCGCTGGTCAGGGCCGTGAGCGTCGTCTTCATCGAGTTTTGGCGTGGCGTCCCCTTGATCACCGTGCTGTTCATGGCCTCGGTGATGCTACCGCTGTTTGTACCGACCGAAGTCGAGTTCGATAAGCTCCTGCGTGCTCTAGTGGGGATCATGCTGTTCTGGAGTGCCTACATGGCGGAAGTCATACGAGGCGGGCTACAGGCCATTCCCAGTGGGCAGGATGAAGCGGGTAAGGCGCTGGGGCTCGGGTACTGGCATCGCATGGGGCTGATCGTGTTGCCTCAGGCCTTGAAGCTGGTCATCCCGGGGATCGTCAATACCTTCATTGCGCTGTTCAAGGATACCTCGTTGGTCTTGATCATCGGGCTGTTCGATCTGCTGGCGATCATCCGAGCGGGCCTGACCGATAGTGATTGGCTGGGCTTTGCCACTGAAGGGTACGTGTTTGCTGCCCTAGTGTTCTGGGTATTTTGTTTCAGTATGTCGCGTTATAGCCAGTACATCGAGAAGCGCCTACAGACTGGCCACACGGACTGAATCATAACGACTAAACCAATAACGATAACGCCAAGGAACTGCATCATGAGCCAAGCGACTGCTACCTCTCACGGCGAAACGCCGATGATCGAGATGAAGGGTCTCAACAAGTGGTACGGCGATTTTCACGTGCTGCGCGATATCGACCTGACGGTAAAGCGCGGCGAGCGTATCGTCGTATGCGGCCCCTCGGGGTCCGGCAAGTCGACGTTGATTCGCTGCATCAACCACCTCGAAAGCCATCAGCAAGGCGAGATCGTGGTCAATGGCATGTCCATGACCCAAGACGTCAAGCGTATCGAACAGATTCGCCGTAACGTCGGCATGGTGTTTCAGCACTTCAACCTGTTTCCGCATCTCAGCGTGCTGGAGAACTGCTGCCTGTCGCAGACCTGGGTGCAGAAAAAGCCGCGAGCCGAAGCCGAAAAGACCGCGATGGAGTATCTGGAGCGCGTTCAGATCGCCGATCAGGCGTACAAGTACCCGGGGCAATTATCGGGCGGGCAACAGCAGCGCGTGGCGATTGCGCGGGCGCTGTGCATGCGCCCTGAGGTGATGCTGTTCGACGAGCCGACCTCTGCGCTTGACCCGGAAATGATCAAGGAAGTGCTCGATGTCATGATCGAACTGGCCCGCGAAGGCATGACCATGCTCTGCGTCACGCACGAGATGGGGTTTGCCAAGACTGTGGCTGATCGCGTCATCTTCATGGACCAGGGGCAGATCATCGAAGAGGCGCCGCCGGAGACGTTCTTCAATAATCCGCGCTCGGAACGCACCAAGCTGTTTCTCAGCCAGATTCTCGGCCACTAAGCGGGAGCGAGATGGCTAAGAGCTAAAGGCTGGGTTCCTGACGTTGGGAGGGTGTGGTCGGCTGCCGTTTCGCGGTGGTTGACTGGCGGGGCTGCGTTACGCGCGCCTGGCCTACCACGCCTTCGTCCGGGTCGAGCGGCTTCGCCGTGCCGATCCAGGCCTGTTCTGGGTCGTGCATGGCCGGGCGCCGGTCGATGGCGCGCGTCATCACGTCGCCGGGGGCAAGACCATTTCGGCGTGCCTGCATGTGATGCGGCGCCATCCATAACTCGGCGAACAGGCGCACCAACGCCATGGCGAGCAGCAGCGCGCCTCCGCCGAGTGCCAGCATCGGCCAGCTGGCCTGCCAAGATAACCCGTTTGCCGACGGTGAATGGCGCCATAGCCACACGCTGCCGACCAACAGCAGGCCGATTTGCAGCATACAATGAGAAAAGATCAACGTCCGTCGCGGTAGTGGGCGGCGCATCAAGATAAAGTCGCGCATGTCGCTCTCCCTGGCAGATCGCGCTCGTAGCCGGTGACTCCTGTCCAGCGACGCGATGTTAGCAGGTTTGCGCCAAGCATGAACCTGTCGTTGCCATGCCACGCGGATGTCGCGGTGTGCCGACGCCTGCCGCGAGGTTGACAGAGATACGCTGTGTTTCGATGCTTGACGGGCCGCCATTCGTGCGAAGAGGCGGCCGGATATCAACGGCGCAGGAGGCGCCGTTGCCCGGGATGCCGGTAACCCCCCGATCAAGGAGTCAGACATGGACAAACGCTATATCGTGACCGCCAATGCCTCGCGTGCGCGTGTCTTCGCGCATCAAGCCGGCGTGGTCCGTGAAGTCGATACGTTGATTCATCCCGAGGGCCGTTTGCATACTGGCGATCTGCGTACGGGTGGAAAAGGAGGGGCCGACGATGTGGCATCGCATTCGCCACATCAGTCCGGCAACGACGATGCCACGATGGAAAAGCATGCCGCGTTCTTCGCCAAGGAAGTCGCCGACTATCTCCGCCAGGCGCGCACTCAAGGAAAAGCCGATGAGTTCATCATTGTCGCTGCGCCGCACTTCTTGGGTCTGATTCGTCAGAAGCTCGACAAGCCGACCCAGGCCTGCGTCATCCATACCTTGGACAAGGACCTCTCCGGCGCTAGCGAGGACGAACTGGCCGAGAAATTTCGGCCGCCCCTAGGTTGATTCGAAGACTCGCACCAATATGAAGAATCATCGCGCTTAACGTTTTTCCATGAGTGCCGTTAATCAAGGGAGGCGTTCTTCAACGATAGGCACTCATTAACGTTCACACCGCTTCGCATCCGGATCATGTCGGGCTATGTCGCTATGCCCACGGCCCATCGGCGTATGCCGGTGGGCTTTTTTGATTTAAGGCACGGCCGGTAGGTCGATGTCGTCGCTGCGTTGGACGCCGGCGGTCATCTCGCGGCATAGGCGCAGGAATTCGTGCATGGCGGTGGTCAGATATTTGTGCCGATGCCAGATGAAGGCGAACTGGCGCGTCAGGTCGAGTGCCGGCGTGGCGATGGGGACCAGACTGCCGCGCCGAAAGGCGTCGCGCAGGGCCAAGTGCGAGACACAGCCGATGCCAAGCCCCGATTCCACCGCGCGCTTGATGGCCTCGGTGTGCTCCAGCTCGAGCAGCACATTGAGCCGGCCACGTCGGTGGCGCATCGCTTGATCCAGCGTACGGCGCGTACCCGAGCCCTCCTCGCGCATGATCCAGTCCTCGCGCATCAGCGCTTCCAGATCCGCCTCACCGGCGCTGGCCAATGGGTGCCGTGGCGAGCAGAATACCGTGAGTTCGTCCTCGACCCAGGGTTGCATGACGATATCCTCGTGCTGACAGTCTCCCTCGATCAGACCGAGATCCAATTCGTGATGGGCGATGCGCTCTACGATGGAAGCCGTGTTGCGCACATGCAGGCGTACACGACTGCCCGGATGGTGACGCATGAAGTCGCTGATCAGCAGCGTCGCCAGATAGTTGCCGATAGTCAGCGTCGCGCCGACATCCAGTGAACCGATACCGCGCTGGCCCTTGAGTAGCTCCTCGATTTCCTCGCTGCGGTCGAGCAGTGCCACGGCCTTGGGCAACAACTGAAAGCCCAGCGCATTGAGTTTGAGCCGCTTGCCGATGCGATCGAGTAGCTGGCAGTCGAACTGTCGCTCTAGCTCCGCGAGGGCGGTGCTGGTGGCTGACTGCGACATCGCCAGGCGCTGCGCCGCGCGGGATACGCTTTCATGCTGCGCGATGGCGACGAAGACTTCGAGCTGGCGCAGGGTGTAACGCATGACGATCTCCTGGCGGCCTTATTGGCCGTAATATATCGGTTGGGTAGATAACCGATATTCATATAATTCATTTAACAGATATATTGGGTCAGTCTTATAATTAGTGCAACTTCAATTTAAGCAAATAATGCTTTTCGGTTATAAGTTAAGGAGCAGTCGTGAGTAAACTGGCACTCGAAGAAGTTCTCAGCGTTCATCACTGGAACGATACCCTGTTCAGCTTCCGTACCACGCGCGAGCGTAGCCTGCGCTTCAAGAACGGCCAGTTTGTGATGATCGGCTTGGAAGCCGAGGGCAAGCCGCTGCTGCGGGCCTACTCGGTAGCTAGCCCCAACTACGAGGATCATCTCGAGTTCTTCAGCATCAAGGTGCAGGATGGCCCGCTGACCTCTCGGCTGCAGCATCTCAAGGTCGGCGATCAGATCATGGTCAGCCGCAAGCCTACCGGTACACTGGTCGTCGATGATCTGCTACCGGGTCGCAATCTGTACCTGCTGTCCACTGGCACCGGCCTGGCGCCGTTCATGAGCCTGATTCAGGATCCGGAAGTCTACGAACGTTTCGAAAAGATCGTGCTGATTCACGGCGTGCGCACGGTCAGCGAGTTGGCCTATGCCGACTTCATCACCCAGGACCTGCCGGCTCACGAGTACCTGGGCGAGGAGATCAGCGAGAAGTTGGTCTACTACCCCACGGTAACGCGTGAAGAGTTCCACACCATGGGGCGCCTGACCGATCATATTCGTAGCGGCAAGCTCTTCGCCGATACCGGTTTGCCCGATCTCGACCCCAAACAGGATCGCGCGATGATCTGCGGCAGTCCGGCGATGCTCGACGACACCAGCGCCATGCTCGACGAGCTGGGCTTCAACATTTCCCCGCGCATGGGCGAACCCGGCGACTACGTCATCGAGCGAGCCTTCGTCGAGAAATGAGCGGCGAGATCATGCCGACGTGACGCTAAGGCCCCCGACATCGTCAGGGGCTTTTTATGGCACAGGCTGATTTACAACCACTTGGGCATGGCGTTGTCGGCACGCGCTTTGACGTCGTCATCGATGTAGACCGATACCGCAATCAGTGCCGCGCCAAGCACACTGGCGTCGTCGACATAACCGCCCGCGGGGATCAGGTCGGGAATGGCGTCCAAGGGCGAGATGAAATACCCCAGTGCGCCGAAGATCGTGGTCTCCGCCCATACTGGAACGTCGGGACGCTGCAGCACGAAGTAGAGCTGCAGCGCTCGTCGCGTGACTTCACGACCGGCACGGCGCCCGTAGCGGGTGATCTTGTGCCAGAAACGTTGCTCTTGGAACGTGTCTGCGTAATCGCCCGTTTCTTCCGGCACGACATCGCCAACGTCGGCTAGGGACGTCTCTTCGATGGGGTCATGGCGCGGCGTCATACACGCTCCTCACGGTAGGGTGGGCGTCTTGAGATAGCCCCTGCAATGAATCATCGCATTGGGGTTACGACTTGGCGCCGCCTTGGAAGGCGATATCCAGCGAGATCGCGGTGTCCTTGGGCACGTTGACCATGCTCAAGGCATGTTGCGTCATATCGCGGCGCAGCGCCTCGTACTCCTCATCGCCTGCCATCCGTAGCTCCTCGAGCTGATGCTCGGTCACTTCTTGGCTACCGAGATAGTTCTTGGCGGTCTTGCGCAGAGCATCGCCTGTCTCGCCGCTCGCGATCATGTGAAACTCGTCGGTCTCCATGCCGGCATTCTCGATGATGATTTCCATTTCGTCATCTCCTCGTCATGAGTCAAACGCGCCACCTTTGCGTGCCGCGTCCTTTCAAGATAGGTGCCGTTCCTAGGTTGGCTCAAGCGCTTTCTTCACCACGCGACGAGCGCCAGCCCCCCGAGCATGACGGCGATGGCGCCGAGTCGTAACGGGGTGAGGCGTTCCCGGAACCAGTAACCGGCGGCGAGTACGCCGAGAGGAATCGAGAGCTGGCGCAGGGCGACGACGTGGCTGACGTCGGCACTGGTGGACATGGCAATCAGCACCAGCCCGTAGGTACCGAGTATCATGGCACCCGTTAGCCAGGCACGACGTGCGGCGGGGGAGCGGTGCAGTCGTCGTGCTGCGTTACGCTCGTTGGGCAATGCCTGTACGAGTGGCCACATCCACAACCAGGTGGCCATGGCTTGCAGCACCATGTAGTGCAGTCCGGCTTGTAGCGGGGTGTAGCCATGCGTGGTCATCAAGCCCAGGGCATGCTTGTCGATCAGCGAGTATCCGGTGGTGCCGACGGCAGCGAGCAAGATGAAGCCCAGCGCAGGAGTGAGATAACACGATAGGCGAAAGGCGCGCCAGTGGGGCAGGGGAATGATCAGCGCGCTGGCGGCGATCAATACCATGCCGAGCATGTCCCCGCCATTGAGCGCGCTTGTGGCAAGCCATGGGAGCGCGACGGCGGGCACGAGCAGTACCGGCAGGGCGCGTGCCAGGGGATAGAGAAGACTCACTTCACCGCGTGCATAAGCCCAGGCGAGTCCGCCCATGTAGAGCGCCTGGCATGCGCCCGTGGCGATGAGCCAGCCCCAGAAGATGTCGGGTAGCTGCAACGGTGAAGACCCCCAGAACAGGAGCGGCGCGTACAGCACGCTGCCAGCCGCCATGGCGCGGGCAAAAAACGCCAGCGACGGCTCACCGCGCTTGCCGAGCAGGTTCCAACTGGCATGGAGCACGGCGGATATGACGATCAAGGCGATGGCAAGTGCGCTCAGCGTGGGCCTCCGGGCAGGTTCAAGGGATGTTACGTGCAATGGCTTCTATCTGGTATATACCAGATTAATGATGGCATCATCCATGACACTTGGCGTGATCGCAACCGAACGCTCGCGTCGCCATGGGGCATTATCATCGCGTGACGAATATTTGCGAAATGTCACGAATGGTGCCCAAAATGCCGATAAGGGCTGTACAGAGCGCGTCTCTCGCTCATAATCCCCATAGTCCCTATGTCAATGCGCTTTGTGGCGTCGCCATAACAAATGTCGCGGCAAATGTTACGAGTGGACCCGCGAGGGGGTTCCTCCTTCAAGGACATAACAAATGACGTCCCCGTTTCCTCATCGATCGCGTGCGGTCTCCGCGCTGCTCATTTTAATTGCCTTCACGATGGCGTTGTGCATGCTTCCTGCAGCCCAGGCGGCACCCAATCCACGCTATGCTTCCATCGTCATCAATGCCGAGAGTGGTGCGGTACTGCACTCGGCAAACGCCGATGCAACGCGCTATCCCGCATCGTTGACCAAGATGATGACGCTTTACTTGCTGTTCGAGGCGCTCGAAGACGACACGCTGAGTATGGATTCGCGTCTGCCGGTCTCGCAGCATGCCGCCGCGAAACCGCCCTCCAAGATGGGCGTGAAGCCTGGCGAGACGGTGAAGGTGGAAGACGCCATCAACATCCTGGTGGTCAAATCTGCCAACGATGTGGCGGCGGTGGTCGCCGAGGGGCTGGCCGGTAGCGAGTCCACCTTTGCCAGTCAGATGACCGACAAGGCGCGTGCCTTGGGCATGGCACACACGACGTTTCGCAATGCCTCGGGGCTGCCCGATGACCGCCAAGTCACCACCGCGCGCGACATGGCGATTCTCGCGCTGCGCCTGATGCAGGACTTCCCGAGTTATTACCCGGTGTTCGCCAAGACCGAGTTCACATGGCACGGGAGGCGCTACAAAGGGCACAACCGACTGCTCGACAACTATGCTGGCACCGATGGCCTCAAGACGGGTTACATTCGTGCCTCGGGCTTCAATGTGGCGACCTCCGCCGTACATGATGGACGTCGCCTGCTGTCCGTGGTCATGGGCGGTTTTACCGCCCAGTCACGCGATGCGCACATGAGCGAACTGCTCGACCGTGGCTTCGCGCGTGCCGAGTCGGTCGCGCAGGGTGACTGGATCGCGAAGGCAGACATTTACGGGGACCGTTTGCAGGCCACTCCAACGAGTGAACCCGCCCCCACGCTTGCCGATGACCCCATTCGTGACTTGATCGCCCAGGCGGAATACGAGCACGGTGACGCCAGGACAGCGACCGATGATGCCAGCGCCTGGGCCGTGCAGGTGGGGGCTTTCAGTGACCGTACCCGAGCGCGTCGGCAGGCCGACCAAGCCGCCGAATTTTTGCCAGCCGAGCTCGACGGTCGCGTGTCGGTGTCATCGGTGCAGGGCGATGGGGGCATCTTTCGAGCACAGGTGGTGGATCTGGAGGAAACCCAGGCGCGCCGTGGGTGTCGGCAGCTGGCACGCGAGGGTGTGGACTGCGTCGTGGTCGCCATGGGCGCCGGCCAATGAGGCGTCCCGATGGGCCTCACGGCATCGCCACTTCCACGTGCAGGCAGATGGCATCGTGTAGCCAGTAATCCTCGTCATATTCGAGGGCTCGACCCTCATGGTCATGCGTGACGCGTGTCACGCAAAGGCCCGCGCAGCCACTGTGCACCCCGAGCGTCTCGGCTTCGTCGCCGGTCAGCGCGGTGGGGTAGAGCCGCAGCGATTTGCGCGCCAACACCAGGCCGAACTCTTCCCATAGGCGCTGCCACAGCGACGTCGAGAAATCGCCCTTGGCGAGAGCCGGCAAAAGGTCATCGCGCAACCAGATACGCTCCAACAATACCGCCCGGCCATCGATGTAGCGACGCCGTTTCACATGCAAAACGGCTTGCCCGCAGACAATGCCGAGTGCTTGTGCCACTTCGGCAGGGGCCGGTTGGTGCCGCACGTCCAACACTTCGGTATGCGGATGCCGCCCTTGTGCACTCACGTACTGGGCAAAACTTTGATCGTGATTCGGTGAATATTCCACGCGCCGGGGCGAAACGAACCAGCCGCGGCGGTTGTGGCGATGGAGTCGCCCCTCGCTTTCCAGTTGCACCAGCGCCTGGCGCAGCGTGACACGCGTCGTCGCGAAGCGCTCGGCCAGGCGGCGCTCGCCAGGTAATCGGCTAGCGGGCGACAACTCGCCCGTCTCGATCAGCGTCACCAGGCGGTCGCGCAACTGTAGATAGAATGGATTTTCGGGCATTGATGTTTCCGGGCCGGCGTACACATAGGCCGATGATAAGCGTTGGCGCGTAGCGTGCCCATGCTGATGACGCCGTCGGTTTCGGTATCACCGTTCGAGGCCAATCACGAAGTTCCGCCGGGCAGCGGCATGCGAGATTGGGAAGACTGGGCGCCGTTTTCGTACCCCTTCAACCTCAGTCAGCAGCCTGCCGCGTCCGTGCCGTGTGGTTTCACCGACACGGGCATGCCGGTGGGTTTTCAGCTCGCGGGTGGCAAGTTCGACGATGCCCTCGTCCGTTCAGGCGGACGAGGGCGTATCGTGGTTTTCGAGGAACTTGCGCACACGATCGGTCTTGGGGGTGGTGAAGAAGGTCTCCGGATCGGCGCGTTCGATGATCAGGCCTTTTTCCAGGAAGACGACCTGATCGGATACCGCGCGGGCGAAGGCCATTTCGTGGGTGACCATGACCATGGTGTAGCCCTCGGCGGAAAGGTCCTTGATCACCGCCAGCACTTCGCCCACCAACTCCGGGTCGAGCGCCGAGGTGGGCTCGTCGAAGAGCATCACCTCCGGTTGCATGGCCAGCGCCCGGGCGATGGCCACGCGCTGTTTCTGGCCACCCGAGAGCGTGTTGGGATAGCTATCATGCTTTTGCGACATGCCCACCTTCTCCAGCAATGCCGTGGCGAGTTCCTCGGCTTCGCGCTTGGACTTGCCCTGCACGTGGATGGGCGCCTCGGTGACGTTGTGCAGCACGTTGAGATGCGGCCATAGATTGAAGCCTTGGAATACCATACCGGTTTGCGCGCGGACCTTGGCCAGCTCACGCACCGGCATCGGGCGGCCGTCCTCATGGACCCCGATGCGCTGCCCGGCGATATGAATGCTGCCTCGGTCGGGTTTCTCCAGCCAATTGATACAACGCAACAGCGTTGACTTGCCGGAGCCGGACGAGCCGATGATCGTCACCACCTCGCCGGTCTTGACCTCCAGCTCGACGTCGCGCAACACCTCGACGTCATCGAAGCTCTTCGAAAGATGGTGGATCGACACCGCAGCCGTCTCGGACGTGTTTGCTTCAGACATTGTCGAACCCCCGTTTGGCGCTGAAACGCCCGCATTGTTTGATGATGATCTCCATCGCCACGCTGATGGCCCAATAGAAACCGATCACGACGATGAATGCCTCGGTGGGAATGAAATAGGTACTCGATAAGCTGTTGGCGGCGGCGGTCAACTCACTCACGGTGATGATGACCAGAAAGGCCGTGTCCTTGAGCGCATAGATCAGCTGGTTGCCCAGCAATGGACGGGTTTGCATGATGATCTGCGGCAGCAGCAGGCGAAAGAACAGTTTGCCCTTGGTGAAGCCATGCGCCTGGGCGGCCTCGATCTGCCCCGGCGGAAAGGTCAAGCGATTGCCGCGGAAGATTTCGGCAAAGTAGCAGCCGTGATAGACCGCCAACGCGCCGACCCCCGACCACCAGGCATCGAGGCGAATGCCGATGCTTGGCAAGCCGTAATACAGCAGGTAGGCAAGGATCAAAAACGGCAGCATGCGCATCGCGTCGATGAATATTCTCAGCGGCATGGTCAGCCGCTTGCGGCTTCCCTCGAGCAAATACAGCAAACCACAACCGATCACAAAGGCACCCACGATCGACAGGCCAAATATTTCCAGGGTGCTCAGAAAACCGCTCAAGAACTGCGCGCGTTCATCCCACAGGATGTCCCAATTGCTCATGGTCGTTTTATCCTCACATTGCCAGCCGGTTGGCACGGCGTTCGGCGAGACGCTGTAGCCATACCAGGCAACCGATTATCGCCATGTAGAGCACGCCGGCGACGAGAATGGGGGGCAGTGGCTCATAGGTCACGGCCGAGATGCGATTGGTCACGCGGGTCAGGTCGACGATACCGATCACTGCAATGGCGGGGCTGCCCTTGATCAGAAACGACATTTCGTTGACCAATCCTGGCAAGCTGGTGATCACCATCTGCGGCAGCATGATGCGACGGAAGGTAACCCACGGCGTCATGCCCGTCGCCATGGCCGCTTCGCTCTGCTCGCGGGAGAAATTGCGGAACGCACTGCGCCAGATCTCGGCATTGAAGGCGGTGGTATTGAGCGTTAACGCCAGGATGCCGGCGACGCTGCGGTTGAGGTCGAGCCCCAGATCAGGAGCGCTGAGAAAGATGAACAGTGCCAGGGTCACCAATGGCGTAGCGCGGGCCACGCTTGTGTAGAGCACTAGCAGTTGATCGACGATGGGGATTCGCGCAAGGCGAATCAGAGCGATGACCAGGCCCGCCACGACCCCGATGGCAATCGAGACAGCGGAGATCCAGACGGTGGTCCAGGCCCCTTCCAGCAACATGTGCCAGGCGCTGGCATTCATGACAGAGTCCCCGAGCTAAGGAAGAAGGACGGCGCCGTGGTCGGACCACGGCGCCGCGGTGACACAGGAGGCGGCAAGCACTCAGTCGTCGAGGCCGGCCAGTTCGTGGAATTGCTCGACGCTCTTGAGCGGCTTCTCGGGAAGATCCGGGAAGCTTTCTCCGAACCATTTTTTCTGTAGCTCGGCGAGGCGGCCGTTTTCCTTGAGGTGTTTCAGGAAGTCGGTCATGTACTCCAGCAGTTCGGGGCTATCCTTGGGAATCGGCCAGGAGACATAGCCTGCCCCTGATACCGCCGGGCCCTTGGCGAAGACGTCCGGCTTGGACGCTACCAGCGTATTCACTGGCACTGCCGAATCGATGACGTAATCCAGGCGTCCATTGGCCAGATCGGCGAAGGCTTCAGGATAGGACTCATACTTCACGACTTCGCCGAGTTTGCCGCCGTCATCCTCGAGCATCGCTTCCAGCTCCGGCAGGCGCGAGAGAAGCACGCTGCCGGCCTGGACGCCGACTGTCTTGTCGCTGAGATCGTCGACGTCGCTGATGCTGTCATCGTCGGCGCGCTTGATGGCGAAATGCTGGGCGGAGGCGTAGGGCGGGGTATAGTTGAAAACACGCAAGCGTTCATCGGAGACGGATGCGCCGGTCAAGGCCATGTCGTACTGATCGTTGGAGACCGCCGCCAACAGGCCAGTCCAGGGAAGGATATCCTGACGAATCTCGAAGTCGGCGTAGTCGCGCAGCTCTTCGAGCATCTCGGCGTTGAAGCCCTTGGCATCGTCGCCTTCGATGAAGTTGAAGGGCGCATAATTATCTTCGGTGGCGACCTCCATGTAGCCGCGCTCCTGGATTTCCTCCAAGTCCGCCGCCAGAGCGGGTAGCGACAACGACATCAAGGTGCCGACTAGGGTGGTAGCCAAGGCCTTGGAAAGGAAACGGCGGGGAGTGAAATCCGTCGGGCGACTTGCGTTGCGAGTCATGGGAAGCATCATAATCACCTTCGCTGTTGTTGTTGAGATCGTTGGCTGAGACCGAAGACGGCTCGCCGCGATAGCGGCAATCGCGAACTTGGTGATTCCACCCTAAAGAATTCGACGTTGGTCGCTATAGAGCCAGTTGAGGGACACCGGTTGGCCAGATGTTTCGATGCCTAATCATGTGCCCTGTCAGCGAGTGCAGTGTCATGGCGTGCTCTTTGCATCTATTCCGGTGTGATGCCTCATCGGGAGAGAACGATGCTCGACCATTATTTCCATCTCGATTTCGATACTCAACGCGGGTTGCAAGAACAGTTGCGTGAGTCGCTGCTCGATGCCATCCATACCGGAACCATTCCCGCCGACGAAGCGTTGCCGTCATGTCGCCGTTTGTCCCTGCAATTGGGCATCTCGCGCAATACCGTGGCGTTAGTGTACGAGGGGTTGGTCGAGGACGGCTACCTGGTTAGCCGGCCGCGTAGCGGTTACTACCTGCACGACGCTTATCATGACAGCGATACCCTGGCGCTGGCTCAAGCGACGCGCCAGACGACGGTGGATGCACCATCCTGGAGCAAGCGCTTCACGCATCGCCCCAGTCACTTGCAGGGCGTACTGCGTCCCAGCAACTGGATGCATTACGAGTTTCCCTTCGTGTATGGGCAACTGGATACGCGGTTGTTTCCCCTCGAACAATGGCGCGAAACCTCGCGACGCCTGCTGGGCGGAAACCGCGAGCGTCACTGGCTCAGCGACCGCTACGATCAGGACGACCCGATGCTGGTCGAGCAGTTGCGCACGCGGGTGCTGCCCAAGCGTGGCATCCATGCGCAGAGCGATGAGATTCTGGTGACCCTGGGCTCACAAAATGCGTTGTTCTTGATCGCGCAGCTGTTGTTCGACCGGCAAACGCGTGTCGCCGTCGAAAATCCCGGGTATCGCGAGGCGGTCAATGTCTTCCTGCGCCAGGGCGCGCAACTTCACTACCAGCACGTGGATGGCGAGGGTATGCAGCTCGATGTCGAGACTCCACGCTGCGACTACCTCTACGTGACGCCCAGTCATCAGGGGCCGACCGGCGTGACCATGAGTCGCGCGCGTCGCGAGCAGTTGATCCAACAGGTCCAGCGCTTCGATCAGATCGTGCTCGAGGACGACTACGACGCGGAAGTGAATTTCGACCATCACGCCCAGCCAGCCCTTAAAGCCAGCCGTGTCGGTGGGCGGGTGATCTATATGAGCAGCCTGTCCAAACCGCTCTCGCCGGGATTGCGGCTGGGCTATTTGGTCGCCGACGCCGAGCTGGTCGATGAGCTACGCGCGCTGCGGCGGCTGATGTATCGTCATCCACCCTCGGCGCTGCAACAGCAGATGGCACAGTTTCTTGCTCAGGGCCATTACGACCGCTATCTGCGCCAGTTCGCCGACGAGATGCGCCAGCGCTGGGAAACGATGAACGAGGCCATCACGACGCATATGCCC
>NZ_JARANY010000270.1 GCF_029889885.1 Chromohalobacter sp. 296-RDG
TGCTGGCACTGGCCTGTGCGCTGGGCGATACGATCACCCAGGAGATCCAGGGCCGGCCACTCAACCTCTATCTCGATCCCTCGCAGGTACCGATCCTGCTGGAGTTGTTGCACGACAACCTAGGCCTACCGATCAGTATCGCACTGGTGACCGCGACGCTCCTGGCGCTGCTGGCCATCGGCCTGGGCTTGGGGCATCTGCTGGCGAGCCTACCGCGCCACGGCGCACCTCGCCGCTGTGCCTGGGGCACGCTGATACTCGGCGCGGGGCTGGCGCTGCTCGGCTTGTGGCGCGACGCGGCCCCCGTCGGCACACCCGGCATCACGCTGCTCACCGACCAGGCCACCCGCACCTACGAGACCCGCGCCTCGCTGCGCGATTTCGACGCACGCCTGTCGACACGTGAATCCCCGCTCGATGCGCCGGGCGGTCAGCCCTTGCCCGAACTTGAAGGGCACGACGTTATTCTGGCGTTCGTGGAATCCTATGGCATGGCCGCGCTCGAACGTGAGCCTTTTGCCGGGCCGGTGAACGCCCGACTCGATGCCATGGCCGAGGCCTTCGCACAAGCCGGACTCAGCGTGGCCAGCGGCCGGCTCGTATCGCCCACGCTTGGCGGGCAGTCACGACTGGCGCATGCCAGCGTGCTCAGCGGATTATGGGTCGACTCCACATTGCGCTACGACCTCTTCCTCGAAAGCCCTCGAGCCACCTTGATCGACGACTTGGAGCGTACAGGGCATACCAGCGTCGCCATGATGCCGGCGATCTATCGCGACTGGCCGGCGGGACGGCGACTCGGCTACGACGAGATTCACGACGACGCACGGCTCGACTATCGCGGCCCGCGCCTGGGCTGGGTGACGATACCCGATCAGTTCGTCTGGCATCGCCTGCGCCAGGTACGCCGCGAG
>NZ_JARANY010000271.1 GCF_029889885.1 Chromohalobacter sp. 296-RDG
TCTGCCGACGCATCAGGTCTATGCCAATATCAGCACTTCTTTTGAAACACCCACATTCTCTGAATTTGCCAATCCTTCCGAAGCGGGTGGCTTTAATCCGAGCGTGGAACCGCAGAAGGCATGGAGCCGTGAAATCGGATTGCGGGGCAATTTCGACAGTGGCGTGGACTATGATTTAGCACTATTTTCGATTCGAACGAGTGATGAGCTTATCCCCTATCAGATTGAAGGGGATCCGAATGAGCGCACCTACTACCGCAACGCCGGGGACACTTCACGGGATGGCGTTGAGCTGGCGCTGGGCTGGCAGATGACGCCAAGCTGGCACCTCGATAGTGCCCTAACGCTGGCTAAGTACGAGTTCGATGAGTATGGCGTTCAGGGAGACCATTACGGCGGGAACCGTATTCCCGGCCTGCCGGAGCAAACCTGGGTGAACCAGCTCTCCTGGCAGGGGCTCGATGAGCGTTTTGCAACGCTCGAGACGCAATATATCGGCGACATGGTAGCGGACGACGCCAACGAGGTGGAGGTCGATGACTATTGGTTGGTCAATCTACGCGTCGGCGATGGCTGGCACCTGGGCGGCGATACTGTGCTCAAGGGCTACGTCGGCATGCGCAACCTCTTCGATCGCGAGCATTTCGCCAATGTGCGTCTCAATGGAAGCTATGGGCGCTATTTCGAACCGGCGCCGGGACGTACCGTCTATGCTGGAATGGAAGTCGCGTTCTAAACGCGTCGCGACATTCGCTCACTGGTGCGTCGCTTCGGCCAGTGGATAAGTGGATCGAGAATCAGAAAGCGAGGGAACCTATGCGTTATCTATTTGCGGTGATGGGAACCGCGCTGCTGCTGGCGGGGCTCACTGGCTGCACGGTCAATACCCATAGCGACGGCCATCGT
>NZ_JARANY010000272.1 GCF_029889885.1 Chromohalobacter sp. 296-RDG
GCTTATGGGAGCTTGATGAACTACTTCACCCCCTCTACTGTAAAATAAAAGACAGACGACCCCATATTTCTCGGTGTACTTTAATCCATGGCTAAGGCTATCAAAGCCGTCTATAGACGAATTAGGCTTGCTAACCAACTCATCATGCACCTCTATTTCTAATGTGTTAACCATGTATACTCGAGCGGCTTCTTCTGGCGAAAAACCACCTTGCGGGTTTAGCATTAAAAGTTTTCGACAAACATACTCCAACCCCCAAACAGTCGTTGTCATATCCAGAAAGTGTGTAAACTCATGAGTTAGCAGCGACCTAGCCTCGAATGACTGTCTCCAACCTCTCTCAACCTTCAATTCATTGACCCATGCCTCAATTTCTTGCTTATTTTGCCTGCTGTACTTTGACAAACAAATAAGATTTGATGTGAATTCAAAATACCCATTTATTTCCGCAGTTTTCAACGGCTTCATTAAACTCTCCATTGCCAATTTACAAACAGGCTTCATGCTACACATTATACAGCAATCAAATAACAGGAATACAGGCATTAAAATATCCGCAATGCCTGTGACTAATAGATAAAGAGCTCGTTACACCTCAAGGAGATCGCTCGCCTAAATGATCTCACCGTGCCCAAGGGCAAGGTCAATCAGCTAGAATTGCACAAATTTCCAGATCTATATCACTCCTGTGAACCAAGCCCTCCCCGGCTTTCTTCACCACCACAGGAGATGTGATATGGCCCCACCCTGCATGCGCTGCCACTCACTGCACCTCATCAACCTCGAGTCGGCCCACAAGCTCGGCATTGCAGCCGGCGCGCTGGCCGGCAGCCTCAAGAGCGCCTATGGATCGCTTTACGACGTCAGAACGCTAACGGTGGCGTCGTCCAC
>NZ_JARANY010000273.1 GCF_029889885.1 Chromohalobacter sp. 296-RDG
CGTCATTCGTCCCGACCAGGCGGTGACGATGGATTACCGTGCGGATCGCCTCAACGTCAAACTCGACGATCAGGACACGATCGACGAGTTGACCTGTGGCTGAGCATGTCGGTTTCCTTAGCGGAGAATGAAAAATACGCAGGCTGCAGTGAGCACGCCCATGACGATGTTGAAGCGCCGCCAGGCTTGGGGCGTGGTCAGCCAGTGGCGGATGGCCATGCCGAACCCGGCCCATAGTGAGATGCAGGGAAAGGCGACGATTTCGGCGAGCCCGGCCAGGAGTAGGGCATTCAGCCATACGGGGCCGCCCTCGGGCAGAAAGCCTGCCATCAATGCCAGCCCCATCACCCACGCCTTGGTATTGGCGAACTGAAACGCCGCCGCTTGCCAGAGACTCAACGGTTTTGTCGCGGCGTCGTCGCGGAACTCGGGCGGAGGTGCGGTGGCGATTTTCCAGGCCAAATACAGTAAGTAGGCACTGCCGATGAGTCGCAGAGCGTTCTGTACCATCGGGTAGCGCTCGAAAAGCACTCCAAGTCCCAGAGCAATGGCCGTGAACAGCACGAAACAGCCTACCGTGATGCCCAGCAGGTGTGGCAGCGTACGTCGGTAGCCATAATTGGCCCCCGAGGCGGTCAGCATGACGTTATTGGGACCTGGGGTGATGCTCATTGAAATCATGTACAGTGCGGCGGGGCCGAGCGCCCCCATCCTTCCAGCATGTCGTCCTCGAGTGACCATCGCCGGGACGTTATGTCCCCGCAGACGGCCAGCTTGCCGACCGTCTGCCGCGACCGCAAGCTATCACGTTGCGTTGCGACCATACGTGGCTTTCGCGTTACGCTGGAAGTGTCACGTACAACGCGATCAAGGAGATGTCATGGC
>NZ_JARANY010000274.1 GCF_029889885.1 Chromohalobacter sp. 296-RDG
CCTGGCGATCATCGTCGAAACCGAGCTATGGCCCAACCTGCTGGCAGCGTGTGAACGCCAGCACGTGCCCGTGATCGTCGCCAACGCTCGACTCTCCGACAAGGCCTTCCAGAGCTATCGTAAGGTGGCGCCGCTGCTGCGTGGCGCACTGGGCGCGGTGAGTTGGCTCGCGGCCAAGTCGGCCTCGGATTTCGAACGTTTCACGGCACTGGGCTTACCTGCCGAGCGCGGTGAGGTCGTGGGCTCGATCAAGTTCGATCTACCCATCAATGCCGAGTTGCGAGATGAGGGTGAGCGCTTACATACCCAGTGGGGCACGCAATTCGTATGGGTGGCAGGCTCGACCCATGCGGGAGAAGACGAGCAGGTGCTCAATGCCCATGCCCGGCTACGCGAACGCGACCCGCAGGCCTTGCTGGTGTTGGTGCCGCGCCATCCGCAGCGCTTTTCGGCGGTGGCCGAGCTCTGCGAGGCACGCGGCGAGCGTCTCGCGCGGCGTTCGCAAGGTGAAACGCCCAATGCTGAGACGAGTATCCTGCTGGGCGACACCATGGGCGAGCTGATGCGCTTCTACGCCGCGGCGGACGCGGCCTTCGTGGGCGGCAGCCTGGTACCCATCGGCGGGCATAACCTGCTCGAACCCGCCGCGCTCGGCGTGCCTGTGCTTACCGGGCCGTATCTGGAGAACTTTCAGGACATTGCCGAGACTCTGCGCGAGGCCAAGGCACTGTGCGAGATCGACACTGCCGAGGCCCTAGGTGAGGCCTTGGTGACCCTCGCCGACGACCCCGACCAGCGCCGCCGACTGGGTGCCGCCGGCGAAGCCGTGGTAGCCGCCAATCGCGGCGCGCTGGAAAAGACGCTGGCAGGCATCGCGGCGCG
>NZ_JARANY010000275.1 GCF_029889885.1 Chromohalobacter sp. 296-RDG
CTGCTGGCCAACCTGCTGGCGTTCAACGTCGGGGTGGAGGTCGGCCAGCTGCTGGCCCTGAGTGCCATCCTCATCGTCATGGGCTTCTGGCGTCGCACCGCCGGATTCCTGCGCCACGCCTATACCGCCAACGTCGCCATGATGTGCGCCGGCTTCGTGCTGATCGGCTATCAGCTCACCGGCTATTTCGTCGCCTGATTCAGGGAGTCCACGATGTACAACACCGACCTACCCACCCGTGCCGAGCTGCCCTCGACCGGCAAGCTGATCCGCTCCACCCTGGTGGCCGCGGTGGTGGCCGCTGGCCTGCTGGTGACCGTGGTGCTGCCCGCGGAGTATGCCATCGATCCCACAGGCGCAGGGCGCCTGGTGGGCCTGACCGAGATGGGGGAAATCAAGCAGCAGCTGGCCGAGGAGGCCGAACTCGACCGGGAAGCCTCACAGGCCGCCGCAGACAAGGCGTCGCCGGTCGTTGCGGAGCAGGAGTCCCAGGCCGTGGCAGAGAGCCAAGCCACCGACGACATCTCGCCCGAGGCAACCCCAGAGCAGCCGGCGACCGCCTCAACTTCCAGCGGCGCGGCTGACCCGGTGGCCTCTTCAGCGCCTGCCCAGGAGGAGCCGCAACCCGAGGCCAGCCAGGCGGTGGCTGACGCCTCCTCGTCCCAGGAAGAGGCCTCGGAAGCTCCCGAGGCAGCAGCCACCTGGCGTGATGAGGTGAGCTTCACCCTGACCCTGGGCGAAGGCACCGAGTACAAGCTGACCATGGAAGAGGGCGCCGTCGCGACGTTCGCCTGGTCGTCCGACGGCGGACCGATCAACTTCGATACCCACGGTGATGGCAATGGCAACTCGATCAGCTACGAGAAGGGCCGTGG
>NZ_JARANY010000276.1 GCF_029889885.1 Chromohalobacter sp. 296-RDG
GGCGTAAAGCACGCTGAGCCCCGCCAGCAACACGAATACCAGCACCAGTTCGATGGCACGCGTCACTTGCCCCAGTAACTCGCGGACTTGTTCGAGAATGGCATCGACATTGAGCAACGAGACACCGGGATAGCGCGAGACCAGTTTGCCGATGGTCGCCTGACGGTCACCCTCCAGATGAAACGAGGTGATATAGCTATGGCTGAAGCGCTCGAGCGTCCCCGGTGGGAAAATCACGAAGAAATTGGGCCGGAAGCTTTCCCAGTCGAGACTGCGCAAACTGGTGACGCGCCCTGAAACGCGCTCACTGCCGATGTCGAACCGCAGCACCTCACCAAGCGTCACGCCCAGGCGCTCGGCCAGATCCTGCTCCATGGAGATCGGCACAGGGCGGCCTTCTTCGACAGGGGCGTTCGCATCGAACCAGTCACCGGCGACGATGCGATTCCCCTCGGGCAGTGTCTCGCGCCAGGTCAGATTGAGTTCTCGGCGCAGCTCATCCGGCGTTTCTTGGCCCGCCGGTACCGTTGCATCTGCGGGCTTGCCATTGATGGAGACCAGTCGTCCGCGCACGATGGGATATAAATCGCTGCGCGTATCACTGGCATCCTCGACGATCTCGCGGAAGCCTTCGCGCTCGGCTGGCTGGATATTGATGGCAAAGTAGTTGGGCGTATCCTCGGGCAGCTGCGATTCCCAGGCGGTCACCAGGTCGCCACGCACCAAAGCGATGATCGCCATGGCTGCGAAGGTGACCGAAAAGGCCAGCAACTGCCCCAAGCTGGCATGTCGGCGGCGGGCCAATTGCCGTGCGCCGAGACGCCAAGCGTGCCGCGCACCGTGGCGGTGATCGCCGGCGACG
>NZ_JARANY010000277.1 GCF_029889885.1 Chromohalobacter sp. 296-RDG
GGCGTAAAGCACGCTGAGCCCCGCCAGCAACACGAATACCAGCACCAGTTCGATGGCACGCGTCACTTGCCCCAGTAACTCGCGGACTTGTTCGAGAATGGCATCGACATTAAGCAGCGAGACACCGGGATAGCGTGAGACCAGTTTGCCGATGGTCGCCTGACGGTCACCCTCCAGATGAAACGAGGTGATATAGCTGTGGCTGAAGCGCTCGAGCGTCCCCGGTGGGAAAATCACGAAGAAATTGGGCCGGAAGCTTTCCCAGTCGAGGCTGCGCAGACTGGTGACGCGCCCTGAAACGCGTTCGCTGCCGATGTCGAACCGCAGCACCTCACCAAGCGTCACGCCCAGGCGCTCGGCCAGATCCTGCTCCATGGAGATCGGCACAGGGCGGTCGTCTTCGACAGGCGCGTTCGCATCGAACCAGTCACCGGCGACGATGCGATTGCCCTCGGGCAGTGTCTCGCGCCAGGTCAGATTGAGTTCTCGGCGCAGCTCATCCGGCGTTTCTTGACCCGCCGGTACCGTTGCATCTGCGGGCTTGCCATTGATGGAGACCAGTCGTCCGCGCACGATGGGATATAAATCGCTGCGCGTATCACTGGCATCCTCGACGATCTCGCGAAAACCTTCGCGCTCGGCTGGCTGGATATTGATGGCAAAGTAGTTGGGCGTATCCTCGGGCAGCTGCGATTCCCAGGCGGTCACCAGATCGCCGCGTATCAGCGCGATAATCGCCATGGCCGCGAACGTGACCGAAAAGGCCAGCAACTGCCCCAAGCTGGCATGTCGGCGGCGGGCCAATTGCCGTGCGCCGAGACGCCAAGCGTGCCGCGTACCGTGGCGGTGATCGCCGGCGACG
>NZ_JARANY010000278.1 GCF_029889885.1 Chromohalobacter sp. 296-RDG
AGGCGTACACGACGCTCCTCTACCACTCACCCTGTGGATGAGTCCGTAGCTTCGGCATCTGGTTTGAGCCCCGTTACATCTTCCGCGCAGGCCGACTCGACTAGTGAGCTATTACGCTTTCTTTCAAGGATGGCTGCTTCTAAGCCAACCTCCTAGCTGTCTAAGCCTTCCCACATCGTTTCCCACTTAACCAGCATTTGGGGGCCTTAGCTGACGGTCTGGGTTGTTTCCCTTTTCACAACGGACGTTAGCACCCGCTGTGTGTCTCCCACGCTGCACTCATCGGTATTCGGAGTTTGCCTCGGATTGGTAAGCCGGGATGGCCCCCTAGCCGAAACAGTGCTCTACCCCCGACGGTGATACGTGAGGCGCTACCTAAATAGCTTTCGAGGAGAACCAGCTATCTCCGGGCTTGATTAGCCTTTCACTCCGATCCACAGCTCATCCCCCCATTTTTCAACATAGGTGGGTTCGAGCCTCCAGTCAGTGTTACCTGACCTTCACTCTGGCCATGGATAGATCGCCCGGTTTCGGGTCTATATCCAGCGACTCAGCGCCCTGTTAAGACTCGGTTTCCCTACGCCTCCCCTAGTCGGTTAAGCTCGCCACTGAATATAAGTCGCTGACCCATTATACAAAAGGTACGCGGTCACAGAACGCATCTGCTCCCACTGCTTGTACGCATACGGTTTCAGGATCTATTTCACTCCCCTCGCCGGGGTTCTTTTCGCCTTTCCCTCACGGTACTGGTTCACTATCGGTCAGCCAGGAGTATTTAGCCTTGGAGGATGGTCCCCCCGTCTTCAGTCAAGGTTTCACGTGCCCCGACCTACTCGATTTCA
>NZ_JARANY010000279.1 GCF_029889885.1 Chromohalobacter sp. 296-RDG
GGTCGCCTCGGCGGTGCATCTACGTTTCGATATTCCCCGCTCGTCATTGCCGCCGTTCTACAAGGAACGTCTGATGGCGCTGTCCGATCAGCGTATTAGCAAGGACGGTGTAATCATCCTCAAGGCTCAGCGTTATCGCACGCTGGAAGCCAATAAGGAAGAAGCGCTGGCGCGTCTCAAAGCGTTGATTCAGGACGCGGTGAAGCAACACAAGGTGCGCCGCCCCACTCAGCCTTCCAAGGGCGCAAAGCGCCGCCGTGTCGACAAGAAAACCCGCAAAGGCAAGACCAAAGCCTTGCGCGGCAAAGTAGAGACGTAGTCCCCCGTCAGCCGGCGTGTCGTTTTACGCTGGCTGAGTGGGCAGTGCGAGCAGTTCACGCTCCAGGGCGAAGATGTGTGGGTCGTCGTGGCCCATTTCGCGCAGCGCTTGGGCCAGGTTGAGCAGGTAATCGCGATTGGGGCCGCTAGGGCCGTGGGACTCGGCGATCTGCTTGGCGATGGTGGTATCGGGCGCCGGACCCAGGAAGGCGGCGTTGTCCTCGCTGGCGAGGTAGACCAGGCCCTCGACGTTGTCCTCGCCCTCGACATCATCGAAGTGCAGCGGCGTGACCACGCGCAGGTAGCCATTTTTCTCGCGCACATCCAGTGGGCCGAGCACGTCCTGAGTGATGCGGTAGGCCATGCCGTGGCAGACCGCACCGGGGCGCTCGGTCAGCGTGGCGACGCGTCCCGGCGCCTGTGGCGTGCCGCGGTGGTCATGCGAGCCCTGCCAGAAACGCCGTTCCCAGCCGGTGATATGCGCAGGCCGGCTCTCCAGAAACGGGAAATCCGCCTTCCAG
>NZ_JARANY010000028.1 GCF_029889885.1 Chromohalobacter sp. 296-RDG
GGGTCGTCGCTGTAGGAGACCAGTACGCATTTCACCTGCTGGTAGTGATCGAGCATCAGTTTGTGGGTCTCGCGGCCGATGCCGGACTTCTTGTAGCCCCCAAAGGCGGCGTGCGCGGGATATTGATGGTAGCAGTTGGTCCACACGCGCCCGGCCTGGATGCCCCGGCCCATGCGATAGGCGCGATTCATGTCTTGGGTCCAGACCCCGGCGCCCAGCCCGTACTCGGTGTCGTTGGCGATAGCCAGCGCTTCCTCTTCATCACGGAAGGTGGTGATGGCGAGCGTGGGGCCGAAGATTTCCTCCTGGAAGACGCGCATGTCGTTGCGGCCCTTGAGAATGGTGGGCTGCACGTAGAAGCCACCCGCCAGTTCGCCCTCGAGATTGGCCTTGGCGCCGCCAAGCAGGCATTCGGCGCCCTCCTCGCGGCCGATATCCATGTACGAGAGGATCTTGTCGAACTGCTCTTTGGAGACTTGGGCACCGATCTGCGTTTCGGTATCCAGCGGATCGCCCTGGCGAATGGTCTTGGCGCGTTCGATGGCACGTGCCATGAATTCATCATAGATCGACTCGTGCACCAGCGCGCGAGACGGGCAGGTACACACCTCGCCCTGGTTGAAGAAGGTCATCAGCAAGCCTTCGATGCATTTCTCGGCGAAGGCCTCGCCATGCGAGAGCACGTCTTCGAAATACACGTTGGGCGACTTACCGCCCAATTCCAGTGTGGCCGGCACGATGCGCTTGGCGGCATTGCCCATGATCTTGCTGCCCACCGGGGTGGAGCCAGTGAAGGCGATCTTGGCGACACCTTCATGCGTGGTCAGCGCCTCGCCGGCTTCCTCACCGAGCCCGTGCACCACGTTGAGCACGCCCGGCGGTAGTAGATCGCCGATCAGCTCGAGGAAGATATTGATCGAGGCCGGGGTCTGCTCGGCTGGCTTGAGCACCGGGCAGTTACCGGCGGCAAGCGCGGGGGCCAGCTTCCAGGTCGCCATCAGGATGGGAAAGTTCCAGGGGATGATCTGCCCTACCACGCCGTAGGGCTCATGGTAGTGATAGGCCACGGTGTTTTCATCGACTTCGCTGATGGTGCCTTCCTGAGAGCGCAGGCAACCGGCGAAATAGCGGAAATGATCCGCTACCAGCGGGATGTCGGCGCCGCTGGTTTCGCGGACCGGCTTGCCGTTGTCCCAGGTCTCGGCTACGGCGAGCTTGTCGATGTTCTGCTCGACGCGATCGGCGATCTTGAGCAGTATATTGGCGCGCTCGGCGGGCGGCATCTTGCCCCAAGCCGGGGCGGCTTGCTGTGCCGCCTTCACCGCACGGTCGATATCTGCAACCGATGAGCGCGGTACCTGACAGAAGACCTCACCGGTGATCGGGGTGATGTTGTCCAGATAGCGACCGTCGGCAGGCGCCACCCAATCGCCGCCGATGAAATTCTCGTAACGCGACTTGAAGTCGACGACGGCACCCGGGGTGCCGGGGCGTGTGTAGATCATGGCGTGTCTCCTTGGGCGAATGCGCCGGGGCGAATCGTCTGGTGTGCGACCCTGCCCCTTGGAAAATGAGTGCGCATCGTCCTCAGCATGACGTGTCGGCCAAGCGTCGGTTTGCCTGCCAGTCTCCGACGTTTGTCTGCCAGTCTCAGATAGCGAATTTGCCTACACTGCAAGGTAACGGGCGACATCCACGCCCACACCGTCGGTACCGCTGAGGAGTACGCCATGCACGCCGTCACGCCTCCCGATGCGCGCTCCCGGGCATCCCAAGTGGACAATACCCGCGCGCTCGAGCAACTGGCAGACACGCCCCGCACACGACGCTTGATCGAGAATCGCATCTGTTACGCGGGTCCGCATGCGGAGCTGTCGATCTACGATACCTGGTGGCCCGCGCAGGATGTCGCCTTGAGCGCCGAGCGGGTGCTCTACTGCGGCATGCTGCAAGGGCGCAAGGTGATGCGTGGCGCCACCGACGCCCCGGAAACCTTCTTGCCGGGCGAGAGCTTCGTGCTGGCACCGCACCAGGAAGTGCGCATCGACTTTCCCGACGCGCGCCCTGACGCGCCCACTACCTGCCTGACCATCGATCTCGAGCCCGCGCGCATTCACGCCCTTAGCGAGCGCCTCAACCAGGCCCAGCCACGCGAGCGAGAACTCGGCGAGTGGCACTATCACCCGCATGCCCTGCACGTGCCGCACGGCCCAACCACCCAGGCGCTGATCGAACGCCTGATGGGCCTCTTCCGCGAGAATCATCCCGATCGCGATGCGCTGGTTGGGCTCAACATCGACGAGTTGATCGTGCGCCTGCTGCGTACCCAGTCGCGTGAGTTGCTGCTCGCCGACACCCGCCAGGCACCGCCACGTCATGGTCTTGCGGCCGCACTGGCGTGGCTGGAACGCCACCCCGAGCAGCCGCTGGACGGGGCGCAATTGGCCCGCGAGGCCTGCATGAGCAAGGCGCGCCTGTACCGGCTATTCCAGCACGAGGTCGGTTACACGCCCGGCGAGTATCAGCAACGCCTACGACTGGCACGCGCGCGTCAATGGCTTCGCGAGGCCGATGCTCCGATTACCGAGATCTGCTACTCGCTGGGCTATCGTAGCCTCAGCCACTTCACCCGGCGCTTCAAGGCGGCCTATGGCCTCACCCCCGGCGACTATCGCCGTCTTCTCATTGCCTGAGAACTCACTGTCCAAGAACTCACCCACCGCCCAAGAACTCATCGCCTGCACACGAGCACGTGGCGCCACGCATGCGCCTAAAATGCATTTTCCATCAGCATATCCTCAAGGAGCGTGCTTGCATTTCAGCGTCAATCCGATAAAATATATAACGAAATTTTATTCTACCCGCGCAAGGAAAGAATTCCTCGTGATACGCCTCATGATACAAAACAAGCCGGGTGTCACGCGGAATTCATACCGGGGTAGGCATTTCCTGCATCGCGCCGCGATGCATATAATATTCAAAAGAGAGACATCATGACGTTACGTCACGCCGAAAGCGGCGACGCGCCGCGATTGCACCTCGACCTCACTCCCTTTCAGGAAGACGGCCAGTGCTACGGCGACTACCACCGCCTGCCACTCAACCCGATGCTCAAGCGCCTGTGCATTGAAGCGCGCCGCGCCGGCCTGGCGGATGCTTCGCTCGGGACTCGCGACCTGATGAGCCATATGGCACTCGATGAAGACCATATCGTCACTCAAGAGATTTCCGGACGCGTATGGCGCTATAGCGTCGGTTACTCGGAGGCACCCAGCCAGCTCGACTCTGCGCTGGACTCACTCGGCGAACGCATGCTCGAGGAGCCGCTACCCTCCGGCCTGGCACAGCTCACCGAGTCATGGGTCTACATGCCCGGACAGCTCGATGCCGCCACGACTCAAAGCACCGACGTGCTGTGGATGGACAAGCCTGCGTGGGCACGCTATCGCCTCGAACAGGTTCAGCTCTGGTTTCGCGCCGTACGCAACGATGCCGAGCGCCTCGGCGATGGCTGGCTGGCCTGGCACTTGACGCATCTACCGCTGACGCGTTCGCCGGTGCTCGATAGCGTCGATGCGTTCAGCAAGCTGGCGCGCCTCGACCTCGGCGACCGCGATGCACTGGGGGAACTCTCTTTCGTGCGTTATCACCACGGGGAATGCCACGAAGGCATGGGGCTGGCGATCACTCGACTACCACACCGACTCGACGCGCTGGCGTCATTGGACGATGCCTTGGTGGTACCTGTACGCCAGGTCGACGGCATCCTCACACGTCTCGACCGCGCGCTGGCAGACTAGGCTTTTACGCAAGCTGCCTGTACGACACGCGTCAATGAACGAAAATGCCCCCTGTGCCTAGATGGCACAGGGGGCACTACGTTGTAGCCCGCGTGTCGTTGCCCTCAGCCGGTCCGCCTGAGCAATACGATGCCCAGCACATAGCAGGCTACGGTAGGCACCAGCACCGCGAACACCGGCGAGAAGCCGAACAGCATCGACGCCGGGGCCAGGAGGTCCTGCAGGTACTTGAACGAGACACCGACGATGATGCCGTAGAACACGCGCGTGCCGGCGGCCACGGTGCGCAGCGGCCCGAACACGAACGATGCGGCCACCAGCATCAGGCCTGCCAGAGTGAAAGGCAGCAGCATTTTCTGCCAGAAGTACAACAGCGGCTGAGTGGCCTCGAGTCCCTGGTTGTCCAGGTAACTGGCATAACGCCACAAGTCGCTGGGCGACTGGCTATCCAACGGACGCAACAAGCGGTTGAGTTGGGCCGGGGTGAACGAGGTGTCCCAAGTGCGCTTGTCAGTGGTATCGACGACAGTTCGCCCGTCTTCGAAACGCGTTTCCTCGATGTTTTGCCATTGCCAGCTACCGTTTTCCCAGACCGCACGGTCAGCATGCTCGGCACTCACCATTTGCGTGCCCTCGAAGTGATAACGCGTGATATCGATGACCACGTCGTCCGCGCGAATGGTGCCGAAGCGATAGTAGTCATTGCCCTCGCGCTGCCAGCCGCCACGCTCGGAGAGAATCGCGCCCTCACCCTCGAGTTGCTCGAGCCGCCAGGCCTCGGCATGTTGCTCAGTCACGGGGCTTACCCACTCGCTGATCGCCATGGTCAGGATGATCACCAGGCCCAGCGGCTTCATGGCGCCCCATAGAATGCGGGCCAGCGAACGCCCGGAGGCACGCATCACCGTCAACTCGTTACTTGACGCCATACTGCCTAGACCGATCAAGGCACCGATCAATACGCCTACCGGCGCATACTGATAAAACCGCCACGGTAGGCGCATCAACAGATACACAAAGACGTCCAGAGCGCCGTAGTTGCCCTCGACGTCATCGAGATCGTTGATGTAGGAGATGACCAGATCCAGCCCCAGGATCATGACCTGCACGACCAGCATGGCCGCCAGCACATTGCGCGCGATGTAGCGATCGAAACGGTCGAAAATCATGTGCGGCTCCCTCGGCGCTGATCACGGTGCGTCATCCAGATCCCCAACAATAAATACCCCAGGTGGATCGGCCACATGCCGATGGACGACGCCAGCGAACCACGCGATATGGCATCCTGAGCCGCTAGCAATAAACTCAAGTAACTGATGTGCAGGAAGATCGCCGGCAACAGCTTGGCGAAACGCCCCTGGCGCGGATTGACCCGCGACAACGGCAGCGCCAGCAGGGTGAGGATCGGTACCATCAGCGGCATGGAAAGCCGCCACTGCAGATTGGCCCAGGCTTCGTCATCGCCGCGCTCGATGAGCTGTGGGGTCGAGGTCAGCTCGGCGGCGTCGAGATCGACCCGATCGCGCGCGCGCGATAGGCGCACCGCATAGGTATCGAACTGCAACCGTTCGGCGACTTTCTTGCCTGGTTCGACGCTGTAACGCTGGCCATCGGTCAACACCAGAAAGCGGCTGCCGGTCTCCTCGTCGACCGTCTGATAGCCGCCTTCGGCCCGCGTGATCATCGTCTCCGGCATGCCGTCGTTACGCGGCTGACGCTGACTGATGAAGACGTTTTCCATACGCGAGCGATCATCATTGAGGCTCTCGGTATAGGCGGTGCGTCCACTGCCGAACTCCTGAAAACGCCCCGGCTGCAGCACCGAGAAATCGAGCCGGCTTTTCTGTTCCTCGAGCACCATCTCGTTGTGACGGGCACCGTTAGGGGTCAGCCACAGGCTGCACACTGCCACCAGTATCGCCACCAGTACTGCCGAGCACAGCGTCACCCGCAATAGCCGGTTGGGGCTGACACCACAGGCCACCAGCACCGTTATCTCGCTATTCAGATAAAGCTGCCCGAACGCCAGCAGGATGCCGAGAAAAAACGACAGCGGCAGCACCAACTCCATGAACCCAGGCAGGTGAAAAAGCATCAGGGTGCCGAGAATGTTGGCAGGAATATCCCCTTGCGCGGCATCGCCGAAATAGCGAATGAAGCGACTGCCCATGATCACCAGCAATAGCACACCGGCCACGGCAGCCATGGTGGCGAGGATCTCGCGCGTCAAATAGCGGAATACGATCAAGCGTCTTCTCCCGGGTCGGTTCCCTGGTCCACGACGACCCCTTGCGGGGCCCAATGCAGCCTTCGACCACCCTCCCCATGCATTGCGTTCCGGCTTTGCGTACACTGGAGTACGTTCAGCGCCGGCATCCTTGTCGGCATTATCCAGAATACCCGGACACTTGTCTCGCCACGAGACAAGTCATGTCAGCTCAGTCGTGTGGAGACTTCATGGAATCCCCCGTAATCAACGTCAACCCGGCCAAGGTCGAAACGGCATGCCTGATCGTCCCCGTCTTCAAGGATGAGGACCTGCTGCCGGCGGCGAACAAGCTCGACGACGCCAGTGAACGCCTGATCGGCCAGCTTCTCGATCGGGGCGACTTCGACCCCAGCCTCGGCAATGTGCAATTGATTCCCTTCGCGCCAGGGCTCGGTGCCGAGCGTCTGCTGCTCGTCGGCCTCGGCGAGCGCACCAAGTGCGGCGAAGGCCAACTCATCAAGGCCCTTGATGCCGCCTTCGCCACTGTCATCAAATTGCCGCTCGACGACGTGGCCGCCGCTTTCACCGACGTACCGGTCGGCGAGCGCGACACCGCCTGGAAGGCGCGCGTCACGCTGGAAGCCGCGCATCGCGCCTGCTATCGCTTCGACGACTTCAAGTCACAGCCGGCGCCCGCACCGCGCCTCAAGAGCCTGACGCTGCTGCTCAGTGACCAGGATGAGACGCCCCAGGCCGAACTAGGGGCGCGCATCGGTGCCGCCGTCGGCGAAGGCGTCGCGTTGACGCGTACTTTGGGCAACTTGCCCAGCAATGTCTGCACGCCACGTTACCTCGCCGAGCAGGCGCAAACACTGGCAGCGGATGCCGAGGGCGCATTGAATGTCGAGATCCTCGACGAGGACGCCCTGCAAGCGCTGGGCGCCAACGCCCTGCTCTCTGTCGGCCAGGGCAGCGAGGAACCCTCACGCCTGATCGTCATGCAGTATCGCGGCGCCGAGGACCCGGACGAAGCCCCGCACGTCATCGTCGGCAAGGGCATCACCTTCGATTCCGGCGGCATCTCGCTCAAAGGAGGGGCCGGCATGGACGAGATGAAGTTCGACATGTGCGGCGCCGCCAGCGTCTTCGGCACCATGAAGACGGTGCTCGCGCTCCAGCCCAAGATCAATATCATTGGCGTGGTGGCAAGCGCCGAGAACATGCCCGATGGTCGCGCCATCAAACCCGGCGACATCGTCAAGACTCTCAAGGGGCTCAACGTCGAGATTCTCAACACCGACGCTGAGGGACGTATGGCACTGTGCGACGCGCTGAGCTACATCGAGCGCTTCAAGCCCGCCAGCGTCGTGGATATCGCGACCCTGACCGGTGCTGCGATCATCGCCCTGGGCCATCATGCCTCGGGGCTTTTATCCAACGACGACGATCTGGCGCTGGACTTGCTCGACGCCGGCGAGAACGCCTGGGACCGCGCCTGGCACCTGCCATTGTGGGATGAGTATCAGAGCCAGCTCGATTCCAACTTCGCCGACTTGGCCCATATCGGAGGTCGCCCCGCCGGCACCATCACGGCGGCCTGCTTCCTGTCGCGGTTCGCCGATGCGTATCCCTGGGCGCACCTGGATATCGCCGGTACCGCCTGGGCTTCGGGTGACAAGAAAGGTGCCAGTGGCCGCCCCGTAGGCCTGTTGACCCAATACTTGCTCGACCGCGAAACCGAGGCCAACGAGACGCGCCCCAGCGTCGAGTGACCCTTCGCAGCAAAAAATTTGCATGCTAACGTAAGTAGCAGGCGTGCCGGCCTTTCCTCGTCCGACGCGCCTATGCCATTCTCGGCATCCAGCCGAGCGCCAGATTTGACGGAGAACTTCAGTGACCTCTTCAGGCTTCGATATACGGCCTAACGCGCATCCCAAGGATGCCGCCCTACGCGAAACGATTCTCGAGAACCCCGGTTTCGGTCGTCATTTCAGCGATCACATGGCTCATATCCGCTGGACGAGCGATGTCGGCTGGCATGGCCACGAAGTCCGTCCCTACGGGCCGTTGACGTTGGACCCGGCATCAGCGGTGTTGCATTACGCTCAGGAAATCTTCGAGGGCATCAAAGCCTATCGCCATGCCGATGGCTCGGTATGGACCTTCCGCCCCGAGAAGAACGCCGAACGTTTCCGCGCCTCCGCGCGGCGTCTGGCACTGCCCGAGCTCTCCGACGAGGACTTCATCGGCTCGCTCAAGGCACTGCTTTCCCAAGACAATGTCTGGGTGCCGACGCCGGCCAGTGCCGCCGAGGAATCGAGTCTTTATCTGCGCCCGTTCATGATCGCCAGCGAGACCTTCCTCGGCGTGCGGCCCTCGAAAGAGGTCGATTACTACGTCATCGCCTCCCCGGCTGCAGCGTACTTCAAGGGTGGCGTCAATCCGGTCTCCATCTGGCTGTCCTCGCATTACAAGCGGGCTGCGTCCGGCGGCACCGGCTTTGCCAAGTGCGGTGGCAACTACGCTGCCTCGCTGGCAGCCCAGAAGGAAGCCGAAGCGCACGACTGCGCCCAGGTCGCCTTCCTCGACGCCGCCGAGAACAAGTGGATCGAGGAACTCGGCGGCATGAACCTGTTCTTCATCTACAAGGACGGGCGCATCGTCACGCCCAAGTTGACCGGCACCATCCTCGAAGGCGTCACCCGTGACTCCATCCTCGAGCTCGCCCGGGACCAGGGCCTGACACCCGAGGAGCGCCACATCAGTATCGACGAATGGCGTGCCGGTGCGGCCTCCGGTGAGATTACCGAGGTCTTCGCCTGCGGCACCGCCGCCGTCATTACCCCGGTCGGCGAGCTGCGCAGCGAAGATGAGAGCATTCGTCTCAAGGCGGATAGTGGCGGTGAAGTCGGCAAACGCCTGCGCAAGGAACTGCTCGATCTGCAGTACGGACGCAGCGAAGATACCCGCAACTGGCTGACGCGTCTGGCCTGACGTCCCGTCGAACGACACGGCGGCATAACGCGCGCCGCGTCATTTCTCTCTTTTCAGACTCTTCTCTTGTCAGGAGGCCCCATGTCGACAGTGATGCTGATTACCGGCGCCGGACGCGGGATCGGTGCCGCCATCGCCAAGCTTGGCGCACAAAAGGGCTACGCCGTTGCGGTCAACTATCGCAGCGACAAGGCTTCGGCCGAGGGTATCGTGAGTGATATCGAGGCCGCAGGTGGACGCGCCATCGCCATCCAGGCCGATATCGCCAACGAGGCCGATATCGTCGCCATGTTCGACACCGTCGACCGCGAACTGGGACGTCTCGACGTGCTGGTCAACAACGCCGGCATCGTCGACCAGATCAGTCGCGTCGACGAGATGAGTTTCGAGCGCGTCGATCGCATGATGCGCATCAACGTGACCGCACCGTTCATCTGCGCGCGTGAAGCCATCAAGCGCATGTCCACCCAGCACGGCGGACAAGGCGGCGCCATCGTCAATGTCGGCTCGGCAGCCTCGCACCTGGGGGGCGCCAGCGAATACATCGACTACGCTGCCTCCAAGGGCGCCATCGACACCATGACCGAAGGCCTGGCCAAGGAAGTCGCCGGCGAAGGCATTCGCGTCAACGGCGTACGTCCCGGCGTCATCCGTACCAGCATCCATGCCAGCGGCGGCAACCCGGACAAACCCGAGGTCGCCGACTCGGTGATCCCCATGGGCCGCATCGGCGAACCCGAGGAAATCGCCAACGGCGTGCTATGGCTGGCCGACGCCGGCTTTACCACGGGGGCAGTGATCGATATCGACGGCGGGGTGTAAATCAGTACGCTGCTACGCGGCTCGAAGAGGGAAGAACGGCGCTGCGCGCCTTGAAGAAATCAGAGGAATTTCTCTTCCTTCTTCCCTCTTATTTCTTACAACTCCCGGCGCAGCCGGGGCGGGAATTCATGACCCAAGTCGATTTCTACATCTTGCCCGATACCACGCTCGGCGCTCGGCTCGACTTCGCGTGCCGGCTGGCGGAGACCATTCATCGCAAGGGCTATCGGCTGCATATCCACACCGAGGATGAAGCCATGGCGCGAGATCTCGATGATCGGCTGTGGACCTTCAAGCCCGAAAGCTACCTACCCCATGCGGTGCTGGCCGACGAGGTCGAGCCGCAGCCGCCCATCACGTTGGGCTGGGAAACGCCTCCGGCGCCCGGCGTCGAAGCGATGCTCAACCTGCATCCCGAAATCCCCGAGTGGTTCTCGCGTTTCGAGCGCGTCGCCGAGATCATCAATCAGCATCAGGATGTACTGACCGCCAAGCGCGCCTGCTGGCAGACCTACAAGAAGCGCGGCTACCCCGTCAAAGCCAACGACCTCACCGGCACCTCACACAACGCTGCGAGCTAAGCCGCGCCATGACGTCACCCCGCTTGCGGGGTTATACTTGTCGGCATTTTCGCCACGGCCATGCGCCGTGCTGACCGTATTTCAAGAGCCGACCGACGCCCATGGACAAGACCTACCAACCCGATCAGATCGAAACCCGCTGGTACCAGCGCTGGGAAGACGCCAACCGTTTTGCGCCCGCCGGCCAGGGCGAGCCCTACTCGATCATGATTCCGCCGCCCAACGTGACTGGCAGCCTGCACATGGGCCACGCCTTTCAGGACACCATCATGGATACCCTGATCCGCTGGCGGCGCATGCAGCAATACAACACGCTCTGGCAGGTAGGCACCGACCACGCCGGCATCGCCACGCAGATGCTGGTGGAACGCAAGGTCGCGGCAGAAGACGGCAAGAGCCGCCACGATCTGGGTCGTGACGCCTTCACCGACAAGATCTGGGAATGGAAGCACGAATCCGGTGGCCATATCACGCGGCAGTTGCGCCGCATGGGCGCCAGCGTCGACTGGTCGCGCGAGCGCTTCACCATGGACGACGGCTTCTACAAGGCGGTGCAGGAAGTCTTCGTGCGGCTCTTCGACGAGGGGCTGATCTATCGCGGCAAACGCCTGGTCAACTGGGATCCCACGCTGCACACCGCGATCTCCGACCTGGAAGTCGAGAACAAGGATCAACAAGGCCAGTTCTGGCATTTCCGCTATCCTCTCGCCGATGGCGTGACCACCGATGATGGCCAGGACCATCTCGTCGTCGCCACTACACGCCCCGAGACGCTGCTCGGCGACACCGGCGTGGCCGTCAATCCCGAGGATCCGCGCTATGCCTCGCTGATCGGCAAGTTCGTCGAGCTTCCGCTGGTCGGGCGCCGCATCCCCATCGTCGCCGACGAGCATGCCGACATGGACAAGGGCTCGGGCTGCGTGAAGATCACTCCCGCGCACGACTTCAACGACTACGAAGTCGGCCGGCGCCAGGATCTACCGCTGATCAACGTCTTCACCCCGGATGCCAGCATCCTGCCCAGTGCCGAGGCCTTCGATATCCAGGGCCGCCCGCTCGCCGACATCGACACCGCCTTGCCGTCTGCCTACGTCGGGCTCGACCGTTTCGCGGCGCGCCAGGCCATTATCGACGATATACAGGCCGCCGAGCTTCTGGCGCAGATCGAAACCGTCAACAACACCCTGCCCTATGGCGATCGCTCCGGCGACGTCATCGAGCCGCTATTGACCGATCAGTGGTTCGTGGCGGTCGAGCAGTTGGCCAAGCCGGCCATCGCCGCGGTGGAGAACGGCGACATCGAGTTCGTGCCCAAGAACTACGAGAACATGTATTTCGCCTGGATGCGCGACCTGCAGGATTGGTGCATTTCGCGCCAGCTATGGTGGGGGCATCGCATTCCGGCCTGGTACGACGTTGAGGGCAACGTCCTCGTCGCACGTAGCGCCGAGGAAGCCCGCGACAAGTACGGCCTCGCCGCCGACGTGGCGCTGACTCAGGACGAAGACGTCCTCGATACCTGGTTCAGTGCAGGCCTGTGGACCTTCGTTACCCAGGGCTGGCCGGAACAGACCCCGGAGCTCGAGACCTTCCATCCCTCCAGCGTGCTGGTCACTGGCTTCGACATCATCTTCTTCTGGGTCGCGCGGATGATCATGATGACACTGAAGTTCACCGACGAGGTGCCCTTCAAGAAGATCTACGTGCATGGCCTGGTGCGCGACGCCCAAGGCCAGAAGATGTCCAAGTCGAAGGGCAACGTGCTCGACCCCATCGACCTGATCGACGGCATCGACCTGGATGCGCTTATCGACAAGCGCACCGGCAACATGATGCAGCCGCAGAAAGCCAAGGCCATCGCCAAGGCCACCCGTGACGAATTCCCCGAAGGTATCGAGCCCCACGGCACCGATGCGCTACGTTTCACCTTCCTCTCGCAGGCCACCACCGGGCGCGACATCAAGTTCGACATGGGTCGCCTGGACGGCTATCGCAACTTCTGCAACAAGCTGTGGAACGCGTCGCGCTACGTGCTGATGAATGCTGAAGGCGAGGACTGCGGCGCCTTTGCCGACGGCCAGAACGGCGAGGTCGAACTCTCGCTGGCTGACCGCTGGATCGTCTCGCGCCTGCAGCAGACCGAGGCCCAGGTCACCCGTGCGATGGAAGAATTCCGTTTAGACCATGCCTCGCAAGCGCTCTACGACTTCGTCTGGAACGAATACTGCGACTGGTACCTGGAGCTCTCCAAGCCGGTGCTTTGGGACGACAACGCCACTACCGCCGCTAAACGTGGTACCCGACGCACGCTGGTGCGGGTGCTGGAAACCATCATGCGCCTCGCACACCCCATGATGCCGTTCATCAGCGAGGAGATCTGGCAGCGCGTCGCACCCCTGGCCGGCACGCATGCCGGTGGCGACGACTCGATCATGGCCCAACCCTGGCCGCAGGCCGAACAGAGCCGCATCGACGAGAACGCCACGCGCGATATCGAGTGGCTCAAGGGCGTGATCATCGCCGTGCGCAATATCCGCGCCGAGATGAACATCGCCCCCGGCAAGCCGCTGGAAGCACTGCTCACCAAGGGCGGAGAAACTGACCGCGAGCGCCTGGAAGCCTATCGGCTATTCCTCTCCAAGCTGGCCAAGCTCGACAGCATCACCTGGCTCGATGACCCCGACCAGACACCGCTCGCCGCCACCCAACTGGTCGGCGACATGGAAGTGCTGGTACCCATGGCGGGACTGATCGACAAGGACGTGGAGCTTGCCCGCCTGGCCAAGGAAATCGACAAGCAGGACAAGGTTATCGGCGGCATCGAGAAGAAGCTCGGCAACGAAAGCTTCATCAGTAAGGCGCCCGCCGAGGTCGTAGAGAAAGAGCGTGGCAAGCTCGCCGACGCCCAGGCCAGCCGCCAGCATCTCAGCGAGCAACACGACAAGATCGCCGCGCTGTAAGCCCCGCTGTCGAAACGTCGGCACAACGCTGGCACATGCCATTACGCCCATGCGGTTAACGCCGCATGGGCGTTTTCATGTCAGGACAACAGGTCAGGGAAACGCATGGCCAAGCGACATGACACCCTTTGGTCGCCGCCTGCTGACCGGACATAAAAAACCCGCGCCAGGGGGCAGCGCGGGTGGAAGCAGGGTACTACTAGGGGTGCATCGCGAAACGATGCAAGAATGAAACATCTGATGAGCACCAGATGCGATTACTCTATTACTATGCGCCTCATGCCACCAATAAATTGTTAGCATGATAGCGATAGTCCCGCACAATACTTGCGCTACGCCCCTCGCATCCATTTTCGGGTATCGGCCGCCAGTGGCTATTGCCAGAGAAATGCCGAGCCACGGGCCCGGCATTTCTCAACGTGCGGCGAGCATTCAGCGGGCGATGGGCGCCGTACGCTGCTCGAGCCAGTCGCGGGCTTCGCCATCGACCTTGGGCGTCAGGCGTTGGCGGACCTCCTCGTGGTAGGCGTTGAGCCAGGCGATTTCCGCGTCATCGAGCAGCGCAATATCGATGGCGCGGGTATCGATGGGGCACAGGGTAAGCGTCTCGAAGTGCAGGAACTCGCCAAAATCACTGGGCTGGGCCGGACGATTGACCACCAGATTCTCGATGCGCACGCCCCATTGCTCCGGCCGATAGACGCCGGGCTCGATCGAGGTGATCATACCGGGCTGCATGGCGGACTGCGGCGTCGGCGACGCGTACCACGCGATCACCTGCGGTCCCTCGTGGACATTCAGAAAATAGCCCACACCGTGCCCGGTGCCATGGCCGTAGTCGATCCCTGCGGCCCACAGCGGCGCGCGGGCAATGGCGTCCAACTGCGGCGAGGGAATGCCACGCGGGAACTGAGCGCGCGATAGCGCGATGGTGCCTTTGAGCACCTGGGTGAAATCGCGCCGGTGCGCCGCGTCGATCTCACCCACCGGCACCACACGGGTGATGTCGGTGGTGCCGCCCAGGTACTGAGCGCCCGAGTCGATCAGCAGCAACCCATTGCCCTCGATCACGGAATGCGCCGCCGACGTGGCGTGATAATGCGGCAGCGCGCCGTTGGCGTTGAAGGCGGCGATGGTCGCGAAGCTCCGCGAGACGAAGCCGTCGCGCTCGGCTCGCGCGGCGGTGATCCGCTCGTCGACGTTCAGCTCGGTCACCGTCTCGTCGCGGGCCAACGCGTCTTCCAGCCAGGCAAAGAACGCGCACAACGCGGCGCCATCTTCCTCCATGGCGTGACGCACATGCTCGATGTCGCGGTCGCTCTTGCGACTCTTGGCCAGCGTGCTCGGCTGAAAGGCCTCGACGACGTGCACGTCTTCCGGCACGGCCTCCATCAGCGCCAGGCTGACCCGCGCCGGATCGACCAACAAGCGCGTATCGTCGGACAACCCTGCGAGACGCTCCGCCACCAACGCATAATCGGCGACATCGATACCATCGTCGGCAAGCTCGCCGATCACGGCGTCATCCAGCTTGCCCGGGGCGACGAACAAGGTGGTACGCGTCGCCTCGACGATCAGATGCGACAGGAATACCGGATTGAAGTCGACATCCGAACCGCGCAGATTGGTCAGCCAGGCAATGTCGTCGAGGGTCGAGACCAGATGCGTATCGGTCCCTTGGGCCTCCATTTCCTGGCGCAAGGTCGCCAGCTTGTCGCGCCGCGAGGTATCCACGTAAGCGCTCGGGTGAGAACGCACCAGCGCCTCTGGCAGTGCGGGGCGGTCCGGCCAGATGGCATCGAGCAGATCCTGATGGCCTTCCCAGCGAACTCCTTTCGGCGCCAGATGCGCTTCCATCTGACGCACGCTGGCCGCCGCCACTACGGCACCATCGAAGCCCACCGTGGCACCCTGTGGAAGCTGTTCGGCGAGCCACTGCATGGGCCGCTGCGCCTGACCGGGCTGGAGCTTCATCAACTCGATGCCGCTACCAGCCAGTTGCTGCTCGGCTTGCACCCAGTAGCGGCTGTCCACCCACAGCCCAGCCGCCTGTTGGGTAATCACCAGCGTGCCCACGGAACCATCGAAGCCCGACAACCAGGCGCGGCCCTGCCAATGATGCGGCAGATATTCGGAGCTATGCGGATCGGACGATGGCAGCCACCAAGCATCGATGCCTTGTTCACGCATGATCTCGCGCAGTGCGGCCAGACGGGCGGCGGGCGTTTGGGGAGATTCACTCAGCGACATGACTCAGGCTCCGGTGGTGGCGTTGGAAGAAGACGAAGCACCGGCGGGATCGACGGTGGGATTGCCCTTCAGCATACGCTTGATGAACGGTGTCAGCAGCGCCAACACGATGGCACACAGCACCAGCGCCACCGCGCAGCGACCGAATAGCTCTGGTAACTGTTCCAACTCTTCGGCATTCACATGCCCGCCGATCAACCCGGCGACCAGATTCCCCAGCGCCGAGGCCGTGAACCACAACCCCATCAATTGACCGCGCAGCTTGGTCGGCGCCAGTGCGCTCATGGTTGAAAGCCCGACCGGGCTCAGGCACAGCTCGCCGATCGTCAATAGCAGCAAACTGGCGGTAATCCACAGCGGCGAGACCTGATCGATCCCGCCTGCCACACGCATCGCCGCGAACATCATCAAGGCAAAGCCACCGGCCGCGAACAAGAGGCCGAGGATGAACTTCACCGGGCTGCCTGGCTCCAGGCGACGGCGGCCGAGTGCCGGCCACAACCAGCCGAATACCGGCCCCAGCAGAATGATGAAGACCGGATTGAACGACTGAAACCACACCGCCGGCACTTCCCAGCCGAACAACATGCGGTCAGTATAGTCGTGGGCGAACAGATTATAGGACGTTGGCTGCTGCTCGAAGGACGCCCAGAAAAAGGCCGCCGCCATGATCAGGATAAAACATACGACAATACGCGCCCGCTCCTGCTTGTCGAGCCCATTAAAGCCGAACAGAAAGACGAAGTAGCCCAGCGCACAGACGATGATGATCGTGGTCATGGCCTCGGCGATCGCCACCGCGTTCAAGGTGATCACGCCGTTTGCCACCAGGGCGATGAAGCCCGCCAGCGCTATCGCCAAGCCGGCAACGTAATAACCCACGCCGCGACGATGCACTGACGGCGCATCCCAACTGGCGGCGCGCCCCCGCAGGCTGTCGGCGCGGCGCATGGAGGGAATGGCTGCCAAACGAAAGATCAGCAAAGCCACCAACATACCCAGTCCGCCGATGCCGAATCCCCAGTGCCAACCGTATTCGCGCATCAGCAGGCCGGTGAACAGCGGGGCGAGCAAGGCACCGATGTTGATTCCCATATAGAAGACCGCGAAACCGCCGTCACGGCGTACGTCGCCTTGATCGTAAAGGCTGCCCACCATCACCGAGATGCAGGACTTGAAGAGTCCCGAGCCGATCACGATCAATACCAGCCCGATAAAAAACCAGGTCGCGCCCCAGACGGCAGAAAACGCGATCGAAAGATGGCCCAAGGCAATGAGGACCGAGCCGTACCAGACCGCGCGTCGCTGGCCCAGCCAGTTGTCCGCCAGCCAGCCGCCGGGCAAGGCCGACAGATAGACGGCACCAGCGTAGATACCGACGATGGCCGAGGCCGTTTCACGCGTGAAGCCCAGTCCGCCCTCGAAGACCGTGGCGGCCATGAACAGCACGAGCAGCGGGCGAATACCGTAGTAGGAAAAACGCTCCCACATTTCGGTGAAAAATAACGGCCCCAACGCACGCGGGTGACCGGCGAAACCCCGGTCCTCTTGGGAGCGGGGCGATGCTATATCCGTGGTAGAGCGCATTGACTATCTGCCTCGTTGAGAACTTTCAGGTTGTGCCTGACATTCGCCGCGCCTTGTGGGCGGGTAGCGAAACAAAACGGCGATGGCACGTAGGCCATCGCCGGAGGCGGACTATAAAACCTCTACACGAATGATCAATCCCCAACTTTTGTCGTACTAACCATTTACCGAGTTATCATGAGCACGAAAAGTAACCGTTTGTTTCTCGTGGTACTTACCGAGACGCGTCCTCTTCCTCCATCCACTGCGCCCAAATGGCGCGGACCCGGCGGCGATGAGCGTCGATATCGGCGATCTCGACCTGGCTCCCGGCCTTGGCCAGCGAGGCACGATGGCTGATGCCGCGATACGTGAGATACGCCTCGCGCAGCTCGCGGGCCTGCTCGGCGGGAAGCCGGCCACTTTCCTCCAGCGTTTCGAGAATGCGCATGTTATCGCTGAAGGCAAGCATTTCCGGCGCTTCATCGCCCAGCCGCAGCACCGCGTACTGACAGAGGAACTCAATATCCACCATGCCGCCGGGATCCTGCTTGAGATGAAACGTGCCCTGGCGTCCGGCCTGATCGCTGCTCCCCAGGTGGGTACGCATCTTGCGGCGCATCGCGACGACCTCACCGCGCAGTGTGTCGGGGTCGCGCGCCTGACCCAGCACCTCACGTCGCACCGCCTCGAAGCGCTCGCATAACGCCGCATTGCCGGCAATGGCACGCGAGCGCACCAGCGCCTGGTGCTCCCAGGTCCAGGCTTGTTGGTGCTGATAGTCGGCGAAGGCGTCGAGCGTCGTCACCAATAGCCCTGCATTGCCCGAGGGACGCAAGCGCATGTCCACTTCGTACAGCGCGCCGCTGGGCGTCATGGCCGTCAGCAAATGGATGACGCGCTGCCCGAGGCGCGTGAAGAAGACCGCATTGTCGAGGGCCTTGGCACCGTCGGTGGCGCCCTTGGGATCGGCGTCGTGCAAAAACACCAGGTCCAGGTCCGATCCATAGCCCAATTCGATGCCACCCAACTTGCCGTAACCGATGATCGCGAAGTTGGCCTCGTCGCTCTCGCACTCACCGGGGCGGCGCGAGGGTCGGCCGTACTTGCGCGTCACCTGCTTCCAGGCCATCGCCAGTACCTGCTCGAGGATCACTTCGGCGATGAAGGTGAGATAATCGCTGACCTTCATCAGCGGCCGCGCGCCGACGATATCCGAGGCCGCAACGTGCAGCACCTGGGCGTGCTTGAAGATACGCAGCGCGTCGAGCTGCCCCTCCTCGTCGTCTTCGGGTATGCGCGCCAGGGCCTGGCGCAGCTCATCGGCGAGCTCGTCCTTGTCGGCGGGCGAATACAGCGTGGCGGGGTGCAGCAATTCATCGAGCAGCACGGGATGGCGCGCCAATTGCTCGGCGATCCACGGGCTCGCGGCGCACAGACGAATTAACTGACGCAGCGCATCGGGATTCTCGCGCAGCAATGCCAGGTACGCAGTGCGCCGCAGCACCGCCTCGATCAGTGGCAAGACGCGTTCGAGCGCGACATCTGGCGCGTGGCTCTCGCCGACGGCTTCGAGCAGCAGCGGCATCAAGGCATCGAGACGCTCGAAACCGATGCGTTGCATGGCCGCCACGGCGCGCGAACGATGCAAACCGGCAAGCCGCTTGAAGGTAGCCTCGGGCGTCTCGAACCCCAGCGTCGTCAGCGTCTCGCGGGCCTCCGCCAGAGTCAGCTCCTCACGCCAGAGCGCGCCCAATTCCTCGTGTGAGGCGTCCTCGGAGACGTTCTCCTCATCGTCTTCCTCCTCGGGCGGCGCGATAACGGCATCGAAATGCTCACGCACCCTCCCTCGCGCCTCGTCAAGACGCGCCACGAGCGCCGGCCAGTCGGCCATATCGAGCGCCAGCGCCAAGCGCTCGCGTCCCAGACTATCGTCCGGCAAGGTCTGAGTCTGGCGGTCCTTCTGGGCCTGCAAGGCATGCTCGAGATCGCGTAGAAAAGCGTAATCGGTGCGCAGGGCATCGGTCACCTCACCCGGCAGAAGCTCCAGATCCGTCAGGCAACGTAGTGCTGCCGCCAGCGAGGTCAGTTGAAGCTCGGTATCGCGCCCACCACGAATCAACTGGAACGCCTGGACCACGAACTCCACCTCGCGGATACCCCCAGGGCCGAGCTTGATATTGTCGGCCATGCCCTTGCGCTTGACCTCGCGGTTGATGAGCCGCTTCATCTCGCGCAACGATTCGATGGCGCCGAAGTCCAGGTACTTGCGATACACGAACGGCCGCAGCGAGGCCAGCAGCTCAGCGCCCGCTTCGAGATCGCCGGCCACCGGGCGCGCCTTGAGCATGGCGTAGCGTTCCCACTCACGCCCCTGATCCTGATAGTAGCTGGCCAGCGTGGCGAAGTTGCCGACCAACGGCCCGCCGTCGCCGAGCGGGCGCAAACGCATGTCGACACGAAACGCCATGCCTTCGTCGGTCACCGCGTCCAACGCGCCGATGAGCTTCTGGCCCAGCTTGGTGAAATATTCCTGATGCGAGAGCGTCCGACGGCCGCCCTCAGTCTCACCCTCCTCGGCGAAGGCGAAGATCAGGTCGATGTCCGAGGACAGATTGAGCTCGCCCGCACCGAGCTTGCCCATGCCCAGCACCACCAAGCGTTGCGGTGTACCGTCGGCGCGCAGAGCCGGTTGTCCCCAGCGCGGCGCATAGTAGTGTTCGAGCCAGCCCAGCACGCCGTCGAGGCAGATTTCCGCCAGGCTGCTGACATCACGCGCCGTGACCCACATGCCAGCCTCGTCGCCCTGGCCACGCGGCGCGCGGCATAGGTCACGCCATACGATGCCCAGCATGCGCAGCCGCCGGAAGCGGCGTACTGCGGCCTGCATGGTCGCTTCATCTTCGGCGGCCTCCAGGCGCTCGGCGAGCTCCGCTTCCCAGGCCTCGCGCGGCGGCGACTCATCCAGTTCGCCCTCGGCATCCAGCACAGGTAGCCAGTCAGGGTCGCGAGCCAGCGTCTCAGTGGCGAAGTCGGAGAGCGCCACGACCCGCGCCAGCTCGGCACGACGCACATCCGAGAGCGCCAGCCAAGTGGCACTCGGCGTCTCTTCGGCATCAACATTCGCATCCGCGTCCGCATCGCTCGTCGAGCGCTTCGCCTGGGCAGCGCGGTCGGCCAGGCACAACGCATCGTCGAGCCGCTCGGTGGCCTCGCCCAGCGCCTCATTCAACGGTGCGGGAATATCGGCGTCGGGCAGGAATCCTTCGGGCAGGGCCATGATGCACTCTCCTGGAACATCCCGGCACCTAACGCCGGGGCAAGCGTGATATCTCCCAGCTTAGCGGAGCCACTCGCTTGGAAGCTACAGGCAGGCGACCCTCAGCGCCGCCATGGCAAGCCACGCTCGGCGGCGGCGATGAACGCCTCGGCAGTTTGACGCGGCGCTGTGCTGAGCAAACTGATGCCCACGAACAGTACGCACGCCACCGGTAGCGCCCAGATGCCCGGCGGCCAGCCCAGTGGCTTAGCGCCGCTGATATACAGCGTCACGACGCAGACACCGCCGCCGAGAATGCTGGTCAGGGCGCCCGCCGCACTGCCGCCACGCCAGAAAAAGGCGCCGACAAGCGCCGGTACGGTGACGACCAGGCCGGTCGAGGCGGCAACCGAAAGCACCGCAATCAGATCCAGGCGCAACTCGGCAAAGGCCAGCGCCAACAGCGCGATCAGCGGCAATACGGCCTTGCCGACCCATAGCTGGCGGCGTTCGTCGCTGCCTTTGCGTGCCACCGCATAGACGTCCCGCGACAGCATCGACGAGAGCGTCAGCATGATCGAGTCGATGGTCGAGACCGCCGCCGCCAGGATGCCGACCATCACCAGCACGCCGAGTAACGGCGGTACGTGCGTGGAGGCCAGCAGGGTCGGCGTGGCAAGATCCGAATTCTCCAAGTCGGGGAATGCGATCAGCGCCGAAAAGCCCCACAGTACCGAGACAGCGGTATAGATCAGGCCGAAGCACAGAAAGCCCAGCAGCATGCGGCGCATGGCCTTGAGCGAGGCCGGCATGAAGAGACGCTGACTGACCTGGGGATTGGAAAGACTGAAGAAGAACCAGGGAATCGTCAGGCCGAGGAAAGTCGCCGGCGTGAACAGGCCCGATCCCGGCACGGTAAGCGCCTCGGGATGCTCATCGGCGAGGGTCGCGAACAGCGTCTCGAAGCCGCCCAACGAGACCACTACCAGCAGCGCCACGGCCGTCGAGGCAACGATCATCAACAATGCCTGCAGGGCATCGGTCCACATCACCGAGCGAATCCCGGCGATGAAGGTGAACACCAGCGCCAGCACGGTGGCGACCGCCACGCCGGTGGTAAAGTCGATGGCACCGTCGGTCATCCCGCTCAGCAGATACCCCACGCCCGCCAGTTGCACCGCCGCATAAGGGATCAGGAACAGGCTGCTGACCAGCGCCGTGGCCAAGGCCACGCCACGATTCCCGTAGCGGTGTCCCAGCATCTCACTGGGGGTGACGAACCCGAATGCCTTGCCCACCGCCCAGAAGCGCGGCCCGAAGATTGCCACCAACGAGACACCAGCGAAGTAGACGGTTTCAAAGCCCAGCGCCCCGACACCGCCGGCATAGGTCAGCCCGGCCAACCCCACCATCATGAAAGCGCTGTAGGTCGTCGCGCTGTAGCTGAGCGCCGACACCAACCCGCCCATGCGCCGCCCGCCGAGGAAATAGTGCGCCATGTCGGGCGTCCCGCCGGGACCGCGCTCGCGTGAGCGCCATGCCACGCCCAGGGCGACGACGACATACACCAGCACCGACGTCCACACGAGCGTCGACGACATCCTCACTTCTCCTTGAAATCGGCGGTAACGAGCAGATTGAGAACGAGCACGGCTAGACCGGTCAGTCCCCAAAAGAGCATACTGCCGTACCAGGCCTGAACATCACGCAGCAGCGTATAGGGGACAAGCACGGCAGCCACTACCAATACGCCGAGTAATCCAAAACCGACGCGTCGCGACATAGCGCACCTCGCACGGACGTTGAAGGGTAACCAGCACAGCGTCGCCAACTGTATGGCTCAGCCGAGGAACTTCTGCCAGGCCAGCAGGCCCCAGGTCAGGCTCGCCATGATCAGCGAGATCATAACCGCCGCCGAGCCGATGTCCTTGGCCCGGCCGGACAGCTCGTGATGCTCGGGACCGATGCGGTCGACGACGGTTTCCACGGCGCTGTTGAGCAATTCCACGATCAGTACCAGCGCACCACTGCCCACGAGCAGCAGCCATTCCACTGGCGTGGCACCGATCCACCACGCCAATGGCAAGAGTACCACGCAGATGCCGACCTCCTGACGAAACGCCGTTTCATTGCGAAACGCGGCTCGCAGTCCCTTGAGTGAATAGCACGTGGAATTGATCAAATGGTGCAAGCCGGTCTGGCGGGATTTCATCGCGCTTTTTCCTCAGTGAAGGAGTTCTCGATGGCCGATCACGCAACGGCCAGGACGGCAACGCACACGGCGACTTGAAATGGTAACAAAGGGGCAGCTCCAGGCAACGCCACGCGAATGACGGACGGTATCCCGCAAAAGTCGCGTTGTCGACACTCACGACTCAACGCTAGGCTAATGTTCTCGCGCTCACCACAGCGCCCTCACCCGAATTCGCAGGAGTCCTCCATGCCCCGTGCACTCATGCTCCATGACGACACTCCCCGCGCTCGCCTCGAAACCCTCGATGAAGACCAGTTGCCGCAACGCGCGGTACGCGTCGCGATCGATGATTCGGACCTCAATTACAAGGACGCCATGGCGGTCACCGGCCAGGGCAAGATCGTGCGCGACTATCCATTGGTGCCGGGGATCGATTTCGCCGGCACGGTAACGGATTCCACGGATACGCGCTTCGCCGCCGATGACCGCGTAATCCTCACCGGCTGGGGCGTCGGCGAGCGTCATTGGGGCGGTTTCGCCGAGGCCATGCGCGTCGATGCCGACTGGCTAGTGCCTTGCCCGCAACCGCTGAGCACGCGCCAGGCAATGCTCTTCGGCACCGCCGGACTCACCGCCATGCTCAGTGTCATGCGACTGAAAGAAGCGGGCCTCGGCCCAGGCGACGGACCGGTCGTGGTGACCGGCGCCAGCGGTGGCGTGGGCAGTTGGGCCGTGTCGATCCTCGTCCATGAAGGTTTCGAGGTTCACGCCATCACCGGCAAACCCGAGCAGAATGACTGGCTCGAGGCGCTTGGTGCCCACGCCATTCTGCCCCGCGCCGACTTCGAAGCCCGCGGCCGGCCGCTGGAATCGACGCAGTGGGCAGGCGCCGTGGATACCGTCGGTGGCCAGGTCCTGGCCAGTCTCCTGGCACAAATGCGCTACTCAGGTAAGGTCGCCGCCGTGGGACTGGCGGGCGATGCCGCACTACCGACCACGGTGATGCCTTTCATACTGCGCGGCGTGTCGTTGCTCGGCGTGGACAGCGTGTATATCTCGTTCGAGCGGCGCCGCGCGGCATGGCAACGCATCGCCGCCCTGCCCAACGCCTTGCTTTCGCACATGCAGGTCGAGGAAATTGGCCTCGACGACGTGACCGATCGGGCCCAGGCCATGCTCGAAGGCCGCACCCACGGGCGCGTGCTCATCGACCCGCGTCGCTAAACGAATTGATTAATGCAGCGCGGTGTCAGTGTGAATTGATCATTTCCGTCAAATCCGCCGCCACCAGCGGTAGAGTCTGCCGCCAGGCGAGATACGGCGTTTGCTCGGTGCCGTTGACCAGTACGGCGAAACTACCCCAACGCCCGGCTTGGGTACGGAAGTAGCCAGCCACCGCGCGCACCGTGACCGGCTCGTTGAGCGTGCCGGTCTTGAGCATGACGTGCTGCTGGAAAATATCGCTGCCTCGACGAATGAAATGCATGGGGCCGTTGGTCGGCAGTTGAAGACCGGCCACGAAAGTCGGAAACAGCGCCGAGCGGTGGTACATCGCCTCCAACAAAGCGTTGAGATCACGGGCCGAGACACGATTCTCGGGAGTCAAGCCACTGCCACTGGCGAGCGTCGGCACGCCTTGGCCCGGAAGCTCCTGGGCGAAGCGCATCAGCTCATCGGCGCCGTCCTGAAGCTCGGCGCGCGGCTTGGCGACGAGGTCAAGTGCCAGAGTATCGGCCATGAAATTATTGGAATAGTTGAGCATGCGCAGCAGCAATTCCTGCAGCGGCTTGCCATCCACCGCCGCCAAGCGCTTGGCCGTGGTCGGCGGCGGTGTCGTGCTGGTGGCGTAGCTTTCGACCTCGACTCCTGCCTGCTTGAGCAATGCCATCAAGGTCTTGGCGGTTTGTTCGGCGGGATCGGAACTGCCGCGATAGATTTCGCGCGAGTAGCTATCGCGCGCGATCTGCCCACTGATACGTAACGTGTCGCCGCGCTCGCTACTGATGCGCTCAGCACTCAGGCGTGTGTCCTCGCCGTGCGCCACGGTCTTGACCTCATTATCGAGGCGTGTGAGAGGTGCTACCGTCGCGCAATCGCTGATGGAAGCCGCGTCGCCCACTGACGTGCCGGGCTTGACCCGATTGCACCAGCTGCCGTAATTCACTGCCGCCGAAGACAACAAGGCGCTATAGGCGTTGTCGGAGCGCGAGCGCGCCTCGCAACGGTCGGTAGTCACGCAGGTCACCGGACCAAAGCGCCACTGACTGACCACCAATTGGCCCTCGACGGCGCGCACGCCGCGTTCGCGCAAGCGCTGTACCAGACGCCATAGGTTTTCGCTGGTCAGCGCCGGGTCACCGCCACCATCGAGCACCAGGTCGCCATGCAAAACGCCCTGAGCATCGACGTTGCCGGTGGCCATCAACTGCGTGGTGAAACGATGCTGAGGCCCCCAGCGGTCGAGGCTTGCGGCGGCGGTATAGAGCTTGGTCACCGAGGCCGGCGACAGCCGCCGCGTGGGATGGATCGCCCCTAGGCTTTCGCCACTCCCCAACAACTGCGCCTGCGCGCCGATCACGAAGCCTTTATCGACCAGTGTGGCGAGATTATCGAAGCCATCGGCCTGCGCGACCAACGGCAAACCCATCACGACAAGAAGCACGAGCACACGACGTCCTACACGCTGCGAGGAGCGCAGACGTCGGCAATGGAGCAGCCTACTCAGCATGAGATTTTTCCTTCCCTGGACGAACGTACATCGTACGCCAGGCTAGCAGGACACCTCATCGAGTGCGATGGCGACGCCCGACCGTGCGTGGGCACATTTCAGGTAGCGCCTAATGCGAGGACATACGCGAAAACACCTGAATGATGGCAACCCCGGCGATGATCATTCCTAGACCGAGAATCGCGGGTAAATCGGGTTTCTCGCCATACACGACCACCCCGATCAGCGTGACCAGCACGATGCCAAGTCCGGCCCAGAACGCATAGGCGATGCCCACCGGCAAATCGCGAAGCGCCAGCGTGAGCATGTAAAACGCCAATGCATAGCCCACGACAACGGTCACGCTCGGCCATAGCCGCGTGAACTCCTGAGACGCCTTGAGCGCACTGGTCGCCACGACCTCGGCGATGATCGCGAGGGCCAGAAACACGTACACCATACTCGGTCTCCTGAAGGTCTGTGCCAGCTTTCCCCTAGGTGGGTAGCAACTCGGGACGATACGCCAGCGTCACCTTGAGACGCCAGAGTGGTTGGCCGCTGGCATGGTACTTATGTTCGAAGGGCGTGAGATACTCGCCCGACGGCTCGCAGGGCTCGAGATGCGGCTCGCGTCCCGTGGCCTGTGCCAGCGCCAGGGCCAATTCCTCGAGATAGAGCCGCCAGTTGGAGCGCGCTTCCAGTTCGCCGCCGAGACCCGCCAGTGCCGGGAACACCGGGTGCCCATGCCAGCGCATCTTGAGATGCCCTGCCTTGGGATACGGATTGGGGTAGAGCAGATAATGACGTGCCGGCTGCCACCCTTCTTGTAGCGCCAAACGCCAGAAATCCACCAGATCGGCACGTACCAGCAAGGCGTTGTCGGGCAACTCGCCATACTCGCGTGAAAGGCGATCGGCGCTACGGTCGATGCCGATCACCGCATGATCGGGAAAACGCGCAGCCAGACGTCGGGTGGAAAGTCCCACGCCACAGCCTGCGTCGAGAATCAACGGCCTGTACTGCTCCTGCAACCATGCCCGCGCCGCGCCGAACGCAATACGCGTGTGCGATGCCAACGGCTTTCGCCAGGGATACGTCAGCGCCCGCGACACACGCCGGGAGAGTTCCTCATGCGGCGCGGTCTGCTGGGTGACAATGGCGCGGGAATTGGCATGCATGGACGGCTCTTTAAACGACTGAACGACTGAACGGCATACTATCCTAGCAGACTCCCGAGCCTGACCGAGCATCACGACCTCGCCCCGTACACGTCCTCGGCCCGTAGAAGTATCCCAAGCGGCGCATTAGCGCCCTCATAAAGACCTGCCGCTGAAAAAGCCCTATAAGGCTGATACGTCATCGGTGGCATTTCCCCTTTATCGGACAGTGTTCGCATGACGCCGCTCGCACCCGGGTGCTATCATCCTTGCCCAGACTTATAAAGACTCCATGCGCCCTATGGCGCGGGAGGACGCAACACACCCGGCCGACGCGTGCCGGTCACACATCAGGACGCATCGTCATCCACAGCATTACGAGGAACGCGGCTTGTCACAGTTACCGGTGATCGTCGGCATGGGCGGTGTTAACGCCGCCGGCAGAACCTCGGGCCACCAAGCTTATCGCCGAACGATTCTCGACGCTTTGCCCGATACCCTTCAGGCACAAACCATTCTCGCCCTGGCCGCCATGATGCAGCTCGTTTCGCGCGTCGAAAGCGGCGGCTGGCAGGACCCTCAGGGCGAGATTCTCGACGACGCCGACGTCGTCGAACGCTATCGCCAACATGTGCTCGATCATACCCTGATTCGCCGCATCGAGGACGAGCGCTTCGGCAGCGAAGGCCTCCCCGCCAATCGCGCCGCACAACTCAACCTCGATGCCGAGCTGACCTTTCGCGTGCGCCGCCGCCAGCTTCCCAACGACGTGCCGGCCACCTGGCAGGTGCGCGAGATCGACAAACGCATGGTCGAAGTCGTGGTCCCGCCGGGAGCGCTGGACGTGCTGCTTCCTGAACGTCGCAGCGCCCAGGTACGCTCGGCCGGACAACTGCCCAGCGGCTTTTCGCCGGACACGCTGTATCGCAGCGTGCACCACCCGCGCGGCTTGGCGATGACTATCTTCGGCGCCTCCGACTGCCTCGGCCAGAGCGGCCTCGACTGGGCGGCGCTGCGCAACCGTCTCGATCCGGACGCCATCGCCGTGTATGCCGGCAACTCCATCGGCCAGCTCGACACCGAAGGCTGGGGCGGTCTGCTGCAAAGCTTCGTCAGCGGCGCGCGCGCCACCTCCAAGCAGATGCCGCTGGGCTATGGGCAAATGCCCGCCGACTTCCTCAACGCCTATGTGCTGGGCAGCGTCGGCGCTACTGGCGCAGCGCTAGGCGCCTGCGCCAGCTTTCTGTACAACCTGCGCCTGGGCCTCGAGGACATTCGCAGTGGCCGGCGCCGGGTGGTCATGGTGGGCACCAGCGATGCACCGATCACCCCGGAGATCGTCGAGGGCTTCCGTGCCATGGGGGCGCTGGCCGACGACGAAAGCCTCAAGGCGCTCGACGCCCTGACGCTGCTCACCGACAGTGACTATCAGCGTGCGTGTCGCCCCTTCGCGCGCAACTGCGGCTTCACCATCTCCGAGTCGACCCAGTTCCTGTTGCTGATGGATGACGCGTTGGCGCTGGAAACCGGCGCGCAGATTCTCGGCGCCGTGCCAGGCGTCTTCGTCAACGCCGATGGCTGGAAGCGCTCGATCTCCGCGCCGGGCATCGGCAATTACATCACTTTGGCCAAGGCGGTCAGTCTTGCCAGCGATATGCTCGGCGAGGAGGCAGTACGCCATCGCAGCTATCTACACGCGCACGGCACCAGCACGCCGAAGAACCGCACTACCGAGTCACATGTATTCGACATGGTGGCGCGCGCGCATGGCATCGAGTCGTGGCCAGTGACCGCCGTCAAGGCATTCGTCGGCCATTCGCAAGGCGGTGCGGCGGGCGATCAGATGGCCAGCGCACTGGGTACCTTCGCCCACGGTATCATTCCCGGTATCTTCACCCTCGATGCAGTGGCCGATGACGTCTTTACCGAGCGCCTGCGCTTCTTCCGCGACTCGGTTCCCTTCGAGGCCGATGCGGCGTTCATCAATGCCAAGGGGTTCGGCGGCAACAACGCCACCGGCCTGGTCATCTCGCCGGCCGCCACCGAACGCCTGCTGGCCCAGCGCCACGGCCAACGCGCCATCGACGACTGGAAGCAACGTCGCGAAACGACCCTGGCCGCTTCCAAGGCGTACCTGGCGACATCCGACAGCGGCCATTTCGAGGTCACCTACCGCTTCGGCGAAGGCGTTCTCGAAGGATCGGAACTCTCGATGACGCGCGACTCGCTGCATATCCCCGGCTTCGATCAGCCGGTCTCGTTGGCGGTCGATAACCCCTACGGCCAACTGCAATAATCATGCCTGGTCGGCGGCATGATTGCTGCCGACCATGGGCAACCACTACCCTGTTGGTATCTCGACACAGGATGCACCCATGAATATCGTGGTCTATCCCGGTACCTTCGACCCCGTCACCCATGGTCATTACGATCTGATCGAACGCGCCGCGCGCATGTTCGACAAGGTCGTGGTGGCGGTGGCTGCGAGTCCGCGCAAGCAGCCCGCATTGTCGCTGGAGACCCGCGTCGCCCTGATCGAAGAGATCACCGCCGAGCTCGACAACGTCACTGTCCTCGGCTTCAGCGGACTGCTGACGCAGTTGCTGGATCAGCAAAACGCACGCATTATCCTGCGCGGATTGAGAGCGGTATCCGATTTTGAATATGAGTTACAATTGGCTAATATGAATCGGGCCCAGGCACCTCATATCGAGAGTTTGTTCCTGACGCCTGCGATCGAGAACTCGTATATTTCTTCCACCATCGTGCGCGAGATCGCGCGTCTCGGGGGAGATGTCTCCAAGCTCGTGCATCCCTGCGTGGTCGATGCTCTGAGCCGGCATTTCGCCCCGGACTCCTCGTCGCCCGAGACGCAGTAGAGGACACTACCATGGCCCTGATGATCACCGATGAGTGCATCAACTGCGATGTCTGCGAACCCGAGTGCCCCAATGGCGCCATTTCCCAGGGTGAGGAGATTTATGTCATCGACCCCAACTTGTGCACCGAGTGCGTCGGTCATTTCGACGAGCCCCAGTGCCAGCAGGTGTGCCCGGTCGACTGCATTCCCCTCGATCCCGAACGCAGCGAAACCCACGACCAGCTCATGCACAAGTACCGGTTGATTACCGCCGCCTGAGCGCGGCCAGGCACGATACACGGCGTCGAACATCGACAGCCCGCAAGGGCAGTCTGCGTGCCCCTGCGCTCTTTTCATGTCTCGCGGACGGCTCGCCAGGCGTAAACGTCCAACGCAAACAACGGAATCCCGTGTCCACTTCACGCTCCCCGACACGCATCTGGCCACTCGCCTGGCCGATCATTCTTTCCAACATCACTGTGCCATTGCTAGGCCTGGTGGATACCGCCGTGGTCGGGCACCTGCCGGATTCGCGCTACATGGCCGCCGTCACCCTTGGCGCCACGCTGTTCGGCTTTCTCTACTGGGGATTCGGTTTCCTGCGTATGGGCACTACCGGCCTCACCTCCCAGGCCATGGGACGCGAGGACGAAAGCGACATACGCAACCTGTTGGGGCAATCGTTGCTGTTGGCGCTGAGCATCGGCGTCATACTGATCCTGCTCGCCGAACCGCTCGTCGCCTTCGGCCTCTACCTGCTCGACGGTAGCGAGGCCGCCATGTCACTGGCGGCGAGTTACGCGCATATCCGCATCCTCTCGGCTCCGGCGGTGATGGCCAATTACGCGATTCTCGGCTGGTTCCTCGGCCAGCAGAATTCGCGAGTCACGCTGGCGATCATGGTACTGACCAACAGCGTCAACATCGTGCTGGACCTCGTATTCGTGGTCGGCCTGGGAATGACCAGCGACGGCGTCGCCTGGGCCACGGTGATCGCCGATTATACTGCGCTGGCCGTCGGCCTGTGGCTGGTGGCACGTCAACTGAAGCTGCTTCAGGGACACTTTTTGCGCCAGCGACTGCTACGCCTTGCCGCCTACTCCGAGCTTTTCCAGGTCAATCGGCATCTGTTCGTGCGGACATTGGGGCTGCTGTTCGCCATGGCCTTTTTCACCGCTCAGGGCGCCAGTCAGGGCGATACGGTGCTCGCCGCCAACGCCGTGCTGATGCAATTCATCATGATCACGTCCTACGCGCTGGATGGCTTCGCCCACGCTGCCGAGGCCTTGACCGGCCGTGCCGTAGGGCGCCGTGACTGGCCGCTGTTCGGCGCCTCGGTGCGTGCCGCCGCGCGATTCTCACTGATGACCGCCGGCGTCGCCATGGCAGCGTTTTTCTTTGGCGGCGACTATGTGATTGCCATGCTCACCGATCTTCCCGACGTGCGCGCCACGGCGGGAGACTATCTACCCTGGATGATCGCCATGCCGGCCATCGCGGTGTGGAGCTACCTGCTCGATGGCGTCTTCATCGGTGCCACCGCAACCCGCGAAATGCGCGATACCATTCTGCTGGCGCTCGCCGTCTACCTGCCGGTGTGGTGGTTCACGCAACCGTTGGGCAATCATGGCCTATGGCTCGCTTTCACCGTATTCACCCTAGTGCGCTCGGCAAGTCTCGCCGCCGTCTACCTGCACTACCGGCGCACGCGCTGGGCTGAGCCCCAGGTCTCTGGACACGCGGACAATCACGCATGAAACGTGGTACACATTTGCCAGTTACGCATCGTTCAATGGAGCCCGCATGACCGACGACCTCTCCCGCCAACACGAACTCACCATGACGGTGCTGATGACGCCCGACATGGCCAACTTCAGCGGCAAGGTGCATGGCGGCGCGATTCTCAAAAAGCTCGACGAGGTCGCCTACGCCTGCGCCAGTCGCTACGCCGGTTCCTATGTCGTGACGCTGTCGGTGGACCAGGTACGTTTCAAGCAACCCATCCACGTGGGTGAGCTGGTCACCTTTCTGGCCTCGGTCAACTATGTCGGGCATTCCTCGATGGAGATCGGCATCAAGATCATCGCCGAGTCGATCCAGGATCGCGTGATTCGCCACACCAACAGCTGCTACCTGACCATGGTCGCGGTAGATGGCGAAGGTCATCCCAACCCCGTGCCACAGCTACAACTCGATACGCCATTGCAGAAGCTGCGCTTCGAGAAAGCCAAATTACGCAAGAACATGCGCAAGCAAGAGGAACAGGAAGAACAGCGCACCCAGGCGCATCTCAACGCGACCCGTGAGGCACCCTGACGCGACGCCGGGAAACTGATAGCGTGACCATGCGCAGGACGCATGGCGCTACCGACGGAGAACTTGATGAGCGCACCTTCCACCGCTGGCTCACGCCGGCGTGATCGCCTTTATCTCGCCTGGGACATCGCCATCGTGGTGCTGGTCTCAGCTAATCTGTTGCTGCTTCTCGTCGATAGCCTGTTTCTCTTGCCACCTCTGAATGCCGGGTTCGAAGCACTAGCGCCGGGCCTCCATCAGGCCTACGACAGCGCCATTCACCAGCGTTTCATGACAATCGACCTGGCCTTCGTGAGCATCTTCCTGCTCGATGTTCTGGCTGGCTGGGCGGTGGCCATCGCCGAACGCCGCTACGCACGCTGGTTCTTCTATCCATTCGTGCACTGGTACGACGTGCTGGGGTGCATTCCGGTCAGCGGCTTCCGCATCTTGCGTGTACTGCGTCTCATCTCGCTGCTGATTCGATTGCAGCGCCTGGGGGCGATCGACATCCGCCGCTGGCGTCTCTATGCCTTCTTCGAACGCTACTACCGCGTGCTCATGGAGGAGCTTTCCGACCGCGTGGCGACACGCCTGCTGAGCAGCCTGCAAGAGGAAGTCCAACGTAGTGACGACTTCACCAAACGACTCTCGGAAAAGGTAATCCAGCCACGCAAGGAGGCGCTTGTCGACGAGATCGCCCGGCGTCTCGAAACCACCGTCGACAAAAGCTATGCCGAGAACCATCAGGAAGTACATCGCTACGTGGCGGCCCTGGTCACCCGCACGCTCGATGAGAACCAGGAACTCGCCCGGCTGAGACGCCTGCCTATGGGCGAGCACGTGGCCCATGCCATGGAACGCAGCCTGAGCGACGTCGCCAGCCGCGTGGTCCACGAGGCGATCGATGGACTACGTTCGCCGCGTTTCAAGAGTCTTATCGGTGATCTGGCCGGCAGCGGCATCGATGCTTGGCTATACGTCGACCAGCGCACCGACCGCGTCACCGAGCAAGTATTGATCGAAACGCTGGACATGCTCAAGGACGAGATCGCCGTACAGCGCTGGAGAGACGAACTCGACCTCAGGTGATCAGGTAAGCCGCAAGGTGGTGTACGGTGCCTCACAGGCGTGGCGCTCGTCACGTTCATCGATGCTGCCCAACGACATGTCGCGATCGTTATCGTAGGCCACGAACAAGCGCTCGCTATCCAGAATCGCCAAACCTTCTGCCTTGTGTTCGAATTCCAGGGCGTCTCCAGCCATCGTGCGAACCAGCGTCGGCGCTTTACCCGCCGCGAAGTCCTCTAGTGACACCACCCAGAGGTAACCGCCTATGCGCTCTTCTTCCGCGTCCTCGACTTCGAAGCTCGTCAACAGAAACAGGCGCTGGTGATGGGGATCGTACTCCAGGCTCGACAGGCCGCAGTCATAGCGCACCTCGGGCTGCTGCTGGGGAAAGAAGCGGTAGAACTCGCGTAGCCTGTCGACGAACACCAGATTACCTTGGGCATTGAGGGTGTAGTGCGCCCCCACGACACGACACACATAGTCGAAGTCTTCATGCGAATAGCCTTGTTCGCGCACGCCGAAAAGCAGTAGCCCATCACCACGCTCCCCTGGAATCGCCGCCAGTCCTTCTATCTTGTAATACGGATAACCGATGGCGCCGTCCAGCTTGTTACGCAGCTCCAACGAGCCCTCGACACCGTCGCGCGGGTCGGGGTCGACCACTTGCACCCGCTCGGGCTCGCCCAGCGGCCAGATCAATAAATGGTTGTAGGCATTGAGCGCATGGCTTTCCATGTCGATGCGATCGAATCCGGTGGTCGCCAACACGTAGCGACCGTCGGCAGTCAATGCGAAGTCCTCGTACTTGACTGCCCGCTTGATGGCATCCGCCGTGAAGTACTCCAGGCCGCGATCATCGGGACCGGCAGCCGTGATCGGAACAGAGAAGACAGCCGAACGTGCGTCACCGGGAATCGGCTTGTCGCTGGCCAGGATCAGACGCTGGCCATCATAGACCACGGCGGATACTTCAATGTTGACCAGCTTGCCCTTCTCATCACGCAGGCCGCTGGGGAAACAATGCAACGTTCCTTCTTGTAGCACCTCGGCATTGGCCATGACATCTCCTTGATCGCGTTGTACGTGACACTTCCAGCGTAACGCGAAAGCCACGTATGGTCGCAACGCAACGTGATAGCTTGCGGTCGCGGCAGACGGTCGGCAA
>NZ_JARANY010000280.1 GCF_029889885.1 Chromohalobacter sp. 296-RDG
AGGCTTACGCTCTCCGACCCGGGTGAAGCGATCGGTGAAGGATTTGCCGTTATCGGTCAGCACCGTCTGGATCTTGAAGGGGGCCTTCTCTTCCACCTGCTTCATGAACGCGCGTGCATCCTTCGCCGACTGGCTGCTTCTGATTTCCAGATATACCCAGCGCGTTGCCCGGTCGATGGCGACGTACAGGTAGCGCTTTTGCTGCTCGTCGGGTATCTGGGGCAGGTGCTTGATGTCGATGTGGACATACCCTGGTTCGTAGTCCTTGAAAGGCTTGTGCCGAGGTGTCTCATCACCGCCGGCATCTTGCCGAGCCAACGCGGCGAGCGTGGGTACCTCACGCCGTTTGAGCATGCGGTGCAAGCCGGAACGTGACAGCCGAGGATTGAGAAACTCGTATGCCACGATCAGCAGATCGTCGAGACCGAGGCGCAGAAAAGCACGCGCAGCAAGTAGCACTTCTTCCTGCTCAGTCGTCAGTGTGGCCAGCAGGTTGCGCCGCATATGAGGACGGTCATGGATATCATCACGGTACCGCCAACGGCGTATGGTCGAATCGCCGACACCGTATTGGCGGGCCAGCTCGCTATCGCTGATGCTAGCGGGCGCTGCTTAGATCTCGGCACGGATCTTCAGTGTGGTGGTGGCCTGCTTATGCAGCTTGATGTCCATGAATCTGCTCCCGAATGAACTGCTGTAGAAGCTCTCTGGCTGCCAGCAGAAGATAACTTCTATAGCTCATCTGATCATCAGGGACCCTACACGTAGGTACTACGGCAAATCCTTCACCGATCGCTTCACCCGGGCCGGAGAGCGCAAGCCC
>NZ_JARANY010000281.1 GCF_029889885.1 Chromohalobacter sp. 296-RDG
GACTTGGCCTCGGCGGCCTTGATGCGGGCGTCCAGCTCGGCCTTGCGGGCGGCCAGCTCTTCCAGCTCGGCCACGTAGTCCTCCAGCAGGAAGTGCACCAGGCGGTGATCCAGCGGGTTGGCCTTGCTCTGCTCGTCCTCCAGCAGGCTCGCGATGCTGGTACGCCAGGCGTCCACCACGCCCAGGCAACCGCGGGCTTGTAGGGTGCGAAACTCGTTCTTGTTATCGAACCAGAAGCCGGCGATGATGCCGCGCACCGCGAAGCGGTCGAGCATGGCGGTGGCGTCCAGCGCTGTGGTAAAGCTTTGAAGCAGTTCATCACGCAGCCCGGTAAGCCGGCCCTGCTGATTACTCAGCGAGGTAATGCTGCTGCCGTGTTCTCGCCACCAGGCTTCGAAGGCCTGCATGACCCGGGCCTCTTTCTGCTGCAGGCCCGTATTATTCTCGATGGCGGGCTTGAGATCGCGCTTCTCATCCAACCGCTCGGCGAAGTCCACGTAGTCGGCGTCATTCGCTCGCGGCATGAAGAGCGCCATGGGATCGAGCCCCTGGGCGTCGAAGAGCGGGCGCCTGGCGTCGATCTCGGCCATCGGTACGCCACCCTTGAGGTGGGCGCGCACGTCCTGGGGCTCCGGCGACGGCGTGTTGTCAGCGTAGCGGCGGATGTTGAGGTTGTAGTCGTTGTCGCGCAGCTCCGCGATGGGTACCACGCGAGAGAACCCCGGCTCTTGGGCAAAGGCCTCGAAGGTGCTGGCGATCTTCTCGATGTGCTCTGGCAGCAGGTGGTTCTGGGCGCGGCCCTCGTAGTATTCACGG
>NZ_JARANY010000282.1 GCF_029889885.1 Chromohalobacter sp. 296-RDG
CCGGTGGTGGTCTGGGAGTGGAGGCCCTTCTTCGTGCGCGGCTGGCGTTCCATCGTGCGGCGCAGCCTCAACATGTTCACCCTGATCGCCATCGGCACCGGGGCGGCGCTGGTCTACAGCCTGCTGGCGACCATCGTGCCGGGCATCTTCCCCGAGACCTTCCGCCAGACCGACGGCTCGGTGGCGGTCTACTTCGAGGCGGCGGCGGTGATCGTGGTGCTGGTACTGCTCGGGCAGGTGCTGGAGCTACGAGCCCGGGAGAAGACCTCCGGGGCAATCCGCGCCCTGCTCGACCTGGCCCCGGCCACCGCGCGACGCCTCGATGACGAGAACCAGGAAGAGGAAGTCTCCCTCGACAAGGTCCAGGTGGGCGATCGCCTGCGCGTGCGCCCCGGCGACAAGGTGCCGCTGGATGGCGAGGTGCTGGAGGGGCGCTCCAACATCGACGAGTCGATGGTCACCGGCGAGCCGCTGGCGGTGCGCAAGGAAGCCGGCAATAGCGTAATTGGCGGCAGCATCAACGGCCAGGGCTCGTTCATCATGCGTGCCGACAAGGTGGGCCGCGACACCATGCTGTCGCAGATCGTGCAGATGGTGGCCAGCGCGCAGCGCAGCCGGGCGCCCATCCAGGGGCTGGCCGACAAGGTGGCCGGCGTCTTCGTGCCGGCGGTGATCCTGGTGGCCGTGGTGGCCTTCATCGCCTGGTCGCTGTGGGGGCCCGCGCCACCCATGGCCTTCGGCCTGATCGCCGCGGTCAGTGTACTGATCATCGCCTGCCCTTGTGCCCTGGGGCTAGCCACTCCCATGTCGATC
>NZ_JARANY010000283.1 GCF_029889885.1 Chromohalobacter sp. 296-RDG
AAGCATGGTGAGGGGCTGGCCTTCATCCGTCGCTGCAGAATCCTGGGCCTGTCACTGGCTGAGATTCACGAACTACAGAGCTATCAGGACGACCCTCATCAGCCTTGTACCGCCGTCAACGCCTTGCTCGATGATCACATCTCTCATGTGCGGTCGCAGATAACCGCTCTGCAAGCGCTTGAGAAACAACTCGTTTCACTGAGAGCGAGTTGCAACGATGACCGGGAAGTTGAGGCGTGTGGGGTTCTTGCTGGAATTAGCGAAGGAAACATGCACCAGCAGTAGGTGAAGCATCAACCAGATAATCCGATGAGATGCCGGTCTGTCTCACTCTCATGCAAAGGTAAGATCAACCATTTAATCCGCTTACCCGAATTTAGATGCTTGTTTATACTACTTGATGGCTATAGCCGATTTCCAGATAAGCTTCTGCACAAATCTCTTGCCACCTTTAGAAAATAACTCCCGGATCATACTTGACCACCCGCAATTCTACATCCAATTTTAAGAAAACTGGCTCTAAGCACAATACATACAGGGCAAGTCCTCAACTATTATTCAAGGATAAAAGATAAGTGTTAGCCGCAGCAGTACTTGCAACAGGTTCTGCATTCGACAGCCACCCCAACACATCGGCCAACCGATACCGAACCGCTCGGCCACGCTTGACATATCGAGGCGCAGGTATGCCAAGCAGCATTCCGGTTACCCTCGCTTTTCGCGCCGTAGCCGGTTGGGCAGGTATCAGGTACGGAAATACTGAACGCTCTGGTAACTCTATTAACTCAGGGTCAAGCCCTGCTCTGTAG
>NZ_JARANY010000284.1 GCF_029889885.1 Chromohalobacter sp. 296-RDG
CTGTCCCCAATTGGCTGATTACACACCGGCCCGATATCATCGTCAATGCGGCAGCCTATACGGCGGTCGATAAGGCCGAAAGTGAGCCGGCGTTGGCGGCGCGGCTTAATATCGAGCTACCGCAACAACTGGCGAGCTATTGCATCAACCACAATGCATGCTTGGTGCATTACTCATCCGACTATGTTTATCCAGGCAGTGGCGACGCCGCTTGGAAGGAAGACAGCTCAACCGGTCCTCTAAGCGTATACGGCCAAACGAAGCTGGAAGGCGACCAAGCCATCGAAGCGGCGGGTATCCGCCATCTGATATTCCGCACAAGCTGGGTATACAGCGCGCGCGGCAATAACTTCATGAAAACGATGCTACGGCTCGCTCGTGAAAAAGAGGCGCTGAATATCGTCTCCGATCAAATTGGAGCACCGACGCCTGCCCGGCTCATCGCCCAAGTGACCCTCTTGGCGCTAAGTCATGATATCAATCCGGGTGTCTATCATCTCGCCCCGCGAGGAACGACGAGCTGGCATGGGTTTGCCAAGTGTATTTTCGAAAAGGCCGAGGCGCTAGGAGAGAGCCTGAAGATTGAGGCAAGCCACGTGGCGAGCATACCCACCGCTGAGTACCCGACGCCCGCCCAACGGCCTATGAACTCTCGGCTCAACCTCGACAAGCTTGAGAGCGCACTTTCTATCACGATGCCAACTTGGGAAGCTCAGCTTGAGCTAACGCTCAAGGAATATCTTGGAAAATAATACGCCTCATATTTGGGTGGAAACAGGCAAAGGAGTATTACATGG
>NZ_JARANY010000285.1 GCF_029889885.1 Chromohalobacter sp. 296-RDG
TTCGAGCATGCGTTCTCCTCAGAGGGTATTGTCTCAGCTCAAGCGCAGCTTCATGTGCCGATTCACGTCCTTGTAGAGCAGATAGCGAAACGGCCCCGGCCCGGCGGCGTAGCAGGACTGCGGACAGAACGCGCGCAGCCACATGTAGTCGCCGGCCTCGACCTCGACCCACTCCTGATTGAGATGGTAGACCGCGCGCCCCTCCAGCACGTAGAGCCCATGCTCCATGACATGGGTCTCGTCGAACGGGATCACCCCACCCGGCTGGAAGGTGACGATATTGACGTGCATGTCGTGGCGCACGTCCTGCGGGTCGACAAAACGGGTCGTGGCCCATTTGCCATCGGTGTCCGGCATGGCGATCGGCGCGATATCGTTCTCGTTGGTGACGAACGCCTCGGGCACGTCCAACCCTTCGACGCGCTCGTAAGCCTTGCGAATCCAGTGGAAGCGCACCGGTACGTCACTCTCGTTGCGCAATTGCCAGTCAGCGCCCGGCGGTAGAAAGGCGTAACCACCCGGCGCCATCGCATGCACCTGGCCGTCGAGGGTCAATGTCATCTCACCCTCGACCACGAACAGCACGCCCTCGGCACCGCTATCCGGTTCCGGTCGTTCGCTGCCGCCACCAGGGGAAACCTCCATGATGTACTGTGAAAAGGTCTCGGCGAAGCCGGAAAGCGGCCGCGAAAGTATCCACAACCGCGTCTTTTCCCAATGCGGCAGGAAACTGGTGACGATATCGCTCATCACGCCTTTCGGGATCACCGCATACGCCTCGGTGAACAC
>NZ_JARANY010000286.1 GCF_029889885.1 Chromohalobacter sp. 296-RDG
GGTTCATGACTGGGGTGAAGTCGTAACAAGGTAGCCGTAGGGGAACCTGCGGCTGGATCACCTCCTTAAACGACCGCGCATCCCGTCCTGGGTAAGCGCTCACAATGAATTACCTGATCGCGCAGAGCAACGACTGTTTGGGTCCTGGACCCAGTGGTTAGTAGCCGGGTCTGTAGCTCAGTTGGTTAGAGCGCACCCCTGATAAGGGTGAGGTCGGCAGTTCAAGTCTGCCCAGACCCACCAATTTTATCCAGCTCGGCGTTATTTCGTGACTCGCCTAGCAGGCTAGGCGTCGCCACAAAATGCCTTGATCTGAATAAAATAGTGTCAAGTCGGAAAGAGTAAGGCTTAAGAGGTAGGAAAGAAGCCCTTTCTTAACTCTTCCTTCTTCATTCTTCCCTCTTGCTAAGGGGCCTTAGCTCAGCTGGGAGAGCGCCTGCCTTGCACGCAGGAGGTCACCGGTTCGATCCCGGTAGGCTCCACCATCTCTTCCCAATACGGCGTTGAAAGCTGACTCGCATAGAGGCCTATGCGTCGCCATCTTTCGCCTTGTCTTGGAAAGAGTTCCCGACAGTCGTCAATACGCTGAAATCAGTTGTAAGCGTTAAGAAGATGAGCACACGAAGGATCTTCCTTCTCTCTTCCTTCTTAGCTCTTCCAACTGCTTTCGAGCAGTCGCTCTTTAACAATGTGGCATAAGCTGACAAAGCAAGACGATACGTCTCAAGCGTATCCGGCATGATCGTGATCGTCGCCAGGCCAGACCCTTTGGGGTTATATGGTCAAG
>NZ_JARANY010000287.1 GCF_029889885.1 Chromohalobacter sp. 296-RDG
GCATAGAAATAACCGAACCATCTTCTGTAATTGGATCAACGAGGGCTAGCTCACCAAATGGTGTGAGTCCCGCATGGGAATTTTTGAGAACATCTCTATTTGACTTTCCTGACCGTACAATCTCGTAATCAATACAGCTTTCTGAATCTAACACACTCTTATGATAACAATCATACTCCGAGTCACTTAAGGCTTGAAGGACTTCCACCCCCATGCCTTGCCAAAAGTTAACGATGGCTTCAAACGGGTTATCTATAATCGTCTCAATAAAGTCAGACTGAGCCTTTCCTTCCATATCAGACAAGCTTGAATACATCAGCAGTATAGTTTTTAAGAAAATAATCGGCCGCGACCCGCCTCTGCGTAGATCAACGCACACCCAATTCCCAAGCAAAGCGGCACTAAATGTATCTTCAATCACATCAGCCATACTGGACATACACATCGCCCCTACATCTAGAGTAAACCTACTAAGGGCAGAAACAAACTTCAGAAGACACCAAAGCGGCAGCTCAGGAAAGTGTGTTTTAGTTAAAGTTATAAGCAACGTATACTCTGTTAGGCTCGAATCTCTAAGAAGTGAAAGCACCTCTCTCTCAATTTCACACACCTCCACCTGCGCAACACTAGCCTCTAGGTAATCAGCATCGGACAGCCTACGGAGATATTCATTGGCTGTAGCATTAGCCTCCAATACTGACAACATGCTTATGGGAGCTTGATGAACTACTTCACCCCCTCTACTGTAAAATAAAAGACAGACGACCCCATA
>NZ_JARANY010000288.1 GCF_029889885.1 Chromohalobacter sp. 296-RDG
ACACGCTCTGCGGCCCGAAAAGGCCAGGGTCGCCCGGTGGGTGTTCATAATCGATATCGCCCAAGGCCATGCCGGTCACGCCCATGATCTGGCGCTCGATACGCCGCCTCAATGCCTCCACCATCGTCTCCTGATAGGCCTCGCCTTTACTGCCATCATCCTACTCCCTTGCGATAATGCCGACGATCTCTGGATCCGATTCCTTCCAGGATTGTGGCACCGCCGCCGTCGCGTTACGTTGCCTCTTTTGTCCAGGAATCTCGCATGACCGACCGTCAGTCCCGCCATCGCAACGCCATGCGCAACCTCAAGTCGCATGTCGACGAGAAAGTCGCCGCCGCCACCGAGCAGCGCGGTCTGTTGCTGGTTTTCACCGGCAACGGCAAAGGCAAGACCACCGCCGCCTGGGGCACCGTCACCCGGGCGCTCGGCTACGGCTACCGGACCGGCGTGGTGCAGTTCATCAAGGGCATGTGGGAATGCGGCGAGCGCGAACGCCTCGAGAGCGATCCCAACCTGAGCGTGCATATCATGGCCACCGGCTTCACCTGGGAGACCCAGAACCGTGAGTCGGACACCCAGGCCTGTGAAGCCGTGTGGGCGGACGCACAACGCCTGCTGAGCGACCCCGAGGTCTATCTCGTGGTCCTCGACGAGATCACCTACATGCTCAAGTTCGGCTATCTCGACATTGCCACGGTCCGCGAGGCACTCGCCAACCGGCCCACCGAGCAGACGGTGATCGTCACCGGGCGCAAT
>NZ_JARANY010000289.1 GCF_029889885.1 Chromohalobacter sp. 296-RDG
TAGAAAAACTGCAGAACGAAAAGTATAATGTTGAAACCCGCCGGAATAGAGCCATTGACACCCTGTCAAAATTTCTTGTAGAGGAGATTGTCAATAGATGCAAACATGAGAGCACAACGGGAGCCCCGCAAGAAAAAGAACTAGTTCTCAATAGAATAGAGGAAATCGAAAACTCTACTCTTGAAATGAAAACCTTAAGAGCAGCGGCCCCCGATTTAAGGTCATACCTTCCTTATTATAAATAACAATGTTTAACGGCACTCTAAGCCATCCAACAAAAGATGATGAAAATTATTTAAACCACAGGCCCCGGGGGGTCAATACGACATTTAACCATCCATAACTAGACCATCTTGAGCAAGTGTATGCCCCCGTAAAGGAGTGACTCGGTACGCGGTAATACATCTAAAACTCTTGTCCCTATTATTCACCTATAAGACCTATCGCCGCCTAGCCTTTTAGCACTCGGAGCAGACGTGCGCTTGCAATTTTGCAGTACGATTCATTCGTTCCGCCGGGCCACTAATATAGAGGTGAAAGGGATCGTCAGCCGATGCTCGATATCATGTTTTATCAAACCCCGTCGAAAAGGGGCTGTGTGAAAACAGCCTCCTAAGCTGGCAAGATAGCCGTGAACTCACCCGTTCACGGCTATTTTTGTATGCGACACCTACAAGGACAGCCTCGCAGCCAGATCTCGTTGCTACCGCCCAGCATTGAGGAATATATCCCGGAAGATCATCCGGTACGTGTC
>NZ_JARANY010000029.1 GCF_029889885.1 Chromohalobacter sp. 296-RDG
GTTAAGGCAGACGCTTTACTCTTCTGCCAGCACTGCCTTCAACCGATCGGGAAAGTTGGTGAAGAGGCCGTCGGCGCCCCAGTCGAGCAGTTGGTGCATCTGGTCTTTGTCGTTGATGGTGTAGCTGTGTACCAGCAGGTCGTTGGCGTGGGCCTGCTCGATGAAGCTGGCGTCGATGACCGGTTCACCTTCGTAGAGGTAGTTGGGGCCGACGCCGTCAGCGTAGTCGGCGATGACTTGGAAGTCGGCATCGCTGATGTTAGCCGGGCTGGGGGTAACGCCGGTCCATTCTTCGAGGGTGTCGCCGTCTTCGCTGGGGGAGTACCAGAGCAGTTGGATAAGCGGAATATTGGGATTAAGGCCGTGGACTTCCTGCAGGCTGGCTTGGCTGAAGGATTGGATGACCACGGAGCCGGATTGCACCAGGCCTTCAGCCTCAAGCTTGCTGACCAGGGCGTCTTGAAGCTCGGGATAGTCCTTGGGTGACTTGGTCTCGATGTAGTAGCGCACGTCCTGGCCGTAGCGGTCGATGATCTGATCGAGAGTGAGCATCTTGGCGCCGGCGTAGGTCGCTTTGGCGTATTTTGGGTGCGCTTTATTGAACCAACTGCCGGCGTCGAGTGCCTTGAGTTCGTCGAGGCTGTGTTCCTTCACCGGCCCTTGGCCATCGGTAGTGCGCTCTAGGGTAGTGTCGTGGATGGCCATCAGGTGCCCATCGGCACTCATGTGCACGTCCAGTTCGATGTAGTCGGCACCCATCGCGCGTGCTTTGTCGTAGGCGTACCAGGTATGTTCCGGTGCGTAACCGCTGGCACCGCGGTGGGCGATGACTTGAACGTTATTGTGAAGATCCTGGCGCTGCTGTTCGAGCGCATCGGCTTGGGCGGTCATGGAGGCCAAGAGCGTGGCGCTGCCGAGCAGGGCCAGCATGGACGAAAGCACAGGGCGAAGCGTTGACATGGTCATCCTTTTGTTGAGTGTTTACGCAGCAATCTAACCGGGGCAGGTGACTTCCTGCAATTCGATGCCGACAAATGGTAGCGACCCGCATTGAGCGTCTCTCTATCCCTCAGTCCTCTTCATCCTCGATTGCAGGTTCCAGGGCGCGCTTGTCGTCGGGAAGGCGGACGACATCGCTGATGCTGAGATCGCCGTGGCTTTGGTGACGCGTGCCTTGGGTGTCGATGAGGGCGGCGACCTTGCCGATGCTGAGGGCGTCGTCTTCGCGGTAGGCTTCGACTTCGACGCGTACCACCATGCCTTGATAGCGGGCAGAGAGCATCATGCCGGGGTAGGGTTGGACTTCGTGCTGCTTGTCGCTGGCGTAGTGGCGGGTCACGCTGGCGTTGCCGGGAGCGTCCCAATCGATGTGCTTGTGCATGGCGGGCTCCTGTCGCGTCCGTGTGTCTCCACAGGGTAGCCCGCCAAAAGGCGGGACGCCTAGGCTTCGTGCGCAAACGGCCTTTCGAACAGAACCTGTTGTCGCGACCTTTAAAAGCGGTAGCTGAGGCCGCCCATGACGACGATGGGGTCGATTTCCACGTCGGCGTGATAGTCGTTGCCGCCGAGCGTGGCGGTGGCGTCGCTGTCGATATCCAGATACCAGGCGGCGGCGTTGAGCGCCCAGTGGTCGTCAATCAGCAGGTCGACCCCGACTTGCGCGGCGCCACCCCAGCTATCGTCGAGTTCGAACTCGCCGCCGTCGAGTTTTTCGTCGGAGAAGTGGGTGTAGTTGATCCCGGCACCGAGATACGGCTGCACGCGGGCGTCGGTGCCACCCAGCGGATAATACTGAAGCGTGAGGGTCGGCGGCAGATGGTGGATGCTGGCCATGTCGCTGCCGTTGAGTCGGATCTGATGCTCGAAGCGTTGCGCGGCCAGCAGTTCTACGCCGAGTTTGTCCTGGAAACGGTAGCCCAGGGTGAAGGCGAAACCGCTGTCGTCATCGGCGTCGATTGTCATGTTCAGCGGGGCGCCGAAGTCGCCGTTACCGCTCTACGGAGCGACCTTGGCGACACCGAAGCGTGTGTAGAAATCGCCTTGGCCGTAGGCCAGCGCCGAGGTGGTTGGCAGGAGCGTAGCGGTGAAGGCAAGCGAAGAAATGAGCAGAAGGTGGCGCATGGGACGACTCCTGGGGTTGAGGCGAGTTGGCTTGAGGCGACTTCGGAAGCGGCGTGTGCTTCGTATGCATCAAGCCTAAACCAAATAACCACATAAAAAATGTGGTTATATGTCGCAGCCCCTTGGTTGTCGTCTTTGGCCCCAAAGACGACGAAGCCCACCGAGTGGTGGGCTTCGTGTTGCTGTCGAGTGCGGAGCGCCGTTACTTCTTCTTGGCGCGCTTACGCTCGTTCTCGGTGAGGTGCTTCTTGCGCACACGAATATGCTCGGGTGTGACCTCCACCAGTTCGTCGTCATCGAGGAACTCGATGGCCTGCTCGAGGCTGAAGCGGATCGGCGGCGTCAGCACCAGGGCTTCGTCGGTGCCGGCGGAGCGCATGTTGTCGAGCTTCTTGGCCTTGGTGGGGTTGACCGTCATGTCGTCGGCACGGTTGTTGATGCCCACCAGCATGCCTTCGTAGACTTCGGTGCCGTGCTCGACGAGCAATTTGCCGCGATCCTGCAGGGCGAACAGCGCGTAGGCCAGTGCCTTGCCGGAGAGCATGGAGACCAGCACGCCGTTGCGACGCTCGACGGAGGCGTCGGGCTTGAGCGGGCCGTAATGGTCGAAGCGGCTGGTGAGGATGCCGGTGCCGGAGGTCAGCGCCAGGAACTGGCCACGGAAGCCGATCAGCCCGCGCGCGGGGATGATGAAGTCCAGGCGAACACGCCCCTTGCCGTCCGGGTTCATGTTGGTCATCTCGCCCTTACGGTAGCCGAGTTCTTCCATCACCGCGCCTTGGTGCTGCTCTTCGCAATCGATGATGACTTCTTCGTACGGCTCCTGCTTGACGCCATCATTCTCGCGGATGATGACCTCGGGGCGGCCCACGGCGAGCTCGTAGCCTTCACGACGCATGCTTTCGATGAGTACCGAAAGGTGCAGCTCGCCGCGGCCGGAGACCTTGAACTTCTCGGGCGTTTCGGCTTCCTCGACACGCAGCGCGACGTTGTGGATCAACTCCTGCTCGAGGCGGTCACGAATGTTGCGGCTGGTGACGAACTTGCCTTCCTTGCCGGCGAACGGCGAGTCGTTGACCTGGAAGGTCATCGAGACGGTGGGTTCGTCGACGGTCAGCACCGGCAGCGCTTCGACGTTGGCCGGGTCGCACAGCGTATCGGAGATCGCCAGATCGCTGATGCCGGTGATGCAGATGATGTCGCCGGCTTCGGCCTGCTCGGTCTGAACGCGCTCGAGGCCGAGGTGTGTCATGACCTGGCCGACCTTGCCCTTGCGGACATTGCCTTCCTTGGACATCACGCTGATCTGCTGCCCCGGGCTCACGTTGCCGCGCTTGATACGGCCCAGGCCGATGACGCCGACGTAGCTATTGTAGTCAAGCGCGGAGATCTGCATCTGGAACGGTCCGTCGCGCTCGACCGTGGGCGGTTCGACGATATCGACGATGGACTTGAACATCGGTGTCATATCGTCTTCGAGCGCGTCCGGTTCCATGCCGGCGACGCCGTTGAGCGCCGAGCAATAGATGATCGGGAAGTCGAGCTGGTCGTCGTTGGCGCCCAGGTTGTCGAACAGATCGAAGATCTGGTCGATGACCCAGTCAGGACGTGCGCCGGGACGGTCGATCTTGTTGACCACGACGATAGGCTTCAAGCCGCGATCGAAGGCTTTCTGGGTGACGAAGCGCGTCTGCGGCATAGGGCCGTCGACGGCGTCGACCATCAGCAGCACGGAATCGACCATCGACATGACGCGCTCGACCTCACCACCGAAGTCGGCGTGTCCGGGCGTGTCGACGATGTTGATGTGATAATCGTGCCACTGGATCGCGGTGTTCTTGGACAGAATGGTGATACCGCGTTCTTTTTCCTGGTCGTTGGAGTCCATGATGCGCTCTTGCCCTTCGGCCTTGCGGTCGAGGGTGCCGGACTGACTCAGGAGCTGATCGACCAGGGTCGTCTTGCCATGGTCGACGTGGGCGATAATGGCGATGTTGCGAAGGTTCTCGATCACGTAGGGATCCTGCTTGAAAATTGGGCCGTATTATAGGGTCAGGTTGCCGACGACTGCCAGTTTGATGACCGTTGCCAACAGGCGCGGCACGACAACAGTCGCGTTGGCGCGGCGATAACCGTGGCGCTATCAGGGACTTGGGGCGTTTTGGCGGCAGGACGAAAATACGCAAAAAAATGGCGGCGCACTCGTCAATCGCCATTTATCGCGTCCTGATAGACGCGTGGCGTGGGGTGAAGCGCACCGATCTAAAAGGGCTATTCACTCATCAAAGGTGCCCAAGGAGACAATCATAGAGACGTCCCGCGCTGCTGGCAACGGCTTGCGTGATCTGGAAGCGCGAAAGCGTTGCTACGTTCGAGAAGTGCGACCCTTGAATATCGAATTTTTTTAGTTACGATATAACATCTCAAATATACCATCAAAAACAGGTTCAACAATGTGTTCAGGGGAACGGCGTGCGGCAGGTGTCCTTATCGGGGCGCTTATCTTGAATGTGTCGGTGGCATCGAATGTCGTGATGGCGACGCCAGGTAGCGAATCGCAGACACTTGAGCCCGTCACTGTGACGGGCGCGCCCTTGCCGGGTAATCCGTTATTGCAGGCGGCCGATGTCGATGTGGTTGACTCCGGTGAGATGGAAGCCAAGGGCGCCACTAACATCGGTGAGGCGCTCGAGTCGCAGGCAGGGGTCAATGCGATCAGTACCGGCAATAGTGTGGGCAAACCGGTGATCCGTGGCCTCTCCGGCGAGCGGATCAAGATGCTCAACAATGGAATCGGGGTCGATCACCAACAATATGGTGTTCGCCATATGCCGACGACCGATACGTTCCTGCTGAACCGCGTCGAGGTGGTACGCGGGGCGTCGAGCGTGCTCTATGGTTCGAGCGCCTTAGGCGGCGCCATCAATATGCTCTCTTCGGAAATCGCCTGGGAGACGCCTGTCCAAGGGGAAACGCTCACGCGTTACTCCAGTAATAATGGCCAGTGGGACACCGGTATCAAGGCGACGGGCGGAAATGGTCGGTTGGGTTATTCGCTGGGCCTCATTCGTCGTGACGGTGGCAATATCCAGACCCCCAACGAGGCGACGCATTTTCCACCGCCGCCCTCAAAGGGATTGCGTGATGCCCCTGCGTATACGGGTGAGCTCGACGACACCAACTTCAACCAAGTCAACGGGGAGCTAGCGCTGGGCTTTCGGGATGACGACGGCGGTACTTGGACGGCACGTTATTCCCGCTTCAATGATGAACATAACTTCTTGCTGCCGCCGCCGGCTGGGCAGTTACCTCCCTCGGCAGGTGCGGAAGGCGTCGGGCAGTACATCGACAACCAGCAACTCGAGCTTTCCGGCGAGAAGCGAGTCGATGGGATAACTTGGAAGCCGCAACTCGTCTGGCAGAATAACCGGCGTCGCTCCAACGCAGGTGGACGTTCGCGCGCGGACGGTTTCGATGACGCCATCGATGTCGAGTTCGATCAGTACACTGCACGCCTCGAAGGACAGCACGGGCCCTTTGCTGGATTGGACGGTGGTACGGTGGGCGTCGAATACACGCACAAGGATCAAGTATCACGTGGCACGACGCAGCTGTCGCCCGGTGGCACGGTCGACAATGTGGCTGCTTTCGCCTTCGAGGAAAAGCGGTTCGGGGATCTCTTGCTGCAGGCGGGGCTGCGCTATGACCATCATCGAATCGAGGGGAAGGCGTCCAAGACGGCTAACCCTTCCCAGAACGTCACCGATGCTGAGAGCCAAAGCTACGATGTCGTGACCGGTTCACTGGGCGGTATCTATTCATTTACCGATAATCTCTCTCTGGCAGCCAACGCGGGACGTGGATTTCGCGCGCCCAGCCTTTTTGAGCTGTATGTTGCCGGCAAGCATGGGGGAGTGGCCGCTTTTCAGCGTGGCAACCCTGATCTCGATCCAGAGACCTCGCTCAACACCGATCTCTCGCTGCGCTGGGCATCGAGCACGACACGCGCCAATGCAACCGTTTATCGCAACGTGATCGACGATTATATTTTTCCCCGTGATACCGGCGAGTCACGGGGAGGATCGCCGGTCTTCGCTTACGCTCAGACCGACGCCATACTGCGCGGCGTGGAGTTGTCCATCGAGCAGGATGTCACGCGTCAGCTGACGCTCTCAGCGGCGGCGGAAACCGTTAACGGTGAACGGCGTGACAATGGTGACGATTTGCCCTTGTTGCCCGCCGACAACATGCGTGTCGGTGCTCGTTTCGCGCCACAAGGGGAAGGGTGGGCGCGTAATCCGTATACATCCTTGACGGTTCGTCGCTACGCCTCGAAGGATGCAGCGCCCGGTGAACCCTTCAGCCAGTTCGACGATGCCCCCTTTGGCAGTGCTTCGACCGATGGTTACACCCTGGTCGATCTCGGCGCGGGGATCGCGCCACGTGTTGGCGGGCAAGTGCTCCATCTGGATCTTGCTGTCCATAACCTCTTTGATGAGGATTATCGTGGATTTCTCGATACTTATAAGGGCTACGCGCTCTCCCCAGGGCGCGACATCCGCCTGACCGCACGTCTGGATTTTGGGGTCTGAGGGCGTTATAGACTTGCATGCAAAAGGTCAGCGGCGTGCGGGGTTGTAGGCGTGTGGCAGGCCCGTGAGTGTGATGCACGCGCTGCTTTAAAGTTGCCCCAAAAGATAGTCGTATAAACGTCCCGTGCTGCTGGCAACGGGTTGCGTGATCGGGAAGCGTGGCAATGCCAACGGGTCGTCGCGGTGCGAGAGCCAGCCGGCATGGCTATGCAGGGCTTCCTGAACGCCACAGCGCTGGGCCAGTTGTCGTACACGGAGCGAAGCTTCCGGCTGTGGATAGGCGAAATAAGACAATGGGTCGCGGCATAGCACGCTGAGTTGGCGACGCGATTGGCGAATTTGCCATTGGATCTGACGATCGTCGAGCGTCTCTAACGGTGTGGCGGCGACGCCGCGCGTGCCGAAACGCACCAGGCCGTTGCTCTCCAAGCGGCGCACGCTGAACGGGTCGAGCGTTTGGGGGGCGATATCGAGCTCGGTACCCAGCGCCGAACCGAGCCGCGCTAGCGTCAATGGGGCGGCCTGCTGCGCGAGTCGCTCGAGATAGTCGTGCACGGCGCTGCTGTAAGCGGTATTAGGGTGGTTGGGTCGTGGCGGTGGCAGCGGGAGCCCGGCATCGCCGAGACATTCGCGAACGCGCATGGGCTGGAGACCGTCCCAGAGGATGTCGCCGAGGGCCATCCGCCAATCGCCTTGTGAACGGCCTGTATCGCCCGTATTCAGAAACATGCTGGCCGGCAATGCCAGGCGCTCGAGTTGCCGTAGCGCGACCTCCGCAGTGTCGCGCCAGCCGCCGTCGAAGGTCAGCGCGATGCGTGGCACCGGGTCGCGATGCAAACGGCGGGTGCTGGCCAGGGAAACGATCTGAGCGTGATCGGTGAGGTGGTCGAGCAGCCGTCGAAAGCTTTCTGGGCCGAGGCAATAGGGCGCCCGGTGGGGCAGGCGTGCGGCGGCTTCGTCGGACAGTACGCGCTGTATGACCAGGATCGCACTGCGTCCGCGAAGCGGCTCGTTCAGGCTGCGTCGCCAGTGCCCGCGCAGGCGCTGCACGACGTCATGGGCAAGGCTGAGATGACTCATGGCGTGTCCCTCCGCACTTCTGGTTGCTCGATGTGCCAAGCGTTGTTGCCGTGGTGACGTCCTGTCGCGAACGGCAAAGATCTCCTTTGGGGCATGATGTTGTGATGGCGGTTACGCTATCTATCAGCATATCTCGTTGTCTCGATTTAGCCAGTCAGCCTTGGTGAATAAATCGACAGAATGTTGCCAGCGTCGCGTCGGTGAGCAGTCGGCCATAGGGCTGTGCACTATTTTGGTTCACATGGGGTGTTCTTTGCACCGAATTGAGGCGCTGGTGATGCTTGTGCACTTATATGTGGCGTACTTAGCGCCAAAGTGGTGCTGGTCGATGCGCCAAGACGGTCTATTTTTTTCTTTATGGATCATGCAGTTATCGCAGGCGCACTCAGATGGCTCAGTGGTTGGCATGCCTTCTGCATTGCAAAACGTAAAGTGCATACCCGTGGGCAGCTACTGGCGGGCGTGCTACAAACGACGCTGAACACGCAAGCAAACGACCCGAGCCGTGGGCTCATAGTGGAGGAAATCATGTCCGAGAAGACCCTCGCCCTGATCGAAGAACACGATATCAAGTGGGTGGATCTGCGCTTTACCGATACCAAGGGCAAGGAGCAGCACGTCACGATTCCGGCCGGCGCCGTCGATGATGAGTTCTTCGAGGATGGCCAGATGTTCGATGGCTCCTCCATTGAAGGCTGGAAGGGGATCAACGAGTCCGACATGATCCTGCGCCCGGAAGATGGCAGCGGTTATCTCGATCCGTTCACCGAAGACGCTACCCTGGTGCTGCGTTGTGACATCATTGAGCCGGCCACCATGCAGGGCTATGAGCGTGATCCGCGCTCCATCGCCAAGCGCGCCGAGGCGTACCTGAAGTCCACTGGCCTGGGTGACACCGCCTTCTTTGGGCCGGAGCCGGAATTCTTCGTCTTCGACGAAGTGCACTGGAACGCCGACATTCAGGGCGCGATGTACAAGATCACGTCCGAGGAAGGCGCCTGGGCGACCGACTCCACCAACGTGGAAGGTGGCAACCTGGGGCACCGTCCGCGCGTCAAGGGCGGTTACTTCCCGGTGCCGCCAGTGGATAGCTTCCACGACATCCGCAGTGCGATGTGCAACACCTTGGAAGCCATCGGTCAGTCGGTCGAAGTGCATCACCACGAAGTGGCCAACGCCGGCCAGAACGAGATCGGCGTCAAGTTCAACACCTTGGTCAAGAAGGCCGACGAAGTTCAGGAAATGAAGTACGTGATCCACAACGTGGCCCACGCGTACGGCAAGACCGCGACCTTCATGCCCAAGCCACTGGTCGGTGACAACGGTTCCGGCATGCACGTGCACCAGTCCTTCTGGAAAGACGGCGCCAACATGTTCGCCGGCGACGAATACGCAGGGCTGTCCGAAACCGCGCTGTATTATATCGGCGGTGTCATCAAGCATGCGCGTGCTCTGAACGCCTTCACCAACGCGTCGACCAACTCTTACAAGCGCCTGGTGCCAGGCTTCGAAGCGCCAGTCATGCTCGCCTACAGCGCGCGTAACCGCAGTGCGTCGATCCGTATTCCGTATACCGCGAGTCCCAAGGGCAAGCGCGTCGAGTGCCGTTTCCCCGACCCGACCGCCAATCCGTACCTGGCATTCTCCGCGCTGCTAATGGCGGGTATCGATGGCATCAAGAACAAGATCCATCCTGGCGACGCGATGGACAAGAACCTCTATGACCTGCCGCCGGAAGAAGGCAAGGCGATCCCCACCGTGGCCGAGAGCCTCCACCAGGCGCTGGAGGCGCTGGATGCCGATCGCACCTTCCTCACCCAGGGTGAGGTGTTCACCGACGAGATGATCGACGCCTACCTCGAGCTCAAGCAGGAAGAGGTCGATCGTCTGCGCATGGCGACGCATCCGGTTGAATTCGACATGTACTACAGCTGCTGATCTCGCACGACAAAACGTGATCACCGCTGACCGAGGCCCCGTCCGATGTGACGGGGTCTTTTAGGTTATGGCGTGTGGTGGCTGAGGCGTGTTGTGGTTGAGTAAAAAAGGTGCGCTAGACTGAGCATTCGGTATAGGCACGAGGAGAAGGACATGCGCCAAGGGTGGGCCACCGCGACATGGTTGAAAGGCGCTTGGGCGCTACTCATGGCTGGGGCATTGGGTGTGTCTGCGGCACAGGCGACGCCGGTCTATCGCAGCGTCGATGCGCAAGGCAACGTGACCTTTTCCGACCGCCCGGTAGGAGAGAAGGTGGACGTCGGTACGGTGAACACGATACCTGGCCAGCCGCGCGAGACCAACGATCGCCAGGCGCCGCCGGACGCAGCGATCGAGGCGGAAGCGGATGCCGCATCGTCATTCACCGCTTATCAGCGTCTCACCATTGCGGCCCCTGGCAACGAAGCGACCCTGCCCACTGGCGCGGCGGGCGATACCAAGGTGCGCGTGGCGGTCACTCCCGAACTGCGCGAGACGGATAAGCTGCGCATTGTTCTCGATGGTGAGGTGAGCGGTCCGGCCCGGCATGCGACCACCTTCTCAGTCACCGAACTAGTGCGTGGGGAGCACACCTTGCGCGCTGAAGTCGTCGATTCCGAAGGACGTGTGCGCCAACGTAGTGCTCCGGTCACGCTTTATGTACAACGTGCCAGCGTGTACTTACCCGCCAATCCCAACAATCCCCGCAATACCGGTGGCAGCGGCAGCCAGTGAACTGCTTTGGCGCCTGGCGCTGTATGCCTTCCCCTTTTTGCACTATTTTGGTGCGTAACAGGCTCATGTGCCGATGACTGCACTGCCCTATGCCGGGCGGCGACAGACTGGCGTGCTTCTTGCACTGATAACGTACATGGACGATGGATAATGGATGGGTCATGCCAGAATCTCCTTTGCCACCACATTCGGTCGAACCACTGCATTCGGTTGAACCCAAGCGTTTGCTGGAACACCTGACGACAGCAGTGGTGCTGCTCGATGGCGCCCTGCATGTGCGCTGGATGAATCCGGCCGCCGAGTCTTTGCTGGCGACCAGCCGATTGCGTGTCATGGGCCAGCGGCTGGAAAGCCTGGCGGGCGTCGAGGGCAGTGTCGAGGAGGTGTTGCTCAAGGCGCGTGATGAACTGCATCCCTTCACCCAGCGCGAAGCATCGCTGGCGTTGCCATCGGGCGATTCGGCGACGGTGGACTTCACTGTCACGCCGTTGTCCGCCGATGAACTGCTGATCGAGATCGAGCCACGCGACCGGCTGTTGCGCATTTCCCGTGAGGAGGCGCTGATCGCGCGCCAGGAGACCATCAAGGTGCTCACCCGTGGGCTGGCACACGAGGTCAAGAATCCGCTGGGCGGCATTCGTGGCGCGGCGCAGTTGCTCGAGCGCGACCTGCCCGATCCGCAGCTTGCCGAGTTCACGCGGGTCATCGTCGAGGAGGCGGACCGCCTGCGCGATCTGGTCGATCGTATGCTGGGGCCCAACAGTATGAGCCGCCACGAGCCGCTCAACATTCACAAGGTGCTCGAGCGCGTGCGGACCTTGCTGGAGGCCGAGCATCCGCGCATCGACTACGTGCGCGATTATGACCCCAGCCTGCCGGAGCTGGAAGGCGACGAAGCGCAACTGATTCAGGCGGTGCTCAACGTCGCCCGCAATGCCGTCCAGGCGATGGAGGAGCATGGCATCGACGGCCCACGCCTGACCCTGCGCACGCGGGCGCGGCGACAGTTTACACTGGGCGCCGAGCGTCACCGTCTGGTCTGCGAGCTAGGCATCCTCGATAACGGCCCCGGCATCCCTGAGACGCTGCGCGAGACGCTGTTCTATCCCATGGTCTCGGGGCGGGCCGAGAGCAGTGGCCTGGGCCTTTCCATCGCGCAATCGATCCTGCATCAGCACCAGGGCTTGATCGAGTGCGACTCGGTGTCCGGGTGTACCGAATTCCGCTTATTGATTCCGCTTGAGAGCCACCATTGAGGCTCGGGAGGCCCTATGACTGACGCTGCACGTATTGTGATCGTCGACGATGACCGCGCCATTCGCTGGGTGCTGGAGCGCGCGCTGGCTCAGCCGGATCTCGAGGTGCAAAGCTTCGAGCGTGCCGATACCGCGCTGGAACAGATCCTGCGTCAACCGCCCGATGTGCTGCTGACCGATATCCGTATGCCGGGACTCGACGGGCTGGACCTGATGGCGCGCATTCGCGAAAGCCACCCGGATCTGCCGGTGATCGTGATGACCGCGCATTCCGATCTCGACAGTGCCGTGGCGTCGTATCAAGGTGGCGCCTTCGAGTACCTGCCCAAGCCGTTCGACGTCGACGAGGCTCTGGCGTTGGTACGCCGTGGCGTGGCGCATGCCCGCGAGCGGCGTGCGCCAGCGGCGGTGCCGGAAGGCCTGTCGGCGGAGATCATCGGTGAGGCGCCGGCGATGCAGGAGGTCTTCCGCGCCATCGGGCGGCTTTCGCAATCGCATATCACGGTGATGATCAACGGCGAATCGGGGACCGGCAAGGAACGTGTCGCCCAGGCGTTGCATCAGCACAGCCCACGGCATGGCGGTCCCTTCATCGCGCTTAACATGGCGGCGATTCCCAAGGATCTGATGGAATCCGAACTCTTCGGCCATGAAAAGGGCGCTTTCACCGGGGCGACCTCGCAGCGTCGCGGGCGCTTCGAGCAGTCCGATGGCGGTACGCTATTCCTCGACGAGATCGGCGACATGCCCGCCGAGACTCAGACCCGCTTGTTGCGCGTGCTGGCGGATGGTGAGTTCTACCGGGTCGGCGGCCATACGCCGGTCAAGGTCGACGTGCGCATCATCGCCGCGACCCACCAGCACCTGGAGCGCCTGGTCGAGGATGGCCGCTTCCGTGAGGATCTGTTTCACCGCCTCAACGTGATTCGTATCCATCTACCGCGCCTCTCTGAGCGGCGTGAGGACATTCCACGCTTGGCGCAGCACTTCCTGGCCGAGGCCGCCAAGGAGCTCGCCACCGAGCCCAAGGTGCTGACCCAGGAAGCCGAGCAGCACCTCACGCAGCTGCCCTGGCCGGGCAACGTGCGCCAGCTCGAGAACACCTGTCGCTGGCTGACGGTGATGGCGTCGGGACGCGAGGTGCTGGTCGAGGACTTGCCACCGGAGCTGCGTGATATCGAGGGCACCGAAAGTGCCGGCGGCGATTGGCGCGGCGCCTTTCGTGAGTGGGCTGACCGTGCTCTGGCGGCGGGGCATACGCATCTGCTCGAGGAGGCAGTTCCGGATTTCGAGCGTATCCTCATCGAGACCGCGCTCAAGCACACCGGGGGACGCAAGGGCGAGGCCGCCGAGCTGCTCGGCTGGGGTCGCAATACCCTGACGCGCAAACTCAAGGTGCTGCTGCCGGCGTTGGCGGACGAATAGTCCAGGCTGCTCGGCTGGGGCTGCAATACCCGCTCTCGACAAGGGCGGGGTAAGCCCGTGCATCTTGTGGCGCGGCGTAATATCCTTCTCCTCCTAACGTCTAATTCGATATGCTTTCCCGCCGGGTCTGCAAGGTGGCGTGTCCGCGGGAGGCATGTCTCATGCGCCAGCCAAGCTGGCCGTGTTCAATCCGACCGTCGTCCTCTATGCGGGCCTTTCGCCCGCGCGCGGTACGGCCGTCGCGTGACAATAGGAGTCTTGAGTGGCAACCCCCTCGCAACACGATCTACGTAACGACTTCCGCGCCCTGTTGGCGTCCGATCAGTGCTTCTTCACCGCTTCGGTGTTCGACCCGATGTCGGCGCGCATCGCCGCAGACCTGGGCTTCGAGGTGGGCATCCTGGGGGGCTCGGTGGCCTCGCTGCAGGTGCTGGCGGCACCGGATTTCGCCCTGATCACCTTGAGCGAGTTCGTCGAGCAGGCGACCCGCATCGGCCGCGTGACGCGGCTGCCGGTGATCGCCGACGCCGATCATGGCTATGGCAACGCGCTCAACGTCATGCGCACCATCACCGAACTCGAGCGTGCCGGCGTGGCGGCGTTGACTATCGAGGACACATTGCTACCGGCGCAGCATGGGCATAAGTCCACCGATCTCATCCCGCTCGACGAGGGCGTGGGCAAGATGCGTGCGGCGTTGGAGGCCCGCATCGACCCGGCGATGGCGATCATTGCGCGCACCAATGCCGGTCAGCTCGATGATGACGCTGCCGTCGAGCGTGTGTGCGCCTATCAGGCGGCGGGCGTGGATGCCATCTGCCTGGTGGGCGTGCGTGACTTCGATCATCTCGCGCGTCTGGCCGCGCCGCTGGATATCCCGCTGATGCTGGTCACCTACGGCAATCCTGAACTGCGTGATCGCGAGCGTCTGGCCTCGCTCGGCGTGCGCGTGGTGGTCAACGGCCACGCGGCCTACTTCGCCGCGATCAAGGCGACTTACGACTGCCTGCGCGAGCAGCGCGACATCGCCGCCAGCGAGCTGAGCGCGTCGCAGTTGTCCACGCGTTACTCTACGCTGGACGAGTATCGTGCCTGGGCGCGCGATTATATGGATGTGAAGGAGTAAGCGTTACGCTGACGAGCCACGAGCCACGAGCCACGAGCCACGAGCCACGAGCCACGCGCTACGAGCTACGAGCTACGAGCTACGAGCTACGAACTAGAATGCTGCAAAGCCCGAAGCCCGAAGCCTGGACCACTGATAGCCGGAGAGTGCGATGACCGCCATGCAATGGGAGTGCTTGCTCGACCCGATGCGTCTCAACGACAAGCACGGGGGCTCGCGCGAGGAGATCGGGCGCAGTCCGTTCCACAAGGATCACGACCGTATCGTCTTCGCCGGGTCGTTCCGGCGCTTGGGGCGCAAGACCCAGGTGCACCCGCTGACCGACAACGATCATATCCACACGCGTTTGACGCATTCGTTGGAGGTGGGCTGCGTGGGGCGCTCGCTAGGCATGATCGTTGGCGAGCAGTTGCGCGAGCGGCTACCGGACTGGATCACCCCCGCCGACTTGGGGGTCATCGTGCAGGCGGCTTGCTTAGGGCACGACATCGGCAATCCGCCGTTCGGGCATGCCGGCGAATACGCCATTCGCGACTGGTTCAAGCGTGCCGAAGCGGAGGGCAGTGGGCTGTTGACTGAGCTTTCGCCGGCCGAGCGCGAGGACCTGCTGACCTACGAGGGCAATGCCCAAGGGTTTCGCATCGTCACCCAGATCGAGTACAACCAGTTCAATGGCGGCATGCGCCTGACCGCCGCCACGCTAGGCACGATGCTCAAGTATCCGTGGACGGTGGAGCGTACCTCGCGGGCCGGCAAGTTCGGCTGTTACCAGTCGGAACGCGAGCAATTGGGCGAGGTTGCCGAGCGTCTGGGCTTGTTGCCGTATGGCGAAACCGCCTGGTGCCGGCATCCGCTGGCGTATCTCGTCGAAGCCGCCGACGATATCTGCTATGCGCTGCTGGATCTCGAAGACGGCCTGGAGATGGGCATTCTGCGCTACGACGAAGTCGCCGAGGTACTCATTCAGATCGCCGGGGGCGCGCCGTCGGGCTATGACGACATGCACGCCCGGGGCGTGTCCCAGCGTCGGCGTATCGCGGCGTTGCGCGGCGCGGCGATGGAACGTGCAGTGAACGATGTTGCGGCGGTGTTCGTGCAGCATGAAAGTGCGTTGCTGAATGGCACGCTGGAGGGCGACCTGCTCGAGTTGTGTCATCCCGATTTGGGCTGGGGGGTCGGCACGGCCAAGCAGATCGCCCGTGAGCGTATCTTCCAGAACGAACGCAAGGCCAAGCTGGAAATCGGTGCCTATACGACGCTGGGTATTCTCCTCGAGGCCTTCATCGGCGCGGCGTATGAGTTGCATCACAGCGGTGAATCTTCCTTCAAGCACCAGCGCGTACTGGCGTTGATCGGCGAGAACACGCCCCAACCGTCGTGGTCGCTCTACGCCAGCTATCGGCGCATGCTCGACTTCATCGGCGGTATGACCGACCACTACGCCGTCGATCTCGCCCAGGAGATGGGCGGCCGACTGCGCGGCGAGTGACGCACTCGCCACGCGCCATGCGTTACGGGTTTACGGCGAGACGCTGCGCAGGCGCTCGGCTAGCCAGGCGCGAGTACCGCTGTTGCCTTCGCGCTCGGCGCGTTCGGCCAGTTGCATGGCCAGCTCGATGTCGTCGGCCTTGAGGGCGGCGTCGATCATCCGCCGATAATCGAAGTCGGGTGCGGAGGCATTGTTGCTATCGCCGCTTGACGGAGCGGCATGCTCGCTGCGCGAAGCGTCAGTGCCGGTATCCGCCGTCACACTGTCGGCATGCGAGCGCGTGCCGAGAATCGGTGTCAGCAGGCCACCGCTGGTCTTGCGGGCTTCGCTTTCCAAGGTGACGTTGCCGGTGGCGGTGTGCTCGGCGATGGGGTCGGGCCCGGGGGGAAGCGCGAGACCGCGCACGCGGGCATAGACTTTTTCCGCGCTTTCATACTGCGTCGTGCCCTGGCGTGCGGCGTCGTTGCTGTAGACCACTAGGTAGGCGGCATCGGGGCCGGGGGTAATGTCGAAGGTAGCGCCCAGACGCGCACCGGCGAAACCGTTGGGGCTGAGGTAGTCGAATTTATCGCTGGCGACGCGCTGCGTGGGCTGAAAATCCTCATCGAGAACCAGCACCGTGGGGGCGAAGACCTGATCATTGGCGATGGTGCTGGTGAGCTTGAACGTCAGCGGTTCGCGCGTGCGTGGCAACTCGAACGCTTGGAAGTAGCTGGCCCCATCCGCGAAACGGTGCATCGGGGCCTGTGTGTCGAGCGTCAATGACTGTGACTCGCCGACCGCCAATGACTGATAAGGCAAGGCGGCAAGCGTACTGCAGCAGTCCGTGGCGCGCTCGAGCGCTTGCTGACTTTGCTCCGCCGGCGCCACGGATGTGTCGTCGTGGGGAACCAGCGAGGCACAGCCGGCCAGGCTGGTGAGGGCCAGTCCTGAAAGCAGGATGGCCAGATGGCGTTGTGGCATACGATGAACTCCCGAATGCGAAAAACGGCTCCGTCGCCGATGCGACGGAGCCTCAAGGATCGATACAGCTAACTAGCGTGTCGACGGTCGCTGTTGTGACCGCCGAGCGATCAACTGCCCCACCAGACCTCCATCTGGGCACCGAAGGTCAGGCCGTCGGTGTCGTTGAAGTCGACGTTGTTGGGGCCGGCGCCAGCGTCCAATGCGTGGGCTTGGCGATAGCCTTCAGCATCCCGATCTTGATAGGCGTCGCCGTTCCACTTGGCGTAGGTGGCGAACAGGCGAATGGTGGGACGCACCATGGCGCCGCGTCCGGCGGACCACTGCTGAGCGAGGGTCAGCTTGGTAACGTGATGATCGCCGCCATCATAGCCGGTGACGTTGCTTTGCGGCTCGATATGATCGTAACCGAGCTCCACGGCGGTGCTCATGATGTCGTTCCAGTAATAGGTCGGGCGAACACCGGCGGAAAACCATTTGCGGCCCGAGTTGTCATCCATGTTCTTGTCTTCGTAGATGGCGGTGTACAGCATGTCGAGCTTGTCCGGCACCAGCCAGACCTGGCCGTGGTCGAGTACGCGCCACATATCGCCTTCCTGCTCGAGACTGCCCGAGCCCCGGCCGACGGCGTTGCCATTACTGGTGATGATGCCGTCGGTGGCGTACTGCAGGGCCACGGTGTTGGAGCCGCCGAACCAGTTCGACTGGGTGTGCTCGATGGTGCCCATCCAGCCCTTGTCACCCTCGTCGTAGTCGACACCGGTATCGTCGTAGTAGTCCTTCTGCCAATCCGATAGCGAGGCGCGGCCGTAGTCGACGCCTAGTTGCAGCGAGCCGCCGGGATTGGTGGGAATGTCCGTCAAGCGCACATCGATAGTGTCGTCGGAGAGCCGCTGGTTCTCATCGGGTAGGTTGTCGCTATCCGATCCTGAGCTTCTCACCCAGGCGAGGCTCAGGTTGCCGATCCCCATATCGATATCTGAGATACCCACGCCCGGGCCGGAAAGATCCCAGTAGTAGTAGTCGTTCATATGGATGTCGTGGCGCTTGTAGAAGCGCTTACCGGCCCACAGCGTAGAGCCCTCGGGCAGACCGCTGACGGCGTTGGTGCCGGTGACGTACATCTCGCGCAGGGCGATGTTGTTGCCGTCGTCCTTGAGCGATTCGTCGTCGTTGGCCTGCGAGGTGACGTAGGCGACGCGGCTGGCGAAGTCGAAACTCGTGCCTTGCTGATCGAAAAGGTTGGCGCCCAGGCCCAGCTCGGCATAGGTTTCGCACTCGTTACCCAGGCGGTACTTGGCCGGCGCCCCTGCCGCCTTGAAGCAGGTCTGGCTGCCGCCGCCGGCGGTGGAACCGATCCCCGAACGCGCGTAGCCGAAGAAATTGGGGTTGATGTCGGCATGGGCCAGTGCCGGCATGACGCAGGAAGCGCCGATCAGGGCCGCGAGCAGTGGTCTGCGTGTGAACTGGCGTGAGTCTCTCATGAGATTTCCCTTGTAATGTTATTGGTCATGGTGACGTTGAATAGCTTCGTTGTTTGTGAAATGCGGTGGTTCGTGCGCGTCGCTCAGCGAGCCTAGAGGCTCGACGCCGAGGTCGTTGCGCGGGAGTATCGAGACCTCCTGAACGGTGAGTGAACGAGGTGGGCGTGTTCTGGCCCACGCGAAGCGGGTGCGCAGTGGTGTGTCGAAGGTATCGGCATGAGGTCCCCTTGTTGTTCTCGAAACGTTGTTGGTCTCGAAGCGCCGTTATGTTCTAGGCGCGATGGCTGAATGATGCCTGCGTCATTTACGACATTATTAGCATTATGTAGTAAGTTTTCATTTTGACTATGGTATAAACGCCACTAAAGTTTAATCTCTAAACTTAGTAATGAGGCCAAGCGCTGACTTATCCAGGAAATGGCGTTTTTTCGGCGTTTTTAGCTCTAACCGGCCAGTTAGTTCGTTCGATGCTTGGCCAATGGTGTGGAAAAGTTACAAAAAAGAAGCGTTTGACTGGCAAACGCCGCGAAGCGGACTTTCCGGTAACGCTTCCCGGAAGCCTGTTATTTAGACGGTCAGTTGGGGCACATGGGGATGGGCGCGTGAGCGAGTTTACCTGGCTGGATAGCGTCGTCTTGGTGGTGTACATCCTGCTCGTGGCGCTGATCGGCGCGCCAGGATGGGGCTTCGAAGCGGCTAGCTTCATGCTGTGGGCGCAGTCGCTTTCGCAGATGCACGAGGATGATGTGCCGACTGCGTCACTGCGCTTGGCTGCGGCGTCTCCGTTCGCGGCGGCCGCGGTGACGCGATGATGGTTCTGGGAACGCATGATGGCACGACAGCATTGGCGAGTGACGCTGCACGAGGTGTCGCCGCGTGCGGTGATTCTTGCCCGTGCTCAAGAGTGCAGTGCTATGGGAACTGGGACAGTTGGCCGGAGCGCGCCAAAGCGACGCCTCGGCCTGAGCCGTTCAGATAGTATCGCGAGAGGGGGTGCCGCGAGGTTCGCCACGCTTCATCCGCTGATCGAGTGCCTGCACCACGCGCTGGTGTGTGTCGTCGCTCATGGGCTTGAGCGGGGTGCCGTCGAGTAGGGCGGCAAGCCCTTCGCCGTTGACGACCATCAATCCGTTGGGGGCTTGCTCGATCTCTATTTCCCAGCCGGGCAGGACCAGCACGCCTTGCACGGCGATGTCGCCCAGGGAGTGACGAGCCAGCCATTGGCGGCACCAGCTCGCGGCCATCCGTGTGTGCGCCAGGGATTGACGTTCGCGCCAGCCGGGAAAGCGTAGGCGTTGCCCGGCCACTACCACCTGGGTACGGGCCTCGCCCATGATATCCAATGGTGGAGTACGGGCGCTTACCTCGACCACGAATATGCCATGCGGGGTCACTACGACATGGTCGATGGCGTCGCTGTCGGTGGGCACATCGTGGAACACGAAGTAGGGGTGCGCTTCCGGGCGGATCAGGCGCTCCAGCTCCTGACCCACGGCCAGCTCGCAGGCCAGGCCCAGCTTGAGGCGACGAATGCGCTGCACGTCACGAATCAAGCGAAAGCACAGCACTAATGCCAGCAAGGTGGTCAAAAGCCCGTAAAGCGCCCATTCCAGCCAACTGTGATGGCTGGCGAACAACATGCGTCCCATGCCGTAGACCAGCGGCGCCAGGGTGATGATGGGCCCCAGCGCGCCATCCAGGAAGAGTGCGGCATAGGCACGGTCGAGGCGGTCGCGTAGCGACTGTGCGGACTCGCGCAGTGTCCGCCCGTCATAGGGCGATACCAGCGCCCCGTCTTCCAGATGGCGCAGTGCCAGCACCACGAGCGCGGTGGCGCCGAGCGGGGCGAGAAAAATGATCGGCAGTACGTATTCCAGCCAAGCCATCACGGTCATCCTGGTCGAGAACGTGTTACATGAACGCCCATTCTAGCTAGCTTGCCGGGGATCGGCGATGCCGACGAGCGATGAGCGCTTGTCGCGATACGGGACGCCAGTTGTATCATGGCGCATCGGCTTTGCCCGGGAGATCACGATGTCCGATTCCTCAGCGTCATCATTGGCGACCTTTCTTTCCCGTCATTCGCGGTTGTTCGTGCTCACCGGCGCCGGAATGAGTACCGATAGCGGCATTCCCGACTATCGCGATCAGCAGGGTGCTTGGAAACGCTCGCCGCCGATGACGCATCAGACGTTCATGCACAGTGACATCGCACGTCGACGCTACTGGGCGCGTAGCCTGGTGGGGTTCCAGGCGCTTTCGGAGGCGCGGCCTGGACGCGCGCATCGTGCGCTTGCCACGCTGGAGCGTGGCGGACGCATCGAGCAGTTGGTCACGCAGAATGTCGATGGACTCCACCAGCGCGCCGGATCGCGGCGTGTAATCGACCTGCACGGTCAGGCCGACGTGGTGCGCTGCATGCACTGCGGGGCGACCCAGATGCGCCATGCTGTGCACGCCGCCCTGGCGCGTATCAACCCCCATTGGACGGGCCAGGAGGCGAGTGTTGGGCCGGATGGCGATGCCGACTTGGCGCATGACGACTTCGGCGATTTTTCGTTGCTTTCATGCGCACGTTGCGGTGACGGTATCTTCAAACCCGATGTGGTGTTCTTCGGCGACAGCGTGCCACGCTCCCGTGTGGACGCGGCATTCGCGGCGCTTGAGGGCGCCGATGCGATGCTAGTCGTAGGTTCGTCGCTGATGGTCTATTCGGGCTATCGCTTCGCGCGGCGAGCGGCCGAGTTGGGCAAGCCGATGGCCTGCATCAACATGGGGCGCACGCGCGCCGACGCGCTGTTCAGCCTCAAGGTCGAAGCGTCGGCGGGCGAGACGCTGGATGCCGCTCTGCGAACCATGGCCACGCCCCCTGCCGGCGAGGTCGTATCCCAGGCCCCGGCGGCTAGGACGTAGCCGAGTCGAATATCGCGGCGCGTCCGCTCCGCTCGTTTCCGCTCCACACACTAAGGTGAAGCGGGCTCCAGCGTCACGGTCGGTATGCTGCCGGTCTCGCCGTTGAAGACTTCGACGCGCTCACGGTTGAGATGCGTCAGGCGCCCTTGATCGCGAACCTCGGCCTGCAAAAAGTACGTATGCGCCGCCTTGATGGCGCCCTGGTCATATTGCAACGTGACCTCGGTCGCGGGGGTGTCGACGCGTGTATAGCGGCTTTCTGCCACGGTGGCATCGTCGCTATCCTTCAGCGTGACATCGAGAGAAGCATCGTTGGATAGCTTGGGCGGCTGATCGAAGACGACCCGAGCATCGAGGGTATTGAAATCAGGGCCACTGGCACAGCCCGCGAGGCCAAGCAGCAACAAACCGGTAAGTACGGCATGCAGGCTACGCGGCACGTTAGGCAAGGACATGAGAGCCTCCTCGCACAGGAAAAGGGAAAGCAGCCGACGGAGCGTTCAACCGCCCGCCAATTTGACACGATAGCCGCGCGCTTCCAGTTCTGCCTTGAGCGTTTCGCGCTGATCGCCTTGAATCTCGATGATGCTATCCTGGATGGCGCCGCCAGTGCCACAGCGCTGCTTGAGCGCCTTGGCCAGAGGCTTGAGCGCGTCGGCCTTGAGTGGCACGCCTTCTACCAGAGTCACGCCTTTGCCTTTGCGCCCCTTGGTCTCTCGGCGCAGGCGGACTGTCCCGTCGAGGCTTGCCAGGCGTTCTTCCTCTGCCGTTTCGGCACAGCGACATTCGACGAGCGGTTTCCGGCACTCGGGACAGACTTCGCCGTGTTCGGTGGAGTATACCCGTCCACGTAACTGGTCCTGCAGCGATGCCATGCGCGCCTCCTGAATCGATGTGTCGCGGACATCCATGATAACGCGCCATGGCGTGGGGCACGATATCGGTTGACGCCATCCGACGGGCTTAGTGAAGCACGGCTTCCAACTGTTCCAGTCGTGCCACGGCACTGGGGAGATCGTGCATGTCATGCAAGGCGATGGCGCCCTCGGGCGTGGTTTCGCGTTCAGGGAAGCGGTTGATGTGGATCGTGCGCATTCCCGCTGCCAGGCCGGCCGCGACGCCTACATCGGCATCGTCGATGACCACGCAGCGTTCGGGCGCAGCCCGCATCTCGCGCGCGGCATGCAGGAACAGCTCGGGGTCGGGTTTCCAGCGCTCGATGGTGTAGCCGCTATAGAGGCGATCGCCGAAGTAGGCGCGCAGGCCGGTGCTGTCGAGGGCGCGGCGAATCTTGTGTTCGGGGCCATTGGAGGCGACGCAACGTGGATGCTCGGTGAGCCTGTCGAGCGCCTCGCGGATCCCCGGAATTGGTTGCAACTCGGTGCTCATGCGCGTCTGCATGGTATAGCGCATCTCCGCCTCGGCGGCCTCTCGGGCGGCGTCGTCCAAGGCGCCGAAACGGCGCTCCAGCTCAGCAACGATGTTGGCGAATCTGACGCCTCGAAACTCTTCCATGTATTGGGGCGCGGCGAAGGGTAGTCCGGCACGGGTCAGGACATCGGCCATGACATTGGCGAGAAGGGGTTCGCTATCGACAAGGGTGCCATCGCAGTCGAACAACAGGCACAGCGGATGAGACATGGTGGAGCCTCGAGGGCTTAGTGGATTAAACCGTTCATTGTCCCAAATATCGGCAGGCGACGCCCAGTATTGAGACAGCATACCGAGTTTGCGAACGGCGTTTTTTAAGCGCTCTATAGAACTTTAGTTGCCCCCGGCCCTGATGGCAAGGCCGGGGCGACGTTCAAAGCGATTGCGTTGTTATACGAAATCCGGGACTAGCGCTTTAGGGATCATCAATATCAGTTCCGGATACACGATTAGAAGCGCAATAACAGCGATCATTACCGCGAGATAAAGCAGTGTTGTGCCAAGCGCCTTGAGCAGTGGGATGCCGCCGATCTTGGCTGAGATCATTAGGCATAAGCCATACGGTGGGGTGATCAGGCCGAGTCCCAGGGCCATGACGCTGATGACGCCGAATTGGACCGGGTGCACGCCCGCCTGCATGGCCAGCGGCTGGAAGATCGGCGCGAGGATCGCCATCGCGGGCAGAGAGTCCATGAAGGTGCCGATCAGCAACATGACGCTGGCCATGACAATGAGCAGCGTGGTCGGGTCGGTGATGTTGACCCCTTTCATCAGCGACGGCGGAATCTGATAGAAGCTGATCAGATAGCCGAATATCGCCGCACCGACCAGGCTGAATAGGGACAGCGAGCACAAGCGGACAGTTGAAGTCGAAGCCTCCATGACGTTCTTGAGCGTCAACTCGCGGTAGACCAGAAAACCCAGCACCAGGGCATAAAGCACCGCCATCACTGCCGCTTCAGTGGGGGTGACTATCCCTAGCGTGATGCCGCCGATGATTAACACAGGTATGCCCGCCGCGAGCAGGCCGTCCTTGCCTGAATGCATGAGTTGGGTAAGTGTCGCCCGACTTCGCACAGGCACCTGGTAGCGACGCACGTATCCCAGATTGAGCAGTAGCTGTGCGAGCCCGATCATTACCCCGGGCAGGATCCCACCCAGGAACAAGCCGGCGATCGAAGTGTTGGTCAACGCGCCCCACACGATCATGTTGATCGACGGCGGGATGACGATGCCCATGACCGACGACGCGGCCGTGACCGCCACTGCGAAATGCGCGGGATAGCCTTCCCGTTTCATGGCCGGAATCAGCACCGTTCCCACGCCGGCACTATCCGCCGTCGAGGAGCCGGATACGCCGGCGAACAACATGCTGACCATGACGTTGACGTGGGCCAGGGCGCCCTTGAAATGTCCCACCAGATGCAGACACAGCGTGATCAGCCGGTCGGTGATGCGTGCGGCGTTCATGAGATTGCCGGCGAGCAGGAACAGGGGCACGGCCAGTAGCACGAACGAGTCCATGCCGTTGTACATGCGCTGAAACATGATCCAGGGCGTCAGGCGCGGGTCGAGCATGATCACGGCGAAAGAAGTGAGCACCAGCGACATGGCGATCGGCACGCCGGCGACGATCAATATGCCTAGCACGGCGAACAACAGCCAGGGTAGCAGGAACATCCAGTCCATCGGCATCATCGAGAAGACTCCTTGCCGCCGTTGCGATGCTCGGGGGCGCTGAGCGAATCGGTGGGCCTCTCGGTGGTATCGGCCAGGGCCTCATCGAGCTCGGAGGGCGTGTCCAGTGCCCGCTCCATGGCCGGCTGGCCATGCAGGGTCGCATGCAGGAGCCGTTGCGCGGCGAACAGGATGATCAGCGCGCCGCACACGCTGAACGTGACGTACACCGCGATCATCGGCAGCTTGGAGGCCGTGGCGCTGCGGCGAAGCCCGGAGAGCGCAAAGTCCTTGCCGTAATAGACGAATACGACGCCGACCGCGAGGCAGGCCAGGTCACGGATCAGGCGCGTCGCGCGGTCGAGCCGGGAGCCGCGGGGAAAGGCTTCGAGGACGAAGTGGTCGGCATGCAGCACGCCGATGGCGGTACCCAGCATGATCATCCACTGAAAGGCGAAGCGGCTGAATTCCTCGGTCCAGTACAGTCGCGGCAGCATGGGAAGGTTGCGGCTGACGATCTGATAGACGATGAACACGATGAAGGCCGCCAACAGCAACAGCAAGATAACGCCCAGCAGGCGCTCGAGCGCTCGGTTGAGCCGGGTGAGTCCGGTAAGCAGGGTGGGCATGGCGAAACCCTCGGCGACAGGAGCCGGGATGGAGCGTTCATCCCGGCCGGGGGATTATTCGACGTTGACGATCCGGTCATGAAGTTCGGTGAGGCCCATGTCATCGATCACCTTTTGCAGCGGCTCGGCGACGATCTCTTTCATGCGCTCACGATCCATGGGGTATAGCGTGGCGCCTTCTTCCTTGAGCGTCTCGAGCGCTTCGGCGTCCTGCTTGAGCTGTACCTTGCGAGCGTAGCTTGCAGATTCCTTGGCGGCGGCCATGACCGCGTCGCGCTGGCTATCGTCGAGGCGTTCCCAGGTCATTTGCGAGAGCGTCAGCAAGCGCACGGTGATGTCATGCTCGGAGAGCCCGATATGCGGTGCCACTTCATGAAAGCGCATGCGTTCTATCCACTCGGCTTCGTTGAGCAGACCATCGATGGCACCAAGTTGTAGCCCGGTATAGATCTCCTTCCAGGCCATGACGGTCGGCTCGGTGCCCAAGGCTTTCCAGGCTGCGATCAATGGTTCGGTGGGGTTGGTGCGAAGCTTCATGCCTTTAAGATCGTCGAGGCTTTCCAATGGCCGTGTGCTGACGATCTGGCGCTTGCCTCCTCCGAAGAAGGCCAGCACCTTGACGCCGGTTTCGTCCTCGATCTTTTCGGCTATCTCACGGCCCACTGGACCGTCAAGCACCGCCTTCCAGTGATCGACGTCGCGATACATGAAGGGAATCGAGAACACGTTGGCGGTCTTCGAGAAGTCGGTGATCAATCCTGGGTTGATGATCGACATGTCCAGCGCACCGGCCATTTGTTGCTCGAACATCTCGGTTTCGTGGCCGAGAACGGAGTTGCCCAGGATGGTGACGGAGATATCTCCGTCGGTCTTGTCTTCAATCAATTCCTTGAAGCGTTCGGCGCCAAGCTGATAAGCGGTGTCTTCGGTGCCGCCATGGCCAAAGCGCAAGTCCACGGCTTGGGCGCCACCGGCTAACGTCATGCCGAGCGTCAGCGCGATGGCGCCGAGCGCGCGCTTGGCAAAGGGGCGGCGGGATGCATTTGGATCGATCCAGTGCTGAGTCATGATGTCACCTCATTCATTGTTATGTCCGCTTTGGGCGGATCAGGCGTCGAGAGTGGCGTGTGGATATCGTCGGTACGATGTTTTCTCGGGAGTGGGAATTGGTGCGCATGAGTGGCGTACTTGCAGGCGTGGTGTAAGAACCACCTGCTCGCGAGCGCCGTCAGGATTGGCAATGCGCCGCATGGCGAGTCGCGCCGCCTCCTCGCCGATGGCGTAAGGATGGGTTGCGACGCTGGTTAGTGCGGGCATGCTCAGGGCGGCTTCTTCAATATCGTCGGTACCGACCACCGCACAGTCTTCGCCGGGAACCAGGCCCAGCCGTTGAAGCCCCAGCATGACCCCTAGAGCCATCAGGTCGTTGTGACAGATCACGGCCGTGGGGCGCGGGCTTTCTTGCATCAGGTGCTGCACGGCGTCGAAGCCGGCACGCCGCGTGACCGCGCCGCGTATCACGCGGTGCACATCATCGAGGCTGTGGGCACGCATGGCCTCGTGGTAGCCCCGGTGACGGGCCTGCGTGGCGGAGTGTCTGGCGTCGCCGCCGAGAAACACGATACGCCGATGGCCGAGCGTGACGAGATGATCCACGGCCTGGCGGACCCCGAGCTCGAAATCGGTACTGGCGTAGTCGAACGGGGGTGTGCCGATATGGCGCAACACCTGAACGCAAGGCATGTTCCAGTCCACGAGTTGGGTGAGAAGCGCGGGATCGGTGCCTTCGGCGGGGCATAGCAGCAAACCGTCGACACGCTGCTCCCGCATGCGCTCCAGAAAGCGTTGCTGACGCTCGGGAGAGTCTTCGCTGTTGGCCAGGAACGAGACATAGTTCTCGCGATGCAGGACTGAGTCGATGCCCGCCACCATGGCGCCGAAGAACGGGTTGGCGATGTCGTAGACGACCACGCCAAGGGTAAAGGTGCGGCTGGCGCGCAGCGCGGCCGCGCCACGGTTGTAGACGTAACCGAGGGCTTTGATGGAGGCTTGCACCCGTGTGCGCGTGGCGTCCGCCACCAAGGGACTGTCACGCAGCACCAGCGAGACCGTCGACCGCGACACACCGGCATGCGCGGCGATGTCCTGCAGAGTGACGCTTTGGCGCGCTCTCTCGCGTGAGGACGACGAGGTCTCGGGAAATCTGGCCATGACTGATATGCCTCGTTTTTGGATTGATCCAAATCTGTTGATCAGTCTAGAAGAGTCGTCGTGACGACCCCATTCACCTTTGGTCCAAATGCGACCAGAGTCGTAGGTAGCGGGGATTGTTGTCAGTGTCGAAAATGCCCACGTCGGTCTACGTGGGCGAGAGGTGGCAACTGCGTGGTGACGCCAAGCGCGTGGGTACAGGCCCGTGTCAAGCGGGCTTGTGGCTCAGCTTTCTTTAGTGGGTCTTTCAAGAACGTTATTAAAGCGATTGCCCACCGGTGAGTTCGATGCGTTCACCGTTGAGCCAGGCGAAATCGCTTGATAGCAGGCTCGCGACGGCGGCGCCGATGTCATCTGGCTTGGCCGTGCGCCCCAGTGGTGTGATCGAGCGGAAATGGGCGTTCAGATCCGGATCGTCGCGGACCGCGCCGCCGGCGAAGTCGGTTTCCACGGCGCCGGGGGCGATGGCGTTGACCGTGATCCGACGCTCGCCGAGTTCCTTGGCCATGTAGCGTGTGGTCACCTCCAGTGCGCTCTTCATGGCCGAATAGGCGCAGTGGTTGTCCAGCACGAAGCGTGTCGCTGCGGTGGAGACGTTCAGGATGCGTCCGCCCCGAGCGATCATCGGCAGCAGGGCCTGGCTGAGCAGGAACGGCCCCTTGAAGTGGGTGCGATACAGGGCGTCGAGATCATCCTCGGCGGTCTCCTCGTAGGGGGCGAGAATGCCTGCACCGGCGTTGTGGACCACGGCGTCCAGCTCCGTACCACCGAAGATGTTTTCAAGCGTGTCCGTTACGTTGTCCTTGAATTCGGCGAAGGCGGTACTATCGCCGACGTCGAGTTCGAGCATCGCTGCCGTGCCACCGGCCGCCTCGATCTCACGTGCGACCGCCAGCGCTTCGTCGCGATGACTGCAGTAGGTGCCGATGATGCCGACACCGTTGGCGACGAGGTGCAATGCCATGCTGCGACCGAGGCCTCGGCCGGCGCCGGTGATAAGGGCAATGCTGGAGGGCATGAGGTGGCTCCCGAGTCGAAAAGTGCGCGGCGCTGGGACCGCTATCAGTGATCATTGACTGGGGGCGGGATACCAGGTTTCAAGCGTGCGTGCCGGGCATCGAAAACGCCCGCACCGAGAGGAGCAGGCGAGAAGAAACGTGGCGCGTGCGGGGTGTGGGAGAGAGGTCAGCCGTGTGGTGTGACGTCGTTATAGGGGCTCGGCGGTTGTTGGCCCTCTAGGCCGGCGATGACGTTGTCGACGGCGCGCTGGGCCATGGCTTCGCGGGTTTCATGCGTCGCCGAGCCGATATGCGGCAGGGTGACGACGTTATCCATGCGCGTAAGCGGGGAATCGGCGGGCAGTGGCTCGCGGGCGAAGACGTCCAGCCCCGCGGCGTGGATCTCGCCGTTTGAGAGTGCCTCGATCAGCGCCTCCTCGTCGGCCACCTTGCCGCGTGCGATGTTGATCAGAATCGCCGAGGATTTCATGCGCTTGAGCACGTCCGCGTCGATCAAACCGGTGGTCTCTGCGGTCAGCGGCACGTTGACGCAGACGAAGTCGGCCTGCTCGAGCAAGGCGTTGAATTCGCAGTGCGTGGCGCCCAGCTCTTCCTCTAACGCCGGCTTGGGCGAGGCATGGGTGTAGAGCACCTGCATGCCGAAGCCCAGTGCGCCGCGCCGCGCGATGGCCTGACCGATGCGTCCGAAGCCGACCATACCCAACGTCTTGCCGTGGACATCGGTGCCGAAGTGAGTCTCGCCGATGCTGCTCGTCCATTGACCTTGCTTGACCATGGTGGCGAGTTCCACCGCCCGGCGGGCACTGGCCATGATCAACAGGAAGCCGGTATCCGCCGTGGTTTCAGTAAGCACGTCCGGCGTGTGGCAGAGCAGGATGTTGCGTCGGGTCAGTTCCTCAACCGGGTAGTTGTCGACCCCCACCGAGATGCTCGAGATAGCCTCCAGGTGGGGCGCATCGTCGAGCAGCTCGGAGGTGATCGGCAGGCTAGCGCCCAGCAAGCCATGGGCCTGCCCCAGCGCTTCACGAAACGCGGGGTCGTCGGCGCTTTCCAGCGTGTCGAAGTAATCGACATGGAAATGCTGGCGCAATTGTTCGAGGTGATGGGGCTTGAGTCGCCCGTAGGCGAGGATGCGCTTGGTCATTTGGGGCTCCTGGTCTCCTGGTAATGGATGAAGCATGGGAACGTACTGTCACGCCAATGGGTGTGCAGCTTCCAGGTCGCGCAGTCGGTTCCGGTGTGGCAGGCCCTCCATGTCGCCGACGACCTGCACCTGTTCGGCACCGATGAGATTGCCGCGATGCGCGGCCTGGCGTGGCGAGAGTCCGTCGAGCAAGGCGCTGATCACGCCCACCGCGAAGCCGTCGCCGGCGCCCACGGTATCGACGACGCGGGCCGCAGCCACGCCCTTTACCATGCCAGCATCGTCCGCCGTGCGCACGTAGCTGCCTTCCGGACCGAGCTTGACGATGACGCCGCTGGCGCCTTGATCGAGATAATAGCCGGCGATGTCGTGCGCACTATCGAGGCCGGTCAGGCGCTGGCCCTCGGCGAGCCCTGGCAGTACCCAGTCAGCGTGTGCGGCCAGCGCATTGAGGGTCTCGCGCATCTCGGCTTCGCTGTTCCACAGCGAGGGACGCAGGTTAGGGTCGAAGCTGATCGTGAGGCCGGCCTCGCGAGCGCGTTCCAGCATGTGGAAGGCGAGCTCGCGCGTGCTCGGCGAAAGCACGGGGGGCAAGCCGGTGGCGTGCAGGTGGCGCACACCCTGGAAGTCGAGATCGCTCACGTCGGCCACGCCCAGGTGACTGGCGGCACTGCCGCGCCGGTAATAGGCCACCTTGGGATCCTCGCCGTGTTCGGCGCGTTCCTTGAAGACCAGGCCGGTGGGGTGCTCGGTATCGGTACTCAGATAGCGGCAGTCGAGACCTTCGCCTTTGAGGGTGCGGCGAATGAAGGTGCCGAAGCCATCGTCACCGACGCGGCTGATCCAGGCGACGTGAAAGGCCAGCCGTGCCAGGCCGATGGCGACATTGGTATCGGCGCCGGCGATGCGCCGCTGGAAGCGCTCGACCTCGGCCAAGTCGCCGGGGGTTTCGGCGATGAACAGCGTCATCGCTTCACCGAAGGTCAGGATATCCGGTGTAGTGGAATCGGTCATGACAAGATCCTGAAAAGAAGCTGCAAAAGCGGTTGCCGAGGGCACGGCATCGGCGTCGTGACGGGTCGAGCGGTCGCCGATGGGAAAGGCCCATCATAGAAACACCGGGACATCACGACAATCGGACGTACCTAGACTTTGGTCGGAAGGGAGCGAAAGAGGTGCTGAAGGAGAGCGAAGGCAGGAGGTTGCGCGGGGCGAATTTGCCCCGCGCATAGGCGCTTAGAGGGTGTTTACAAAACAATAGGGCTGACACGATGTAGGCCTTCCAGTCAGGGGAAGCATCCATCTCGAAGGGCGGACGACCCAGAAAGATCAGTGATGCAGAGAAGCGCCTAATACGCCAGTTGGTGGAGGAGAAGCCGCTCGCTACTCTGGACGAGATCACCCAGGCCAGCCCCAGGCCGTGGTTGCCGGCGGACACGGCGCCCAGCCCACTCTGAGCTCCTCGTCACTGGCCGTGCCCAACCAGTTCAGAGCGCCGCGCGCCTTGAACAAGCCGGTGCGCTGCAGTGATTCAGCCTTGAGCCACACGCGCCGCCCCAGGCGCTCGGAAAGCACGTGATCGAGCACCAGCGGTGTCGGCGGGGAGCCTCGGTGGTCCGCTCCCGCGCGCGTTGCATATTGCTCACTTCCATTTGATGTTGCAGCCCATGGAGGGGATTTGCTGGGCCGACGGTGTGCGGTCCGCGAGCACGGCATCGGCGGCGGCGCGTAAATCCTCTCCGGTGACCGGCGTCTCCTTACTGGGCCGGCTGGCGTCGAACTGCCCTCGGTAGGCCAGGCGGTGCTCGTGGTCGAAGAGAAAGAAATCCGGTGTGCAGGCCGCCTCGAAGGCGCGCGCCACGTCCTGGCTTTCGTCCACCAGATAATCGAAGGTGTAGCCGCGTGCTTCGGTTTCTGCACGCATGTGCTCGGGGTTGTCATCCGGGTGGGCGTGAAAGTCGTTGCTGTTGATGGCGATCACCGACAAGCCCTTGGCCTGATACTCGCGGGCGAAGTCGGCGAAAGCATCCGCGATATGCTTGACGAACGGGCAGTGATTGCAGATGAACGCCACCAGGACCGGGCGCCCGGCGACGTCAGCGCTGTCGACCTCCTTGCCCTCGGCATCGGGAAGCCGAAACGCTGGCAGTGGGGAGCCCAGCTCGATCATGGTGGAAGGCGTCAATGACATGGGGATCTCCTGTGCGCGATGAATACGACCCACGCCTGGCAACAGGCGAGATGCATACATTCATTCTAGGCGCGATTGGCCTCTCCAGGGCAAGGGTACCTCTGAGATAGCCATTGTCTAGGCGCGTCGGGCGGGAATGAGATTACGCCAAGCGAGTAGGGCGATAAGCAGGAACAGCAGGGCGGCGATGCTGAACAATAGCGTGAGACCGCCGAGGCTGAACAAAAGGGCACCGAGAAACGGCCCACTGGCCATACCCATGAAGCGAAAGAAATTGTAGAGCCCCACGGCGGTAGCGCGGTGGGAGACGAAGACGCGCGTCAGCAGCGCGGTCTGTGCGGGAAGCGACAGGCCCAGTAGCAACCCGAACAGGAGTGTCGTCGTGATGAGCAGTGTCAGCGAATGTGCTGCCGTGACCATGAAAGCCATGACATCGATGGCGCATAGCAAGGCGGTGATTACCAGCAGGCTTTCCGTGGAGAGGCGTTTCTGCACACGGCTGCTCAGGAAACTTCCCAGCACTAAGGCCACGGAAAGCGGCAGGAACATCAGCCCCTTCTGGGCCACGGAGAGCGTGTAGCTCTGATCGAGAATCACCGGCAGATAGACCAGGAAATTGTAGTAAATGTAGAACTGGACAAAGCCCAGAATACCGATGGTCAGCCCCTGGCGGTCGCGCGCGATGCGTGCGTATTCGGCTATGTCGATCTTACGTGCGGGACCGGCGGGCTTAGTTTCTCTGAGCAATGCCCAGTTGATGATGCCGACCAGCGCCCCGGCGATGGCCAGCGCCAGAAATACGAAATGATAGTCGAAGCGTCCCGCGATGAAACCACCCGCCACCGGTCCGATGACAGGGCCGAGGGCGACCATCATCTGAAAAGTCCCCATCGCCTTGAGACGCTTCTCACCCTGGAAAAGGTCGCCGATGACGGTGACGGCGACCACCGACCCCGTGGCGATCCCTACCGCTTGAAATACGCGAAAGAAGAGCAGTGAGGTGATGTGGTCGGCATAGAAGCAACCGATCGACGCCGCGACGTACAGTGCGATCCCGGGGAGCAAGACCTTCTTGCGTCCCAGGCTGTCGGTCAGCGGACCGTAAAGGATCTGCATGAAGGCGATGATGAAGGTAAAGACCGAGATACTGGCGTTGATGAGCAGTTGGCTGGTGGACAGCGTGTCTTGCAGCTCGGGGAGGATGGGAACGTAGACGGTTTGAGTAAAAGGGCCAAGAAAAGCGGCGAATGACACTGAATGCGCGATTGCCTTTTTATGAACCATCGAGCGTTCCCGGGGTGGTGAAATAAAACGTTATCTTATCAAGTATCTGGCGACGGAGTCTCGTCGGTATCCCGGCGGCGGGCCACGGAGTAGGTGACTTGCTGAGTGCGGGTTATTGAGCAGGAGGTCGAGGAGTTGCGTATCCCATCGCCGAGAACTACGTCGGCTTGCCCTACGAACCGCTGGAGAACTAGGCGGGTATGGCGGCGCAGTCGTGACGCTATGAGCTAGCGCGTGACAACAAGCGGCCCGTATCGTTTCAAGGATGCGGGCCGTCTGAAAAGCGCCTAAGCCATTGTACGTCGGGTTAACCAAATAGCCCTTTCAACGTATGCGGCTGGCTGCGCAAATATTGCTTCGGGGCATTTACGGTAGCGCCGAGTTTGGCGGCGGCGTGCCACGGCCAGCGCGGGTCATAGAGCATGCCGCGGGCCAGGGCGACGGCGTCCGCCTCGTCGCTGAACACGATGCCTTCGGCCTGTTCCGGTTCGGTGATCAGGCCGACAGCAATGACCGGCATGGCGACTTCCTGCTTCATGCGGCGAGCGAATGGCACTTGATAGTTGGGGCCGACGTTCAGCGTCTGGCGCGGGTCCAGTCCGCCACCGGAGCAGTCGATGAAGCTGCAGCCACGGGCGTCGAGCGCCTTGGCCAATTCGATGCTCTGCTCCAGATCCCAGCCGCCTTCGACCCAGTCGCTACCAGAGATGCGGATGCCGACTGGCTTGTCATCCGGGAACACCGCACGCACGGCATCGAAGATCTCCAGCACGATTCGCATGCGGTTTTCCAGACTGCCGCCGTATTCGTCATCGCGCTGGTTGGAAAGCGGCGACAAGAACTCATGCAATAGATAGCCATGCGCCGCGTGCAGTTCGATCAGCTCGAAACCGAGACGCTCGGCGCGCTGGGC